>NZ_JADEYH010000019.1 GCF_017114865.1 Streptomyces verrucosisporus | reverse complement strand
AGTGGAGGGTGACGCCATGGTGACGGTGGGGGTCGATCTGGCCGGGCGCACCGGGACCACGGGCATGTGCCGCGTGATGTGGGGTCGGCGGCCTGTGGTCGAACTGCTTCCCGCGAAGCTCGACGACGATCTGTTGGAAGCGATGCGGTCCGCGGACAAGACGGGACTGGACTCGCCCCTGGGCTGGCCGGTTGCCTTCATCTCCCTGCTCGTCGCGCACCGGGCCGGCGCCGAGCTGCCGGCGCTCGCCGACCACGCGACGTGCGCCGACGGTCGTCCCGGACTCGGCAACACCTTTACTCATCGGCTGACCGATGACGTGGCATGGAAGCGCACCGGGGCAGGCAAACGGCGTCCGCTGTCGGTGTCGGCCGACAAGCTCGGTGTCGTCGCCATCCGTGCGGCCGGTCTGCTGGCTCGGCTGGCCGAGGGCGGTCCGGCGATACCGCGTGACGGTTCGGGCCCGGTCGTCGAGGTCTACCCGGCGTTCGCGCTGATCCAGTGGGGACTCACTCCGGAGGGGACCTACAAGGGCAAGGGTGCCACGGCCGCGCGGGCCCGGATTCTTGCCGGTCTTGAGGCCGGCCTGGGCCTGGACCTGTCCGACCGGGTTCGTGGCCGGTGTGTGGCCAGTGACCATGATCTGGACGCCCTGATCTCGGCGGTCGTCGCGCGGGCCGCAGCGTGTGGGATGACCCATGTGCCGGCCACCGAGGAGGAGCAGTCCATGGCCGGGGTCGAGGGCTGGATACACCTCCCTCGACGGGACCTTCCGCTCACCGCTGTGCGGGACGGAGTGGTTCTCTGACCCCTCACCGATCCGGCCGCTGTTCCACCACGCCGCCCGGGCACCGGGATCCCGGGAGGCTTGTCGACACCATGGGACCACGTGGAACCGGGCGTGGCCATGGGGATCCTCGTTTTCGGCCGTGCCACCAAGCTCTCCGGTCCCGCGAACACCCCGGCGATCTCCTTCGGGCGGCCGGGCGCCCACCGGCCCAGGTCGTCACCGCTCACCGGTCCATGCCCCACCGGCCGGGCGGCCCCGGAGCCGGGCGTCCCCCTCAGCCCTTGACGACGCCCAGCGGTACCAGGCGGGCGACCAGGTGGGCCAGGCCCGCGCCCTCGGTGGCGGCGGCGACGGCGTCGACGTCCTTGTAGGCCTCCGGGGTCTCCTCGGCCAGGCCGCGCCAGGAGGACGGGCGGACGGTGACACCGCCGGCCTCCAGACGGCCGCGCAGTTCCTCGCCGCGGACCCGGCGCAGCGCCTGGTGGCGGCTCCAGACCCGGCCGGCGCCGTGGCAGGTGGAGTGGAAGGCGTCGTTGCCCCTCTCGCCGACCAGGACGTAGGAGGCGGTGCCCATGGTGCCGGGGATCAGCACCGGCTGCCCGGCACCGGAGAGCTCCCCGGGCAGGTCCGGGTGGCCGGGCGGCAGGGCGCGGGTGGCGCCCTTGCGGTGGACGCACAGGCGGCGCGGTTCGCCGTCCACCTCGTGGGTCTCGGTCTTCGCCATGTTGTGGGAGACGTCGTAGACCAGGTCCACCTCCACCCCCGCCGCCGAGGTGAAGGCGCGGCGCACGGCCTCGGTGAGCAGCTGGCGGTTGGCGCGCCCGTAGTTGGCGGCGGCGGCCATGGCCCCCAGGTACGCCCGCCCCTCGGGGGAGACGACCGGAGCGCAGGCGAGCTGCCGGTCCGGCAGGGAGATGCCGAAGCGGCGCAGCGAGCGGTCCATGACGCGGACGTGGTCGGTGCACACCTGGTGGCCCAGGCCCCGGGAGCCGCAGTGGATCATCACGCACACCCCGCCGGGGCGCAGTCCGAAGGCGGCGGCGGCCTTCTCGTCGTGGACCCGCTCCACGGCCTGCACCTCCAGGAAGTGGTTGCCCGAGCCCAGGCTGCCGACCTGCCGGAGGCCGCGCTCCACGGCCCGCGCCCCCACCTGGGACGGGTCGGCGTCCTCCAGGGCGCCGTAGTCCTCGCAGAAGGCCAGGTCGCGCGGTACGCCGTGGCCCCGCTCGACGGCGTACCGGGCGCCCCGGGCCAGCAGTTCGTCCATCTGCGGGCGCCCGGAGAGGCTCCACAGCCCGCCGGGTCCGGTGCCGCGCGGGACGGTGTCGCCGAGGATGTCCATCAGTTCCCGCAGGCGGGGCTCCAGTCCTTCGCGGTCGATGCCGGCGGCCAGCAGGCGCACCCCGCAGGAGATGTCGAAGCCCACGCCGCCGGGCGAGACCACGCCGGCGTCGTCGATGTCGGTGGCGGCCACCCCGCCGATCGGGAAGCCGTATCCCCAGTGGACGTCGGGCATGGCGAAGGAGGCGCGGACGATGCCGGGGAGGGTGGCCACGTTGGCCACCTGCTCCAGCGCCTGGTCGCCCGCCGCCTCGGGCAGCAGGTCGCGCGTGGCGAACACGGTGCCCGGCACGCGCATCGCGCCCCGCCGCTCGATGCGGAAGCGGAACGGGCTCTCCTCGGTCAGGGTGATGTCCACGGTCCCCTCCGGGCTCGTTCCGGTGGCCGGGCCCCGCGCTGGCGCGCACCGGCGTGCGTTCAGCCGGCGGGGGCCGGGACCGGCGCGGGTTCGAGGACGGCGCGGACGTCGTGCGGGAGCTGGTCGAGCGCGCGCTCCAGCTGGCCGGGCGACAGGTGGCCGCGCACGGCCTCGGTGACCGCCGGGACGATCCGGGGGACGGCTTCGGTGCTCACCAGGGCCTCCTGGGCGAAGCGGTTCACATAGGCCTCGCGGTCGTACTTGACCGGCGCGGAGCTCGGGACCCAGCCGTCGTAGTAGACGCCGCGCAGCAGTTCGGGGAGCTGGGCGGCGAAGTGGGCGGCGGCGTCGACGGTGAGCCGGTCGCGGAGGGTGTGCAGCCAGGTGCGCAGGACGCGGTTGGCCAGGTGCCGGTCCCGGGTTCCCAGGGCTTCGGAAACCGCCTTCAGCCAGATGTTCGCGGTGTGGATGACGTGCTCGAATTCGGCCGCGTGCGTGGCGGACATGGATCTTCCCCCTCGGAGAAAGAGGTCGTGGCGCCGTGCGGGCGCCGCGGGACGCCGTACGGAACCGGTGGGCGGGTATGACCGCTTCGTCCCTGTCCTGGGTCCATGGTATTGCGGCGGGCTCCTGCGGTCACCCGCTCGGAGCACCGGCCCCGCCCGGCCCGGACCACCCGCCCCGCCCGGAGCCCCGCCCCGCCTGGCGGTCCGCTCAGACGTCGAGCGTCACCGAGCACTCCCAGCCGTGCCCGCCGCGGCCGAAGCTCAGCCCATGCAGCGTGACGGCCTTGGGCGCCGCGCCCGTCCCGGCGAGCGTGCCGACGTCGGCCATGTGCGGTACGGCCCGCATCCCGCCGGGCACGGCGGCCGGTTCCGCGTCCACCGGCACCTCGCCGTCGGCGTCGAGCCGGTACACCACCTCGTCCAGCAGGGCCACCAGCAGGTCCTCGTCCGTCTCCGCCCGCACCTCGACGTCCCTGCGGCGCCGGCCGACGGCCCCCGACAGGTCCACGAACGACTCGCAGACGCCGCGCACCGCGTGCGCCAGGCACTCCTCGCGGGTCGGGGCCCACGCCTCCACCCGCAGGTCGGCGGTGTGCGGAACGGAGCGGTGCCCGCCGCGCGGTTCGCCGTGCCGCGCGGAGTCCTCCGGTCGCGCCATGGATCCGCCCTCCTCGGCTCCCTGCCCCGGCTTCCCGGTGCCAGTCCGGCCCCGTCGTCCCCATCCTCGCCCCGCGGGCGGACGTACGCGCGTCGCGGCGGCCGGCGGCCGGAGGTGTAATGGGAGGGAGGAGCGCCATCGACCGATGGGAGCGGCCCGTGTCCCGCACCGACGCCCTCCGGTACGCCAAGCCGGATACGGTCCTCGGCCGCGACGCCGAGTGGGAGGCGCTCACCGCCTTCGCCTCCGACCCCCGCCCAGGCCCCGGCCTCGGTGTCGTCTCGGGACGCCTGCGGCAGGGCAAGACGCATCTGCTGCGGGCGCTCACCGAGGCCGCCGGCGGCTTCTGGTTCGGCGCGCAGGAGGCGGTGCGGTCGGAGTCCCTGCGCATGCTGGGCGAGCGGATCGCCGAGTTCGCCGAGTTCGCGGGCGCGCCCGTGCGAGACCGCCCGCGCGACTGGGAGGCGGCCGTGGACGCCCTGCTGGGCCTGGGGGAGGGCCGGCCGCTGCCGGTCGTGGTCGACGAGTTCCCCCGCCTGGTGCGGCAGAGCCCGTCGCTGCCGTCCGTGATCTGCTCCGCCCTGCGCCGCCGGAGCGCGGCGGCCGGGGCGGGTGGGGAGGACGGCGGGGCCCGGCCCCGGCTGCTGCTGTGCGGCAGCGACCTGCCGGTGATGCGCAGGCTGTTCAGCGGCCCCTCACCACTGCACGGGCTGGCGGACCTGGAGATGGAGGTGCGCCCGCCGGACTTCCGGCAGGCCGCGCGCATGTGGGGCCTGGACGACCCCCGCCTGGCGTTCCTGGTGCACGCCGTGGTGGGTGGAACCCCCGCCTACCGGTACGACCACGTCCGCGGCGATACCCCCGGCGGGCCGGACGGGTTCGACGACTGGGTGTGCCGGACGGCCCTGGACCCGGGCACGCCCCTGTACCGCGAGGCGCGGCTGCTGCTGCTGGAGGAGACCGACCACCTCGACCGTGCCCGGTGCCAGTCCGCGCTCGCGGCCGTCGCCTCGGGACACTCCACGCCCGGTGAGATCGCCGAGTACCTGGACGTCCAGTTGCCCGACGTCTCCCACTGCCTGGAGATGCTGCACGAGAGCGGTCTGCTGGGCGCCGACCCGGACGCACTGCGCCCGAACGTCACCCGGCTGCGGATCGCCGAGCCGCTGCTCGCCTTCGAGTACGCGGTCGTCCGGCCGCGGCGCCCGTCGGCGGAGCGGGAGGACCCCGCCGCGCTGTGGCGCCGGGTGCGCCCCGCATTCGGGACACGGGTGGCGGCGCCGCACTTCGCCCAGGTGTGCCGGGACTGGGCGGTGCGGTACGCCGGCCCCGGGGTCTTCGGCGAGGCGCCCGCCACGGCGCTGCACGGATCCCCGGCCCACCCGCCGCCGGACGCCGTGCCCGCCGCCGAGGTGGTGGTGCGGGGGCCGGCCGGGGAGCGCCCCGGCGCGCTGCTGTCGGTCGGGCTGGCCCGCTGGGACGAGGTGCTGGACGTGACCCACCTGGAGCGGCTGCGCCGGCTGATCGCCCATCTCGCAGCCCACGGTGAGGACACCGCGCGCACCCGCCCCGCCTGCTACTCCGGCGCGGGCTTCACCCCCGCCCTGCGCGCGGCGGAGGCGGACGGTGAGGTGCTGCTCGTCGGCCTCGACCGGCTGTACGGGGGGAGGCAAGGGGGCGCTTCCGGCGACTCTTAGGACGGCGGACCGGCCGGCCGCCGCAGGGGCGGCCGGCCGGACA
The DNA here is from genome assembly GCF_017114865.1 of Streptomyces verrucosisporus. Taxonomy (GTDB): domain Bacteria; phylum Actinomycetota; class Actinomycetes; order Streptomycetales; family Streptomycetaceae; genus Streptomyces; species Streptomyces fenghuangensis. The sequence goes on along the minus strand of NZ_JADEYH010000019.1, from coordinate 115,111 downwards.
CGTCGGTCCGCGCGGGTGGGGGAACGGATGCCGCATCCGCCGGTGCCGGGGTACACGACACGGGCGCGCCCAAGCGGGCGGAGCAGCATGTCGCCGCCCATGTGGACTTCCCGGAGCGCCACCACCGGGAGGGCGTCCTCCTGCTGTCCGGTCGGACGGTGCCCGCCGGGCACGGGGGCGCGATACCGGCGCGCGGCGTCGACCGGGCCGCGGTGGAGGAGATCGCCGCACGGGACCCGTTCGTGACGGCCGGGGTGGCCAGGTACGCGATCACGACGGTCGCCCCGGGGCGGGTGCGCCCGCGCGGGCCGGGGCGCCGGCCGGGCGGGTCAGCCGTCAGCGCCGGGCTTGCGGAAGACCAGCAGGTACCGCCAGAACAGCAGCCTGCGCAGGGTCGAGCCGGGCAGCAGTACGGCCGCCTCCCGCCGTATCTCCTCCAGCGTCGCCTCCGGCCGCCTCACCGGTGCTCCGGCGGACGGGGGGCCGGTGTCGCGGCCGCCGCGCGGGAGGGCCGCCTCCCGTACGGCGACCGCGATCCGGGCGGCCGCGTTGACGGGTACGGCGGCCAGGCTCCAGGCCCGGTCGGCCGGGGAAGCCTCCCGGTAGCAGCCCAGCACGGCCAGGACGCCGCCTGGCGCCAGCGCGTCCCGCAGCGCGGCGACGGTGCCGAACGGCATGTGATGGAGGGCGGCCAGACAGGAGACGAAGTCGTAGTGTTCGGGCGGCAGTTCGGCGCGGGTGGCGTCCATGTGGCGGAAGTCCGGCCGGTGCTGCGGCGGCAGGCCGGCCGATGCCGCCCGGGCGGCCCCGGTCATCTCGGCCGACGCGTCGATCCCGTCCGCCTCGACCCCCCGCTCCGCGAGCAGCCGTGCGAAGCGTCCGGTCCCGCAGCCGACGTCGAGGGCGGTACGGCAGCCGGGCGGCACCTGCCGCAGCAGCAGCCGGTGGTAGTGGTCGTTGTGGTCGAAGGGCACGGCGCCGACGATGCCACGGCGCCGACGATGCCACGGCGCGAGTGGCCGCGTCCGGCGGTCCGGAAGTGGATTTCTGTCGAATTACTGTCGAATGTGTTTCGGTCCGGTTGCCGTGGGGGAACGCACGAATGACGGCATGGGAGCGCTCCCATGCCGTGCCCCCACATCCCCTCACAGTGTGAAAGCGAAGTGTCCGTGATGAATTGTCATGAGCGCGTCTTGGGTGGCCGCTGGACGGCCCGCCTCCTCGCCGTGCTGGCCGCCGTGCTGCTCGGAATGCTCCCGTGGGCCGGAACGGCCTCCGCCCACGGCTCGGTCATCGACCCCGCCTCCCGCAACTACGGCTGCTGGCTGCGCTGGGGCAGCGACTTCCAGAACCCGGCCATGCAGCAGGAAGACCCGATGTGCTGGCAGGCGTGGCAGACCGACACCAACGCCATGTGGAACTGGAACGGCCTCTACCGCGACAACGTCGGCGGCAACCACCGGGCGTTCGTCCCCGACGGCCAGCTGTGCAGCGCCGGGCACACCAGCGACGGCCGCTACCGCGCGATGGACGTCCCCGGCCAGTGGAAGAAGGCGAGCGTCGGCCGCGACTTCACCGTGCACCTGCGCGACCAGGCCCGGCACGGCGCCGACTACCTGCAGATCTACGTCACCCGCCAGGGCTTCGACCCCACCACCGAGCGGCTGGGCTGGGGTGACCTGGAGCTGATCGAGACGACCGGCAGGTACGCCCCCGCCTCGGACATCAGGGTGGACGTCAGCGCCCCCGGCCGCAGCGGGCACCACATCGTCTACACGATCTGGAAGGCCTCGCACGCCGACCAGGTCTACTACATCTGCGGCGACGTGGACTTCGGCTGATCCGAAGCCCTTCGCCGCACGGGCGGCGGGCGGTCCGGCCCTCATGGGTCTGGGCCGCCCGCCGTCCTCTACGGCGAACCGCCTTCCGATCGCGGCCGGCCGCCGGCGCGCTCCCGCATCCACAGCACGCCCGACGCCGCGAGGGAACAGATCACGAGGACCGCGCCGGCCGCGCGCACGGCATCCACCGCCGGAACCTCCGGACGCCCCAGCAGCTCCAGCCCGGCTTCCACGGCCAGGCCCAGCCCCATCAGTGCGAAGCCTCCGGCACGGCACCGCACCACCCATTCCGGACGGCCCCGTGCCGACGGGGAGGCTTCGCCCGGTCTGCGCAGGCCGTCCCATCCCACCCCCAGGAACAGCAGGCCGAACAGCAGCTGGAACACGCTCACGGCGGTCTCGATCACGGTCTCCCCCCCATCCGGACGCACCCGTCCCCGCGTCCGCCGCGGCCGGGCGCATGATCAGCAGGGTCAACCTATCCGGTGCGAAGGCAGCGGCGGGGATCAGGCCTGCGGGCCGGGAGTGCGCAGGACGAGGACGGCCAGGTCGTCGTGGCCGTCGCTGGTGTGGTTGTCGGCAAGGATCTGGCACAGCTTGTCCGGCGGCTCGCCGGCGTGGGCGGCGGCCACCTCGGCGAGCTCGTCCATGCACACGTCCAGGGGACGGCTCGGGTGCTCCACCAGCCCGTCCGTGAAGAGGACCACCGTGCTTCCGTCCGGCAGCGGGTGGGTGTGGTCGGGGCGGGGCTGCCGGATGTCCACCCCGAGCGGCACGCCGGGGTCGGCGTGCAGATAGACCGTCTCGCGGCCCGGTGTGATCACCAGCGGAGGCAGATGGCCCGCGCTGCTCCAGTGCAGGCACCAGCCGTCCCCCTCCGGCTCGATGCGGGCCAGGCAGGCGGTGGTGACGGAGCTCTCGGTGATCGCGTGGAGGGTGCGGTCGAGCTGGGAGAGGACCAGGCTCGGCGGGGTGCGCCGGTCGTACAGCAGCGCGCGGAGCATGTTGCGGGTCTGGGCCATGGAGGCCGCGGCCTTCAGGTCGTGCCCGACGACGTCCCCGATGACGGCCGCGCAGGACTGGTCGGGCAGCAGGATGACGTCGTACCAGTCGCCGCCGAGCTGCCCGGGGGCCGTCGCGGGCCGGTAGACGGCCGATCCGCTGAACGGGTGGAGGTCGGGGAGCCGGGGCAGCAGCAGGCGCTGGAAGTTCTCGGCGCCGGAGCGGACCTGCTCGAACAGGCGGGCGTTCTCGATCGCCACGCCCGCCGCCCCCGCCAGCGCGACGACGATGTTCTCGTCCTGGGCGTCGAAGGGTAGGCCGTCGCGCCGGTCGGTCAGGTACAGGTCGCCGTAGATCTCGCCCCGCACGCCGATCGCCACGCCGAGCAGGGTGCGCATCGGCGGGTGCCCGGGCGGGAAGCCCGAGGAGTTGGGGTGGGCTCCGATGTGCTCGACCCGCAGTGGTTCGGGGTTGTGGATCAGGTGTCCGAGCAGGCCGTGGCCCCGGGGGAGCTCCACACCGGCGAGGGCGGCCTCCTCCTCGTCGCTCAGCCCGACGGGGATGAACTGCTCCAGTTTCTCGCCGCTGTCGTCCAGTACGCCGAGCGCGCCGTAGCGGGCGTCGACCAGCTCCATCGCCGTGGTGACGATACGGCGCAGCACCACGGGCAGCTCCAGCTCGCTGCTGATGGCCAGCACGGCGTCGAGCAGGCTCTGCAGCCGCTGCTGGGCGCGGGTCAGCGACCGGATCTGCTCGGTGAACTCGGCGGCCTCGGCCTCCCGGCCGGGGTCGGCCCGCGGGGCGGCGGGCGGGTCGGCACGGGACCGCCGCCTGTGCCACTGTGCCCCCTGGCCCTGCTCCATCAAGCCTCCTCGTCGCTGTGGACCGGGCACGCTACCCGGCCCGGACGCCCGCCGGGGGAGAGCACATGTTTCCTCTCCTGCGACACCCCACAGGGCATATGCTAAGACCCTTTTGTCCGATGAGTGAGATCCGGCGATCCGGTGCCGGGGATGTGGCCGGGGGAGCGGCTGGGTAGCATGCGGCCATCGCCGTTACCGGTCAGTAGGTTCTCGTTCGGGAAGACCACGAGAGGACGCGGCCGGTTCCACTCCCGCCCGAAGGAGCAGCCATGCCCGCGCTCGACCGCCAAGGCGACGTCTTCGTCCTCGACCTCGGAGACGGCGAGAACCGCTTCCACCCCGACTGGCTCGCCTCCGTAGGCGCCCTGCTCGACGAGGTGGAGAAGGCCGAGGGGCCGCGCGCCCTGGTCACCGCGGCGACCGGCAAGTTCTTCTCCAACGGCCTCGACCTCGAATGGCTGCTGGCCAACACCGGCAAGGCCGCCGAGTACGCCGCCAGCGTCCAGGACCTCTTCGCCCGGGTGCTGACCCTGCCGCTGATCACCGTGGCCGCCCTCCAGGGCCACACCTTCGCCGCCGGTGCGATGCTCTCCCTGGCCCACGACTTCCGCGTGATGCGCGCCGACCGGGGCTTCTGGTGCCTGCCCGAGGCCGACATCCACATCCCCTTCACCCCCGGCATGTCCGCCCTCATACAGGCCCGGCTGACCCCGCAGACGGCCCACGAGTCCATGACCACCGCCCGCCGCTACGGCGGGCAGGACGCGCTGGCCGCCGGGATCGTCGACCGCGCGGTGGAGGAGGACGCCGTCCGGTCCACCGCGATCGAGATCGCCGCCTCCCTGACCGCCAAGGCGAGCCCCACCCTGGGCACCATCAAGTCCCGGATGTACGGCCCGGCCGTCGCGGAGCTGCGCGCCGAGGAGATCCCGCTCAGCCTGGGCGGCTGAGCGGGCGACCGGTCGATCGGCTGGGCGGTCGTCCGGCCGCTCAGCCGAAGACCGGACCGGGCCCCGGTCCCGTGTGTCCCGGTCCCGCGCGCCCCTGTCCCGTGCGGCCGGGGCGCGCAGGCCCGCCCGCAGCCGCTCGACCCGGGCGCGCACCTCGGCGGCCGGCGGCCCGGCCGGCGCCGGTTCCGGCAGCCCCCGGCAGCCTCGGCACAGCCCGCCGGGCAGCGCCTCGGGACGGCCGGGACGCCCGCACCCGGTGCACTCCATCATCCGGCGCGGCGCCGTTCCCTGCGCGGGGACGGGTGCGGGTGCGGACGCGGGCGGCAGCCGGTCGGCCAGCCGACGCCGGGCCAGCGCCCCCCGGGCAGTGCACCGTCTCCGGCAGCCCGGACGTCAGCGCCAGCACGAGCTGCCCCGGGCTCGCCCCGCGCTCCAGCCAGGCGGCGGCCGGACCGGTCAGGGCTTCGCACTCGGCGGCCGAGAGCGTCATACGCGGATCGGCCCGCCCGAGCGCGGCCAGCACCTCGTAAGCCTCCGCCCGCCGGGACGGCCGTACGGCCCCGGTCTCCTCGACCGCCTCCGGCTCCCGTTCTGTAACCGGCGGGGCCTCACCGGGCGGCGTGCCCTCCCGCAGGAACGCCCCCCACCAGGCGTCGTCCCGCGCCGTCCGCGAGAAGTACGTGCGGTACACCCACTGGGTGCGGCCCTCGCCCACGGTCTCGCGCACCCACCGCAGATGCCCGGCCCGCGACAGCGCGTTCAGCGCGGACCGCACCGCCTGCTGCCCGTAGGCGGGCAGTTCGCGGGCGAGGGTCTTGGTGTCGATCGCCGCGCCGTCCGGCAGTCGGTCGATATGGGCGGCCACCGAGGCCTCACGGGGCGGCAGATGTTCGAAGTCGCCGCGCTTACGGGGGAGTTGTCCGGGCGCGGAGCGCTTTCCGTAGCCGGGAGCGGCCATCGGAGGGGCGTACGGGCGCACGTCGGCGCTACACCGCCGACGCGGTGTGTGGCGACCCGGTCGCTGAGAGTGGAGAACCGCAGGGTGGGAGGGTGGGAGGAGACCTCCCACCCATTCCTTGGAGAAGGCGCTCGAATCCCGGATCCCGACCCCCGGCACCCGAGCTCCGGGCCGGAATCCCGGCCCTCCGAAGCGGGCGGCGCACCGGAACGGAGAGGGAGGCCCCATGGATTCGCGCTGCGTCATCCTCGACATAGGCGGCGTACTGGAGATCACCCCGAGGACGGGCTGGCAGCGGTCCTGGGAGCAACGGCTCGGCCTGTCGCCCGGCACCGTGAACCGGCGCCTGGGGGAGGTCTGGCGGGCCGGAAGGGCCGGAGAGCTCGACGAGCCCGGGGTGCGGGCCCGGGGCTCGGCCGAAATCGCCCTGGACGAGGCGGCGGTGGACGCCTTCATGACCGACCTGTGGGCCGAGTACCTGGGCACGGCCAACGAGGAGCTGATCGCCTGCGTACGCGGACTGCGGAAGCGCTGCGGGCCGGGGCTCGGGCTCGGAATCCTCAGCAACAGCTTCGCCGGAGCGCGCGAACGGGAGGAGGCGGCGTACGGCTTCGGCGCACTGGTCGAGCGGATCGTCCACTCCCACGGGATCGGCGTCCTCAAGCCCGGCCCCCGCGCCTACGAGGCGGTGTGCGCCGCCATGGGCGCGCGCCCGCAGGACTGCCTCTTCGTCGACGACCTCCCGGAGAACGTCGAGGCCGCGCGGGAGTTCGGCATGCACGGGCACCTGCACGAGGACAACGCCCGCACCATCGCCCGGATCACGGCCCACGTGGGCCCGGTAACCGAGGCTCCACGCCCCTGAGCACCGGCCCGTCGTGCGGCCGACGCGTTCATCCCCGCCCAGGTGGCCTCACGGCGCCGGCCGCAGGCCCCAGGTCTGGAGGACGTAGGGCCGTCCCTTCTCCTCCCCCTCGATCAGCGGCACGTCGAGCAGACTGAAGCCCGCCCTGGCGGCCACGGCGACGCTGGCGGCGTTCTCCGCCTCCAGCTCCAGGATCACCTGCTCCGCGCCCAACTGCTCGAAGGCGTACGCGGCCATCACCCGCACCGCCCGTACGGCCAGCCCCCGTCCCCGGTGCGCCGGGCCGACCGCGTAGCCGAGCTCCGTCGCGTAGCCGAGCTCCGTACCCTCGGGGGCACGCCGCAGCATCGCCTCGCCGAGCGGCGCGCGGCCGTCGGTGGTGATCGCGAGCAGGATGGCCGTGCCGTCCGCCCGCAGCCGCCGGGCCCGGTCGAGCCGCGCGCGGGCGGCCGCCTCGTCGAAGGGCGAGACGATCGGCGTCCAGTACGCGATGTCGGGGTGGTCGAACAGATCCGGCATCGCGGCCACGTCCGCCTCAGTCCAGTCGCGCAGGACGAGCCCCTCCCCGGTGAGCTCGATCCGGTCGGGAAACGGCGGATTGCTGCTGCTCACGGTGATCCCCCCTGGCTCCGTAGGACGAGGCAGCATACCCGGGGCCACGGCCATGAGTCCGTGGACTTTTCCGCGTCCGGTACAGGCGGTGACCCGTGCCAGGGCGGCGCCCCGGGGCTTCAGGGGCGCGCGAGGTGGGCGGCGAGTGTGTCGCGGCCGCACGTCAGTTCGCCGATGCGCTCGTCCGACGCCGCCGACTCCCGCTCCAGCGCGCCCCACAGATCCGCGCACCAGCCGAAGCCCGGCTCCGATCCCCGGGCGCACGGCAGCACCGAGCGGATCACCTCGGTGATCAGGCCCGGGGCCGGCAGGGCGCGGATCCGCCGCACGGTGAGCGCCGCGTCCTCGCCGTAGGTGCGGTAGCCGTTCGGGCCGCGCTCGGAGGTGAGCGGCCCCTGCTCCCCGTAGTACCGCAGCAGCCGCGTGCTGACCCCCGTGCGCCGGGACAGCTCCCCGATCAGCATGTGCCGTATCCCTCCCGGAAGCTGACCTTCACACCGGTGTGAGGCCCTGACGTCGCCCCGCGAGCGGGCATTCCGCGCCCGCCGCCCCTCTTCCTGAAACCCCTGAAACCCCTGAAATCCCGAACTCCCGGGATCCGAGCTTCGGAGCGACGGACATGACCTCATCGACCCCTTGCGTCGTCCACCGCGACGGCCGTACGGCCACCGCCGGAGAGCCGGCGCCGCTCGCCTTCGCGGGCCACGCCCACTTCACCGCCGTGCAGGTGCGCGACGGCCGGGTCCGGGGGCTCGACCCGCATCTGGCGCGGCTGCGTTCGGCCTCGCTGGAGCTGTACGGCCGGGCGCTGCCCGACGAGCGGGTGCGGTCCCGCCTGCGGGCTGCGCTGGGGAGCGGTGCGCGGGACGTGTCGTACGCCGCCGGAGCCTCCTTCCGGAAAAAATTCGGCGGCCGTGTTGATCCGCGCCGTTCCCGTTCGACCTATGGGTGAGAGGGTCCCAGAGAGGCCCGGAACCGCCAGGGAGACAGAACCATGAAGTACATGCTGATCATGCGCGCCACCGACGAGGCTCTCGCGGGGATGGCGGACGTCGACTTCGGCGAGATGCTCGAGACCATCGGCAGGTACAACGACGAGCTGATCCGGGCCGGTGTGCTGGTCGCCGCGGAAGGGCTCGACGACGCCGCCGAGGGCGTGGTCGTCGACCACTCCTCGGAGCCGCCCGTGGTCACCGACGGCCCCTACGGTGAGACCAAGGAGCTGTTCGGGGGCTTCTACATCCTCAACGTGTCCTCCAAGGAGGAGGCCGTCGAGTGGGCCAGGCGGGCGCCGTTCAGCGGCCCGGGTCTGAAGACCGAGATCCGCCGGGTCACCACGATCGACGAGTTCCCCCAGGACAACGAGTGGATCCAGAAGGAGCGGGCGTGGCGCGAGGCCACCGGCCAGCTCTGAGGGGGGCTGCGGAAGATGGCCGACCCCACCGGCCGTGAGGCCGTCGCCGCCGTCTGGCGGATCGAGTCCGCGCGGATCACCGGCGCGCTCGCGCGGTACACCGGCGACTTCGCGCTGGCCGAGGACTGCGCCCAGGAGGCACTGGCCGAGGCGCTGGTGAACTGGCCGCGCGAGGGCGCGCCCCGCGACCCGGCGGGGTGGCTGCTCACCGCCGGAAGGCGCCGCGTGATCGACGCGTTCCGCCGGCGCTCCGCCCTCGACGAGCGGTACGCCGCCCACGGCCTGGGCGAGGGCGGCATCGTCGCAGGGGGCGCCCCGGTGGGTGCGCCCCCCGACCCGGCCCGGGAGGACGGTGACGTGCTGTGGGACCCGGACCGCATCGACGACGACACCCTCGCGCTGATGTTCCTCGCCTGCCATCCCGTGCTGCCGCGCGAGGGGCGGGTGGCGCTCACCCTGCGGGTGGTCGGCGGCCTGACGAGCGACGAGATCGCCAGGGCCTTCCTGGTGCCGACCGCCACCGTGCAGGCCAGGATCACCCGGGCGAAGAAGACCCTGAAGGCGGCCCGGGTGCCGTTCGGGACGCCGACGGCCGCCGAGCGGGCCGAACGGCTCGGCTCGGTGCTCAGCGTCGTCTACCTGGTCTTCACCGAGGGGTCCTCGGCCGGCTCGGGCAGGGACCTGATCCGGCTCGACCTCGCGAGCGAGGCACAACGCCTGGCGCGGGTGCTGAGCCGGCTGATGCCGGACGAGGGCGAGGTCCACGGCCTGCTGGCGCTGCTGGAGCTGACCGCGGCGCGCTTCCCCGCCCGTACCGGGCCGGACGGCGAACCGGTGCTGCTGGAGCACCAGGACCGCCGCCGCTGGGACCGGGCCGCGATCCGCCGGGGACGGGCCGCCCTGGCCCGCGCGGAGTGGACCGGCCGGGGCCTGGGCGCCTACGGCCTGCAGGCGGCGATCGCCGAGTGCCACGCCGCCGCCCCCTCGGTCGAGGCGACGGACTGGGAGAGGATCGTGCTCCTCTACGAGGCGCTCGGCCGGCTCGCGCCCTCACCGGTGGTCGACCTCAACCGGGCGGTGGCGGTCTGCATGGCGCGGGGACCGGCGGCGGCCCTGGCCATCGTGGACGGACTGGCCGGCGCCAAGGCGCTGTCCGGCTCCCATCTGCTGCCGAACGTCCGCGGGGAATTCCTCGCCCGCCTGGGCCGCACCGACGAGGCGCGCACCGAACTGGAGCGCGCGGTGAGGCTGTGCGGCAACGAACGCGAACGGACGGTGCTGCGACGCAAGCTCGCCGACCTCGGCTGATCGCCCGGCCGCCGGGCTCATCCGGCGGCCGGGACGGTGTCACGCGCGGGCGGTGTACGCGACGAAGTCGGCCCAGGCGGCGGGCGGGAGGACGAGCTGCGGCCCGTCCGCCGCTTTGGAGTCGCGCACGTGCACGGCGTCGGCGCACGCGGCCACCTCGACGCATTCGCCGCCTTCCGAGTCGCTGTGGCTGGACTTGAACCAGACCAGGCCGTCCCTCATAGCTCCTCCGCCACCTTCCTGATGAAGCGCGCCGATTCCTCGGTACTGAGAGCCTGCATGCGGATCATTCCATGGCGCTGGGTGAGCACGCTGATCTTCTCCGGGTCGGAGTGGAGCGCACCTGTCTCCTGCCCCTCCGCATAGGCGTAGTACTCGTGTTCGGCCGTTTCCAGCAGCACCATGGGCCCGCTGAGTCCGCCGGACACCCCGCGCTCGACGGGGAGCACCTGGACGGAGGCATTGCGCAACTCGCCCATCTCCAGAAGGTGACCCGTACGGGGGCACGATGACCGCACACCGATCCGACGCACCCGAAACACCCGAGACTCCGCTCTCCGCCGGACACCTGCCGGAGCGGGCGGAATGGCGCCTGCCGAACCACCCGCGCAGCGCGGGACGCGCGCGGGCCCTGCTGCGGGACGGGCTGAGCGCCTGGAAGGTGCCGGACGCGACGGCGGAGACGGCCGTACTGCTGCTGAGCGAGCTGGTGGCCAACGCCTGCCGCCACGCCCGCACCCCGCCCGGCCGGGAGATCGCCCTGCGCTGCGTGCTCGGCGACCGGGGGCTGCGGGTGGAGGTCTGCGACGCGGGCGACGGCGTGCCGCGTCCGCGCGGCACGCCGCCGGAGGACGAGTCGGGCCGGGGCCTGGCCCTGGTCGCGGCGCTCTCCGACGCCTGGGGCGCGTACCCGCGCTCCTGCGGGATCGGCAAGACCGTCTGGTTCGAGCTGTGCTGTCCAAGGCCCTGAGCCGACCCGGCGATCGTGGCTACGATCGAGACATGACTACGCCGGGTACCCGAGAGACGCCAAGGATTCTGGAGGACCTCTTCCTCGACGAGGGAACCGGAATCGAGGTGGAGACCGAGGCGGACGCCGACGCGGAGGAAACCCCCGCCGACATCGCCAAGCCGTGGAACCCGGAGCAGATCAGGGTCAACACCAAGCAGTTCTCCCTGCGGAACGTGCTCGACATGATCGAGGAGGGGTCGCTGGAACTCGCTCCCGACTTCCAGCGCGGGAAGGTGTGGAAGCCCCGGCAGAAGTCGCGGCTGATCGAGTCGGTCCTCCTTCAGATCCCGCTCCCGGCCTTCTACTTCGCCGAGGACAGCGACGGCGACATGCGTGTGGTCGACGGCCTGCAACGGCTCTCCACCATCAACGACTTCGTCCGGGGCGGCACGGACCGGGGCTTCGCGCTGAAGGATCTGGAATACCTGGGTCTGGAAGGGAAGCGTTTCGAGGATCTGCCCGCGCCGTGGCGGCGGCGCATCAACAACGCCCAGATCACGGTGCACGTCATCGACCCCACCACGCCGCCCGACGTGATGTACGACATCTTCAAGCGCATCAACACCGGCGGTACCCCGCTCAACGCCCAGGAAATCCGGCACTGCATGAGCAAGGACCGCAGCCGGAACATCCTGAAGGAGATGACACTCCTTCCGGAGTTCGACGCGGCCGCTCCCAGGATGAGCGGGCATGTCCGTATGAACGACCGGGAGATGGCGCTCCGATTCGCCGGTTTCCGGCTGATGGGGGTCGAGGGATACTCCCGTCACCTTTCGATGGAAGCCTTTCTCCAGCGCACCACCGCGATGCTCGACGATCCCGGTGAGGTCTCCGGCGAGAGGGCGGCGGCTCTGGTGGAGGACTTCCGCAAGGCCATGTCCAACGCCTATCTGGTGTTCGGCGAGCATTCCTTCCGCAAGTGGCCGCACGGGTCCGATCGGCACAACCCGATCAACCGGGCCCTGTTCGAGTCCTGGTCGATCGCCCTTCTCGGTCGGGAAGCGGCGGACCTGAAACGCCGCAAGGCCGCCATCGTCAAGGCGGCCCGCAAGCTGATGACCGACGACTACCGCTACCTGGAGTCGATCACGGCGTCCACGGGCGACCCGGCACGGGTGCGCTACAGGTTCGCCGCTACCGAGGAAGCCGCGGAGGCCGGAAGGTGATCACCTCTCTGCGGGTGAGGAACTTCAAGCGCTTCCTCGACGCCTCCTTCGACATGCGGCGGCTCACCGTCCTGACCGGGCTGAACGGTACGGGCAAGAGCACGGCCGTCCAGGCGCTGCTGCTGGCCCGCCAGTGCGCGCACAGGCGCGCGGGCGAGGTGGTCGAACTCAACGGGCCGTACGGGCTCGCGCTCGGGGAGGCGGAGGAGGTCCGGCACCGGGACGCCTTCGGCTCCGAGATCGAGATCGAGCTGGCCGGCAGCCATGCCTCCGAGCCCAGGACCTACCGGCTGGAGGTCCCCGACGACAGGGCACTGCACCTGCGGGTGGGGGAGGGGAGCACGGGCGAGCCGTTACCGGAGCTGACGAGGCAGGGGTGCGGCTTCACCTACCTGAACGCCGAGAGGCTGGGGCCCCGCGACCGGCTCGACGTGTCGGCCGAACGGCTGGACCGCATCGGCGTGGGAGTGCGGGGGGAGTACACCGCGCAGGTGCTCGCCCTGTACGAGAGCAGGCAGGTGCGTGAGCCTCTCCTGTATCCGGACACACCGAGGACGCACGGTGTGACGACCCTGCGCACCCAGGTGGAGAGCTGGGCATCCGAGATCATCCGGAGCATCCGGATCACCGCCCAGTGGCCGGCGGGCATCACCGCGAGCACGATCCGCTTCCACGAGACCGGCGCCTACGGCCTGAGCGAGCCGATCCGCCCGGCGAACATGGGCTTCGGCTTCTCCTACGCCCTCCCCGTCATCGTCGCGGGACTGCTGACGCGGCCGGGCGACGTGATGATCGTGGAGAACCCGGAAGCGCATCTGCACCCCGGCGGTCAGTCGAAGCTGGGCCGCTTCCTGGCCCGGGTGGCGGGCAGTGGAGCCCAGGTGCTGGTCGAGACGCACAGCGACCACGTGCTGAACGGGGCGCGGCTGGCGGTCGCCGAGGAAGGCGTCCTGGCGGCGGACGACGCGGTGATCCACTACTTCGGCGACGAGGGAGCCGAACCCATGCCCATCGGACTGAACGAGCGGGGCGAGCTCTCCGAATGGCCGAGGGGGTTCTTCGACCAGATCGAGTACGACCTGGGGAGGCTGGCACGTGCCCGGCGCAGCGGACGGTGAGCGGTACCGGTTCGTGGTGGACGAGGCGGGCTTCGACTTCCGGGGGCTCGCGGACGACGAGCTGACCGGCCACCTGGACGCCTTCAACGACATGCTCGACGAGGTGCTGAGGCGGTGCCCGGTGGGAGCCTCGCCCTGGTGGGGCGAGACCGAGTGTGCCGACGGCCACGAGATGTGGCGGTTCCTCTACGAGCGCGAGGGGCCGTACACGGTCTCCCCCGATGTCCGGCGGAGGCTGGCGCTGCTCATGGACCGCTGCTCTACCTGGGACTCCGGTGCGGCACGGCTGCCGGACCGGGTGGAGGTGGCCGGCTCGGAGCTGGAAGCGGCCTGGAGTGTCGGCTACGCGATGCACCGGGCGAGGGCCGGACATGCGACCGCCTGTCTGGTGTTACCCGCGGCGGACCGCAGCGGCTGGCTGGCGGTCACCTGCGAAGAAGGCGGTGCCGAGGTCTTCTTCCTGTCCGGCGCGCCGGACATCACGCACTTCTGGCGTGGGACGTTCCGCCGGGAGGACGTGCCCGAGAGCGGTTTCTTCGACCGAGCGCGCGAGGCCTTCCCGGAGTTGGAGTTCGCCCCGGGGCTGACCTTCCGTAAGTTCGACGGGACATACCGCGAGATGCGGGAGTGGGTGGTGGACGTCCTCGGGGTGCTCAACGACCACTTCGCCGGAGCGCTGGCAGCGCATTCGGGACAACCGCAGGCCGTGCAGGCAGAACTCGGACGGTTCGGCCTGGACCTCTCCCCGGAGAGCCCCAACACGCGCGGGAAACCGAGGATCATGCGGCAGCGGAAGGTCGAGCACGAAGGAGAGACCTACGACTGCGAGTGGCACGCGAAGAAGGAACGGCACCGGAACCGCGTGCACTTCACCCTGCCCGAGCAGCGGCTGGGCGGCCGGATCCTCGTCGGGATCTTCACCGACCACCTCGACACCTGATCGCGCCGACACCTCGTGGCCGCGGCCTGCACAGCGGTTGCGCGGGCCCGGGTGGTGTCCGGGCCGTACCCGTAGTACCCGGGAGCTACGCGGGAGGTGGGCTCTGAGGGGGGACGCCGGGTGAGGGGTGCGCTCCGTAGCTTTCGGACCGGGGGCACGACAGGTGTCCGATGCCGAGGGGAGCGCTCACCATGGGGGTCCGTCCACGCGGAAGACGCGGACGTCTGCGCCGCGCCCTGCTCAGCGCGCTGGTGGCCGCCTCGGTGGCCTTCCCGGTGGCGGGCGCGGCGCGGCCGTCGCAGGTGCCCGCGCCCGTACCGGTGGAGCTCGGGCCGCTGTCCGCGTCCCCCGGCGCGCCGGCCGGGCGGTACGCCGCCAACCGCGCGGGCATACGGGAGGCCGGGCGGGCGGCGACTGGATCGCCCGGGTGCCGAACGTACGGCTGGAGCTGCCCGGGGTGACGCTCGGGCTGGGGGCCGATCCGGTCTCGCCGGAGTTCGGCGCCCGGGTCTTCGACGCGGGCGCCGGCGGCCACAGCGACTACCTCGCGCCCGGTTCGCGGGCGCTGGGGAACATCGCCCGGATCGCGGCCGGGCGGCTCCCGGACGAGGGGGCCGGCCATGCGTGACCTCGTGTGGAGGATCGAAGCGGCCACCCCGCCCGGCCGCGACCGCGCCGTCGACGCGCTGCGGGCCGCCGCCGTCCTCGGGGTGGTGCTCGGCCACTGGCTGGTGACCGCCCTGGTCGCCGACAGCGGTCGGTTGCGCGGGGACAGCCCGCTGCGGCACATGCCCCACCTCGCCCCGTCCTCCTGGGTGTTCCAGACGCTGGCGGTCTTCTTCCTGGTGGGCGGGATGGTGGCGGCCGGGAGTCACGCGTCCGCCCGCGCCCGCGGGGTCCCGTACGGGCGGTGGCTGGGGGCCCGGCTGGCCCGGCTGTTCGGGCCGGTGGCCGCCATGCTCGCGCTGTGGGCCGTGGCGGCGGGGGGATGCTCGTGGCCGGGGCGGGCGCGGGGACCGTCCGCACCCTGTGCGCCCTGGTGTGGTCGCCGCTGTGGTTCCCGCTGGTCTTCGCCGCGCTGACGGCGGCGACCCCACTGGTTGCCCGGCTGGGCCCGGTGTGGCCGCCGGCCGTGGTGCTCTGCGTCGATCTGGCGCGGTTCGGGCTGGATGCCGGGCCCTCCTGGCTCGGCTCGGTCAACGTCGCGGCCGGCTGGCTGGTGCCGTACTGCCTGGGCGCGGCCTGGGCCCGCGGTGTCCGGCCGGGACGCCGGGCCTGCTGGGGGCTGCTGCTGGGCGGTGGCGCCGCGACCGCCGGGCTCGTGCTGTGGGCGGGCTACCCGGCGGCCATGGTCGGGGTGCCCGGGGCCGGGGTGTCCAACCTCGCGCCGCCCACGCTGGCCGCCGTCTGCTTCGGCCTGGCCCAGTGCGGCACGGCCCTGCTCGTCGTCAACGCGAACGAGTACCTCCACACCTACCGGATGGCCGCCCCGGCCGGCCTGCTGCTCGCCGGTGTCCAGTCGGCGGCGCTCGTCGGCGCGATGTTCCGCCCGATCCCCGCCTGGTGGGCGTCCACGGCCGCCCTGGTCCTGGTCGCGTGGTACGCGAGCGCCCGGATGGCCGCCGAGCCGTGGCTCCCCTTTGCCGCCGCCGGGCAGCGGCTTCCCTGGACGGCGGCCGTGCTCGCCTTGCAGGCCGGGGTGCTCTTCCTGGGCCCCTGCTCCCGCTCCGTCCGGCCGGGGCGAGGGGCACGGGCTGCCGGGCATGCGCGAGCGCGCCGCCATGCTGGGCGGCGAACTGGCCGCCGGACCTACTCCGGACGGCGGCTGGGAAGTGACCGCGATCCTGCCGGCGGATCCGGTGAAGGACGGACCTGTGAAGGACGGACCGTGACGGACATCCGCGTACTGATCGCCGACGACCAGATGATGGTCCGCCAGGGCTTCACGGTGCTGCTGGGCGCCGAGCCCGGCATCGAGGTCGTCGGCCAGGCCGTCGACGGCCTCGACGCCGTGGCCAGGACCGCCGAACTCGTCCCGGACGTCGTGCTGATGGACATCCGGATGCCCGGGCTCGACGGCATCGGGGCGACCCGCCGCATCACCGGGTCCGGCGAGGACGCCCCCAGGGTCCTGGTGCTGACCACCTTCGACCTCGACGAGTACGTGTACGAGGCGCTGCGCGCGGGCGCCTCCGGGTTCCTGCTCAAGGACGCCTCGGCCGATGAACTCGCCCACGCGGTGAGGGTGGTGGCGGCCGGGGACACGCTGCTCGCCCCGAACGTCACCAGGCGGCTGATCACCGAGTTCTCCCGGGTGAGCGGTGCGCCCCGCTCCCCGCTGAGGGAACGCGTCGGCGATCTGACCGGGCGCGAGACCGAGGTGCTGTCACTGATCGCACAGGGTCTGTCCAACGCGGAGATAGCCGAACGCCTGGTGGTGGCGGAGCAGACGGTGAAGACCCACGTCGGACGGATCCTGCTCAAGCTGGGCCTGCGCGACCGGACCCAGGCAGCGGTCTTCGCCTACGAGTCGGGGCTGGTGCGCCCGGCCGGGTACTGAGCGGTGGATCGGGTGCGGCGTGCGGGGATCTCGGCCGCGAGGTCGCGCAGGGTGCGGTAGGCGGTGCGGATGAAGGTGCCGCGCAGGGTGGGGGAGCTGTTGGTCACCGCCGCCAGGCCGACGCGGGCGGCCGGGCAGAAGCCGGCGAAGGACGTGAAGCCGCGGGTGCCGCCGGAGTGGAACAGCAGGTCGAATTCGCCGCCGTCGCGGGCGGTGTGGGTGCGCGCCTTCCAGGCCAGGCACATCCGGTCGCCGCCGGGCGCGGTCGCCCGGGGGCGGGTGACGTCGTGGAGGGCGGTGCACAGGGTCTCGTCCGCCTCCGGCGGCGGGGAGAGCAGGACCTCCAGGTAGCGCTGGAGGTCGCGGGCGCTGGAGCGCAGCGCGCCCGCACCCGGCAGTCCCGGGATGCGCCAGGGCGGGCGGGGGCGGCCGTGCCAGTGGCCGGTGGCCTGGGGCAGTTCGGGGTCGCAGGTGCTGTCGGCCAGGCCCAGCGGCGTGAGGATCCGGGTGGCGAGCGCCTCGCCGTACGGGGCGCCGGCCGCGTCCGACAGCAGCCGGCCCAGCACCCCGACGCCGAAGTTGGAGTAGCGCACCCGCTGTCCGGGAGGGTGGCGCACCCGGGTCTGGGAGAGGGCGTGCAGCAGGTGGTCGGGGGTGAAGCCCTCGTAGGGGTTGGTGTAGAAGCGGGGCACGGCCCGTGCCAGCAGCCCCGGCGGCAGCACGGGCAGCCCGGCGGTGTGCGAGGCCAGATGGGCGAGGGTGATCCGGTCGCCGTAGCCCTCGGGCACGGCGGCCGCGGGGAGGCGTTCGGCGATCGGGTCGTCGTGGTCCAGCTCGCCCCGGGCCACCGCCTCGGCCAGCAGCAGGGCGGTGAAGGTCTTGGTCACCGAGCCGAGTTCGAATCGGGTGGCGGCGGACGCGCCCCGGCACAGCGTCCTGGACTCGCCCACCCGCACCGCCACGACCGCCACCGCGGGGCCGGGCGCGGTGGCGGCGACCGTCTCCAGAGGGAGGGAGAGCGCGGACTCGGGCCGGGAGGTGGGGACTTCGGTGTCGGTGCTGTCAGTGGTGTCGGTGTTGTCGGTGGCGGTGTCCGGCCCGGTGGTGCCGGCGGAGGCGCCGGGGCCGGGTTCCCGTTCGGGGCCGGGGCGGGAGGCCGTGTCGGAGGACACCGGGCTCACCGCCGCGCGGCGCGGGAGAGCGCCAGGGTGCCGGCGACGGCCGCGACGACTGTGGGGTGGTGGTGGTCCCGGAAGCGCTGGGCGGCGTCCCCCTCGACCTCCTTGCCGTCCCGGGGCATCAGCCCGTCCTCGTGCTGCACCGAGGCCAGCTCCTCCCACAGGGCGGGGTCCGCGTACGGCTCGCGCAGGCAGCTTCCGACGATCAGCAGCTCGGTGACGAGGTCCCACTCCTGGACCTCCCGCCAGATGTCCAGCCACACCGGCAGCCACAGTTGGAGGTACTCCTCCAGGTGCGGCGGCAGGTCGCCGGGGCGGGCGCCCCAGTCGGTGATGTGGAAGACGGTGTGCGTCACGCAGTAGGCCGTCATCCAGTCGATCACCCACGGCTCGGGGGTGTTGCCGAGCCAGGTGGCGTCGGTCAGCCGCTTCCAGTCGGTCTCGCGCGCCAGGCCCGTCAGGCGGGCGGCGTTGGCGACGGCGAGGCGGCGGTTGGGCACCTGCTCGACGGCGTCCATGGTGACCAGGCCGCCGAGGTGGTCCAGCAGCGCCTCCAGGCGCCGGTGGCGGTAGCCGGCGCGGACGAAGTGCGCGTACAGCTCCAGCGGGTCGACCATCATCATGTAGCGCAGCTGCCGCTCGTAGAGCATGTCGCCGCCGCGCAGTTCCCACCAGGCGAAGTCGAGCAGTTCGCGGGCGGTGCGCTCCTCGCTCGCGGAGGCCAGCCCCTCGCGCAGCACCAGGGAGGCGGCCAGGGCCGTCTCGCCCAGCGGCTTGTAGATGCTGTCGGGGTCGGCCATGTCCGAGGTGGTGCCGGGCGGCAGGGTGCCCAGTTCGCAGTGGCGGCGCAGCCAGCCGAGGGCGCGGGTGGACACCCGGTGCGCCGACCGCCCCACGGGTGCGGGGGCCTCGGCGGTGGTGCGGGGCGTGCTCATGCGGTCGGTCCTCCCGGCCTCTGCGGCTGCGTACGGTCCAGCAGGCCGCGGGCGACGGCGGTGTCCAGCGCGGTGCGCCCGCCTCCCCCGCAGTGCAGTTCGAGGTGCCGCACCAGGGCGGCCGTATCCAGGTCCGGGCGTGCGCCGCGGTGCAGTGCGCAGGCGAGCCAGCGCGCCAGGCGGGCCGCGGTGGGGTAGTCGCGGCGGAGCATCGCGCGGGCGGCGCCCCGGCTCAGGTCGCGCAGCCGGTCCAGGGCGGTCTCGTGGACGGGGCCGTCGACGTTCGGCAGGGCGAGCGGGGAGAGCTGCGCCATGCTCAGGGACAGTTCGCGCCAGGAGGATCCGGGGGAGCCGGCGCCGCCTGGGGGCGTCGGCTCGCGTACGCCCAGGGTGTCCTCGGGGGTGTCGGCCGGGGTGTCTGTGAGGGTTTCGCCGGGGGAGCCACCGCCGTACCGCGCGAGGAGCCGCACGGTCGTCCAGTCGCGCCACGCGGCCTCGGGCGCGGCGTCCGGAGCGGGCGGAAAGATTCGCAGGGACTCGGCCACCGCCCGGGCGTCGCCGGGCCCGAAGGGCGCTTCGGCCAGCAGCGCGGGGGCGAACACGTCGGGTCCCAGCACCCGTACGGCAGCCAGTGCGACCTTGGGGTCGGGGGCTTCGTCCACCTGGGAGGCCACCACCGCCGGATCCCCGGCGCCCCGCAGGGCACCGAGGACACGGTCGGCCAGACTCTCCACCGCCGCGGTGTAGTCCGTGCGCGATGGGGTGTCCGGATTCGGCATCAGTGACCTACCTCTCTTGTTCGGTATGTCATGTTATGCCGATTCCGTTTGGTTCTGTCGCATCATGCCGCTTCCTGTCGCATCCCGCTGTGGAGCGGTCGCGTCACTTCTCCCGCGGCTCCCTGGGGGAGAGCAGGAGCGCGAGCAGCAGCAGGCCGATCGCCTCCGGCGCCCACACGGGCGCGTCGCTGACCGGGGCCTCGCGCGTGGTCATCAGGTCGGTGACCATGTCCCGCTCGGCCGGGGCGGCGGGGGCAAGGGTGGTTCCGGTGGTGTGGGTGAGCATCTGGGTCCTCCTCGGTGGGATGCCAGGTGGATGTCGCTGCCCGGTGTGGGCGGCTTCACATACGACGTTACGAATGCACTGCTGAATGTGCATATGCGCTTTTGATCCGCTTTGCGGGGTCCCGTGTTCCGTGCATGAGGCGGGAGATGGCGGCTGACCACGGGGAACGGACCGGGGCGTGCCGGCGATCCTCAAAGACGCGGGCCCGGAAAGGCGGTCGAGTATTCACCCGTACGGAGCAGGCGGACGAGGTGTGGCGCGGCCTGCGACCCGCATACGCCGTCCGGGCGCGGCCAGGGGCCGGACGAGTCTGCCGCCCGGACGGTGTGCGCCGCCGGTGCGGGGGCGGCCGGGCGCGCCTTCGGCGGCTGTCCGCTATCGGGTCAAGGGTCAGTGCCGGATGTCCGGTATCCGGGCGCCGGCCGGCGCGAATTCACCGGATGTCCGGCGGGCCGTCACGGAGGCGACCCGACGGTTGCGTCCAGGCTTTTCCGGACGTACACCCCCCGTTCCCCGCGCTGTGGGCCGGCCCGCCGCGGACCGGGGAGGGGACGCAAGGGTTTTCCCCGTATCGGGGCCCGCCGGGGCGTTCCCATGGTCGGCGGCACCGGGGTTCCGGGCGGAACCGACGTCATGCCCCACCCCGCCCGGAACCCCGGTGCGACCCCCGCACCAGGCACCCCCACCGCCCGGCACGCCCGGGCAGCTTCGAAAGGCCCCCCCCGTGAAGGCCCCAAGGCGAAGACTGATATCAGTGCTGGCGGCGACCGCCACCCTCATGACGGGAGCCGCCACCGCGTCCGTCGCGACCGCGGCCCCGCAGGCGGGGGAGAAGGCCCCCAAGGCCGGCGAGCAGCGGGCCGGACTCCCCGACGCACCCGCGGACGGCGTCATCGTCGCCTACCGCGACCGCACCGAGACCAAGGCCGCGAACGCCTCCCCGAGCGCGGCCGAGTCCGACTCCGAGGCGAGGGCCGAGGCCCGGGCCAAGGGCAGGAAGACCGGGCAGAAGCTGAAGTTCGAGCGCCGCCTGGCCACGGGCGCGGCCCTGTACGAGGTGGAGGGCAAGGCCTCGAAGGCCGAGATCAACAAGATCGTCAAGGCCTTCGAGAGCGACCCGGACGTCGCCTACGCCGAGCCCAACACGCGTATGTACGCGATGGCGACCCCCAACGACCCGCAGTACGGCAGCCAGTGGGACCTCTTCGAGTCCACCGCCGGCATGCGCGTGCCCGGAGCCCGGGACAGGTCCACCGGCCAGGGCACGGTCGTCGCCGTCCTGGACACCGGCTACGTCGCCCACTCCGACCTCGCCGCCAACATCGTCTCCGGCTACGACTTCGTCTCCAACTCCACCAACGCGCGGGACGGCGACGGCCGCGACAGCGACCCCGCCGACGAGGGCGACTGGTTCTACGCCGGCGAGTGCGGCGCCACCTACGACAGCGCCTCCTCCTGGCACGGCACCCACGTCGCGGGCACCATCGCCGCGTCGACCAACAACGGCAAGGGCATCGCGGGCATCGCCCACGGCGCGAAGATCCAGCCCGTCCGCGTGCTCGCCAAGTGCGGCGGCACCACGGCCGACATCGCCGACGCCATCACCTGGGCCTCCGGCGGCACCGTCTACGGCGTCCCGTCCAACCCCACCCCGGCCGACGTGATCAACATGAGCCTGGGCGGTGGCGGCACCTGCTCCAGCACCTACCAGAACGCGATCAACGGCGCGGTGGGCCGCGGCACCACGGTCGTCGTCGCGGCGGGCAACAGCAACACCAACGCCTCCGGCTTCGTCCCGGCGAACTGCTCCAACGTCATCACCGTCGCCGCCGGCGACCGCGAGGGCAACCGGGCCTCCTACTCCAACTACGGCTCGGTCGTCGACATCACCGCCCCCGGCGGTGAGACCGCGACCCGGACCAACGGCATCCTCTCCACGGTGGACTCCGGCTCCACCCGGCCCGCCGGCGAGAGCTACGCCTACTACCAGGGCACCAGCATGGCCGCCCCGCACATCGCCGGCCTGGCCGCGCTGATGAAGTCGGAGAACTCCTCGCTGACCCCGTCCCAGATCGAGGGACTGATCAGGTCCAACGCCCGCACCCTGCCCGGCACCTGCGGCGGCGGCTGCGGCGCCGGCCTGGCCGACGCCGCCGCGACCGTCGCGGCCGCGGGCGGCGACAGCGGCGGCGGTGAGGACCCGGTCGGCGACACCTACACCAACAGCGCCAACGTCTCCATCCCGGACGACAACGGCACCGGTGTCACCTCCTCGATCGCGGTGAGCGGCCGCAGCGGCTACGCGCCGGCCGACCGGATCTGTCCAAACGGGCCGCCGACGCCATCCTCGCCCGCGACGTGCCGCCCGCCGCCCGGCTGAGCGCCCGGCTCGCCATCCTGGACACCGCCTTCCAGAGTCTGGGCGACCTGGACGAGACCTTCTCCCACGCCCTGGCCGACGCCGGTGACGACCCGTCCATGCGCGCCGCCGTGCTGGTCCGGCTGGTGTGGAAGCAGCAACTGGCCGACGGCGACAGCGTCGCGGCCCGCGCCACCGCCGAGGAGGCGTACCGCCTGGCCCTGGCCGCCGGGGACCGGGAGACCGCCGTACTGGCGGCCACCGCCCGCGCCCGCATCAGCCGCGCCCTGGGGGAGCTTGAGGCCGAGGCGCACACCGAGGAGGCCCTGACCGTGTGGCGGGAGGGGCTCCCGCCCGCACTGCGCAACGGGCCGCGGCTGCTCGCCTGCCGCCACGCCCTGTTCGACGACCGGCTCACCGAGGCGCGCGAAGGACTGCTCGCCCTGCTGCCCGAACTCGAACGGCTGGGAACCACCGAGGACCTGGTGGTGGCGCTGCGCTCGCTGGCCGAGGTCGAGGCCCGCCAGGGGCAGTGCGCCGCGGCCCTCGCCCACGCCCGCCGCGCGGTGTCCATCGCGCTGGAGGCCGACTTCTCCCCGGGACCGCTGTGGTACAGCGCGGCGCTGGCCGAGACCGCCGGCGGCAGCTTCCGGCGCGCGGCCGACTACGCCCGCCGCAGCCTGCGCGCCTCCCAGGAGGAGGGCGACCAGGTCTTCGTGCACTGCTCCCTGTACGCGCTCGGGCGCGTACAGCTCGCCATGGGCGAGACCGCCCTGGCCCTGGAGACGCTCGGCGGCATCCGCGACCTGCCGATCGCCGCCCTGGCCACCGACCCGTCCGTCCTGCGCTGGCACGAGGAGCTGGCCGAGGCGTACGTGGCCGGCGGGGAGCCGGAGAGGGCCGCCGACCTGCTGGCGGAGGTCACCCCGGTGGCACGGCGGCTGGGCCGCACCACCGTGCTGACGGCGCTGGACCGGGTCCGCGGCCAGTACCTGGCGGCCACCGGCGATCCGGACGCGGGGGCGGAACTGCCGCGGGAGACCGCCGGCCGCTTCACCGCGCACGGGCTGCCCATCGAGGCCGGACGCACCCTGCTGGCGCTGGCGCGCACCGAGCGCCGCCGCAGGCGCCGGGCGGCCGCGCAGGCCGTACTGCGCGAGGCGGCCGGGGTGTTCGACCGGGCCGGGGCCCGGCCCTGGGCACGGCCGGCCGGCGGCGCCCCGTCGCGCGGCGGTGCCGGCCCGTTTCCCGGCGGGCCGGCCTAGTCCACCGAGCGGCTCACCGAGGCGGAGCGGCGGCTCGCCCTGCTCGTCGGGCGGGGGGCGAGCAACCAGGAGGCGGCGGCCAGGCTCTTCCTCAGCGTCAAGACCGTCGAGGCCCGGCTGACCCGCATCTACCGCAAGCTCGGCGTCCGCGGCAGGGCGCAGCTCGCCGTGGTGGTGCGCGACGAGTGACCCGTCCGGTCCGCGCGGCCCGGCCCGCGCGGACCGTGCGAGCCGGTCTCCAGCGGTGCTGAAGCCGGGCGCGGCAGCGTGGTGGCGATCGCGCCGCCGGCCTTCGGCGGCGCAGGCCGTCATCGAAGGGAGTCGCCGTGTCTCAGGCGGTCCAGGCAACCAGGAGCAAGGTCACCGGGGACCTCTACGCGGAGGTGCAGACGTTCTACGCGCGGCAGATGCGCCGCGTGGACGCCCTGGACATCGAGGGTTTCGCGGACACCTTCACCGACGACGGCGTGGTGGTGCACGCGAACGGCGAGCGGGCGCAGGGCCGGGAGCGGATGGTCGCGGGCATGCGGGCGAACCTGCCGCGCTACCGGGACATCGCCGTCCGGCACTGGTTCGACCACCTGCTGATCGAGACCGACCCCGGGGACGAGGACACCCTGCGGGTGTCGTACTACACGCTCGTCACCCAGACCGACCGCGAGGGGAAGGTCTCCTTCCAGCCGACCTTCACCGTCGACGACGTGCTGGTGCGGCGCGACGGCGAACTGCTCACGCGGTCGCGGGTCATCCACCGCGACACCCCCGTGGAGCTCCCCGCCCCCTGATCCCCCTCCGATGCGCCCCGGTCCGCGCTCCGCGCGGTACGGCGCACGGCACCACGGCGGTGGCCCCCCGATGGGATTCGGGGGGCCACCGCCGTGGTGCCGTGCGGCGCACGCACCGCTTCCGTCCCGGTTCTCGACCGGTCCGTCAGTCGATGCCCCGCCAGATGTGCGGCTCGGATGCGTCGTCCTCCTCTCCGGCCAGCAGGGGAACGGGGATGTCCCAGAAGTCGTGGGTCAGGGGCTCACGCTCCGGCGCATCGGTGATCATCGTCATCTCCTCCCCACCGGATCCGGCACGCCGCCTCAGGCGTGGCAGTCCGGCAGTCCTCCGTGGTACGCGACCATCTCCCCGAAGGGGCCGGCCACGTCCATCCGCGCTCCCGGCGGCAGCCCGTCCAGCTCCGCGCGGGCGCGGTGCAGGTTCCCGACCAGGCGCTCGGGGTCGAGCAGCCCGGCGAAGCCGCCCAGGTCCGCGC
Source organism: Streptomyces verrucosisporus (assembly GCF_017114865.1). GTDB lineage: Bacteria > Actinomycetota > Actinomycetes > Streptomycetales > Streptomycetaceae > Streptomyces > Streptomyces fenghuangensis. The sequence goes on along the minus strand of NZ_JADEYH010000019.1, from coordinate 90,439 downwards.
GGCGCGCCGCCTCCAGCGGGGGCAGCCCGTCGCGCACGGAATCCTCCGCGACGCGCAGCAGCCACCGCAGATACGCCTCGGTGGCGTCCAGCAGCTCCGGCCCGCCCACCGGCCCGTGGCCGGGGACCACCACACGCGGTGCGAGGGCACGCATCCGCTCCAGCGCCCGCAGCGAACCGGTCACCGAGCCCATCAGCACGAACGGCGTCACCCCCGACCAGACCAGGTCGCCGGTGAACAGCACACCGCGCTCGGGCACCCACGCCACCGTGTCGTCGGCGGTGTGCGCGGGGCCCAGGTGCAGCAGCTCCACGCGCAGGCCCCCGGCGTGGAGGGTGAGCCCGTCGCGGAAGGTCAGCGTCGGCAGGGTCAGCGGGACCTCGCCCCACTCCACGTCCGGCCACAGCCCGCACAGCCCCAGCCCCGCCTCGGCGCTGTCGGCGCGGGTGCCCTCGTGCGCGACGACCACCGCCCTCGGTGTGAACCGGCTGTTGCCGAAGGTGTGGTCGCCGTGGAAGTGGGTGTTGACGACGATGCCCGGCCCGCCCGGGGCGACCCGCTCCACCTCCCGGTGCAGCAGCCGGGCGCGGGCCTCGGTGGCCGCGGTGTCGATCAGGACGGGCGGGCCCTCGCCGCCGGGCCGGCCCGTCACCAGGCCCGCGTTGTTCAGGCACCAGCCGCCCGGCGGCTGGACGAAGGCGTGGACGCCGTCGGCGACCTCCTCCAGGAAGGGGACGCCGGCGGGGGCCGCGGCGGGGGGTGCGGTGGTGCTCCCGGTCGTTTCCGTGGGTGTGGCCATCGGATCTCCGTCCGTACGTGTCGGGGGCCGGCGCGGCGCTCAGACGAGCGAGGCGTACCGGCCCCGGTGGAACAGCAGGGGGCGGGCGCCGGGCTCGGAGCTCAGCGCCACCACCCGCCCGACGAGCAGCACATGGTCGCCCGCCTCGTGCTCGGCGTGCAGCAGGCACTCGAAGGAGGCCGACGCCGAGGGGACGACCGCGTTGCCCGTGATCCCCTCGACCGCGCCGATGCGCCGCATGGCCTCCTCGCCCGCGGGCCGGTCCGGCCGGGCGAACTCCCCGGAGAGCAGGCGGTGTTCCTCGGACAGTACGTTCACGGCGAAGCCGCCGCCGGCCGCCACCCGCGGCCGCATCCTGCCGTCCCGCTTCACCGAGACCAGCAGCAGCACCGGGTCGAGGGACACGGAGGTCAGACTGTTGAGGGTCATCACGGAGAGGGTGTCCCCGCTGCCCTGGGTCAGCAGCGTGACGCCGGTGGGGAAGCACCCCATCGCCGTGCGGAAGGAGCTGATGTCGGGCTCGGGCCCGGCAAGCAGTGTGGTGCCCGTGTCGGTCATGGTCCCGGCTCCGTCTCTGCGCGCCCGTCCCCGGTCCGCGCTGTCGTTGGCTGGTGGGCCGCCGGCCGGTCGCCGGCCGGCCGGTCGCGGGGGGTGGGCGGGTCAGTAGTTGCCGAGACCGCCGCAGACGTTGAGCGCCTGCGCGGTGATGGAGGCGGCGATGTCGGAGGCGAGGTAGCCGACCAGGCCGGCGACCTCCTCCGGGGTGGAGTAGCGGCCCAGGGGGATCTTCGCCTGGAACTTCTCCAGGACCTCCTCCTCCGTCACGCCCCAGTGGCCCGCGTAGCCCTGGCGCACGCGCTGGGCCATGGGGGTCTCGACGTAGCCGGGGCAGACGGCGTTCACGGTGATCCCGGTCTTCGCCAGTTCCTTGCCGACGGCCTTGGTGAAGCCGACGACCCCGTGCTTGGAGGCGGAGTACGGCGCGGCGAGCTCCACGCCCTGCTTGCCGCCGGTGGAGGCGACGTTGATGATCCGGCCCCAGCCTCCCTCGCGCATCCGGCCGGTGCTCAGCACCTCGCGGGTGACGCGGAAGGTGCCGTTGAGGTTGGTGTCGATCACGTCCAGCCAGAGGTCGTCGGGCATCTCGGCGGTGACGCCGCCGCCGCCCCGGCCGGCGTTGTTGACCAGGATGTCGATGCGGCCGTACTCGGCCACCGCCGCGGCCACCGCCTCGCGCACCCGCTCGGCCGAGGAGACGTCGCAGACCGTGCCGGACACCTCCAGACCCTCCGCGCGCAGCCGCTTGACCAGGGCCTTCACGCTCTCCTCGGCACGCGCCACGCCGAACACCGCGACGCCCTGCCGGGCCAGCAGCTCGGTCACGGCGAGTCCGATGCCGCTGGTGGCGCCGGTGACGAAAGCGACCCGGCGTCCCGTGCCTGTCCCCGCGTCTGTCATCGTGCTCTCCCGTATCCGTAGGGGCTTGGGTGACGAAGACCGTGACCGGCGCACCTTGCGGGTCTCTCGACTTCTCCTGGAGACCGCCGGGGAGGGAAGGGTTCCAGCGGTGCTCGACACCCGGTCGAGCACCGCCCGTGAGGGTGGGCCCGTCCGTTGTGCGCGACCAGGCGCCGCCCCAGGCGCCGTCCCAGGAGCGAGGAGGAGCCCATGCCCGAGCAGACGATCCCGGACGTGCGGAAGTCGGTGACCGTGGCGGCCACGGCCGAGGAGAGCTTCAAGGTCTTCACCGGGCGCCCCGCGGACTGGTGGCCCCCGTCCCACGTCCTGCTGAAGAAGGAGCGCGCCGGCCTCGCCTTCGAACCGCGTGTCGGCGGCCGCTACTACGAGTGGGACGTGGAGGGCAACGAGATCGCCTGGGGCCGCATCCTGGAGTGGGATCCGCCGCGCCGGCTGGTGATGACGTGGCGGATCGACGGCAACTGGCAGTCCATCACCGACGACGAGCGGGCCAGCGAGATCGAGGTCGACTTCACGCCCGTCGACGCGGACACCACGAAGGTGGAGCTGGCCCATGTGAAGCTGCACAAGCACGGCGAGGGCGCGCGGCGCATCTTCCAGGCGCTGGACGGCCCGAGCCCGGGCGAGACCCTGGAGCGCTTCGGAAAGCTGTTCTGACCCGGTTCCGGGCGCTCCGACCCCTCCGGGTGCTCCGGGCGTGCCGTGTCCGGCCGGAGTCGGGCCGTGCCCGGCCGGTGGCGGGCGGCGCGCGCCGGGTCCGGGCCGGGGTCCAGTGACGGTGCAGCGGCCTTCGAGGCGTGGTGCGCAAGCTGGCCCCGCCAACGAAGGCCCTCACCACAGGAGGTCACCAGGATGCCTGCCGACACACTGACGGACACACTGCCGGACACGACGCCGGACACACTGTCGGACGCCGGACTGGCGGTGGCCGCGGAGAAGCTGCGGATCCTCGCGGCCCGGGACGCGGCCGAGGCCGACACCTCCCGCGCGCTGACGCCCGGGGTCGTCGCGGCGCTGCGGGAGTCCGGCTTCGCCCGCCACTTCGTGTCCTCACGGTGGGGCGGCGCCCAGGGGTCGTTCGCCGAGCTGACCCGTGCCGTGATGACGGTCGGCGAGGGGTGCGCGGCCACCGCCTGGTGCGCCTCGCTGAGCGCCTACTCGGCCCGCTTCGCCGCGCACCTGCCCGAGGAGGGCCACCGCGCCCTGTGGGGCGCCACGCCCGACACCGTCATCGCCACCGCCCTGATGCCCGCCGGCCGGGCCACCCCCACCGAGGGCGGCTGGCGGCTGGGCGGCCGGTGGAGCTACGTCAGCGGCGTCGGCTTCGCCGACTGGGCGCTGGTGTGCGCCGCGGTGGCCGGCGCCGAGGGCCCGCCGAGGATGCGCTTCTTCGCGCTGCCCGCGGGCGACTACACGGTCGTCGAGAGCTGGGACAGCGTCGGGATGCGGGCCACCGGCAGCCACACGGTGGTGGTCGAGGACGCGTTCGTGCCCGCGCATCTGTCCTTCGACCGCACCGACATGCTCACCGGCCGCAACGCCGGCTCGCACCTGTCCTCCCACAACGTGCCCTTCCAGGCCGTGGGCGGCCTGACGTTCATCGCCCCGGTGGCCGGGGCGGCGGCCGGGGCGCTGGAGGCGTGCGCGGCGACCGTCACCGGGCGCCGGCGCAACCCGTCCAACGAGATCAAGCTGGTGCGCGCCTCCGGCCGCATCGACGCCGCCCGGCATCTGGTGGAGCAGAACGCCGAGGTCATCGACGAGCGGGCGTTCACCCCCGCGCTGATGGCCCGCAACGAGCGGAACGCCACGTTCGCGGCGGAGATCGTCAACGAGGCCGTCACCCTGCTGATCCGCGCCGCCGGGACCGGCGGGCTGGACGAGGGGCGTCCGCTGCAGCGGTTCTGGCGGGACATCACCTCGGCGACCAGCCATGTCGCGCTCCAGTACGACACCGCCGCCCGCAAGAACTACTCGGCCGTCCTGCTCGGCCCCGAGGAGGAGTGAGACGGGCGGGGCCCGTGCGGGGGCGGAGCCTCCGCGGCCCCGCCGTCGCACGCTCCGCCACACCCGCCCGCGCCCGCCGGCGCGGTCTTTCGCCCGCTCCAACGGAGGTGCCACCTTGTCCGTCTCACCTGTCGAATCCCTCGCCGAACCCCTCGCCGGTCCCGTCGCGGAGTCCTCCGCCGGGGACGCGGCCGCGGCCGGCTGCCCGGTCGCCCACGGGGGGATGGAGACCTACCCCTTCCCCGGATCGTCGTACCGGGGCCCCGACCCGCGCTACGCGGAGCTGCGCACCGAGCAGCCGGTGGTGAAGGTCCACACCGCCGGAGGCGTGGACGCCTGGCTGGTCACCCGCTACGAGGACGTGCGCGAGCTGTCGGCCGACCCCCGGCTCAGCCGCGCCCTGGCCTGCGGGCCGGGCGCGCCCCGCATCGGCGGGACGATGCACACCACCCCCGAGATGATCATCTCGCTGGACTCGCCCGAGCACTCCCGGCTCCGCAAGCTGGTGGCCGGCGCGTTCACCCTGCGCCGCGTCCAGCGGATGCGGGACGGCGTCCAGCGCGTCGCCGACGAACTGCTCGACGACATGCTGGCCAGGGGCGGCACGGTCGACCTGGTCCAGCAGCTGGCGCTGCCGCTGCCGCTGACGGTCATCGGCGAGCTGCTGGGCGTGCCGTCGAAGGACCTGCGCGACTTCGAGAAGTGGGCCCGCGCGTTCGCCACCGTCGACGACCGCGCCGGTGGCGAGGAGTCGCTCAACGGCCTGGCCAAGCTGAGCGAGTACATCGTCGGGCTGATCGCCGACAAGCGGGCGGACCCGGCCGACGACATGCTCTCAGAGTTGATCGCGGCCCGCGACGACGGCGACCGGCTCAGCGAGGAGGAGCTGGTCACCTTCGGCTTCACCCTGATCGGCGCCGGCTTCGACACCACCGCCAACCAGCTCGCCAACTCCGTGCTGGCCCTGCTGGCGCACCACCGCGAGCAGTGGCTGTGGCTGGCGGAGGACCCCGGGCGCATCCCCGTGGCGGTCGACGAACTGCTGCGCCACGTCAACCTGTTCGCCACCGACACCACCGGCTTCCCGCGCGTCGCCGCCGCCGACGTCGAGGTCGGCGGGGTGACGATCGCCAAGGGCGACGCGGTGCTGCTGGCGCTGGCGTCGGCCAACCGCGACGAGGCCGTCTTCGCCGACCCCGACCGGCTCGACCTGGCCCGCTCCCACAACCCGCACATCTCCTTCGGCCACGGCGTCCACCACTGCCTGGGCAAGCACCTGGGCCGAATGGAGATGGAGATCGCGATCGAGGGCCTGGTGCGCCGCTTCCCCGGCCTGCGGCTGGCCGTGCCCGAGGAGGAACTGCCCTGGCACACCGGCGAGATCAACCACACCCTCACCTCCCTGCCGGTCACCTGGGGGGAGTGAGTCCCGTACGGCCCCGCGGCGGCCGCGACGGCGGAAAAGCCGGGCCCGGACACTGGGATCAGCGTCCGGGCCCGGCTCCGTCACGTCCGCCGTGCCGCCCGCGGGCGGTCGTACGGGCAGTCCGCGGGCCGCCCGTACGGAAGCCGCGTCAGCCGGCTTCCGCCACCGGGCCCATCACGGCGAAGCGCGCGCCCTGGTCGTCCGAGAGCAGGGCGGAACGGCCGAACGGGCTGTCCATGGGCTCGCGCCGGACCTCCCCGCCCAGGGAACGGACCGTCTCCACGGCCTTGTCGCAGTCCTCGACGGAGAAGTACACCAGCATGTGGGCCGGGAGATCGGCGGGCTGGTACGGCCCCATCTGGAGGCGGGCGGCGACCGGCTGCGGGCCGCCGGGCAGCGAGAAGAGCTTGAAGTCGAACTCCGTGCCCTCCGAGACCTGCTGCCCCTGGTAGCCCAGGACGGTCTCGTAGAAGGGGTCGACGCGCTCCTTGTCGCGCGTGTAGACCTCGGGCCAGAAGAACGAGCCGGGGGCGCCGTGGAGGTCGAAGCCCGCGTGGCCGTCCGCCTGCCACAGGCCGAAGACCGTGCCGCCCGGGTCGGTGGCCAGCAGGCTGGTGCCCATGCCGGGCACCACCGACGGTCCGGCGACGACCCGGCCGCCGGCCTCCCCGATCCGGTCCGCGGCGCCGGCCGCGTCCGTCGAGGCGAAGTACAGGTTCCACGCGCCCGAGGCGCCCTCCGGGTCCGCGGCCAGCGCCCCCACGGTCTTCCCGTCGCACAGGGCCACCACGGAGGCCCCGTGGCCGGTGTCGTGGTACGTCCAGCCGAACAGCTCGCCGTAGAAGCGCTTCGCCGCCTCCAGGTCGGGCACCGTCGCGTCCACCCAGCAGGGGAAACCTGCCTCGAAAGCGGTCACGTCCCGCTCCTCTCCATCACGTCGTGTCCTCGTCGTGCACGGCACGTCCTGCGGTCGTCCGGACGCTATCCGCGGGCGCTCGAGCGGCGGACGAGAAGCGCCCGTGCCCGGCTCGCGGGGAGCCGGGCACGGGCGGTCGCCGCACGGGCGCGGACGGACGCGGGGCGGCGGGCTCAGCCGAGCCGGGTGCCCCGGGCCGAGACCGTGACGGGGCCGAAGACGGTGCCGTCCTGCTCCAGCACGGTGAAGGCGGTGGCGGTCGTGGTGAAGGCGTCACCCGACAGCCTGCCCAGGTGGACGGCGTGCACGGTGCCGGGGAAGACACCCTCGGCGGGCTCGGTGGGACCGGGGTGGGTCACGTAGAAGGAGAAGACGTTCTTGCCGCGGGCCGTCCAGTAGCCGGTGCCCGGGTACTGCGGCACACCGTTCTCGTCGGGGGTGCCGTCGGTCGTCACGGTGCGGTCGTCGTGGAAGACGAAGCGCGAGACGGCGGTGGTGGCGTCCGGGCCGGTGCCGACGGTGACGGCCACCTCCCAGGCGCCGGTGACCGCCGGGCCCCGGCCGTGCGCCCGGGCCTCTTCGGAGTCGGCGGCCGTGACCAGCAGGCCGGCGAGCACCGTCAGGACCGCGAACCAGACGGCGAGTACGCGCGGCGACACGCGCCGCCGCGCGTCGGGTGCGGAGGGGGTGGCGGTGGCGGTGGCGGGCGGGATGGTCTCTGTGTCAGGCATGGACTGGCCTCTCTGCGTGCTGTGCCGCTGGTGCTTGCTGTGCCGGTGGTGCGGACCGCTGCTGTGCGTGGGCCCTGAGGTCGAAGCCGGGACGGGCGACGTCCCTCGGCGTCAGGTCCGTGCCCGATGCCAGGAGACGGCGCGAGATGCCGTGGTCGGCGGGCCGGTTGACGGATTCCACGCCGGTCAGGCGCCCGGCGCGGAAGCAGAACACCGAAAAACGCCCGGCGTCCGGGTCGCCGGCGACCACCGCCTCGTCGTGGCCCGCGGTGAGCCCGGCCATCTGGAGCCGCAGCCCGTACTGCTCCGACCAGAACCAGGGGAGCGCGGTGTACGGCCCGGTCTCGCCCAGGATGTCGGCCGCCACGCGGCGGGCCTGGTCGGAGGCGTTCTGCACCGACTCCAGGCGGACGTGCCGCCCGGTCCACGGGCTGGGGAAGCGCGCGCAGTCGCCGACGGCGTACACGTCCGGATCGCTGGTGCGCAGCCGGGGGTCGACGATGACGCCGTCGCCCACCAGCAGTCCGGCGGCGGTGGCGAGTTCGACGTTGGGCAGGGCGCCGATGCCGACCACGACCAGATCGGCCGCCAGGCGCTCGCCGCCGTCCAGCTCCACCACCCGTACGTGACCGGGGTCCTCGGGACCGGTGCCGCCGTGCAGCGCCACCACCTCGCGGCGCGTCAGGACACGGACGCCCTGCCCGCGGTGCTCGGCCGCGACGTGCTCCGAGACGGCCTCGGTGACCACCCGCGACATCACCCGCGCGGACGCCTCGACGACCGTGACCCGGTGGCCGAGCGTGCGGGCGGTGGCGGCCAGTTCCAGGCCTAGGAAGCCCGCGCCGACCACCACCACGTCCAGCTCCCGGCCGTCGGTGAGCCGGCCGCGCAGCTCGTCGGCGCCGGCCAGGGAGCGCAGGGTCCGCACGCCCTCCAGGTCCGCCCCGGCGACGGGCAGGCGGCGCGGCCGCGAGCCGGTCGCCAGGACCAGGCGCCCGTAGGGCAGCTCACGGCCGGAGTCCAGCTCCACGGCCCCGCGGTCCCGGTCGATCCCGGCCGCCCGGTCGCCGCGGACCAGGTCGATGTCGAGAGCGGAGAAGAAGTCGTCGGGCCGCAGTTCGAGGCCGGCCCGGTCCACCGTCCCCAGCAGGTAGCCCTTCGACAGCGGCGGGCGCTGGTAGGGCAGCGCGGTCTCCTCCGCGACCAGCGTGATGCGGCCGGGAAAACCGCGGGCGCGCAGCGCCGCGACGGTCTCCACGCCGCCCTGTCCCGCGCCGACGACGACCACGTCCGGCGCGCCGTGCTCCCCGGCGGTTCTTCCCGCCGTGCTCCGGGCCGTCCCTTCCCTCGCCCCGGCCATCAGCTCTGCGCCTCCGGCAGGTGCACCACCAGGCCGTCGATCTCCTCGGAGACCGGGAGCTGGCAGCTGAGGCGGCTGTTGTCACGGCGGGGGCAGGCGGTGCCGTACAGCACCTCGTCCTCGGACTCGTGCATCTCGGGCAGCGGCAGTGTGTTGGCCTCGTCCACGTAGACGTGGCAGGTGCCGCACTGGGCGGAGCCGCCGCACTGGGCCTCGATGCCGTCGATGTTGTTGGTCTTGGCACCGCGCATGACCGTGTTGGGCGCCGCCACGTCGACGATGGTCTCGGTGCCGTTGGGGTGCTTGTAGGTGATCTTGGCCATGGCGCTCTCCTCGGCAAAGTCGGCCGGCCGCACATCGGTAGGCAGCGAACGGTGGCAGCGGCGTCTGGGGGCGCACTGGGAGCGCGCTGGAGCGCCTCTGGAGCACGGAGGAGACACGGGCGGAGACCCGGGGACCCGGCGAGGGGACGGCGGGAGCACGGCACGGCCGGGGACCCGGGCGCGCGGACGGGGCTCGACCGGGCCGCTACCGGCCGTCCACCCCGCCGCCGCAGCGTCCCCGCATGACCACCTGGACACCGCGCGCATCGGGCACCACCACCGGCAGGGGCACCAAGACGGCAGGCCGGAGGGGCGGACGACTCCGCCTCGTGCTGTTCGCCTGCTGCCTGGGGCAGTTCATGAACGTGCTCGACGCCTCGGTGGTGAACGTGGCCCTGCCCGTCATCGCACAGGAGCTGGGCTTCGAGAGACACACCCTGCAGTGGGTCAACAACGCCTACACCATCGCCGTCTGCGGCTTCCTGCTGCTCGGAGGCCGGCTCGCCGACCTGTTCGGCCAGCGCCGCGTCCTCCTCCTCGGCGTCACCCTGTTCACGCTGGCCAGCAGCGTCGGCGGGGCGGCGCACGACCCGGTCACGCTCGTACTCGCCCGGGCCTTCCAGGGACTGGGCGCGGCCGTCATGGCCCCGGCCACCCTCACGGTGCTGGGCACCACGTTCACCGAACCCGCCGCCCGCGCCAGGGCGTTCGGGATGTGGAGCGCGGTCTCCGGGGTCGCCGGGGCCGCCGGGGTGCTCGTCGGAGGCGTGGTCACCCAGTGGTTCTCCTGGCGCTGGGTGCTGCTGATCAACGTACCCCTGGGCCTGCTGCTGCTGGCCGCCGTGTACTGGGCCGTCCCCGAGACCGGGACGCGGCGGGACGGGCCGGGGGGAGGAAGAGGCCTGGATCTGCCGGGGGCACTGGCCGTCACCTGCGGCCTGATGGCCACCGTCCACGGCGTCGCCGCCTCCGGCGCCCACGGCTGGGACTCACCGCGGGTCTGGGGGACGACGGCGGCCGGTGCGGCACTGCTGTGCCTCTTCGTGCTCCACCAGGCCCGGTTCGCCCGGTACCCCCTGGTGCCGCTCGGCGTCTTCCGCAACCGGTCGCTGACCGCCGCCAACCTCGTCGCCTTCTTCGGCATCGCGGCCCTCTTCAGCACCTTCTACTTCTTCACCCTGGTCCTCCAGCAGGTGCTCGGCTACAGCCCGCTGCGCACCGGGCTGAGCTATCTGCCGATGTCCCTGGGCATCGCCCTCGGCGGCTGGGGCATCGCCCGGACGGTGCCCCGCACCGGCCCCCGGCCGGTGCTGCTGGGCGGACTGTCGCTGTCGTGCGCCGGGCTGCTGTGGCTGTCCCGGGTGGACGCCGGCTCCACCTACGCGGCCGACGTCCTCGGCCCCGCCCTGCTGCTGGGCTTCGGCATGGGCGCCGTCCTCAACGCGACGACGAACGCGGCCACCGCCGGCGTACCCGCCCGCGACGCCGGACTGGCCTCGGGCCTGCTGAACACCACCCGCCAGCTGGGCAGCGCCGCCGGCCTGGTGACCCTGGCCGCCCTCTCCACCGCCCGCGCGGACCGCGAACTGGCCGGCGGGGCGGCGCTGAGGGACGCGCTCGCCTCCGGCTACGGGCTGGCCCTGACCGGCGCCGCGCTGTTCACCGCCGCGGGACTGCTGGCGGCCCTGGCCGTACCGGGCCGGGGGCTTCCGGCCAAGGACGCTCCGGTCCAAGGGCGCTCCAGCCGTCTTCGAGACGGTGACGGGACGCTGGCGCCCTGACGAGAACGGAGGTTTCCGATGGCGACCAATCCGCCCGTAACGGCGGGCGCCGACGCGCTGAGCGCGTTCGGTTCCCAGCGGCCGCAGTGGACGGTCCGCACGCCCGGCGGCACCGACGGACCCGAAAGCACCGGCGAGGGGACCGGGGGGAGCGGAACCGGGGCCCGGGTGGAGTACGCGACCATCGAGGTCCCCCGCGACTACGCCGACCCGGAGGGCGAGCGCGTCACCATCGCCCTCAGCCGCCGCCGGGCCACCGACCCCGCCCGCCGCCGCGGCGTCCTGCTGGCCGTCAACGGCGGGCCCGGCGGGGACTGGGGCCTGGGCCGCGAGCTGCCGGGCAAGTACGAGGGCGGCCCCGTCCACGAGGTCTACGACCTCATCGGCTTCGACCCGCGCGGCACCGGCGACTCCACCCGCCTGTACGCCGAGGTCACCGTCCCCGCCGCCCCCTTCGACTCCCGGCCCCCGGACTCCGCGTTCGAGGCCCTGGGCGAGGACATGCGGCTGCGCGAGCTGGCCTGCGAGCGGGCCGGCGGCGAACTGCGCCCGCACATCAGCACCCGCAACACCGCCCGCGACATGGACGTCATCCGCGCCGTCCTCGGCGAGGAGCGGATCAGCTTCGTGGGCTACGCCTACGGCGCGTACGTCGGCGCCGTCTTCGGCAGCATGTTCCCCGACCGCCTGGACCGCAGTGTGCTCGACTCCTGCGTCCACCCCGGGTGGACCTGGCGCGAGCAGTTCCTGTGGCAGGGCGACGCCGTCCGGCGCAACGTCGACCGGTGGGCCGAGTGGACCGGCGAACGCGACGGGCACTTCGGTCTGGGCACCGGACCCGAGCAGGTGCTCGCCGCGGTGGAGGAGGTCGTCGCGCGTCTGGACGAGCAGTGCGACACCCCGCGGCTGCGCACCCTCCTCGACGGCGCGGTGGGCAACCGCGCGGCCGACCGGAGCAGGTGGGAGGAACTGGGCCTGCTGGTGGCGGGAGTGCGGGAGGCGACCGCCGCCGGAGATCTGGACCGCTGCCGCGAGCTACTGGCCGAGCAGGGCACCTGGCGGCCCGAGGACAGCGAGGGCGACCTGCGCGTCGGCGTCCTGGAGGCCATCACCCTGGAACACGCCTGGCCCGGCGACCTGGAGGTCTACCACCAGGACATGCGTGACTTCCGCAAGCGCTTCCCCTACGGCTACGGCGTGCTGCGCGCCCAGCCGTGGGTCGGTGCGTTCCGCACCTTCACGGCGCCCGAGGAGCCCACCCGCATCACGCGCGACGGCTACCCGGCGGGCCTGGTCGTCCAGGCCGACGGCGATCCGCTGGACCACTACGACGGCGGCGTCGCCATGGCCGGGCTGCTCGGCCACACGCTGCTCACCGTGGAGGACTCCGGCGACCACGAGATCTACGCCCTGTCCGGCAACCCCCGCGTCGACGCCCATGTCGAGCGCTATCTGACCGAGGGCGTCCTCCCGGCCCCGGGCACCACCTGCCCGGGCACGGTCTCCCGCCCGGACGTCCCCGCGGACGCCTGACCGGCCCACGTCCCGCGCCCGCGCGTCCGGCCCCCGGGAACCGCACCGGTTCCCGGGGGCCGGACGTACCCCGGTGGGCCGGCGCACGGCTCGGCGGTGGGGGGCCGTGGATCAGGGGATCAGGCGACGTCCATACCGCCGTCGAGGGTGATGATCTGGCCCGTCACCAGGGAGCTGGAGGGCTCCGCGAGGCGGGTGATCCAGGGGGTGACGTCGTCGGTCTCGCCGACGCGGCCCAGCGGCACCTGGTGCCTCACACCCTCGAACAGGCCCTCCACCTGCTCCGGGCCCAGCCCGTTGGCCGCGTACGCCTCGGTGCGGACGAAGCCCGGGGCGACCGCGTTGACGCGGATGCCCTTCGGAGCCAGCTCGGCCGCCCAGCTGCGGGTGAGGCTGTGGACGCCCGCCTTGCTCGCCGCGTAGACCGAGGAGCCCGCGGAGGCGTTGTGGCCGGCGCGGCTGGAGACCAGCACGATGCTGCCGCCGGGGGAGCGCAGCATCGGCAGCAGCTTCCCGGTGAGCAGCAGGGGGCCGATCAGATTGATGTCCACGACCTCGCGGACGGTGGCCGGGTCCAGGGCCTCCAGCGGGCTGAAGCGGAAGACGCCCGCGTTGTGCACCAGGACGTCCACCGCTCCCCCGAGTCCGGTGACGGCGGCGGCGACGGCCTCGGCCCCCGCCTCCTCGCGGACGTCGGCGGTCACCGTGACGACGGCGGGATGCAGGGCGGAGACCTCCGCCAGGCGCTCGGCGCGGCGGCCGGTGACGACCACGTGCTTCGCGCCGAGGTCGGCGAAGGCCAGGGCGGCGGACCGGCCGATACCGGTCCCGCCTCCGGTGACGACGACGGTCTGATCGGCGAAGGGCTTGTCCGACATGCGTAGCTCCCCTGTATGGGCCGGATGGGTGGGACGGGCTGGATGGACCGGGTGACGGCCGTCCGGCCGGACGGCCGGGCGCGGTCGCGGCCAGTACAGCCCGGGCCACTGCACCGCCGGTCGAGCCCGGCCGGAGGGCGGGGAGGGGAGGGGAGGGGACGGCCGGCGGCCGGACGGTCAGGGGGCCTCGAAGCGGATGTCGCGGGCACCGGCGTCGGCGGCTGCCGTGGCGAGCAGGTTCCCGGCCTCTTCGGCGAGCGCCTCGCGGTCCGCCGCCCTCAGCGGGGCGAAGGGTTCGAGGACCAGCGTGGCCGCCTTCTTCGTCCGGTCGATCCGCCAGGTCCCGGCCAGGAAACCGTCCACCAGGAAGGTGGACTTCACCAGGCCGTTGCGGGTGATGATCAGCCGGCGCTGCTCGTCGGTGAGGATCCGGGTGCGGTCTGCGTGGGAGAGCAGGACGTTGTCGAACTCCGGCAGCAGGCGGACGGGCGCCGGGGCGTCGGGGCCGGGGCGCGGGGCGTTCGGGAGGTCGAAGAGCTCCCGGTCCTTCTCGTCGCGGAAGATGGCCAGTTCGGGGCGGAGGTCCTTGAAGACGGCGGCCATCCGGGTCATGCCGGACCAGGTCTGCATGTCCGCGGCCGTGGCCGGGCCGAACGCCGCCAGATAGCGCCGCACCACCTGACGCGCCGAGTCGTCGGCGGACAGCGGCTCGCCCAGCCAGGCCTCGGCGGTGGTGTGCGCGGCCTGCCCGCTCTCGCCCCACAGGCCGCGCGGCGGCACCTGTACCAGCGGCTCCAGGGCGCGTACGACGTTGGCCAGGGCGAAGGCGTCCCGGTCCGGCCACCGCTCGGCCAGCCGCTTGCCCAGCTCGCCCAGGGTCAGGGGCTCGGACTCGACCAGGCGCCGGCCCTCGGCGGCCACCTCGGTGAGGTCCAGTCCGGTCAGCCGGCGTCCGAAGGTGCTGTTCAGACCGCGGGTCAGGGAGTTGTGCAGCACCGGGCGCAGGGCCAGGCAGTCACGGGCGGTGACCAGGTGGATGGTGCCGCGCATCAGCACCAGGCGCACCGCCTGACGCTTCCTCACCAGATCGGCCAGGTCGTCGAGGCGGAAGCCGGCGATACGGGTCCACAGGCCCAGATAGGGCGGGTTGGGGGCCTGGGCCTGCATGCCGACCAGGTGTTCCAGGACGTCGGAGGCGGAGGCGGCGGTACGCTCCAGTAGCCACTGCCGTGCCAGCAGTGCCCGGTTGAGCGCCCGCCGGTCCAGTACGGTCGGCGTTCCGGTCGTCATAGGGGTCCTCTCCTGTGGTGCGGCTTCGGTGGTACGGCGAACGCGCGGCGGTGCCCCCGCGACGTGGAAGGACGTCGCGGGGGCACCGCCGCGCGGTGGGGGGTTCGGGGAGGGCGGGCGGAGGCTCAGGACAGCTTGACCAGGACCGTACCGCTGTAGCGGCGCCGGAGCAGATCCACGAACGCCTGCGGCAGCGCCTCCACCCCGCCGTCGACGACCGTGTGCGGGAAGACGATGCGGCCCTCCCTCAGCCAGACGCCGAACCGCTCGTTCCAGCCGTCGATCTGGTCGGGGGTGTGGAGGGTGGCGAAGCCGCGGAACGACAGGTCCCGGCTGATCGCGGTCATCAGCGGCAGACGCGGGCTGCCGCCGTCCCCGCCGTGCTGCCCGGCGAGCGCGCCGCACAGGGCGAACCTGGCGCCGCGGTTGGCGAGCCGGACCGCCGCCTCGAACTGCTCGCCGCCCACGTTGTCGAAGACCACGTCCAGGCCGTCGGGGGCCAGTTCGGCGAGCTGCTCGGCCACCGGTCCGTCGTGGTAGTCGAAGGCGGCGTCGAAGCCGATCTCCTTCACCAGGAAGTCGATCTTCTCCCGGGAGCCGGTGCTCCCGATGACGCGCTTCGCGCCGCGCAGCTTCGCGATCTGCCCGGCCAGCGCGCCGACGCCGTTGGTGGCGCCGGAGACGAAGACCGTCTCGCCCTCGCCGGCGCCGACGGTGTCGACCATCCCGTGCCAGGCGGTGGGGCCCTGGGAGAGGAAGTACTCCGGGCCGGGCAGCAGGTCGCGGTCGCGGCGGAAGAACTCCTGCGCGGAGCCGGCCGCGTACTGCCGCCAGCCGGAGAAGTGCTCGACGAGGTCGCCGACGGCCAGGTCGGGGCTGGCCGACCGCACGACCGTGCCGACGGTCCGGCCCCACATCGCCACCCCCGGCTGGAAGACCGGGATCGGCAGCTTCGTGGCCGGGTTCATCTGGTCGCGGGCGACCGAGCCCAGGGTCATCCAGTCGTTGCGGACGACGACCTGTCCCTCGCCGGGCTCGGACAGTTCGCTCTCGCCCATGGCGAAGTGGTCGAGGGTGACCTCGCCCTCGGGGTCCGGGTAGGCGGCCAGCCGCACTTCGAGGCTGGTGGCGGGCAGGGCGTCGGGCAGGACGGCGGTGCTCATGAGGTGCTCCTTCGCAGTTCCACAGGGAGGGTGAGCGGGTTGTGGTTGACGTCGCCGGTCCGCCAGGGGACCTCGGCGGCGGGCACGGCGAGCCGCGCCCCGGGAAAGCGGCGGGTCAGCTCCTCCAGCGCCACGGAGAGTTCGAGGCGGGCCAGGGGAGCGCCCAGGCAGCGGTGGATGCCGTGCCCGAACGCCAGGTGCGGGTTCTCCGCACGGACGGGGTCGAGGTGTCCGGGATCGGTGAAGACCGCCTCGTCGCGGTTGGCGGAGGCGAAGGAGACGAACACCGCGTCGCCCGCGGGGACGACCGTCCCGCCGAGGGGCACGTCCTCGGTGGCGATCCTGGGCAGGCCGGAGGTGTCGTCCGCGTTGAGGTTGACGGTGCGCAGCAGCTCCTCGACGGCCGCCGGCACCTCCTCGGGATGTTCGCCCAGCCGTCGCCACAGCTCCGGATGGTGGGCGAGCAGGGTGAGGGCGAAGTTGGCGATCTGTCCGGCCGAGGAGTCGAATCCGGCCCCCAGCAGGGTGTATCCGAGGCCGATCAGCTCCTCCTCGCTCAGCCGGTCCTCCCCGAGCCGGGCGGCGGCCAGCGCGGACAGCACGTCGTCGGCCGAGCCGGGCGAGGCGGCGGGGGCGGCGCGCCCGGCCGCCACCAGGGCGGCGATGTAGGCGCCGAGGCTCTCGCGGGCCTCCACCGCCTGCTCCTCGGGTGCCGACAGATCGGCGAACCGCCGTACCCAGGTGTGGAACCGCCCGCGGTCCTCTCCGGGCACGCCCAGCAGCTCGCAGATGACGGCCATCGCCAGCGGGGCGGCGAACCGCGCCACCAGGTCCACCGGTTCGCCCCGGTCCGCCTCCGGCTCCAGGTCCCGCAGCAGCCCGCCGGCCAGCTCGCGCACCCGCGGCCGCATGCCCTCGATCCGCCCGGGCGAGAACGCCTGGGCGGCCAGGGCGCGCAGCCGGGTGTGGTCGGGCGGGTCGAGGGAGACGATCATGCCCGGCGGGGCCTGGAACAGACCGCTGAAGCGCGGGGCGCCGGGTGCGTACATCGCGGCCCGGCTGAACCGGGGGTCCTCCAGGACGGCCCGTACGTCCGCGTGCCGGGTCACCAGCCAGGCGTGGCCGCCGCCGGCCGTCCCCACCCGTACGACGGGCCGCTCGGCGCGCAGCCGCGCGTAGGCGGGGGCGGGGCCCCGGTAGCTCGATCCGGGGAAGGGGAAGGGGGGCAGGGGCTCGGGGGCGCGTGCGGCCCGGGGGGAGGCTTCGGGAGGGGCCTGGTGGACGGTCACGGCGTCGCCTTTCACGGTCTCGGCTCGCGGTGCGGTGCGCGGGGTGGGTGGGGTGCGCGGTGCGGTCCGGGAGCGGCGGGCGTCAGCGCAGCGGGCGGAAGAAGGAGCGCAGCTCGCCGACGAGCGGTTCGGGCTGCTCCAGGGCGGGGAAGTGGCCGCCGCGGTCGTGGTCGGTCCAGCGGCGCAGGTCGGTGAAGCGGTCCTCGCACCAGGCGCGCGGCATCCGGCCGTCCTTGGGGAACAGCGAGCAGGCGGTGGGCACGCCCACCGGGCCCAGCGCCATCTTGTTGTGGCTCTCCCAGTAGACGCGGGCCGAGGAGGCGCCGGTGGCGGTGAACCAGGCGACCGACACCGCGTCCAGGATCCGGTCCCGGGGGATCACCTTGTCCAGGTCGCCGTCGTGGTCGCTCCAGGCCCAGTACTTCTCCACCATCCACGCCAGCTGCCCGGCCGGCGAGTCCGTCAGGCCGTAGCCGAGGGTCTGGGGGCGGGTGGCCTGGAGGACGGAGTACGCGCCCTCGCTCTGCTGGAACTCCTTCAGCGCGGCCAGCCCGGCCAGGTCCCGCTCGTCCAGCTCCACCTGCTCCCGCGGCGGACGCGCGAAGGGCATGGCGATGTGGATGCCCGCCAGACGTTCCGGGCGGGTCTCGCCGAGGATCGCGGTGAGGAACGAGCCCCAGTCAGTGCCGTGCGCGGCGTAGCGGCCGTAGCCCAGCCGGGACATCAGCTCGTCCCAGGCGGCGGCGGTGCGCTCGATCGTCCACCCCGCCTCGGCCGGCTTGTCGCTGAAGGCGAAGCCCGGCAGGGAGGGGCAGACCACGTGGAAGGCGTCGGCCGGGTCCGCGGGGTCGGTCAGCGCGCCGACGACGTCCAGGAACTCCACGACCGAGCCGGGCCAGCCGTGGCTGAGCAGCAGCGGCATGGCGTCCGGGTGCGGGGAGCGCACGTGCAGGAAGTGGACGCCCAGGCCGTCGATCTCCGTGCGGAACTGCGGCAGTGCGTTCAGCCGCGCCTCGGTCGCGCGCCAGTCGTAGCCGTCGCGCCAGTGGCCGGCCAGTTCCCTCAGGTACTCCAGGGGGACGCCCTGGGACCAGTCGCCCACGGTCTCGGCCTCGGGCCAGCGGGTCCTGGCCAGCCGTTCCCTCAGGTCGGTGAGGTCCGCCTCGGGGACCGCTACGCGGAAGGGCGTCACTGCCGTGCTCATCGGCGTTCCTCCAGGGCTGGACTGGCTGGGCTGGGCTGGGCCGGCCGGGACGGGCCTCCCCACCGGGACGGGCCGCACGCTACGGACGCGGCCTAGAGACCGGGTCGAACAGCGCCCGGGGCGGGAGGAAGGGTGGTTCGAGCCCTGTTCATGCCTCTCTCCAGAGGCGGGTGTCAGCGTCGCAGCCGTCCTGACGAGGAGGGACCAGCGATGAGCACACAAGCCGAACAGACCGGCGCAGCAGTGGAGGAGACCTTCCCCTACGAGCGGAAGTGCCCGTTCTCCCAGCCCGAGCAGTACGCGCAGTTCGCCGAAGAGCCCGTGAAGCAGGTCCCGCTCACGACCGGACTGAAGGTCTGGGCGGTCACCGGGCACGAGAACATGCGCCAGCTGCTGACCGACCCGCGCACCAGCGCCTCGCGCAAGGAGGCGAACTTCCCCTTCTACTTCGACGCCCCGCCGGAGTTCCGCACCGAGACGTCCTTCATCGGTTACGACCCGCCCGAGCACACCAAGGTCCGCCGCAAGGCCGCCGTGACCTTCACCAACCGGCGTGTGCAGATGCTGCGTCCGCAGATCGAGAAGATCGTCGACGAGGCGATCGACGCGATGATCGAGCAGGGCCCCGGCGTGGACATGCATCACGCCCTCTCCCTGCCGGTGCCGATGACGGTGATCTGCCTGCTGCTCGGCATCCCCTACGAGGACCACGAGTTCTTCCAGGTCAACGGCACCACCCTGCTGGGCGGCACCGCGACCATGGCCGAGCGCCAGGCCGCCCTGGTGGACGTCAACAACTACCTGTTCGACCTGGTGGCCAAGAAGGAGAAGGAGCCCGGCGACGACCTGCTCAGCCGGGCGATCGCCGAGTACCGCGAGTCGGGCGAGGAGTACGAGGCCCGCGACCTGGTCAACCTGTGCCGGCTGCTGATGAACGGCGGGCACGAGACCACCGCCAGCATGATCTCGCTGGGCACCGCCTGCCTGCTGGAGCACCCCGAGCAGCTGGAGCAGCTGAAGGCCGACCCCGGGCTGATCGGCCCGGCGGTCGAGGAGCTGGTCCGCTACCTGACCATCGGCGACGCGGCCGTGCCGCGCGTGGCCACCGACGACATCGAACTGGCCGGCGCCACCATCCGCAAGGGCGACGGCATCCTCTGCCTCGGCCTGACGGCCAACCGCGACGCCGAGGTGTTCGAGGACCCCGACGAGCTGATCCTCGCCCGCGGCAACCGCCGCCACTTCGGCTTCGGCCACGGCCTGCACCACTGCATCGGAGCGGACCTGGCCCGGCTGGAGCTCCAGCTGGTGTGGGGCAGGCTCTTCGAGCGCATCCCGACCCTGCGGCTGGCCAAGCCCTTCCAGGAGATCCGCTCCAAGGAGCGCGCGATCATCTACGGCCTGTGGGGACTCCCGGTCGCCTGGGACGAGTGAGCCGGCGATGGGCCCTCTGGAGGGGCTGAGGGTCGTGGAGCTCGCCGGGATCGGGCCCGCGCCCTTCGCCTGCATGATGCTCGCCGACCTCGGCGCGGACGTCGTACGCGTCGACCGGACCGACGGCCGCCGCTCGTTCCCGGACTGGCACGTGGTGCTGGACCGCGGGCGGCGGTCGCTCGGGCTGGACCTGAAGGACCCGCGGGGCGTGGCGGAGCTGCTGTCGCTGGTGGAGACGGCCGACGTGCTCGTCGAGGGCTTCCGGCCCGGGGTCGCCGAACGGCTGGGCATCGGCCCCGCGGACTGCCGCGTGCGCAACCCCGCCCTGGTGTACGCGCGGATGACCGGCTGGGGCCAGGAGGGGCCGCTCGCGCGGGAACCCGGCCACGACATCAACTACCTGGCCCTGACCGGGGCCCTGCACGCGATCGGGCGGGCCGGCGGGCCGCCCGTCCCCCCGGTGAACCTGCTGGGGGACTTCGGCGGCGGCGGGATGCTGCTGGTCGTCGGAGTGCTGGCGGCGCTGCGCGAACGCGAGGTATCCGGTCTCGGGCAGACCGTCGACGCGTCGATCGTGGACGGTGTCGGCGCGATGCTCGGCATGCTGGTGGGCATGGCCGGCAGTGGCCAGTGGCGCCATGAGCGCGGGACGAACCTGCTCGACGGCGGCGCCCCCTTCTACCGCTGCTACGAGTGCGCGGACGGCCGCCACATGGCCGTCGGGGCACTGGAGGAGCGCTTCTACACCGCCCTGCTGGACGGGCTCGGCCTCGACCCCGACGCGCTCCCGGACCGCGACGACACGGCCAACTGGCCAGTGCTGGAAAGGCTGTTCGAGGAACGCTTCGCCCGGTACGACCGCGACACCTGGACGGCCCGCTTCGCCGGGACCGAGGCGTGCGCCACCCCGGTGCTCACCGTGGAGGAGGCGGCCTCCCACCCGCACCACCTGGCCCGCGGCAGCGGCCCGGCCGCGCCCGCGCCGCGCTTCAGCCGGACTCCACCAGGACCCCAGCGGGCCGGGTCAGGCTGGAGCCGGCCGTCCGCGGCCTCATTTCGCCGTACGACCCCCGAGAAAACCAGAGAGGTAGGCCATGACGATTTCGTCGGAGCACGTTCCGTCCGTGGAGGCGGAGGTGGAGAGGCCGAGGGAACAGGCGGGGGCTGGTAAGCCGGCCGACGGGTCGGCCGGCACGCCGGAAGGCGCCTCCACCGATGAGGTGAAGCTCGACCCCCTGCGCTGGGCGGCCCTGCTGGTGCTGCTGGTCTCGGCCTTCATGGACCTGCTGGACGGCACCATCGCCAACGTCGCTGCCCCCTCCATGCAGCGCGAACTGGGCGCCGGCTACTCGGCGATCCAGTGGATCCTGGTCGGCTACCAGCTGGCCTTCGCCCTGCTGCTGATCCTCGGCGGCCGCCTCGGCGACATCTTCGGCCGCAAGAAGGTCTTCCTGCTCGGCGTGGCCGGCTTCACCCTGACCTCCCTGACCGCGGGACTCGCCCAGGAGCCGTGGCAGCTGGTGGTCTCCCGCGTGCTGCAGGGCGCCTTCTCCGGGATCATGGTCCCGCAGGTGCTCTCCATCATCCACGTCACCTTCTCCAACAAGGAGCGCGGCACCGCCTTCGCGCTGCACGGACTGGTGGGCGGCCTGGCCGCCACGCTCGGCCTCGCGCTGGGCGGACTGATGGTGCAGTGGGACCTGTTCGGCCTCGACTGGCGGCTGATCTTCCTGGTCAACGTCCCCGTCGGCCTCTTCGGTCTGTTCTACGGCTCGAAGGTGATCACCGAGTCCAAGGCCCCGCAGGCGCTGCGGCTGGACGTCACGGGCGTGCTGCTGGCCACCGTCGGCATGCTGATGCTGATCTTCCCGCTGCTCCAGGGCCGCGAGATGGGCTGGCCGGTGCTGGGCTTCGTCTCCATGGCGGGATCGCTGCTGGTGCTGACCGGGTTCGTCCTGTGGCAGAAGCACAAGATCCGCAAGGACGGATCGCCGCTCGTCGAGCTGGGGCTGTTCCGCACCCGCAGCTTCTCCTCCGGTCTGGCCGTGAACCTCATCTTCTACATCGGCATGGGCATGTTCACCATCGGCTGGACGCTGTACATGCAGATCGGCATGGGCTGGTCCCCGATGCGCGCGGGCCTCACCAGCCTGCCGTTCTGCCTCGGCGCGTTCATGACCGCGACGACGTCGGTGATGATCCTGGTGCCGAAGTTCGGCCGCAAGGCGCTCCAGGTCGGCGCGGTCGTCCTGGTCGCCGGTCTGGGCGCGTACATCTGGGTCGCCGGGGAGTACGGCAGCCAGGTCACCTCCTGGCACCTGGCCGTCCCGCTGTTCCTGATCGGCCTGGGCTTCGGCACGGTGGCCACCCCGCTGCCGCTGATCGTCACCTCGGAGGTGCCGCACAAGGACGCCGGTTCCGCGTCCGGCCTGGTCAACACCAACACCCAGCTCGGCTTCGCCATCGGCGGCGCGCTGGTGAGCGTGGTGTTCTTCGGCGGGCTCGTCGGCAACACCGGGGCCGCCGTGGAGGACCAGGTGCCGCAGCTGCGCAAGGACCTGGTCGCCGTCGCCGGCCTCTCCCCCGAGCGGGCCGACGAGGCCGTCACGGCCTACCGGACGTGCGCGGTGGACCGCGCGGGCGAGAAGGACATGGCCATCGTGCCCGAGAGCTGCTCCTCGGCGACCGTCCTGAGCGAGCCGGCCGTCGCCGAGGTCCTGGAGCCGTACACGAAGGACACCACGGGCGTCTCCTTCGCGGCGAGCTTCCAGACCCTGCTGTGGACCTTCATCGGCATCACCGCGGCTGTCTTCCTCCTGCTGTTCTCCGTTCCGCGGCGACTGCGCCAGGACGGCCCCGAGGACGCCTCCGAGCAGGAGCAGGCGGCCGGCGCGACCGCCTGACCCGCCCAGAGAGCGTCCCCGCGAACGGCGGGGGCGGACCGGAGCCCCGGGCCCGGTCCGCCCCCGCTCCGTGCTGTCCCGGGCCGTCCCGCTCCGGGCCGTTCCGCTCCGGTCCGCCCCCGCTTCGGCGGTGCTGCCGACCGCCTCTCAAGCCCACTTCGAGGCGGTCCCCGGACGGTGGGCCGTACCCGCCGCGGTAGTCGGCCGCCGGCGGCACCAATGAGGAGGGACGATGGCCGATCGGCGCTTCCAGCTCTACGACACGACCCTGCGCGACGGAACACAGCAGGAGGGCCTGGCGCCGACGGTCGGGGACAAGCTCGCCGTCGCACGCCACCTGGACGCCTTCGGGGCGGGCTTCATCGAGGGCGGCTGGCCCGGAGCCATCCCCAGGGACACCGAGTTCTTCCGCCGGGCGCGCACCGAACTGGACCTGCGCAACGCGGAACTGGCGGCCTTCGGGGCCACCCGCAGGCCCGGCACCCTGGTCACCACCGACCCGCAGGTGCGGGCGCTGCTGGAGGCCGAGACCCCGGTGGTGACCCTGGTGGCCAAGAGCCACACCCGGCACGTCGAACTCGCCCTGCGCACCACCCTCGCCGAGAACCTGGCGATGATCGGCAGCACCGTACGGCACCTGGTGCGGTCCGGCCGCCGGGTCTTCGTCGACGCCGAGCACTACTTCGACGGACACCTCGCCAACCGCGAGTACGCCCTGGAGGTCGTCCGCGCCGCCGCCGAGGCCGGCGCCGAGGCCGTCGTGCTGTGCGACACCAACGGCGGTTCCCTGCCGGACGGCGTCGGCGCCGTGGTGGCGGACACCCTCACCGCCACCGGCGCGCGCCTGGGCATCCACTGCCACGACGACACCGGCTGCGCGGTGGCCAACACCCTGGCCGCCGTGGACGCCGGCGCCGACCACGTGCAGGGCACCGCCCACGGCTACGGGGAGCGGTGCGGCAACGCCAACCTGTTCACCGTCGCCGCCAACCTGGTCCTCAAGCGGGGCCGCACCGACGTCGTCCCCGCCGAGCGGCTGCGGGAGATGGCCGAGACGGGCCGCGCCATCGGCGAGCTGACCGGAGTGCACGCCCACCCGGCGGCCCCGTACGTCGGCGCCTCCGCCTTCGCGCACAAGGCCGGGCTGCACGCCTCCGCCCTGCGCGTGGACCCCGACCTCTACCAGCACATCGACCCCGGCCTGGTGGGCAACGCCATGCGCACCCTGGTCTCCGACATGGGCGGGCGCTCCTCCATCGAGCTCAAGGCCCGGGAGCTGGGCTACGAGGTCTCGGCCGGCTCCGAGCCGGTGGCGCGGGCCGCGGCACGGGTCAAGGAGCTGGAGGGGCGCGGCTACAGCTTCGAGTCCGCCGACGCCTCCTTCGAACTGCTGCTGCTGGAGGAGCTGGCCGGCGGCGGGCTGGAGTACCCCTTCGAGGTGGACGCCTGGAAGGTCGGCGTCGAGGAGCGGTCCGGGGGCGAGGTGCGCACCGAGGGTTCGGTGCGGCTGCGGATCGACGGCACGCCGCTGGCCGCGACCGGCACGGGCAACGGGCCCGTCAACGCCCTGGACCGGGCGCTGCACCAGGCGCTCGACCCGTTCTTCCCCGAACTGGCCCGGCTGGAACTGGCCGACTACCAGGTCCGGGTGCTGGGGAACGGCTCGGGCAGCGCCGCCGCCGCGCGCGTCCTGATCACCTTCACCGACGGGCGCCGCCGCTGGGGCACCGTCGGCGTGGACGGGAACACCGTCGCCGCCTCCTGGCGGGCCCTGCTGGACGCGGTCCGCTACGTCCTGCTGACCGAGCGCGGGGCCGACCACCGCGCCCCCCACCGGGCCGCGGTCCCCGCGGTGGCGGCGGCGGGCTGACCGCGCCGTCCCGGACGGCACCGACGACACCCGGACGAGATGGGGAGTGGACCGTGCGAGTGGAAGACATCTACATACGGGGGACCGGCGTGCGGCTCCCCTCGTCCCTGCCGGTGGCCGACGCGGTGGCGTCGGGCGCCTGCCCGGAGCGGGTGGCGGCGGCCACGGGCATGGTCTCGGTGGCGTACTCGCCGGACGAGTCCGCCGCCGAGATGGCCGTGCACGCCGCCCGCACCGCCCTGGGCAGGGCGGGCGGCAGCGGCGGCGACACCGACCTGATCCTGCACGCCGACACCTACCACCAGGGCCAGGACCTGTGGCCCGTCGCCTCCTACGTGCAGCGCGAGACGCTCGGCAACAGCTGCCCGGCCATCGAGATCCGGCAGATGTCCAACGGCGGCATGGCCGCCCTGGACCTCGCCCACTCCTACCTCACGGCCGTCCCCGGGCGCCGCGACGCGCTGCTGACCACCGCCGACCGGTTCTGCGAGCCCGGCATCGACCGCTGGCACACCGACCCGGGCACCCCGTACGCCGACGGCGCCACCGCGCTGGTGCTCTCCCGGCGCGGCGGGTACGCCCGGCTGCGCTCCCTGGCGATGCTCGCCGACCCCGAGCTGGAGCCCCTGCACCGCGGCGACGAGCCGTTCGGGCGGGCGCCCTTCTCGCACCGCGTCCCGGTGGACTTCGAGGAGGCCAAGCGCTCCTTCGTGGCCCGGGTGGGCATGTCCTACGCCGTCACCCGCGCCCACGCCGGGCAGCAGACCGTGCTCAAGCAGGCGCTGGCCGACGCCGACCTGGAGCTGGGCGAGGTGGACTGGGTGGTGCTGCCGCACTTCGGGCGGCGCCGGCTGCAGTCCATCTACTACCAGCCGTTCGGCATCGACCCGGCCCGCACGGCCTGGGAGTGGAGCCGCACGGTCGGGCATCTGGGCGCGGGCGACCAGTTCGCGAGCCTGGACCACCTGGTCGTCTCCGGCCGGGCGCGGCCCGGCGACAACTGCCTGCTCGTCGGCGTCGGCGCCGGCTACAGCTGGGGCTCGGCGGTCGTGGAGGTCCTGGACCGGCCCGAATGGGCGCGCACCGCCTGAACGCACCGCCCGAACGCACCGCCCCGAACACGGCGGCGCGGACCTCTGAAAGCAGCCCGGCCCGCGCGCCCCGCCCGGCGCCCCGCCGGGCGGGCTCGAACCTCTCTCCTCCGGCGCTCCAGCCCTGCTCGAGCGCCTCCTGCCAATCTGACACAGGCGCCGTGCGAGCGGCGCGACCCGAAGGGAAGATCCGCCATGGTGCCGAACCCCGCCACCGCCGTCGCCGAAGCCGCCGGGACCGCCCGGACCCACGTCACGGAGCACACCGTCGTCGTCGACGCGCCCGCGGACACCGTCTACGGCCTGGTCGCCGACGTCTCGGCGTGGCCGCAGGTCTTCGGCCCCACCATCCACGTCGAGGTCCTGGAGGAGCACGCCGACGAGCAGCTCCTGCGGATCTGGGCCACGGCCAACGACCAGGTCCGCTCGTGGACATCGCACCGCATCCTCGACAGCCGCGCCCGCACCGTCTCCTTCCGCCAGGTGGCCTCCGCGCACCCGGTGGCGTCGATGGGCGGGAAGTGGCTGGTGGAGCCCAACGACGGCGGCGGCAGCCGTGTCGTCCTGCTGCACGACTACACCGCCGTGGACGACGACCCGGCGGCGGTCGAGCTGATCGAGCGGGCCGTGGACCGCAACAGCCGTGCCGAGCTGACGGCCCTGAGGAACGCCGCCGAGCAGGGCGGCGCACAGGAGGACGGCGCGGAGGACGGCGGACCGCGCTTCACCTTCAGCGACTCGGTGGACATCGAGGGCGCGGCCGAGGACGTCTTCGCCTTCCTCGACCGCGCCGACCTGTGGCCCGAGCGCCTGCCCCACGTCGCCCGCATCGGCCTGGAGGAGTCCCCCTCCGACGGCGGCGGCTCCACCGTCCAGCGCATGGACATGGACACCCGCAGCCCGGACGGCTCCCTGCACAACACCATGTCCGTGCGGGTGTGCTTCCCCGACCGGTCCACCATCGTCTACAAGCAGCTGCGGGTGCCGGTGGTGATGAGCGGGCACACCGGCCGCTGGGAGATCGAGCCCCACGGAAAGGGCGTGCGCGCCACCTCCTGGCACACCGTCACCCTCGACCCCGAGGGGGTGCGGCAGCTCCTGGGCCCCGAGGCCACGCTCGCCGAGGCCCGTGCCAAGGTCCGGCAGGCCCTGGGTGCCAACAGCACCACCACCCTCCGGCACGCCAAGCGGTTCGCAGAGGACCTTCATGACCGACCGTGACCTCAGCAGTCCACTGACCACAGTCCACCGGTTCACCGTCAAGGGGGACCCGCGCCGGTTCGAGCAGGAGTTCCGGGAGCACTCCCAGTACCTGCGCGGCCGGCGGGACTTCTCCTATCTGGTGACCGTGCGGCTGCTGGACTCCCCGGCCTCCTACGTCCATGTGGGGCACTGGCGGAGTCTGGAGGGCTTCATCGAGACCGTGCACACCGAGACGTTCCTCGAACACGTGCGGTGCCTGGAGCCCATGGTGGACACCGAGGCCGACCAGGCGGTCGGCGTCGACCGCCTGCTGGTGCGCAACGCGCTGCCCGGGCACGACAACGTGGTGCTGCTGCCGTGCACCGTGCTGGGCGGGGTGCGGGAGTTCGAGAAGGAGGCCCGTGAGCTGTCCCGCCTCCTGGCCGGCACCGACGGCTTCGGCGGCTTCGACCTGCTGCGCTCGACCTTCCGGCCGCAGCGGTACCTGGGCATGGCGTGGTGGGCCGACACCGGGGCCTGCGACCGGGCCCTGGCCGCCGCCGGGCGCGACGGGGCGTTCGGCGGGCTGGGCCGGGTGGCGCGCTTCCGCGTCGAGCGCACCCGGCACATCGCCTACGAGCGGGGACTCGCCGCCTGAGCACGGCCGCCGGGCACGACGGGCCGGGCCCTTACGGGGCCCGGCCCGTCGTTGCCGGGCCCGGCCCGCCCGCGAGCGCCCCTCTAGCCGCGGGGCGCACCCTGCCCGCATGGCCAACGACACACCACAGGCCCTGCTGACCGTCGTACGGGGGAACCCCGACGCGGGAGAGCTGGCCGCCGTCACCGCCGTACTACTGGCGCTGTCGGCCCACCGGACCCCCGCGGGCGCGTCCGGCCCGCGGGGACCGGAGGCCGCGGCGGAGGCCGGCGACCCGGAGGCGTACGCGGGCCGCGCCGACTGGTCCGCCGGGCGCGCCGGCTACCGCCCGCCCACGGCATGGTCGCGGGCATGACGGGGGGCCGGCCCGCCGGTCCGGGGGATGTCGAGCCCGGTTCGAGAGGGTGTTCGTACCTTCCCGGAGAAGTCACACGGGCCGGTGCCGCGGGCACGGCGGCCACGACGGCACGCGAGGGGGAGGCGATGAACGGTCACCGGAGCTTCACCGATCTCATTCTGTCCAGGGCCCGGCAGACGCCGGGACGGGCGGCGCTCGTCCTGCTGGGCGAGGCCGGCGGCCCCGGCGGCGAGCAGACCGCCGAGACCGTCTCCTACGGGGAGCTGGACCGCGAGGCCAGGGCGCTGGCCGGCTGGCTCCAGGAGCACGGCGCGCGGGGCGAGCGGGTGATGGTCCTGCAGTCCCGCCGGCGGCTGTTCGCCGTCAGCCTGGTGGCCTGCCTGTACGCGGGGGCCGTCGCCGTCCCCGTGCCGCCCGCGGGCGGCCGCCGCCATCACGAGGAACGGGTGACCGGCATCGTCAAGGACGCCGCCGTGCGGATCGCCCTGACCGACTCCGCCGAAGCCCCCGAGGTCTCGCGGCTGCTGGCCGGCGCCGGGTACGGGGACGTGGCCTGCCTGCCGGTGGACGCCGTCCCCGGGGCGGGGCCGTGGCACCGGCCCGACCTCGGCCCCGACTCGGTGGCCTTCCTCCAGTACACCTCCGGCTCCACCCGCGACCCCCGCGGCGTGGTGGTCACCCACGGCAACGTCATGGCCAACCAGGCGGCGATCGGCCGTGCCCTGGGCACCCGGCCCGGCGACCGGCTGGGCGGCTGGCTGCCCTTCCACCACGACATGGGACTCGTGGGCCAGCTGCTGCACCCGCTGTGGCTGGGCGGCACCGCCGTGCTGCTGTCCCCCACCGCCTTCGTCAAGCGGCCGGTCCGCTGGCTGGAGGCGATCTCCCGGTACGGCGTGCGCGTCAGCGGCGCCCCGGACTTCGCGTACGAGCTGTGCCTGCGCCGGATCACCGACGAGCAGCTCGCGGGTCTGGACCTGTCCGGCTGGGAGACCGCCGTCAGCGGCGGCGAGCCGGTGTGCGACAGGACCCTGCGCGCCTTCGCCGAGCGGTTCGCCCCGGCCGGGCTGCGGCCCGGGGCGCTCACCCCCTGCTACGGGCTGGCCGAGGCCACCCTGCTGGTGACCGGCGCCGTGCGCGGGCCCGGTGAGGAGCCCGCACGGCTGGTGGTGGACGCCGCCGCGCTGGAGCGCCACGAGCTGCGCGCCCCCGCCACGGAGCCGGTTCCGGAACCGGCCCCGGGGCCGCCTGCCGTGCCCGGTGCCGCGCACCGCGCGCTGGTCTCCTGCGGTCCCGTCGCCGACGGCGAACTGCGCGTCGTGGAGCCCGCCGGCGGCGAGGTGCTGCCCGACGGCCGCATCGGGGAGATCTGGCTGCGCGGCCCCGGCGTGGCCCGCGGCTACTGGGGCCGCCCGGCGGAGACCGCGCTGACCTTCGACGGACGCACCGCCGACGGGGACGGCGGCCACCTGCGCACCGGGGACCTGGGCGCCGTCGTGGACGGCGAGCTGTACGTCACCGGCCGCCTCAAGGACATGATCGTGGTGGCCGGCCGCAACATCTATCCGCAGGACCTGGAGCGCACGGTGCAGCGGGTCAGCTCGCTGTTCGGGGCCGCCACCGCGTTCGCCGTGCCCGGCGAGCGGGACCGGATCGTCGTCGTCCAGGAGCTGCGCGCCCGCGGCCGGTACGACATCGACCTGGCGGCGCTGACCGCGGCGGTGGGCAACCGCCTGGCCGAGGAGTTCGAGGTGCGGGCCGGCGGGGTGCTGCTGGTGCGCCCCGGCACGGTGCGCCGCACCACCAGCGGCAAGGTGGAGCGCGCCGCGATGCGCGGTCTGTTCCTCCGCGGCGAACTGCGGCCGCTGCACGAGGAGATCCTCCCCGAGGTCAGGGAACTGATGACGGCCGGGGCACGGTGATGGGGGCGTACGGGGACCGCGCCGACGCGCTGGAGCGCGCCTTCGGCCCGCTGGACGACCCGGCCAACCCGCTGGGCCAGGACGCGATCCTGGCCGCCGACGCGGCCGGCCGGGTGCCCGCCGGAGCGGAGGAGGTCCTCGACGCCCACCGCTTCAACGCCGAGTTCGTGCCCGCGGAGCTGGGCGGCGGACTGTCGCGGATGGACGGCCTGGGCCGGGTGCTGCGGCCGGTCTTCCGCAGGGACGCCTCGCTCGGCTTCGGCTACGGGCTCAACTGCTTCTTCGCCGCCGCCCCCGTCTGGATCGGGGGCAGCGCCGGGCAGCGGGCCGAGGTGGCCGGGCACCTGCTCCGGGGCCGCCGCGTCGCCGTGGCGCGGCACGAGGTGGCGCACGGCAACGACTTCGTCCGCGAGGAGTTCACCGCCCGGCCCGCCGACGGCGGTTACCTGCTGAACGGCAGCAAGTCGGTGATCGCCAACGCCTCGCGGGCCACCGGACTCGTCGTCTTCGCCCGCACGTCCACCGGCGGCGGCGGACGCAGCCACTCGGTGCTGCTGCTGGACCGGGCCGGGTTGCCCGGGGACCGGCTGACCGACCTCGCCAGGCGTACCACCAACGGGATGCGCAGCGCCGAGTTCGGCGGGCTGCGGGCCACCGACTGCCCGGTGCCGGGCGGAGCGCTGGTCGGCGAGCCCGGTGGCGGCTACGAGCTGTCCCTGCGCTCCTCGCTGCTCATCCGGGGGCTGATCCCGTCCATCGTGCTGGCCGGGACGGACACCGCGCTGCGCACGGTGGCCCGGTTCGCGGCCCGACGCCGGCCCGGGGGGCGCTCCCCGCTGGACGTCCAGCATGTGCGCGACGTCCTCACCGGCGCCTTCCTCGACCTGCTGCTGAGCGACTGCCTGGCCCTGGTGGCGACCAGGGGGCTGCATCTGATTCCCCGGCAGACCAGCGCGTACGCCGCCGCGGCCGCCTATCTGGCCCCGAAGATCGTCGCGGAGTCGATGGACGGGATGTCCGCGGTCCTGGGAGAGGAGAGCCTCGCCCGGGACGGCGCGTACGCGATGTTCGCCAAGCAGCTGCGCGATCTGCCCGTCACCTCGCTGGGCCATGCCGGCAGCGCGGGCCGCCAGGTCAGCCTCCTGCCCCAGCTGCCCTTCTTCGCGCGGCACGTGTGGTTCAACGACGTCGAGGCGCCCGCCGGGCTGTTCCGGCTCCACGGGGACCTGCCGCCGCTGGACCCGGCCGGGCCCGCCCTGCTGGGCGACAGTGATCCGCTCGCCGCGACCCTGGTGGCCACCGACGGCCTGCTGGGCTCCGACGGCCTGTCCGGGGAGGCCCCCGGGGACCGGGGCGCGCTCGGCGCGCTCACCAGCGCCCTCGTCGCCGAACTGGGCGAGCTGCGCACGGCGTTCGCCGGAATCGGCGCGGACGACCGCGCGGCCCTGGTCGATCCGCGCAGCTTCGCGCTGGCCGACCGGTACGCCCTGGTGCTGGCCGCCGCCGCCTGTCTCGGGGTGTGGCGGGAGCAGCGGTCCGGCGGTGCCGCGGGAACCTTCCTCGCCGATCCCGCCTGGCCCACCGCGGCCCTCTACCGCCTGTGCCGGCGGCTGGGGCTGCCGCTCCCGGAGCGGCCCGCCGCGTGCGAGAGCCGGGTGCTCGCCGAGGTCCTGGCACGACTGCACGGACGGCGCAGCTACGACCTCTACGGCACGGGTCTGGCCTGACCGCCCCGCGTCACCCCCTTCGGATCGCTGAAAAGGAGCGCGAGATGTCCGTACCCCCCCGCCGGGTGCGCGAGCAGGCGTACGCCGACTGGCTGACCGAACGCCTGGCCCACTACCTCGGCCGGCCGGTGGAGGAGGCCGTGTCGTTCACCGAGCACGGCCTGGACTCCGTGGCCGCGCTGAGCCTCTACGGCGACATCGAGGAGAAGTACGGCCCGCTGATCGACCCCACCGACGTCTGGGCGTACCCGACCGTGCGCGCCCTGGCGCGGTACCTGGCGCTGCGGGACCCCCGGCCCGGCGGGGACGGCCGGGTGCGCGCGGCGTTCGTCTTCACCGGGCAGGGCTCCCAGCACCCCGGCATGACCGCCGGCCTGTACCTGCACTCCACGGGATACCGCGCGCATCTGGACGCGGCGGCGGACGCGCTGCTGCCCTACACCGGCCTGTCGGTCGTCGACCTGATCCTCAGCGGGGACGCGCGGATCCACCAGACGGCGTTCACCCAGCCCGCCCTGTTCGCCGTCGAGTACGCCCTGGCCCGCACGCTGGAGGAGTCGGGGGTGTGCCCGGTGGCGGTGCTGGGCCACGGCATCGGGGAGTTCGCCGCCGCCACCGTCGCCGGGGCGCTGACACTGGAGACGGCGGCCCAACTGGTCTCCTTGAGAGGCGCGTTCATGCAGTACCTGCCCTCCGGCGGCGGGATGACGGCCACCTGCGCCCCCGCCTACGAGGCGGCCGAGCTGCTGTCCGGCGAGCCCGGGGTGAGCATCGGTGCGGTCAACGCGGCGAAGGCCACCGTGCTGTCCGGGGAGATCGCCGGTCTGGAGCGCGTACAGGAGAAGCTGGCCGCACGCGGCATCGCCGCCACCCCGCTGAAGGTCACGCACGCCTTCCACTCCCCGCTGATGGCTCCGGTCCTGCCGCGCTTCGAGCAGGTGGCCCGGAGGCTGCCCGGCGGCGCGCCGCGGGTGCCGTTCTACTCCACGGTGCGGGGCGGCTACACGGGCGAGCCGCTCTACGCCCCCTACTGGTCCCTCCAGATCACCTCCACGGTGCGGTTCGCCGACGCGGCCCGGCAGCTGCTCGCCCAGCAGACCCCGACCCATGTCGTCGAGATCGGCCCCAAGGCGGTCCTGACCCCCTTCGTGCGCCGCATGGGCGGCAGCCGGGGGCCGGTCTGCCTGGCCATGTGCCGGGGGCCGGAGAGCAACGCGGTGGACCTCGCCGGAGTGCTGTCCGAGCTGGACGCCGGCCCGCTCTCCGCGTCCCTGGCGGAGAGCTGAGGTGGCGCCTTCCGCGCGGGCCGCGGGGAGCGGGGAGCACGGGGGAGGGGCGCCGGGCCTCCTGGAGGTCGCGGGCCCCCACGGCCCCTGGGATCCGGTCCGGCAGGAGCTGGCGGACCGGGGGACCGCGGTGGTGGCCGGGCGCCTGCCCGACTGGCGCCTGCCGGGCGGTGACCCGGTGCTGCGCCGGATGCTGGGCCGGGACTGGCACCGCTACGAGGCCATGTCGCGACCCCTGATGAAGGAACGTTTCTCTGCCTCCCGGCTGCTGCTGCGGCACGTGATCGCCGCGGCGATCGACACGGCCCCGGAACAGGTGGACCTGGCCTACCAGCCCGGCGGGCGGCCGTACGTGCGCGGCTGCGACCAGATCGACATCAGCCTGAGCCACACCCGCGAGACGCTGGTCGCCGGCGTCACCCGCAGGGGCCGGATCGGGGTGGACGTCGAGTCGGCGGACCGCCGGATGGCCGGCACCGGCTCGGAGTCCCAGGGCTGCACCCCCTACGAGCTGGCCCGGCTGGACGAGGGGGAGGCGGGCGAGCGCAACGCGGCGCTGGTGCGGCTGTGGACCCTGAAGGAGGCGTACAGCAAGGCGCTCGGCCAGGGGCTGCGTTTCCGGTTCACCGAGTTCGGCTTCGACCTCGGCGCGGACCGGATCCGGCTGGTGCGGCCCGACGGCACCCCGGCGGGCGGCGACGAGTGGACGTTCGGCACCGGCGTACTGGCCGGGGATCCGGACGGCGGGCAGGACGGGGACCGGGACGGGGGGTACGTCGTCGGCACCGCCGTGCACGACTCCGGTTTCGGCGAGAACTCCGACCTGTCGGTGCGCACCGCCCTGGACGCCGGCCTCCTCGACGCGCTGCTCGGCGCGGCGGCCCCGCCGGCCCCGTCGGCCGCCTTCGGGGCGGACCCGTGAGCGGCCCCGCGAGCGGCGTCCCGCGAGGCACACGGCTCAGGGGATCCAGCCGGCCTCCTCGGCGATCCGCACGGCGTCGATGCGGTTGCGGGCGTTGAGCTTGGCGACGATGGTCGTCAGGTAGTTGCGGACGGTCCCCTTGGACAGGTAGAGGGTGCCGGCGATCTCGGCGGCGTCGGCACCCTGCGCGGCGAGCCGCAGCACCTCCAGCTCCCTGGGGGAGAGGGGGTTGTCGGGGCAGTCCCAGGCGGACAGGGCCAGCTGGGGGTCGATCACGCGCTGGCCCTGGGCCACGGAACGCACGGCGTGGGCGAGCCGCTCGGAGGGCGCGTCCTTGAGCAGGAACCCGGTGACGTGCGCGGCCAGGGCCCGGCGCAGGGTGCCCGGACGGCCCAGGCTGGTGAGGATCAGGGTCCGGCAGCAGGGAAGCCGCTCGTGCAGGTCGGCCGCCGCGGTGAGGCCGTCGACACCGGGGAGGTCGACGTCCAGGACGGCCACGTCGGGCCGGGTCTCCAGCGCGCGCTCCACGACGATGTCCCCCCGGTCGACGGCGGCCACGACGCTGAAGTCGGGCTCCAGCTCCAGCAGGGCGACCAGCGCCCCCCTGATCATGTGCACGTCCTCGGCGAGCAGGATCTTCACCAACAGCATTGGCCCCCCAGAACAGGATCGCGCCCGGCCCCCGGACCGGACGCTCGTGTCAGGCCGCGGATCTCGCGGCGTCCGCCGTGCCCGCCCCCCCGGTCTCCGGCTGATGCGCCGCCGCCGCGGGATGCGCGGGGGCCCGCGCGACGAGGTGGAACCGGCCGTCCTCGCGCACGCCCGCATCGACCCGGCCTCCGATCGCCGCGAGCCGGTCGCGGAGGTTGCCCAGGCCGCTGCCGCTGTGCGCCGAGCGGTCCGGACGCCGCTCGGCCACCCCGTCGTTCACCAGGCTGAGCACAACGGTCTCTCCTCTCGACTCGACCGATATCACGCAGGTCTGGGCCTTGCTGTGGCGGAGGATGTTGGTGACGCCCTCCCGCAGCGCGGTCGCCAGCACGGTGTCGGTGACCGGGTGCAGCCGCGTGCAGGCGACATCCGCCTGCGCCCGGATGTCGGCCGTCGCCAGGATCGCGGCGGCCGCCTCCGCCTCCGCCTCCAGCGACATGTCGCGGTAGCCGCTGGCCACCAGCCGTACGTCCGACAGCGCCTGCCGGGACACCTCCAGGACGGAGGCGATCTCCTCACGCGCCCGGTCGGGGCGGGAGTGCACCAGGCGGTAGATCAGCTCGCTCTTGAGCGTGATGGCCGACAGGCTGTACCCCAGCAGGTCGTGCAGGTCGCGGGCGAACCTCAGGCGCTCCTCGGTGACCGCCATCCGGGCCATCTCCGCCCGCGAGGCCTGGACCTCGGCCACCAGATCGCTCAGCCGCGCCGTCCCGTAGAGGATCAGCCCCGCCATCATGGTCGAGGTCGTCAGATAGGCGACCGTCACCCAGTCCAGGCCGGCCGAGACGGTCATGGCCAGCATGGTGCTCGTGATCACGCCGTAGGAGGGCCAGGCCACCCTGCCGGGCAGCAGGAGCAGCAGCGAGCCGGCCAGCGGGCCCGCCATGCTCCCCCAGTTGAGGCCGAAGAAGAGGAACGGCAGATAGGTCAGCACGGCCTGTGCGAGCAGGGTGGCGCAACGGCGGCGCAACGACCAGCGCTGCGAGCGGGGGGATATGTGGAGGAACTGGAAGACGAAGACCACGGTCACGCACCCCAGGCACAGCAGCACCTGGTTCCGCTCGGCGCCGCTGCGCAGGACGTTGAGCAGCGAGATCCCCGAGTAGTAGACAAGGGTGGCCACCGCGATCGTCCTGGCCAGCTTCGGCGCGGGCAGTTCGCGGTGGCGCGCCTGCGACCGCGGGGGAGACGTGCTCCGGGCCCCCGCTTGAGCGGGAGCCCGGAGGGAGGAGGCGCTGTCCGGGGTGTCGTGCACCTGGCTGCTCCTCGGTCAGAAGTCATGAAGTTGAACCATGAGTTGACCGCATCGTATTGGCCATTGGCTGACTCTGGCCACCGGTGAGGAGCGGCGTCCGAAATCAGACGAACAGCGGGATCGGATTGAGGTTCTCGTAGGGTGTCGGCCGCTCGAGTCGGCCGAGTGTCACCGGTATGTCGAACAGGCGACCCGGCGCGAAACGCGCCCAGAAGTGGCGCAGACCGGGAGCGATCACCCTGACCACCGGAACGCCCACGTCAGGGCGGGTCTGGTCGAGCACCAGCAGCTCCGTTCCGCAGGTCCCCAGAAGTGAGCGGGCCGCCTCCACATCGTCGTACAGGTCGTTACGCGGGGTGTACGGGTAGCCGTGCGGGGCCAGGGGGGTCGTTGACTGGTCCGGAGCCAAATATGGCTGGTTCTGTACGGTCGCGCGGCTCCACCAGTGCACCAGCTCGGGGGGCGCGGCACCATATCCGGCCCCTCTTCCGTCGTTTCCGTCCTTCCTGTCCTTCCCGCCGTTCCCGCCGACGCGGGCCACCGAGGCGGCCAGCTGCCCCATCTCCGTCAGCGCGCGACGCAGCGCCAGCCGGGGATCGAAGTGGGCGCCGAACCCCAGGACGATGTCCTGGGCGGGCTTGTCCGTGCGCCGCGAAAGCGCCGCCATCACGGGAATGCCCAGGTCGGCGGTGATATCCAGGACCCACAGTTCCCGCCTCATCCGCGCGTAGACCTCCCGCAGCCCGGCGAGCCAGGGTTCGTCGAAGGCGTCCAGGTCCACGGCCGGCTGGCGGGTGCGGTTGTACCACCACAGGGCCACCGCGTCGCGCTCGACCAGTTCCAGGAAACCCTGGACGACGGCGTCCTCCAGGCTGCTGCCGGCCGCGTTCCCGTTGGAGTCGGCGCGGGGCTCGCCCGAGCCGGGGGAGGCGCGGTGGCCGAAATACAGCATGGAGGTCGGCAGCAGCCGGTGGGCCCGGGCCGTCAGGGACCACACGGGCGTCCACTCCACCGGGCGGTCGGCGTCGAAGGGCGCGCACACCTGGTGGAAGGGGGAGGCGGTGGCGTTCCAGCGCTCCCGGTCCCGGAACTGCCGCTCGTCGAAGAGCTGGCACGCGTTGGGGTGGATCGCCCGCTCCCCCAGACCCCGCAGGCTGTCGTACACCACGGGTTCGTCGCCCTGGCGGGTGGCGCTGTAGCGCTCCACCGCCTCGCACAGCGCGCCGACCTCGGCCTCCAGCGCGGTGACGCCCTTGCCGCCGCTGAGACTGCGCAGCCCGCCGCGGAGATCGGCGAGCGTGTGGGCGTCCAGCGCCAGGTTGTGGCCCGAGACGTAGGAGTTGAGGCCGTCGGGCAGCCGGGCGTCCCGCCGCACCTCGCGCACTATCCCCGTGATCGGGTCCACCAGGTGCCCGTAGCGCTCCAGGACCTGCTCGGGGGTGAGGGAGCGGTCGTTGCTCCCGCCCCGGGCCGCCTTCGGCCGGGGCACCAGGGATACCGGCCGCCGCACCTGCCCGGAGACCAGCGACGGATCGCCGCACTCCGGGCACTGGGGGCGCCGGTGCACCGTGTGGTGGCCGGTGCGCAGGGTGAGGGTGTCCAGGACGCGGACGGCGCCCTGGCCCTCGTTGCGCACCCCCGCCAGCCACTTGGCCACCTCCAGCACCGCCATCCGCAGGCCCATCCCGCGCCCGGCCGCCAGGGAGGCGGACGGGCGGGGCAGGGGCGCGTCGCTGCCGATGGCCCGCTGGAGCGGCACCTCCGAGCGGCGGTGGATGCGGATCCGGTGCTCCAGGCAGGACCAGCAGGGCCCCGCGCCCGGCCGGAACACCGGCCCCACCCAGGGCTCGGGGCCGCAGGGGCCGGCCAGCAGCCAGGGCAGCCCCCGCTCGCGGTGCCAGACGTCCACGGACCGCAGACCGGGGGCCAGGTAGTCGTCGCAGAGCACCAGCGAGAAAACGTTACTGCCGGGCCCGTCGTCACCGCCTTCGCCGCCGGTGCGGTCACCGTTGCGGTCACCGGCGCCGTCCCGCCCGGCCCGCTCCCCCTCGGGAGCCGGGAGCGGACCCAGCACCCTCAGACCGGACTCCTCACAGGCGGCGCGGGCCTGGTCGCCGTCCACCCCGCCGACGGTGACCAGCCGTACGGCGGTACGGGCCAGCGCCGCGCCCGCGGCGCCGCCGTCCAGACCGGCCAGCTCCCAGTAGGCGGCCGCCGAGACGTCGGTCCCCTCACCGGGAGCGGACCGGTAGCCGACGAGGTTGGCCCGCGCCAGTTCCCCGATGATCCGGCCGGCCTCCGCCGGTGGGACCAGGGCGCCTGCCTCGCGCAGCACCCCGGCCACCGTGCGGGTGCCGTCCAGCAGCGGGGCGAGCGCCTCGGCGGGCCGGCCGTACAGCGCCCTGACCCCGCGCGGCGAGAGCAGGTAGACCGCCTCGCCGGGTACCACCTCGGCCCGCAGATGGCGACGGAAGCCCACGAAGGGGCCGCCGTCGGCAGCCTCTTCGCGTTGTCTCACGCCCCCACCGGCCCCGGAACCTCCAGGCGGAGGTCGTCCGCGCGGGTGCAGCCGAAGCAGGCCAGCTGCTCGGCGTCGCGGGCGTCGAGCTGCTCCAGGTCCTCGATGAGCAGCGGGGCGCCGGCGTAGACCGGCTCGGACGCGTACAGGCCGAGCTCCGCGAGGATCGCCACGGAGTCCGGCACGCCGCCGTGGGGCGCCTCGGCGGCGGGCAGGCCGAACCCGGACAGCACCGCGACCGGGTCGGCGGTGTACCGGGCCTCCAGACCGGGCTCCAGCCCGGTGCGCACGGCCAGCTCGGCGAAGCGCCGCTCCTCCGCGCCGGTGTTCTCCGTCGAGGCGGTGGCGGACGTGTAGGTTCGCATGTGAAGACCCCCTGTGAGTCGGACGGCCGAGCATTCGAATCAATCGTGATGATTGTGTGAGCCATGCCACCCGGGAGCCCAGTGCGGTGTTCACCACCGGCCCATGAGATTTTCACGACCGCGCTCATGAGCGCCTCACTGTGCGCCGCTCCCGCACCGTGCGAGCCTCACTCAATGCTCCGAGAGGAACCGCCAGGCGGACCGCCGGCGGAATGGGCTCGACAAGGGGAGAGCACACCATGGAGATCAAGGTTCTGGGTCCGCTCACGGCGGTGGAGCGGGGAGTGTCTGTGGTTCCGAGCGCCGCCAAGCCGAGGCAGATCCTCGCACTGCTCGCCCTCCAGGCCGATCACGTGGTGACCGTGCCGACTCTTATGGAGGAGATCTGGGGCGAGAACGTCCCGCGCAGCGCCGCCACCACCCTGCAGACCTACATCCTCCAGCTGCGCCGCAGGATCGCGGTGGCGCTGGAGGGCGATCCGGCGCGGGAGGCCAAGGACGTACTGGTCACCCAGCACGGCGGCTACCTGCTCCAGGTGCAGCCCGGCCAGGTGGACGTCCAGGAGTTCGAGCAGCTCGCCGCGTCCGGCCGGGCCGCCCACGACGCCGGCGACGACCGTACGGCCTCCGAGATGCTGGGCCGCGCGCTGAAGATGTGGCACGGCCCCGCGCTGGTGGACGTGCGGGTCGGCGGCGTCCTGGAGCTGGAGGTCCTGCGCATGGACGAGGACCGGATGGCGGCCCTGGAACGCCGCATCGACGCCGACCTGCGGCTGGGCCGGCACACCGAACTCGTGCCCGAACTCAGGGTGCTGTCGGCCCGTCACCCCATGCACGAGAACTTCTGCGCCCAGCTGATGGTGGCCCTGCACCGCTCCGGCAACTCCTGGCGGGCCCTGGAGGCCTACCAGCGGCTGCGCAACACGCTCATCGAGGAGCTGGGCATGGAGCCCTCGCCGAAGCTCCAGCGCCTGCACCACGCGGTGCTCTCCGGCGACCCGCAGCTGGACGCCACGGCGCACGCGGTGCGCTGACCGGCTCCGGCAGGCCGGCGAGGCACGGGCGAGGCACGGGCGAGGAAACGGCCCGGCGACTGCTCCAGCCGACCTCTAGGCGGCGTTCCTACGTTCGCCCGATGACGATCCTCGACGACATCACGACGAGTGCGCCGGCATCGCGGACCGCCCCGGACCAGGACCGGAACCAGCACCTGGACCTGGAGCTGGAGCCGGGCCGGGGGCCGGAGCGGATGGCGGAACCCGGACCCGACCTGCGCCGGGCCACCGCGGAACTGCTCCGGCTCAAGGAGGAGGTGGGCCGGGGCCCCGACCCGGACGCCACCCGCCGGCAGCACGCCAAGGGAAAGCTCACCGTCCGCGAGCGGCTGGAGGTCCTCTTCGACGAGGGCACCTTCACCGAGATCGAGCCGCTGCGCCGCCACCGCGCCACCGGCTTCGGCCTGGAGGACCGCAAACCGCACGGCGACGGCGTGGTCACCGGCTGGGGCACTGTCCACGGCCGCACCGTCTTCGCCTACGCCCACGACTTCCGCGTCTTCGCCGGAGCCCTGGGCGAGGCCCACGCCGCCAAGGTCCACAAGGTCATGGACCTGGCGCGGGCCGCGGGAGCGCCGCTGGTGTCCCTCAACGACGGGGCCGGCGCGCGCATCCAGGAGGGTGTGACGGCGCTGGCCGGCTACGGCGGCATCTTCCGCCGCAACACCGCCGCCTCCGGCGTCATCCCGCAGATCTCGGTGATGCTGGGCCCGTGCGCGGGCGGGGCGGCCTACTCCCCGGCGCTGACCGACTTCGTGTTCATGGTCCGCGACACCTCGCAGATGTTCATCACCGGGCCCGACGTGGTCAAGGCGGTCACCGGCGAGGAGATCACCCACAACGGGCTGGGCGGCGCCGACGCGCACGCCGCGGTCTCCGGGGTGGCCGGCTTCGCCCACGACGACGAGGCCGAGTGCCTGGAGGACGTGCGCTACCTGCTGTCGATGCTGCCGGCCAACAACCGGGAACTGCCGCCCGCCGTACGCGGCGGCGACCCGGCCGACCGGCGCTGCGAGGCCCTGGCCGACCTCGTCCCCGCCGACGGCAACCGCGCCTACGACGTGCGCGCGGTGATCGAGGAGATCGTCGACGACGGCGAGTACTTCGAGGTGCACGAGGCCTGGGCGCGCAACGTGGTGTGCGCGCTGGCGCGCATCGACGGTCAGGTGGTGGGCGTGGTGGCCAACCAGCCCCAGCAGCTCGCCGGCGTGCTGGACATCCACGCCTCCGAGAAGGCCGCGCGGTTCGTCTCCACCTGCGACGCCTTCAACATCCCCCTGGTGACCCTGATCGACGTGCCCGGCTTCCTGCCCGGGGTGGACCAGGAGCACGGCGGGATCATCCGGCACGGCGCCAAGCTGCTGTACGCGTACTGCAACGCCACCGTGCCGCGCGTCTCCGTCGTCCTGCGCAAGGCCTACGGCGGCGCGTACATCGTCATGGACTCCCAGTCCATCGGAGCCGACCTGACCTACGCCTGGCCGACCAACGAGATCGCGGTGATGGGAGCCGAGGGCGCGGCGGGCGTCGTCTTCCGGCGGCGGATCGCCGCCTCCGACGACCCCGAGGCCACCCGGGCGGAACTGGTCGAGGAGTACAGGTCCGAGCTGATGCACCCCTACTACGCGGCCGAACGCGGCCTGGTCGACGACGTCATCGACCCCGCCGACACCCGGCGGGTCCTGGCCCGCTCCCTGGCCATGCTCCGCCGCAAGCAGGCCGACCTGCCCGAACGCAAGCACGGCAACGTCCCGCTGTAGTGCGCGGACGCCCCCCTCGAAAGCGGTGGCCGCCGGCCCGTCCAGGCAGGCGCGAGTCCCCG
This sequence comes from Streptomyces verrucosisporus, assembly GCF_017114865.1. Lineage (GTDB taxonomy): Bacteria > Actinomycetota > Actinomycetes > Streptomycetales > Streptomycetaceae > Streptomyces > Streptomyces fenghuangensis. The sequence continues at coordinate 49,181 of NZ_JADEYH010000019.1, read as the reverse complement.
TCTAGGGGCGGCTCCAACCATGAGTTCACCGGAAGCGGCGGCACGTCACGAGCGGGCGGCCGCCCGGCCCGGCACCGGGGCGGGGAGGGACCGAACCCCGAACCGCCCCGGCCGCCGAAACCCTCAGCAAGCGCCACGAGAGCGTCACGGACGAAGGGAACGGCAGTGGCCCGCACAGTTCCAACCGCCGGATGCCGACAGCGGCATCCGGTCCCGTCGAAGGGGAGGTAAGCGGTGGTACGCAGAGTCGTGATCACAGGTCTGGGCGTCGTCGCCCCCGGCGGGGTCGGCGTCAAGGAGTACTGGGAGCTGCTCACCGCGGGACGCACCGCGACCCGCACGATCTCCTTCTACGACGCCTCCCCCTTCCGCTCGCGGGTCGCCGCCGAGTGCGACTTCGACCCCGCGGCGGCGGGCCTGAGCCCGCAGGAGATCCGCCGGCTCGACCGGGCCGCCCAGTTCGCCGTCGTCTCCACCCGCGAGGCGCTGGCCGACAGCGGCCTGGACGTCTCCGCCCTGGACCCGTCCCGGATCGGCACCTCGCTCGGCAGCGCGGTGGGCTGCACCACCAGCCTGGAGCGCGAGTACGTGGTGGTCAGCGACGGCGGCCGCAAGTGGAACGTCGACCACGAGTACGCGGTGCCCGAGCTGTACCGCCACTTCGTGCCCAGCTCCATGGCCGCAGAGGTGGGGCAGGAGGCCGGCGCCGAGGGCCCGGCCGCGGTGGTCTCCACCGGCTGCACCTCCGGCCTGGACTCGCTCGGCCACGCGGTCGAGCTGATCCGCGAGGGCACCTGCGACGTGATGATCGCGGGCGCGACGGAGGCGCCGATCTCGCCCATCACCTCGGCCTGCTTCGACGCCATCCACGCCACCACGCCCCGCAACGACACCCCCGAGAGCGCCTGCCGCCCCTTCGACCGGACCCGCAGCGGGCTGGTCCTGGGCGAGGGCGCGGCGATCCTGGTCCTGGAGGAACTGGAGAGCGCCCGCAGGCGCGGGGCACATATCTACGCGGAGATCGCGGGCTTCGCCGCCCGCTGCAACGCCTACCACATGACCGGCCTCAAGCCCGACGGCCGCGAGATGGCCGAGGCCATCGACGCCGCCCTGGACGAGGCCCGCCTGAACCCGACGGCGATCGACTACATCAACGCCCACGGCTCCGGCACCAAGATGAACGACCGCCACGAGACCGGCGCCTTCAAGCGCAGCCTGGGCGACCACGCGTACGCCACCCCCGTCAGCTCCATCAAGTCGATGATCGGCCACTCGCTGGGCGCCATCGGCTCCCTGGAGATCGCCGCCTGCGCCCTGGCGATGGAGCACGGCGTCCTGCCGCCCACCGCCAACCTGCACGAGCCCGACCCCGAACTCGACCTCGACTACATCCCGCTGACAGCCCGGGAGCGGAAGACCGACACGGTGCTCAGCGTCGGCAGCGGCTTCGGCGGCTTCCAGAGCGCCATGCTGCTCGCCCGGCCGGAGAGGAGTGCCCGATGACAGCGACACCGACGGCGCCGGCGGTACGGCCCGCGGCGGCGACCGTGCCGGGCGCACGGACCACCGCGGTCGTGACCGGCCTGGGCATCGCAGCACCCAACGGCCTGGGCACCGAGGACTACTGGAGGGCCACCCTGGCCGGCGAGAGCGGCCTGGGGCGCGTCACCCGCTTCGACCCCTCCCAGTACCCCTCCACCGTCGGCGGCGAGGTCCCCGGCTACGTCGCCGAGGAGCACATCCCCAGCCGGCTGATGCCGCAGACCGACCACATGACCCGCCTGGCGCTCACCGCGGCCGACTGGGCCGTGGCGGATGCCGGCATCGTCCCCGGCGACCTGCCCGAGTACGGCATGGGCGTGGTCACCGCCGCCTCCGGCGGCGCGGTGGAGTTCGGCCAGCGCGAGCTGCAGAACCTGTGGAGCCAGGGCAAGGAGTACGTCAGCGCGTACCAGTCCTTCGCCTGGTTCTACGCCGTCAACACCGGCCAGATCTCCATCCGCCACAAGATGCGCGGCCCCAGCGGGGTGCTGCTGACCGAGCAGGCCGGCGGCGTCGACTCCATCGGCCACGCCCGCCGCCACGTCCGCAAGGGCGTGCCCATGGTCGTCACCGGCGGTGTCGACGCGGCCCTGTGCCCCTGGGGCTGGGTCCCGCAGATCGCCTCCGGCCTGATGAGCACCGTCTCCGACCCCTCCCGCGCCTATCTGCCCTTCTCGGCGGAGGCGAGCGGCTACGTGCCGGGCGAGGGCGGGGCGATCCTCATCGTGGAGGACGCCGAGTCCGCCCGGGAGCGCGGCGCCGAGCACGTCTACGGCACCGTCGCCGGCTACGCCGCCGGCCTCGACCCCGCCCCCGGCAGCGGGCGGCCCCCCGCGCTGCGCCGGGCCGCCGAGAACGCCCTGGCCGACGCCGGCCTGACCCCCTCGGACGTCGACGTCGTCTTCGCCGACGCGGCGGGCACCCCCGAGCTGGACCGGGCCGAGGCGAAGGCGCTGGAGGAACTCTTCGGCGCCCGCGGCGTACCGGTCACCGCGCCCAAGAGCATGACCGGGCGGCTGCTGGCCGGAGGCGCCGCGCTGGACGCGGCCACCGCGCTGCTGGCACTGCGCGACGGCGTCATCCCGCCGACCGCGGGCGTCGCCGAGGCCGACCCCGGCCACCGGATCGACCTGGTCACCGGCGCCCGCGAGGCGGACCTGCGCACCGCGCTGGTGCTGGCCCGCGGCCACGGCGGCTTCAACGCGGCGCTCGTCCTGCGCCGGGCCCACTGAGCCGGACCACCTGAGCCGGACCACCCGGACCGGACCACCTGGACCGGACCACCGAACCGGGCCCACCGGCCCCCGACCCCCCCACACGCACCGCGCATCCACGCACATCACAGAGAGGAACCAACATGTCCACGACCACCACGAAGACCGAGGTGACCCTGGCGGACCTGACCCGGATGCTGCGCGAGAGCGCCGGCGAGGAGGAGGGCGTGGACCTGGACGGCGATGTCCGGGACACCCCGTTCATCGACCTCGGCTACGACTCCCTCGCCCTGCTCCAGGTCATCGGCCAGATCCAGCGCGAGTACGGGATCGCGATACCGGACGACGCGGTCGTCGACGCCGAGACGCCGGGCGCCCTGCTGGACCTCGTCAACTCCGGCCAGGCCTCCCCCGCCTGAGCCGGCCCCGGGCCGCCCTGCCGAACGCTCTCCGGCAGGGCGGCCGCTCCCTTCCCCGCGCCCTGCCCACGCCGCGCGCCCCGTCCGCGCCCCGTCCGCACCGCAGCCCCCGTCACCAGCCAGTCCGCCTCCCGTTTGCCGAAGCCATCCGCCGCCGGGGATCCGGCCGCCGACAGGAGAGCCCATGCCGCTCACCGAACACACCGCAGTGGTCCGCAGACTCACGGTCAGCACCAGGGGGGCACCGGCCGGGGAGGCCGGCCGCGGCGAACCGGTCACGGCCACCGCCGCCGCCGTCTCCGCGGTGCTGCGCGCCTTCGGCCGCCCGCCGAAGGACCTGCCCGCCCGTACGGCCGTCTTCGTCGGCGCCGCCCGCATCGCCGCCGGCCTCGGCCCGGAGCACGAGGGCTTCCCCGTGCACACCGCGTCCTCGCCCGGCCGCGCACTGCGCCGGGCGCACCGCGAACTGCTCGCCAAGAACGTCGACCTCGCGCTCGTCGCCGGATTCGGCGAACCCCGGGCGGAGGCGGTCACCGTACACGCGGTGCGGCGCGCGGCCGAGGCCGTCGCGGACGGCGAATCCGTGCTGGGCGTACTGGACGTCTCCGAAGAGGCCCCCGGAACCCTCGGTGCCCCCGGGACCCCCGACGCCCTCGGCGCCCTCGACGACGCGCCCGTGGTCCGCCCCCTGCGGTACGGCGGCCGCGGCACCGACCCCGGCGGCGTACGGCTGCTGCTGTGGTCGGGCCGGGACGAGGCCGACGAGGCCCGGGTGCGCGGCGAGCTGTGCCCGATGGTCGACCGGCTCTTCCCCGAGGCCTTCCCCCTCCTGCCCACCGCGGTGCCCTGCGGACAGGAGCCCGGCCCGGTGCGCGCCGCGGCCGTCACCACCGGCGAACGGGCCGCGCGGGCGGTGCTCGGGGCGAAGGCCGTCACCACCGGCAGGCCGCGCCCGGTCGCTCTCCTCTTCCCGGGCCAGGGCTCCCAGCACACCGCGATGGCGGCCGGGCTGTACGGCCGGGAACCGGTGTTCACCGCGGCCATGGACGCCGTGCTCGACCTGTTCGGCGAGGACGGCGAGGACGTCCGGGCCGACTGGCTCGCCGACGGGACCGTCCGCACGCCGGGGATCGGCATCGACGACGTGCGCCGCGCCCAGCCGCTGCTCTTCGCCGTGGACTACGCGCTGGGCCGCACCGTCCTCGGCTGGGGCGTGCGCCCCACCGCGTTCCTCGGCCACAGCGCCGGCGAGCTGGTCGCCGCGGTCTTCACGGGCGTGGTGTCGCTGCCGGACGCCGTCGGCATGATGCGCGAGCGGGTGCGGTACGCGGTGGAGATCCCACCGGGCGGCATGCTCGCCGTCGGAGCCTCCGAGGAGGAGCTGCGCCCGTATCTGCACGGCGACGTCGCCATCGCCGCGGTCAACGCGGGCCGGCAGACCATGCTGGCCGGTTCGTGCGAGCCGCTGGGCGAGGTCGAGGCGGCGCTGCGCGCCGACGGCCACACCGTCGTCGCCGTCCCCGCCACCAGCCCCTTCCACTGCCCGGCGATGGCACCGGCGTCCGAGGCCGTCGAGCGCGCCTACCGCGGCGTACGGCTGAGCCCGCCCGCGCTCCCGCTCTACTCCGGCTACACCGGGGGCCCGCTGAGCCCCGAGGACGCCCTGCGGCCGGACTTCTGGGCCCGCCAGCTCACCGACACCGTGTACTTCAGGCCCGCGCTGGACGAACTGCTCGCGGCCGACGACATGCTGCTGATCGAGGCGGGCCCCCGGCAGACCCTCACCGCCTTCGCCCGCCGCCACCAGGCGGTACGGCTCAAGGCCAGCGCGGTGGTGCCGATGCTGCCGGCCCGCCCCGGCGGCCCGGAGGAGGACCGGCGCTCGGTGCTCGCCGCCGCGGCCCGGCTGTGGGAGGAGGGGCACGCCCTGGACCTGGACGCGGTGAGCCGGCTGTGGAGCTGGAGAGCCGACGCCCCGTCCGCCCCGGAGGTCCCCGCGGCGGAGGCTTCCGCGCCGGACGGCCGCTTCGGGGGGCACCGGCCCCTGACGGCCGTATGAGCGCCCGTACGGCCCCGGCGGGCATCTGGTGGGGCGTGTACCGGTCCCTGGCGGCGGCGTGGAACGGCCGGACGCCCCCGCCGCACCTCGCCCTCCCGGTGCCCGGCCACCACGGCTGGCTCCTCCCCGACATCCCCGACGTCCCCGACGTCCCCGGCGCCTCCGGCCTCCCCCGGCCGGCGGAGCGACCGCGGGCGTAACCCGAACGGCTCTCGAACGCAGGACACCGGGAACGCGCGCATCCAGCCTGGCTGTGTAGAGGTGGGCCCGGACGGGCCGGGGCGTTCGGCCGATCGCGTGGGGCCGGCGCTGTCGCTCGCTGGAGGTGCCGGATGCCGCAGGTGCGGGTGTACGTGTCCATACCGCTGCCGGTGGAGGAGGTGTTCGGGCGCCTGGCCGACGGGTGCGGGCTGGCGGCCTGGCACTCGGGCGTGGTGTCGGTGCGCCGGGTGGAGCCGCGGGAGGGGGAGTACCGGTACCGGTTCCCCGGGCGGCGGCGGGAGTGCGTGCTGCGGCGGGTGGTGTGCGAGCCGCCGTCACGGGTGTCGTTCGAGGGGCAGCGGATGTGGACGCCGCTCGGGTGGCAGATGCCGCGCTACGACTTCCGGCTGTGGCCCTGGGAGGGGGGCGGATGCCGGGTGGAGGTGGGGGTGAGGTGCGTGCTGGGGGGCGCGATGGTGCTGCTGTGGCCGGTGGTGGCGTGCGGGTGGCGGCGTGATCTGCCGGTGGACGCCCAGGCGCTGTACGAGCGGCTGACGGGAGTGCGGGAGGCGGAGGCCGCCGTGGCCGAGGCGGGTCCCGCGGCGGGCGGTGGCCCGTCCGGCACCGGCCTCGACCCCGCCGGGGCGGCCCGGAGCCGGGGCGCGGGTCCGCTGCCGCCCGCCTCCCCCCGGCCGCCCCGCTCCGCACGCCGCTTCCGCTTCCCCGCCCCGAACGGCTGACCGTCCCGTCCGCCCACGGCCGGAACGCCCGGCCGCCCCGGGCGATCGGGCGGAACGGATAGGGTGCGGCCGGGCGCACCGAGACGGCCCGGGGGGAATGGATGCCGTTCACACTCAGCCACGCCGCCGCCGCGCTGCCGGGGATCCGCGCGGACGGCGGGGGCAGGGGGCCGCTGGTGGCGTCCGCCCTGGTCGCCGGGACGCTCGCCCCGGACGCGGCCTACTACGCGGCCAGCCTCGCCCCGCGGATCATGCGGCTGGGCGAGTACACCCACTCGGCGCTCGGCACGGTCACCGTGGACGTCCTGATCGCGGCGGTGCTGCTGGGGGTGTGGCTGCTGCTGAGGGAGCCGCTGCTGGCCCTGCTGCCCGAGGGGGCGCGGGGGCGGGCGTACGCGCTCACCCGCGGCCGCCCCTGGCGCGGCCGGCCGCTCGCCGCTCTCCTGCCGTGGTGCTGGATCTCCGCGGCGCTGGGGGCGGCGACCCACGTCCTGTGGGACTCGTTCACGCACATGGACCGGTGGGGCGTGCGGTGGATCACGGTGCTGGACGAGCGGGTGCTGGGCGTCCCCCTCTACCACCAGCTCCAGTACGGCGGTTCCGCAGTGGCCCTGGTGGTCCTCGCGGTCTTCCTGGTCCGGGCGTGGCGCCGGCTGCCGCACTCCCCGGCGCCCGCGCTGTCCGTCCTCTCGGTCCTGTCCGCGCGCGGGCGGGCCGGCGCGGCGGCGCTGCTGGGCGCGGCGGCGGTGGCGGGCGCCGTCCACCGCTGCGTGAGGCGGGCCGGGGCGGAGCCGGAGGCGGTCCCGTGGGACGGGTACGTGCCCACCGCGCTGTTCGGCGCCGGCGCCGGGCTCGCGCTCGCCCTGCCGCTGTACGCGGTGGCCCTGCGGGCGGTGGCGGCCGCGCGGGACCGCCGTGCGGCCCGGACGTCCGGTGCGGGTGCGTCCGGTGCGGCCCGTACGGAGGAGCCGGCCGGCCGGCGGTCCGTCAGCGGCTGAGCGGATCGCGGTGCAGCAGCCGCACCCGCCCCTCCAGCATCGCGCCCAGACCCTCCACCGCGCAGACGGCCGGCTGCTCGGCGACGTGCACCGGCATCCCGGTGGCCTGCCGCAGCATCGAGTCCAGCCCCGGCAGCATCGCGCTGCCGCCGACCAGCATGATCCCGCGATCGGCGAGGTCGGCCACCAGGTCCGGCTGGCACTGGCGCAGCACGCCGCGGATGGCGTCCACCATCGCCGTCAGCGGGGGCCGGATGGCGGCACGCACGCTCTCGGTGTCCACGTTCACCGTGCGGAACAGCCCGGTGGACACGTCCCGGCCGTAAACCTCGGCCTCGGTCTGCTCGGACGGCGCGACGGACAGCGCCAGGTGGAGCGGGTGGACCGCCTGGTTGGGGAGCATCAGCTCGTGCTGGTTGCGCAGGTGCTGGACGACGGCGCGGTCGATGACCTCGCCGCCGACCGGCACCGTCTCGGAGGCGACGATCGACCCCAGCGAGAGCACCGCGACGTGCGAGGCGGCCGCACCGCACATCACGATCATGGTGGCCTCGGGCTCCTCCACGGGCAGCCCGGAGCCGACGGCCGCCGCGATGAGGCTGTCCACCAGCTCCACCCGCCGCGCGCCCATCCCGGTGAGCGTCTCGATCGCGGCGCGCTGGACGAGCGGCTCGGCGTCGTGCGGGATGCACACGGCGGCGCGCAGCATCGGCTTGCGCCGCCAGGCCCGGCGGATGCGGTCGCCCACCAGGGCGCGCAGCATCCGCCGGGCCATGTCGATGTCCACCACGGTCCCGCCCGACACCGGCCGCACCACCCGGATGTGCTCGGGGGTGCGGCCCACCATCCGCTCGGCCGGGGCGCCGACCGCGATCAGGGCCCCGGAGCGGGTGTTGACGGCGACGGCCGACGGCGCGTCCACGATGACGCCGAACCGTTTGAGGTAGACCCGGGTCCTGGCCGCACCGAGGTCGACGGCTACGGAACAGCGGCTCAGTTGCTCAAGACTGACGGTCACAGCGGCATCTCCCCGGACATGGCTCGATACGGGCCGCCGCCCGGCGGCCCCGATTCTCATCGTGGGGGCCGGGCGGCGGTCCCGCGCGCTGGACTGATCCGGATGGGCGAGGGCCGCCGCGGGTGCCGGATGCGGCCGAGTTCCGCGTACCGCCGGGGAGGTGATGGCTGGTCAGGAGGCGGAGCCGGGCACGGCCGGCTCCCCGGCGTCCCGCCCGGGCGGCGTGTCCGGCCGCGCGTCGGCCCGTGCGTCGGCCTGCGTGCCGGCCCGTGCTCCGAACTGGGTGCGGTACAGCTCCCGGTAGCGTCCGCCCGCCGCCATCAGCGTCTCGTGGGTGCCGCGCTCGACGATCCGGCCGCCCTCCACGACCAGGATCAGGTCCGCGGCCCGGACGGTGGACAGGCGGTGGGCGATCACCACGGAGGTGCGGCCGCGCAGCGCCTCCGCCAGCGCCTCCTGGACCGCCGCCTCGGAGGTGGAGTCCAGATGCGCGGTCGCCTCGTCGAGGATCACCACCCGCGGCCGGGCCAGCAGCAGCCGGGCGATGGTCAGCCGCTGCCGCTCACCGCCGGACAGGCGGTAGCCGCGCTCGCCGACGACCGTGTCCAGACCGTCGGGCAGGGAGGCGATCAGCCCGTCGAGCCGGGCGCGGCGCAGCACGTCCCACAGTTCGTCCTCGCTCGCGCCGGGCCGGGCGAACAGCAGGTTGGAGCGGATCGACTCGTGGAAGAGGTGGCCGTCCTGGGTGACCATGCCGAGCGTGGCACGCAGGGAACGGAAGCTCAGATCCCTTACGTCCACGCCGCCGAGCCGCACCGCACCGCCGTCGGCGTCGTAGAGCCGCGGCAGGAGCTGGGCGATGGTGGACTTGCCCGCGCCGGAGGAGCCGACCAGCGCCACCTTCCGCCCCGGCTCGGCGCGGAAGGACACCTGGTGCAGCACCTGCTCGCCGCCGCGCGCGTCGAGGACGGCGACCTCCTCCAGGGAGGCCAGGGAGACCTTCCCGGCCGACGGGTAGGCGAAGTCCACGCGGTCGAACTCCACCGGCACCGGGCCCTCGGGCACCTCGCGGGCGTCCTCGCGCTCCTCGATCAGCGGCTTCAGGTCCAGCACCTCGAAGACGCGCTGGAAGCTGACGAGTGCGCCCATCACCTCCACCCGCGCGCCGGCCAGCGCGGTCAGCGGGGCGTAGAGCCGGGTGAGCAGCAGGGCCAGGGCCACCACCGCGCCGGGGTCGAGCCGGCCGCGCAGCGCGTACCAGCCGCCGAGCCCGTAGACCAGGGCCAGCGCCAGGGCGGAGACGACGGTGAGCGCGGTGAGGAAGACGTGCTGGACCATGGCGGTGCGCACCCCGATGTCGCGCACCCGCCGGGCGCGTGCCGCGAACTCCCGCGACTCCTCCCGCGGTCGGCCGAACAGCTTGACCAGGGTGGCGCCGGGTGCGGAGAAGCGCTCGGTCATCTGCGTGCCCATGGCCGCGTTGTGGGCGGCGGCCTCGTGCGAGAGGCGGGCCAGCCGGGAGCCCATGCGCCGCGCGGGCAGCACGAACACCGGCAGCAGCACCAGGGCGAGCAGCGTGACCTGCCAGGACAGCCGCACCATGACCACCAGGGTGAGCAGCAGGGTGACGAGGTTGCCGACCACCGAGGAGAGGGTGTTGCTGAAGGCCCGCTGGGCGCCGATGACGTCGTTGTTCAGCCGGCTGACCAGCGCGCCGGTGCGGGTGCGGGTGAAGAAGGCGACCGGCATCCGCTGGACGTGGTCGAAGACGGCCGTGCGCAGGTCCAGGATCAGCCCCTCGCCGATGCGCGCCGACAGCCACCTGGCCAGCAGTCCGATCGCCGCCTCGGCCACCGCCACGACCGCGATCAGGGCGGCGAGCCGGCCGACCGTGCCCGCCGCCGAGCCCGCCACGATCGCGTCGACCACCCGGCCCGCGAGCAGCGGGGTGGCCACGGCCAGTGCCGCCGAGACGGTGCTGAGCAGCAGGAAGAGTGCCAGACGCCGCCGGTGCGGGCGGGCGAAGCCCGCGATGCGGCGCAGAGTGGCGCGGGACGGCGCGAAGGAGTGGCGCTGTCCCTCCTGCGGTGCGTGGCGCGCCTGGTACAGGGCGTCCCACGCGGCGGATTCCATACTCATCGCGGATCCTCAGGTCGTCGTTGCCGTGGCCTGGACCGTAGGGCTTCAAGTCGGCTTGAGGTCAAGGGCGACGGGGCCCGGACGCGGCCGTTCAGCCGGTGGGACAGGGTTCCGCTACGGGTGTCCGCCGGGGGATTATTTCGGGGACCACCGGTGGGCCGGCGATGGACCACCGGCCACCCGGGCGGACTGCGAGCGGCCCGGCGCCGCCGACCTGCGGCACCGGCCCGCCTCCTCTCCGCCACCGCCAACTGACCACTGGCTCACAAGGGGGAAACATGACCGCCGTCGACGTACCCGAGGACCGGCTCCGGGAGGACCGGCTCTTCTCCGCCCTCGCCAACCCGACCCGGCGCGAGGTGCTGAGGCTGCTGCGGGTGAAGGGGCCGCAGCCCGTGCAGCGGCTGGCAGACCACTTCGACATGCGCAGGCCGAGTCTCTCGGAGCATCTGAAGGTGCTCCGGGAGGCCGGTCTGGTCAGCGAGCGGCGCAGGGGGAGGGAGAGGCACTACCGGCTGGAGGCCGGACCGCTCAGCGAGGTGCGGCACTGGCTGGGTCCGTACGAGCGGTTCTGGCGCGGGACGGAGGGGCTGGAGGGCCTGCGCGGCCTCCTGGACGGGGGGCCCGGCGACACCGGCGCCTGAACGGCGCGACGGCCGGTGCGTGCGCGGCGGGACGGGGCGGGGAGCGCGCACCGTCCCGCCGCCCGGGCGCGGACCGGGCGCGGACCGGCCTCTCGACAGGTTGTCATGACGCCGTGACAGGCTGTCGTGCACGTGCATCTTCACGTGCATCCGCACGTGAACGGCGTTATGATCCAGGCTGGTTGACCAATTCAGCCCCTGACGCACCCGATCGCCGCCCCCGACCGCACAGCCGGGAGAGTCCGATGCCCCACGCATACAACGGCATGGCAGCCAGGGACCTCCACGGGGTCGTCTGGCAGAAGAGCAGACACAGCAACTCGCAGGGAGCGTGCGTGGAGTTCGCCAAGCTCCCCGGCGGAGAGGTGGCCGTACGGAACTCGCGCCATCCGGACGGCCCCGCACTGGTCTACACCCCGGCCGAGGTCGAGGCGATGCTGCTCGGCGTCAAGGACGGCGAGTTCGACCACCTCATACAGGACTGACGCCGGTTTCCCGTCCGGGGTTCACTCTGAACAGCGCCCAGACCACTTTTCCGGGCATGGCGCCGGCCATCGGCTGCCAGCCCCAGTCGTCGCTGAAGGACTCGACCAGGAAGAGGCCGCGTCCGGACTCCGCCGTGTCGTCGAAGAACCCCCCGCCGAAACCCCCGTCGAACTCGCCGTCGAGTTCGTCGCCGAAATCGCAGCCGATGCCGCCGAGTTCGACGGTGAACCCCTCGCCGGGCCTCTTCGCCACGGGTGCCTTCGCACTGGGATCGCGCACGGCGCACACCAGGCGGCCGGACCAGTGCATCAGATGGAGCCGCACGGGCGGGTCCAGGATTTCGCCGGGGACGGCGCCCGGCACGCCGTGGCGCAGGGCGTTGGTCACCAGCTCCGAGACCACCAGGGCCACGGTGTCGAAGTGCCCGGCCAGCCGCCAGCGCAGCAGTACGTTCCGGGTGAACTCACGGGCGGTCTTCACCGCCTCGTAGCGCGGCTGGAGCGCGCAGGAGGCCGAACCGGAGAGCGCGTCGGGGTCGAGCGACGGGAAGTCATGCCATAACCGGTCGAGCACGGTCGGTCCTTCGGTCCCCATGACGAGACACTCCTGGCATTGCGGCGGCCATGGCCCTGGCGGGCCCCGTCAGCGGTGGTGCTCCGTATCGCGTTCCGCTCGTTGCGCTGCGTCGGTGGATTGTTCGCATGCCCAAGTGCCCCAATCATGCGTGCACTTGTGCTTTCCCCATGGTTCCCAATGCCCACAGCAGATGCAAGGGCAGATGCACGTGCACGAAGGACTTTCGATTCTGTGTAACCACCCGGGCACACAACGAAGGCATTGGTGGCAGACTGCACTGGTGCAGGGGTGGAGAGCTGAATACAAACAGGAGCATTCCCGGTGAAAAACGGAGTGAACGGGGCCAACGGGTCGAGTGGTTCCATGGTGCGCCGCATCCTGCTCGGTTCCCAGCTGCGGCGGCTCCGCGAGTCCCGCGGGGTCACCCGGGAGGCGGCCGGATATTCCATCCGGGCCTCCGAATCGAAGATCAGCCGCATGGAGTTGGGGCGTGTGAGCTTCAAGGCGCGGGACGTGGCGGATCTGCTCACGCTGTACGGCATCACCGACGAGGCGGAGCGCGAGCCGCTGCTGAGCCTCGCCCGTGAGTCCAGCGTCGCGGGCTGGTGGCACAACTACAGCGACGTGCTGCCGAACTGGTTCCAGACGTACGTCGGCCTGGAGGGCGCGGCCTCGCACATCGGCGTCTACGAGGTGCAGTTCGTCTCCGGGCTGCTCCAGACGGAGGACTACGCGCGGGCGGTCGTCACCAGCGGCCACCGGTCGGGGCTGTCGCCGGAGGAGGTCGACCGCCGCGTCGCCCTGCGCCTGGAGCGCCAGAAGCTGCTGCTGTCCGAGCAGGCCCCGGAGTTCCGCTGCGTGCTGGACGAGGCCGCGCTGCGCCGTCCCTACGGCGGCCGCGAGGTGATGGACGCCCAGCTGCGGCATCTGGCGGAGCTCTGCGAACTGCCCCACGTCACGCTCCAGGTGATGCCGTTCGACACCGGCGGGCACCCGGCCGAGAGCGGGGCGTTCACGCTGCTGCGCTTCCCCGAGTCGGAGATCTCCGACATCGTCTACCTGGAGCACCTCACCAGCGCCCTCTACGTCGACAAGCCGGAGGAGGTCGCGCAGTACGAGGACGTCCTCGACCGCCTCCTGCGGGACAGTCTCGGCCCGGAGGAGACCCGTGCGCTCCTCCACGAGGTCCGCGGGCAGATCTGACCGGTCCGGCCGGCGGACGGCGTCCCGGCCGGGGCGCGCGGGGGCGCCGCCGGGGCCGGGAGGGAAATCCGGCCGGCTGACGCGCCGGGAGGGCATTGAGGACAGAAGCCGTCCCCAAGACCTCATAGCGTCGTTATCGGTGAAGGGGCCGGAAGGACGGCCCGACTACCGACCGACGTTGTGAGGAGACCCCCCATGCCCGTTCCTGTCGCTTCCGAGAACCGCGGCGACGAGCGCGGAGCCCTGCTCGACTACCTGGAAGCCCAGCGCGGCGGCATCCGCCGGGCTCTCCACGGCCTCACCGACGAGCAGGCGCGAAGCAGGCCGACCGTCAGCGCCTTCTCCCTGGCCGGCATCCTCAAGCACGTCGCGGTGGGCGAGCGGGGCGCGCTGGCGACGATGCGCGGCGAGCCCTTCGACTTCGAGACCAGGGTGAAGGGGTGGGAGGACAGCCTGGCCGTCAGGGACGACGAGACGGTCGAGGAACTGCTGGACCTCTACGAGCGGGTGGCGCGCGAGACCGAGGAGACGGTCCGGGCCCTGCCCTCACTCGACGACACCTTCGAGGCCCCCAAGATGCCCTGGGACGAGGGCGGGCCCCGCTCCTGGCGCTGGGGCCTGCTCCACCAGATCGAGGAGACCGCCCGGCACGCCGGGCACGCAGACATCATCCGCGAGACGATCGACGGCAAGGGCGCCTTCGACCTGGTCTTCGCCACGGGCGCGCTGCCGGAGCCGGACTGGTCGTCCTTCCGGTGACCTCCCGCGCCGGCGCCCGCCGCCGCCCGTCTACGCTGGTCGCCGGCGGGCGCCGGGAGGACCGGTGAGCCGGTGGGTCGGTGAGGGGACGGTGGTGTCGGTGGTGTCGGCGATCCGGTTGCTGGTGCTGGGCGCTGTCCGCCAGCACGGGCGCGCGCACGGCTACCAGGTCCGCAACGACCTGGAGTTCTGGGGCGCGCACCAGTGGTCCAGCGCCAAGCCGGGTTCGATCTACCACGCGCTCAAGCAGATGGCGAAGCAGGGCCTGCTGACCGCCCACGACACCGAGCCGAGCACGGCCGGCGGCCCGCCGCGCACCGAGTACGAGCTGACCGCCGCCGGCGAGGCGGAGTACCAGGGGCTGCTGCGCCGGTCGCTCACGGCGCACGACGAGAAGCCGGACGTGCTCACGGCCGGGGTCGGCTTCATCGTCGACCTGCCGCGCCGGGAGGCGATCGAACTGCTCGGGCGGCGTGTGGCGGCCCTGGAGGAGTGGAGCGCCGAGGTCGCCCGGGAGTGGACGCCCCCGGGCGCCCCGGAGGAGTGGGGCCACATCGGCGAGGTCATGAGGCTGTGGGTGCACAACGCCACCAGTGGCGCGGAGTGGACCCGGGGCCTGATCGAGCGTCTGGAGAAGGGGGCGTACGTGATGGAGGGCGAGGGCGAGCGGTCGTTGGAGGTGCTGCCCGAGGGCGTGGAGAACCCCTGCGCGGAGCGTCCGCACGACCGCCCACGCGGCTGACGCGGCGCAGGCGCCGCGCTCCGGCGCCTGCAACGCATCTCACACCCGACGGCCACCTTCACGCCCCCTTCCGGATGGGTGACCGGCCGTATCCTCGCTGAGGAGGAACGGACATATCCCGTCCGTAGCGGGAAGCCTGACGTCCGTGCGAGAAGACGACTGGAGGCGTGAGGAGCGACGAGCTTGGCCCTGGAGACCACGAGGAACAGCACGGTGACCGAGACCGGCCGTCCGGAGGACCGCAGGTCCGCACCGGAGGAGACCCACAGCGCCTTCGCCCCGCCCTCCGGCGTACCACTGGCGTCCCCGTACTCCGAGGACGAGCATTCCACCTCCGAGTTCGCCGTCCCCGAGGGGCTGAGGGCCCCCGCGCCCCCGCCGGAGGACGAGCACCCGACCTCCGAGTTCGCCGTGCCCGAGGGCGTGCGCAGGGCGTCGGCCTTCGAGCCCGGATCCGCCTTCACCCCGCCCGAGGGCATCCCGGTGATCAACAACCTGGTGCGGCCGGGCGCGCCCTGGCAGGACCGGATGCGCACCATGGTCCGGATGCCGCTGGGGGAGCGGCCGGTACCCGAACGGCCCCGGCGCACCGACGAGGACGACGCGGACACCGGGCCGTCGGCGCCCCGTGTGCTCGACCTGACCCTGCGCATCGGCGAGCTGCTGCTCGCGGGCGGCGAGGGCGCCGAGGACGTCGAGGCGGCGATGTTCGGGGTGGCCCACGCCTACGGACTGGACCGCTGCGAACCGACGGTCACCTTCACCCTGCTGACGATCACCTACCAGCCGTCGCTGGTGGACGACCCGGTCTCGCTGAGCCGCACGGTCCGCCGCCGCGGCACCGACTACAACCGGCTGTCGGCGGTCTACCGCCTGGTGGCCGACATCACCGACGGCGACGTGACGCTGGAGGAGGCGTACGGCCGCCTCGCCGAGATCCGCCGCAACCGCCACCCGTACTCCAAGGGCGCGCTCACCGTCGCCAGCGGTCTGCTGGCGGGCGCCGCGTCCACCCTGGTGGGCGGTGGCTGGCTGGTCTTCTTCCTGGCCGCGCTCGGCGCGATGCTCGGCGACCGGCTCGCCTGGTTCTTCTCCCAGCGGGGGCTGCCGGAGTTCTACCAGTTCGTGGCGGCGGCCATGCCGCCCGCGGTGCTGGGGGTGCTGGTCCAGCTGTTCGCCGCGGATCTCGGCCTGGTCATCAGGGCGTCCGCGGTCGTCACCGGCGGCCTGTTCCCGCTGATCCCCGGTAGAGCGCTGGTGGCCGCCGTGCACGACGGGCTGACCGGCTTCTACATAACGGCCTCGGCCCGTCTGCTGGAGGTCGTCTACCTGGTCGTCGGCATCGTCTGCGGTGTGCTGCTGGTGCTCTACATCGGCGCCGAGATGGGCGCCGAGTTCGACCCGGAGGGTCTGGACATCCGCAGCCGGCCGCTGATCCAGCTCCTGGCGGCGATGCTGCTGGCGCTGGCCTTCTGCGTCCTCCTCCAGCAGGAGCGCTCCACCGTGCTGCTCGCCACGCTCAACGGCGGCGTCGCCTGGCTGGTGTACGGCGCGATGACCGACGTCGGCGAGATCGACCCCGTCGCGGCGACCGCGGCGGCGGCGGGCCTGGTGGGCCTTTTCGGGCAGCTGATGTCGCGCTACCGGTTCGTCTCGGCGCTGCCGTACATCACGGCGGCCATCGGTCCGCTGCTGCCCGGTAGCGCCATCTACTTCGGGCTGATCGGCATCGCCCAGGGGGACCTGGACCACGGTCTGCCGAACCTGTCGAAGGCGGCCGCCCTGGCGCTGGCGATCGCGATCGGCGTCAACCTGGGGAACGAGCTGGCCCGCCTGTTCATCAAGGTGCCGGGCCAGGAGACCCCGCTGCCGGGGCGGCGCGCGGCCAAGCGCACCCGCGGCTTCTGATCCCGGCCCCCGCGGACGGGCACGCCCACACGACGGGGCACGTCCCGGAAACGGGCCGTGCCCCGGGGCGTACGCGGCGCGGTGGCCGCATACGCCCCGGGGCACGGGGAGCCGGGACGGGTCCGCCGGGGCGGACCCGGCGGTCTCAGTGGTGGCCGCCGCCCGACGCCTCCAGGCGCTTGATCGATGCCTCGACCTCGGCCTCGGCGTCGGCACGGCCGACCCAGTCCGCGCCCTCGACCGACTTGCCGGGCTCCAGGTCCTTGTAGACCTCGAAGAAGTGCTGGATCTCCAGCCGGTCGAACTCGCTCACGTGGTGGATGTCGCGCAGGTGCTCCATGCGCGGGTCGGACGCGGGCACGCACAGCAGCTTGTCGTCGCCGCCGGCCTCGTCCGTCATGCGGAACATGCCGATCGCCCGGCACTTGATGATGCAGCCGGGGAAGGTCGGCTCCTCCAGCAGCACCAGCGCGTCCAGCGGGTCTCCGTCCTCACCCAGGGTGTTGTCGACGAAGCCGTAGTCGGCCGGGTACACGGTGGAGGTGAACAGGTGCCGGTCGAGCCGGATGCGACCGGTCTCGTGGTCCACCTCGTACTTGTTCCGCGAACCCTTCGGGATCTCGATGACGACGTCGAACTCCAAGGGAGACTCCTCCGTATGCTTCAGCACTCGTCAGTGGCCCGGGGGCTTCCCCCGGAGAGCGGCGATGTGGTGGTTAAGTGTCCCTCACGCAGATGTGTGGTCGCGAAAGGGGCTGGTCCGAGGTGCGGGACACATGGCGGGTGGTGGCCGGTTCCGCCGCCGCCGGACTCGCGGTCGCGGTGACGGCTGTGGCCGTCGCCGGACCCTGGGACTCCGGCCAGCGTACGGCCGAGCGGGCCCGCGCCGCCTCCTGGGACCGCGGCAGTGGCACGGACCACACCGGGGCGGGCCCCGCCCCGGCGCCCAGCGCCGCCGAGGTGCTCACCGCCCTGGGCGCGGCCCCCGCCGGGGAGGGCCGGGAGGGCAGGGGCGGCCGGGGCGAGGAGGCCGCCGGCGAGGCCGCGCCGGAGCCGGGCGAGGCGCCCGCCCCCGACCCCGCCGCGCTCGCCGACACGCTCCGGCCGCTGCTGGAGGACGGCGTCCTGGGCACGCTCCGCACCGCCTCGGTGGTGGACGTGGCCACCGGGCGGGAGCTGTACGGCGCCAGGGCCGGCCGTGCCGTCGCGCCCGCCTCCACCGTGAAGATCGCCACGGCGGTCGCCGCCCTGTCGGCCCTCGGCCCGGACCACCGCATCCCCACCCGGGTGGTGTGGGACGCGGACGGCGAGCGGGTCTTCCTGATCGGCGGCGGCGACCCCACGGTCACCCCCGCCGCGCTGCGGCGGCTGGCCGACGCCACCGCCCGGGAGCTGGGAGAACGCGGTGTGAGGCGGGTCGAGCCGGCCTACGACGTCTCGCTCTACTCCGGGCCCGTCCGCCACCCGATCGGGCCGAACGAGAACATCGCGCCGGTCGTCGCGCTGATGGTGAACGAAGGCCGCCTCGACGACAGCACCCGCGGGCCCGCCCCCCGCTCCGGCGACCCGGCCCGGGACGCCGCCGGTATCTTCACCGACCGCCTGCGCGAGCGCGGTATCGGAATCGAGGGCTCCGAGCACCCCGGCCGCGCCCGCGAGGCGCCGCGGGGCGCCGAGGAGCTGGCCGTCCACCGCTCCGCGCCGCTGGCGGAACTGGTGGAGCGGATGATGCTCCACAGCGACAACGACATCGCCGAGGCCCTCTTTCGGCAGACCGCCGTCGCGCGCGGCGAGCCCGCCGGCTTCGCCGGCGCCGGACGGGCGGTGCGCGCGCAGCTCGCCGAGTACGGCAGGGCGCTGCCGCTTGAGGGCGCCCGCTTCGCCGACGGCAGCGGGCTGGACCGGTCCGGCAGGGTCTCGGCCGGCCTGCTGACCCGGCTGCTGGTCCTCGCCGCCGATCCCGCCCGCCCCGAACTGCGGTCCGCGCTGACGGGGCTGCCCGTGGCCCGTTTCAGCGGCACGCTCGGCGGTCGCTACGACGACGAGGCGACCCGCACCGGAGCGGGCCTGGTCCGTGCCAAGACCGGCACACTGACCGGGATCAACACCCTGGCGGGCACGGTCGTGGACGCCGACGGCAGGCTCCTGGCCTTCGCGTTCGCGGCGTCGGGCACCACCGACCGCTACGGCGCCCACGAGGCCCTGGACCGACTCGCCGCCGCCCTGGCCGACTGCGGCTGCCGCTGACCGGGCCGGCCGGCCGCTCCTCCGCCCGGAGTCCGCTCCGGGGCCGCTCCGGGGCCGTTCCGGGGCCCTTCCGGGGCCCTTCGGATCCCGCCCGGTCCCGTCATGACCCCCGCCCGGTGCCCGCCGCCCGGGCAGGAGTGACGGGCAGCCCGCGCGGGCACCCCTGCCCGGGCACCGGTCCGCTCCCGTTCGGGGGCACCGGCACGTACGGTGAAGTCATGACGAGCCTCGGTGGTGTGGAGATGGTCGACTGGAATCTCGCGGTGGCGACCGCGACCCGGCTCGTGAAGCCCGGGCCCGAAGTGAGCCGCGAGGAGGCGCGGGAGGCCGTCGCCGAGCTGCGGCGGCACGCCGCGGCGGCCGAGGAGCACGTGCGCGGCTTCACGCGGATGACGCCCGACGGCGCAGCGGACACCCCCGTGCTCGTCGTGGACCGGCCCGGCTGGATCCGGGCGAACGTGGCGGGCTTCCGCGAGCTGCTGTCGCCGCTGCTGGACAAGATGCGGGCGCGCCGCGGCGCCGGCCCCGGCAACGCGGTGCTCGGCGCGGTCGGCGGCAAGGTGACCGGCGTCGAGGTCGGGATGCTGCTGTCGTTCATGGCCTCGCGCGTCCTGGGCCAGTACGAGACCTTCGCCCCGCCCACCCGCGACCTGCCGGGGGCCCCGGGGGAGGGCGGCGGGCGGCTGCTGCTGGTCGCGCCGAACATCGTGCACATCGAGCGTGAGCTGGACGTCGACCCGCACGACTTCCGGCTGTGGGTGTGCCTGCACGAGGAGACGCACCGCACCCAGTTCTCCGCCGTGCCGTGGCTGCGCGACCACATCGAGGGGGAGATCCACGCCTTCCTGGGGGAGACCGACATGGAGCCCTCCGCGCTGCTGGAGCGGTTGCGCGAGGCCTTCCAGTCGCTGGCCGGGAGCGGCCGCCCGGAGCCGGGCGAGGGCGGGGAGCCGGACGGGGGGCACAGCCTCGTCGAGCTGGTGCAGACCCCGGCGCAGCGCGAGGTCCTGGGCCGCATCACCGCGGTGATGTCGCTGCTGGAGGGGCACGCGGACTACGTGATGGACGGCGTCGGCCCGCAGGTGGTGCCGACGGTCGCCGAGATCCGGGAGAAGTTCCAGAAGCGCCGCGCGGCCGGCGCGGGCCGTCTCGACCAGGCGCTGCGCAGGCTGCTGGGGCTCGACGCCAAGCTGCGCCAGTACCGCGACGGCGAGCGGTTCGTGCGGACGGTGGTCGAGGAGGTCGGGATGGACGGCTTCAACCGGGTGTGGACCTCGCCCAACACGCTGCCCACCAGGGCGGAGATCGCCGAGCCGGCGGAGTGGATCGCGAGGGTGCACCGGAAAGCGGACTGATGACCGCCGAACGCCGGGACAATCACTCTTACGAGGGACCGTGGGCGGCGGGTGCGCGTGCGATGCTCAGGGACACGGCACTTCTCTGTCACCATCGACGCACTCAGCGTAGTCATCGACTGCGCGACCACGACTCCCCGAGGAAGTGAACGGACATGGGTCCCCACCCCGCGGTCGCCGCGATACGCCTGGCGGTTCGCCGCACACTCCGTGACGTACTCCAGGACGCCCCCGGCGCCCCGGCCGGCTCCTTTGCCCCGCACCGGCGCCCTCCGCTCGTGCTCGTCGCCTGCTCCGGTGGCGCCGACTCGATGGCGCTCGCCTCCGCCCTCGCCTTCGAAGCCCCCCGCCTCGGCCTGCGGGCCGGGGGCCTCACCGTCGACCACGGCCTGCAGCCCGGCTCCGGCGACCGGGCCCGGGAGGTCGTCTGCCGCCTCACCGAGCTCTCCCTCGAACCGGCCGAGGCCCTCACCGTGGCCGTCGGCCGTGACGGCGGCCCCGAGGCCGCCGCCCGCACCGCCCGCTACACCGCCCTCGACGAGGCCGCCGACCGCCTCGGCGCCGCCGCGGTCCTCCTCGGGCACACCCGCGACGACCAGGCCGAGACGGTACTCCTCGGCCTGGCCAGGGGCTCCGGCACCCGCTCGCTGTCCGGTATGGCCGCCGTGTCCGGCTCGCCGGCCGGGCGCCGGGATCTTGGGCACCGCTATCTGCGGCCGTTCCTCACCGTGGACCGGCAGACCACCCGCAAGGCGTGCATGGTGCAGTCGCTGCCGGTCTGGGACGACCCGCACAACACCGATCCCGCGTTCACCCGCTCCCGGGTGCGCCACGACGCGCTGCCGGCCCTGGAGAAGGCGCTCGGCAAGGGCGTGGTCGAGGCACTGGCCCGCACCGCGCAGCTCTCGCGGGACGACGCCGACGCCCTCGACGCCTGGGCCCGCGAGGCCGAACGGGAGGTCCGCGCGGAGCTTCCGCCGTCCCGGCGGGCGCCCCGGCCGGCGTCCCGGACCGGAGGGGGCGGCCGGGACGGCGATGCCGCGAATGTCGCGGATCTCACAGAGGAGTCCGGGTCCGCCCTCGATGTCGCCCGGCTCGGCGCCCTGCCGCCCGCCGTCCGCCGGCGCGTGCTGCGCCGCGCGGCGGTCGCGGCCGGTTCCCCGGCGGGTTCGCTGTTCGCCCGCCACATCGAGGAGGTGGACCGGCTGGTCACCGAGTGGCACGGCCAGCGGGCCATCACCCTGCCCGGCCGGGTGGCCGCCCGTAGGCAGGGTGGCACACTGGTCATCCGGCAAGTGTGATCCCCGACCGAGAGCAGCAGGGTGGACGACAAGGACATGGGCGCCGACCTCAAGTCGGTGCTCATCACCAAGGAAGAGATCGACGCGAAGCTGGCCGAGCTGGCGGAGGCGATCGACGCGGAGTACGAGGGCGAGGACCTGCTCCTGGTCGGGGTCCTCAAGGGCGCGGTGATGGTCATGGCGGACCTCGCCCGGGCCCTGTCCTCGCCGGTCACCATGGACTGGATGGCGGTGTCGTCCTACGGCGCGGGCACCCAGTCCTCCGGCGTGGTCCGCATCCTCAAGGACCTGGACACCGACATCAAGGGGCGCCACGTCCTGATCGTCGAGGACATCATCGACTCCGGCCTGACGCTTTCCTGGCTGCTGTCGAACCTCGGCTCGCGCGAGCCCGCCTCGCTGAACGTCTGCACCCTGCTGCGCAAGCCGGACGCGGCGAAGGTGGCGATCGACGTGAAGTGGGTCGGCTTCGACATCCCCAACGAGTTCGTCGTCGGCTACGGGCTGGACTACGCGGAGAAGTACCGCAACCTGCCGTTCGTGGGGACACTGGCGCCGCACGTCTACGGAGGCTGACGGGCCGGGGCGGGCCCGGGGCGCCGCCCGGGAACGTTCGGGGGGTCTCCCGGCGTTGGAACGGGCGGACGGGGATGTTGTCCACCGTCCGCCGGCGGCGCCCGCCTCGGCAGTGCTTCGGGCTGTGATCCTGGGGTACCGTCCGAAGGTCGGTCTGTTGGGGCAATCTGTTCGTAGGCCGAGCAAGCCGGAGTAATACACCGTACGCACAGGCGATCTCACCCGGGGTCGCGGTGCCTCACTGTGGCAGGAGGGACGGGGCGCACGCCGCCCCGTGTGGATGGACGTGAAGCGCTACTTCCGTGGTCCCGTCATGTGGATCGTGCTGGCCGCCCTCGCCGTGGTCGTGTTGATGAACGTCGTCGGCTCGTCCGGCGGCTACAAGACGGTGGACACCGGCCAGGTCGTGCAGGCGATCAACGAGAACAAGGTCAGGTCCGCCGAGCTGACGACCGGCGACGAGCAGACCGTCAAGGTCGAGCTCGCCGAGGGCACGAAGATCGAGGGCAGTGACAAGATCAAGGCCAGCTACATCGACGACCAGGGCGTCGATCTGGCCAAGCAGTTGCAGTCCAAGTACCAGGACGGGCAGATCAAGGACGGTTACACCGTCTCGCCGCAGAAGCAGAACCCGTTCCTCGGGATGCTGCTCTCCCTGCTGCCGTTCGTACTGATCGTGATCGTCTTCCTGTTCCTGATGAACCAGATGCAGGGCGGCGGCTCCCGGGTCATGAACTTCGGGAAGTCCAAGGCGAAGCTGATCACCAAGGACACCCCCAAGACGACCTTCTCGGACGTCGCCGGTTCGGACGAGGCGGTCGAGGAGCTCCACGAGATCAAGGAGTTCCTCCAGGAGCCCGCCAAGTTCCAGGCCGTCGGTGCGAAGATCCCCAAGGGCGTGCTGCTCTACGGCCCGCCCGGCACCGGCAAGACGCTGCTCGCGCGCGCCGTCGCGGGCGAGGCGGGCGTCCCGTTCTACTCGATCTCCGGCTCCGACTTCGTCGAGATGTTCGTCGGCGTCGGCGCCTCGCGGGTGCGCGACCTGTTCGAGCAGGCCAAGGCGAACGCCCCGGCGATCGTCTTCGTCGACGAGATCGACGCCGTCGGCCGCCACCGCGGCGCCGGCATGGGCGGCGGCCACGACGAGCGCGAGCAGACGCTGAACCAGCTGCTGGTCGAGATGGACGGCTTCGACGTCAAGGGCGGCGTCATCCTGATCGCCGCCACCAACCGCCCGGACATCCTCGACCCGGCGCTGCTGCGCCCGGGCCGTTTCGACCGGCAGATCGCCGTGGACCGCCCCGACATGCAGGGCCGTCTGGAGATCCTCAAGGTGCACGCCAAGGGCAAGCCGATGGAGCCCGACGTGGACCTGTCCGCGGTCGCCCGCCGCACCCCCGGCTTCACCGGCGCGGACCTGTCCAACGTGCTCAACGAGGCCGCGCTGCTCACCGCGCGCAGTGACAAGAAGCTGATCGACAACCACTTCCTGGACGAGGCGATCGACCGCGTCGTGGCCGGACCGCAGAAGCGGACCCGGATCATGAGCGACAAGGAGAAGAAGATCACCGCGTACCACGAGGGCGGCCACGCCCTGGTCGCGGCGGCCTCACCGAACTCCGACCCCGTCCACAAGATCACCATCCTCTCCCGCGGCCGGGCACTGGGCTACACGATGGTCCTGCCCGACGAGGACAAGTACTCCACCACGCGCAACGAGATGCTCGACCAGCTCGCGTACATGCTGGGCGGGCGCGCGGCCGAGGAACTGGTCTTCCACGACCCGACCACCGGCGCCGCCAACGACATCGAGAAGGCGACCGCCACGGCCCGCGCCATGGTCACGCAGTACGGCATGACCGAGCGGCTGGGCGCGATCAAGTTCGGCTCCGACAACTCCGAGCCCTTCCTGGGCAAGGAGATGGGCCACCAGCGCGACTACTCCGAGGAGGTCGCCGGGCTGGTGGACGAGGAGGTCAAGAAGCTGATCGAGACCGCCCACAACGAGGCGTGGGAGATCCTCGTCGAGAACCGGGACGTCCTGGACAACCTGGTGCTGGCCCTCCTGGAGAAGGAGACCCTCGGCAAGGAGGAGATCGCCGAGATCTTCCGGCCGATCGTCAAGCGCCCGCCGCGCCCGGCCTGGACGGGTTCCGCGCGCCGGATGCCCTCCACCCGCCCGCCGGTCTCCACCCCCAAGGAGCTGGCCCTGACCAATGGCACGCAGCCCGGTCAGGAGAAGGGCAAGGAGATCGGCCCGACGGACACCGCGCTCTCCAAGGAGACCCGCCTGCCGTCCGACGAGCCCCGGCCGGAGAGCTGACCGAGGCTCCCGGCGCCGGCCCCCGGGCCGGTGGTGACGGACTCCGAGGAATGCCCGCCGCGCCCCTCCGGTTGACTACCGGAGGGGCGCGGCTTTTCGCCATCCGCAATCGAGAAAGAGGACCACATGATCGACCCGGTGACGCTGGAGGGCGAGGGTCCCGTCGGAGAGTTCGACGAGAAGCGTGCCGAGAACGCCATACGGGAGCTGCTCATCGCGGTCGGCGAGGACCCCGACCGCGAGGGCCTGCGCGAGACCCCGGCCCGGGTGGCCCGGGCGTACCGGGAGATATTCGCGGGCCTGCGGCAGCGGCCGGAGGACGTGCTGACCACCACCTTCGACCTCGGCCACGACGAGATGGTGCTGGTCAAGGACATCGAACTGCTGTCCTCCTGCGAGCACCACCTGCTGCCCTTCCACGGGGTGGCGCACGTCGGCTACATCCCGGCCGACTCCGGCAAGATCACCGGCCTGTCGAAGCTCGCCAGGCTGGTGGAGGTCTTCGCCCGCCGCCCCCAGGTCCAGGAGCGTCTGACGACGCAGATCGCCGACTCCCTGATGGAGATCCTGGAGGCGCGCGGTGTGATCGTCGTCATCGAGTGCGAGCACATGTGCATGACGGTCCGCGGCGTCCGCAAGCCCGGGGCCAAGACCATCACCTCCGCGGTCCGCGGCCAGCTCCGCGACTCCGCCACCCGGGCCGAGGCGATGAGCCTGATCATGGCCCGCTGACCGACTGCCGACCGGCCGCCCGCTGACCGCCGACCGGCCGCGCGCCGCCCGACGGGGCGGTGGCGGGGAGCCGTCCTCGGAGCGCCTACGCTGGAGCGCATGAGTACCTTGCGCGTCCCCCGCGGGGAAGTGGCCGGACTGCCGGCATGGGACCGGTGCGCGGTCATGGGCGTGGTGAACGTCACGCCGGACTCCTTCTCCGACGGAGGCCGCTGGTTCGACACCGGTGCCGCGGTCAAGCACGGTCTGGCCCTGGTCGCCGAGGGCGCCGACCTGGTCGACGTGGGCGGCGAGTCCACCCGGCCCGGCGCGACCCGTGTGGACGAGGCCGAGGAGCTGCGCCGGGTCGTCCCGGTGGTCCGCGAACTGACCCGGGAGGGCGTGGTCATCAGCGTGGACACCATGCGGGCGTCCGTCGCCGAGCAGGCGGTGGAAGCCGGCGCCCGGCTGGTCAACGACGTCAGCGGCGGGCGCGCGGATCCGCGCATGGTCCCGGTGGTCGCCGCCGCCGGGGTGCCGTACGTGGTGATGCACTGGCGCGGCCAGAGCATCGACATGAACGACAGGGCCGTGTACACCGACACCGTCACCGAGGTGATCGGCGAGCTGCACGACGCTCTGGAGCAGGCGGTGGCCGGCGGGATCGCCCCGGAGCGGATCGTCGTCGACCCCGGGCTGGGCTTCGCCAAGCAGGCCGCCCACGATCTGGCCCTGGTGGACGCCACCGCCCGGCTGCGCCGCGAGTTGGGACGGCCGGTGCTGGTCGCCGCCTCCCGCAAGCGGTTCCTGGGCCGGGTGCTGGCGGGCGACGGCGGCGAGGTGCCGCCCGCCCGGGAGCGGGACGCGGCCACCGCCGCGGTCTCGGCGCTCGTGGCGCGCGAGGGCGCCTGGGCGGTACGGGTGCACGAGGTGCGGGCGAGCGCGGACGCGGTCCGGGTGGCCCGGGCCCTGGAGGGAGCCAGGTGAGCGGAGAGGCCCGTACGGACGTCGAGGCCGTGGAGGCGGCCAACGCCGCGCTGTACGACGCGGTGGAGCGCGGCGACCTGGACGCCCTGGCCGAGACCTGGCTGCACGACGACGTCAGCGTCGTGCACCCGGGCTGGCCGGTGCTCACCGGACGCGACGAGGTGCTGCGCTCGTACGCGCTGATCATGGCCAACACCGAGTACATCCAGTTCTTCCTGACCGACGTCGAGGTCTCCGTGGCCGGCGACACCGCCCTGGTCACCTGCACCGAGAACATCCTCAGCGGCGGCCCCGCCGAGGAGGACGGCTCGGCCGGGCCACTGGTCGGCGGGCTGGTGGTCGCCACCAACGTCTTCCGCAGGGCGGAGGGCGGCCGGTGGCGGGTGTGGGCGCACCACGGTTCCCCGGTGCTCGTCGAGGACGAGGACGACGACGAGGACGGCGGGGGCGAGGGGATCGACGGTGTCGACGGCGAGGGCGGGACCGTGCTCTGAACACCGATCTGAGAGAGTGGCTCCCGTGTCCGGTGGGACCGGCGCCGGCCGAGATCCGGCGCCGGTCCCACCGGACACCTGGGTGCGGGGCGTGGAGGCCGCCGGCCCACCGCCGCATCCGTACGACCGACGGGAGTGAGAGCGCGTGGACCGTGTCGCGCTGCGCGGACTGAGGATCCGCGGGCATCACGGGGTGTTCGAGCGGGAACGGGAGCAGGGACAGACTTTCGTGGTGGACCTGGCGATGGGCCTGGACACCCGCCCCGCGGCCGCGGACGACGACCTCACGAAGACGGTGCACTACGGCATCGTCGCCGAGGAGGTCGCCGCGATCGTCGGCGGCGAGCCTGTCGACCTGATCGAGACCCTCGCCCAGCGGATCGCCGACCAGTGCCTGACGCACGACGTGGTGCGCGAGGTGGAGGTCACCGTCCACAAGCCCGAGGCCCCCGTCACCGTCCCGTTCGACGACGTGACCATCACCATCAAGCGGAGCCGCGTATGACGCCGAACAGCGACCCGACCGTACAGCCGGTGCCCGCCTCGGTGGTGCACCAGGTGGACGCCGCCGATGTGACCCTGCACAACCCCAAGCGCGCCGTCGTGGCGCTCGGGAGCAACCTGGGCAACCGCATGGAGACGCTCCAGGGAGCGATCGACGCGCTGGAGGAGACCCCGGGAGTGCGGGTCAGGGCGGTCTCCCCGGTGTACGAGACCGAGCCGTGGGGCGTGGAGCCGGGCAGCCAGCCCTCCTACCTCAACGCCGTCGTCCTGCTCAAAACCACCCTGCCGCCCGGTTCGCTGCTGGAGCGGGCCCACGCCATCGAGGAGGCCTACGCACGGGTCCGCGACGAGCACTGGGGCCCGCGGACGATCGACGTGGACATCGTGGCGTACCAGGACGTCGTCTCCGACGACCCGGAGCTGACGCTGCCGCACCCCCGGTGCCACGAGCGCGCCTTCGTCCTGGCGCCGTGGCACGATGTGGACCCCGGGGCCGAGGTCCCCGGGCACGGTCCGGTGGCCGACCTGCTGGGCGCCGTGGGCCGGGAGGGCGTGGCACGCCGGGAGGACCTGGAACTGAGCCTGCCGGACTGACCGGCATGGGCCGCCGGGGGCCTGCCGGAGCCGCCGGCTCCGGCAGGCCCCCGGCGGGTCCGGGAGTGTGGACGGTGCCGTACGGGCAAGGTTCCTCAACGGCGGCCGCAACGGCTTCGACGCGGCTTCGACGCGGTTTCGACGGTGCTGTTTGGGCGGCGCCCCCTCGGGGAGCGCCGAGTGACGTGGGGAGTCCCGTGAGGGAACTACGGATCAGAACGCTGGCCGGTATCTTCGCGCTCGCGCTGGTGCTGTCCTGGGCAGGGGCCCGGATGTGGGACGCGCTGGGCACCCTGCCCGCCGTGCCCGTCGCGGCCCCGATCGTGCTCGCGGTGATCGCCACGGTCCTGACAGCCACCGCGCTGTCGATCCGCGCCCGGCTGCGCGCCCAGCGCGAGCGGCGGCCCGGCGCGAAGGGCGTGGAGCCGATGATGGCCGCCCGCGCCGTCGTCCTCGGGCAGGCCAGCGCGCTGGTGGCCGCCCTGGCCGCGGGCGCGTACGGCGGCGCGGGCGTCTATCTGCTCTTCGGCGCGATGGACGTGCCCGCACGCCGGGACCAGGCGGTCTACGCGGGCCTGTCGGTGCTGGCGGGCGCGGCGGTGGTGGCGGCGGCCGTCTTCCTGCAGCGGGTGTGCAGGCTTCCGGAGGACGACGAGGAGCCCCCGCCCCCGGCGGCCGAGACGGTCTGAGCCGTACCGCCCGCGCGGGCCAGGAGCGGTGGGGGGAAGCGGTGACGGACGAGGACGGGTACGCGCGGCTGTCGGCGGTGGCGCTGGCCCGGGCCGTGGCACGGCGTGAGGTGTCCGCCGCCGAGATGGTGGAGGCGGCACTGGCCCGGATCGCCCGGCTGGAGCCGTCGCTGTGCGCCTTCCGCGAGGTGTGGGCGGACCGGGCGCGGGCGCGGGCGGCGGAGGTGGACCGCCGGGTCGCGGCGGGTGAGCGGCTGCCGCTGGCCGGGGTGCCCATCGGGGTGAAGACCGGCGCTAAGGGCGCGGCCGGGGTACGGGCCGGGCCCGCCCGGCGGCTGCTGGCCGCCGGCTGCGTGGCGGTCGGCGCGACCTCCGTGCCCGGGCCCGGTACGCCGTGGCGGACCTGGGGCCTGGGCGCGGGCGGCCGTACCGCCAACCCCTGGCGGCCGGACCGGTCGCCCGGCGGCTCGTCCGCCGGTTCGGCGGCGGCGGTCGCGGCCGGGATGGTGCCGATGGCCACCGGCACCGACGGCGCCGGGTCGGTGCGCATCCCGGCCGCGTGGTGCGGGGTGCTCGGGCTGAAGACGACCAACGGGCTGCTGCCCGTGGCGGACCGCTCGGGTCTGGCCGCGCCCGGTGTCCTCGTCCGGTGCGCCGCGGACCTCGCGGCATGGCTGGAGTGCGTGTCCGGCGTACCCGCCCAGAACACCGGAGAGGGAGTCGGCGAGCCGGTGGCGGCGGTGTGGTCGCCGGACCTGGGGTTTGCGGAGAGCGACCCGGATGTCGTCCGGGTGGCGAGGGCGGCGGCGGAACGGCTGGCCGCGGCGGGCTCCGTACGCCTGGAACCCCCGGAGGGGCCGGAAGGGGACGCCGTGCTGCTGGATCCCGGCCCGGCGTGGCTCGCCCTGCGAGCCCCGGACGGGGACCGGGCGGCGGCGGAGCGGACCCGGGCGGAGAACGACGCGCGTCTGGACGCGCTCCTCGCCGGCGACCGGCTGCTGCTGACCCCGGCCACCCCCAACCGGCCTCACGGCCACGACGGACCGGGCGACCGGTACAGCACGGCACTGACCTGGGCCTTCAATCTCAGCGGCCACCCGGCGGTCAGCGTTCCGGCGGGTTTCACCGGTGACGGCTGCCCGGCCGGGCTCCAGATCACGGCCGCCAGGGGAGGGGAGGCGCGGCTCGCCTCGGTGGTGCGGGCGGCCGAGGGCGCGGGCCTGGTGGTGCGGGCGCCCGGCGGAGAGGGATGACCCGTCCGCCGGGCGGCTCCGTCACCGGGGGGCGCGCCCCCGCAGCGCCCGGAGCGTCGCGCCTGCGGCGAGGCCGTACACCAGGTGCGGCACGATGTCCGACAGCCATGCGGAGCGGCTCCAGGAACGGGGATCGGTGACACCGAGCGCGGTGGCGGCCACATCACTGCCGGCCATGGCGGCGGCTCCGAGCAGCGGCGCGGTCACCGATACGGGCGGCGTCCGCCTGCGGCCGCTCACCAGCGTGTAGGCCGCGGTGACGCCGAGGCCGGTGACGAAGCCCAGCAGTGCCCCGGCCGCTTCCCTGCGGTTCGACGCCTCCTCGCCCCCGCCCAGCCCGACACCGGTGCGCTCGGCGAGCCGGTCGACGACCTCGGAGGGCACGGAGCTGGCGGGCCGTGCCCGCAGCAGCATGTCTCCGTAGGTCGTGATGTTGAGAGCGGCCGTGCCGACGGACCCGGCCACCAGTCCCTGGGTCAGTGGACGCATCGCTGTCTCCTTCCGGTCGGGGCGCCCCGGGTACCCTCCCGGCCCGCCGGCATGTCAGTCCGGCATGTCAGTCCGGCATGTCAGCGGGGCACGGCCAGCAGCAGGGCGAAACGCTCCTGGGCGTCGGTCCACCAGCGGGTCACCGTGAAGCCGTGCCGACGCAGTTCCCCGGTCAGTCCGGCGCGGCGGAACTTCACCGAGATCTCCGTGCGTACCTCCTCCCCGCGTGCGAAGGAGATCTTCACACCGAGTGCGGGCAGGGTCACGGTGTGCTCGGTACGGGACCGCAGCCGCATCTCCACGCGCTCCTCCTGCCGGTTCCACAGGGCCAGATGGTCGAAGGAACCGGGGTCGAAGTCGGCGCCCAGCTCGCGGTTGAGCACCCGCAGCACGTTCCTGTTGAACTCCGCGGTGATCCCCCGCGCGTCGTCGTAGGCACGCACCAGGACGTCCTCGTCCTTGACCAGGTCCGCGCCGAGCAGCAGGGCGTCCCCCGGGCCGAGGGAGGAACGCAGCCGGTCGTGGAAGGCGGCGCGCTCCGCCGTGCCGAGGTTGCCCAGGGTGCCGCCCAGGAAGGCGACCAGCCGCGGGCCGGGACCGGTCGGCAGGTGTGGACGGTCGCCGAAGTCGTCGACGGTGGCCGCGATGCGCAGCCCGGGATACTCGTGGCACAGCGCCTCGCCCGCCGCTGACAGGGCGGACTCGCTGACGTCGACGGGTGCGTATCCCTCCAGGGTCCCGCGGCGCAGGAGCGCGTCGATGAGCAGGCGGGTCTTGTCCGAGGACCCCGAGCCGAGTTCCACCAGGGTGCGGGCGCCGGTGAGCTCCGCGATCTCGGCCGCGCGCAGTCGCAGGACCTCTCGTTCGGCGCGGGTCGGGTAGTACTCGGGCAGCCGGGTGATCTCGTCGAACAGCTTGCTGCCGCGGGCGTCGTAGAACCACTTGGGCGGCAGGGTCCTGGGCGGCGCGGTCAGCCCGGCGAGGACGTCGGCGCGCAGCGAGTCGGCGAGGTGACGCTCGGGGAGCCGGCGGTCGAGGGTGAACCGGGACGTCATGCGGTGGGCATCCTCTCGGACGGGGGAGGGGCGGGGCGGGGAGCGGGCGTGGCGGGCAGCGGGGTGATCTCGACGCTCTCCGCCGTGGCCCGAAGCAGGGAGTACTCGGGGACCTCCCGCCAGCCGCCCCCGCCGGAAGGTTCCCCGCCCGACGGACCGGAGGGCTCGGATGCGACGAGCACGGCACCGGGCGCCGTGCGGTACCACAGGGTGTCGCCGCAACGGGTCGCGGTGATGCTCCGGCCGTCGGTGAGGAGCAGGTTCACCCGTGCCTCCGGGCACGCCCGCGCGGTCCGCGCGGCGACGTCGGCCAGCGCCGGCCCGGCGGACCGCCCGGCCCGCAGGCGGTGGCACACCAGGAGCCACAGCAGTGCGGAGTCGCAGCGGGACTCCACCGCCAGCAGGTCCGCGGCCGTCAGGTCCCCCACGAGCCCGGTCAGCGCCCGGGGCCAGTCGGGTACGGCGCCGTTGTGGCTGAACAGCCACCGCCCGTCCCGGTACGGCGCCGCGGCCGACTCGTCCTGGGTGGTGCCCGGCGTGGCCGAGCGGACCGCCGCCAGCACCGCGCCACTGCGCACGGTACGGGCCAGGTCGGTCAGGTTGCCGTCGGCCCACACCGGCACCGCACGCCGGTAGCGCGCGGGCGGCGCCCCGTCCTCCGGATACCAGCCGATGCCGAAACCGTCGGCGTTGACGGTGCCGTACCGCTGTCTGCGAGGGGCCCAGGACTGGGTGTACAGGCCCCCGGGCGGGTCGACCAGCAGCTCGCGCAGACTCAGCGGGGGGCCCAGATAGGCCAGATGGCGGCACATCTACCGGCCTCCGTCTTCCGCGGGGGCGGCATCCCGGGCGGTGCGGAAACCGCAGAAGATCTGCCGCCGGACGGGGAGGTCCCAGTTGCGGAAGGTGCCGCGGCAGGCGACCGGGTGCGCGGCGAAGGAGCCACCGCGCAGCACCTTGTACCCGGCAGGTCCGCCCGGCCCACCGGGGAAGAACACCGCGGAGTACTCCCGGTAAGGGAAGGCGGCGAAGCCGGGGTAGCCGGTGAAGTCGGAGGATGTCCACTCCCACACGTCGCCGAGCAGTTGCCGCGCCCCGCACGGCGCGGCCCCCGAGGGATACGCACCGGCCGGAGCGGGCCGCAGGTGCCACTGGCCGAGATTGGCCAGCTCAGGGGTCGGCTCGGCGTCCCCCCAGGGATGACGCAGCGAACGGCCGGTGGCCGGATCATGGCGGGCGGCCTTCTCCCACTCGGCCTCGGTGGGCAGCCGGCGGCCCGCCCAACGGGCGTACGCGTCGGCCTCGTACCAGCACACGTGCATCACGGGCCCGTCGGGCGGCACCGGTTCGGTGCGGCCGAAGCGGCGGCGCAGCCAGACGCCGTCGCGGCGTTCCCAGAACAGCGGGGCGGACAGCCCCGCCTCCCGCCGGTACGTCCAGCCCTCCAAAGTCCACCAGCGGGGGTCGCCGTATCCGCCGTCGTCGATGAACTCCTGGTACGCGCCGCAGGTGACCGGGACGGTGTCCAGATGGAAGGCGGGCACGTCCACGGTGTGACCGGGCCGTTCGTTGTCCAGCGCCCAGGGATCGGTGGAGGTGCCCATGGTGAACGTGCCGCCGGGCACCAGTACCTCGCGCGGCAGGTCCGCGCCGCCGGCGGGAGCCGCCGGCGGCGCGGGGGCGTCGAGTACCGCGGGGCCCCGGCGCAGCTGGTGGGTGGCCAGCATCGTCTCGCAGTGCTGCTGCTCGTGCTGGGCGGTCATGCCGAAGACGAAGGCGTTCTCCAGCAGGGGCGAGCCCTCCAACGGGGACTCGGCCAGTACCCCCAGCACCCGCTCGCGCACCTCGGTGATGTAGCGCCGGGCCTCCGGCGGGCGCAGCAGGGGCAGCGCCGGGCGGTCGGCGCGGGGGTTGCGGAAGGCGTCGTAGAGCGGATCGAGGTCGGCGCGTAGCGGCTCCCGGCCGCCGACCTCGCGCAGCAGCCAGATCTCCTCCTGGTTGCCCACATGGGTCAGGTCCCAGACCAGCGGGGACATCAGGGGCGAGTGCTGGGCCATCAGCTCCTCGTCGTCGAGGCAGTCGGTCAGGGCCAGTGTCCTGCGCCGCGCGGCCCCGAGTGCCTCCAGTGCCCGGGCCCGCACATCGGTTTCGGGCGGGGAAGCGGCCTGGGCGGTGGCGGCGGTCGCCGTGGCGCCGGCGGGGCCGCCGTGGTCGTGTTTCACTTCGTCTCCTTCCGGTGTGCGGCCGCCGTGTTCCGGCGGACGGTGTCCAGCAGGTCGTCGGCGGGGCAGCGGTCGCGGTCCGCGTAGCGCTCGGCGAAGCGGTCCACGGCGTCGCGCACCCCGGCGGACACCCGGGCCCGGGCCAGGGCGGCCTCGGCGGCGGTGAAACAGGCCCGTACGGCCTTGCCCAGTTCCGGAGCGGCGGGGCCGAGCCGGGCCGCGCGCAGCCACACGGCCGTGGCGGGCGGTTCCCCGGGCGGGGCGAGGGACTCGGTGGCCGCGAGCGCGGCGTCGGCGGCGAGGGGATCGTCCAGCAGGGCGGCGGCGACCGCGGTCGGTACGATCCAGCCGTCACCGGGCTGGGCGTCGATCATCCGCAGTTCCAGCCAGCCACGCGGTCGGACGGGCGGGAACAGCGTGCTGAGGTGGTAGTCCAGGTCCCCGGCGGTGGGAGGCCGCTCCCCGCGCGGATCACGCAGCCAGGCGCGGAAGCTCAGCCCCGGCGGCGCCGCCCAGTCGGTACCGGAGCGGCGCAGGCACATCAGCTCCGCGTCCAGCGCGTAGCGGGCCCAGGCCGTACGGGGGTCGCCGCCGCGTGGTGTGCGGGTGCGGCCCGGGTCGAGGCGTGCCCAGACCGCCTGCCTGGTCGAGCGCCAGCCCGAGGGGCGGCCCCGCCAGAACGGGGAGTTGGCGAAGGCCGCCACCAGCACCGGGCCGAGGCGGTGTGCCAGTTCCCAGCGGAGGCGGAAACCCGAGGTGTCCGCGGTGTCGTCACCGGAGTCCAGGGACACCTGGACCGACGCGGTCCCGCACATCATCACCCGGCCCCACGGGCCCGAACGGGCGAAGAAGGACTCCATCGCCCGGTACCGGGGATGGTCCAGCACCCGGCCGAGCGGGCGGATGTCGTCCACACCGCGGCCGACGAGCCGCAGTCCGGACGACTCCACGGCCTGCCGCAGGACCTCCAGATCGGCCGCCACGGCCGCCAGACACTCGTTCAGGGAGTCGGCCGGGGCGGAGCTGAGTTCGAGCTGCCCGCCCGGCTCGCGGGTCAGCGCGCTCCCGCCCGGCAGGCCGCCGGGCGGCTCCAGTGGGGCCACGGCGCCGGTGAGGCGCTCGGCCGACAGGGCGCTTCGTGGGTCGTCCCGGTCGTGTACCAGCCACTCCAGTTCCACGCCGACGCGGCGGGGAGGACCGGTTCTGAAGCATCTCTCCGCGATCCGCGCCTCGGCGGCGTCCTCGGTCAGCAGTCCGCTCCCGCCGCTCTCGTCCGGTTCTCCGTACGCCATGGGGCCCTGCCTCCTCGGATGCGGCCGGTACCGCGCGCAATCACCCTGCCGGTGTCGTCCGGGACGTCCGCCTTGCAAGGACGGGCGGACGGCTGTGGCGTGGCCGTCTGCTCGCTGTCCGCCCGTACCCGCGAGCGCGGTCCGGTAAGCCACGGCATTCGGTTGGACTGCGAACGCACAACGAATACGGACGGAGACCTCTCCGGAGGCGGCGCACAGGGTAAATTCCAGGCCATGCCACGAGGACGCCACCGCCACGCGCCGCCCCTGCACCGGATGCTCGCGCCGTCCGCCGTGGTGGCCGCCGCGCTCGTCAGCGCGGCGGTCTCCTGGCTGGTCGGCGACGTGGGCGATACGGAGGCGGTGACACTGCGCCTCCTGGCCGCCGCGGCCGCGGCGGCCGCCGTCACCGGGGCCGTGCTGCTGCGGCGGTGGGACCGCGAGGCCGGCCGACGGGTCGGCGAGGTCAGGGCGGCCAGGGCCACGGCCGAGTGGCGGGCCGAGGAACGCCAGGCCGAGCTGGAGACCGAGCTGGAGGAGTCCCTGGAGATCCGCCGGAAGGCGGAGGACACGCTCCGGAGCAAGCGCGCCGAGCTGGAGAGGCTGCGCACCGAGCATGCCGCGCTGCTGCGCCGGTACGCCACCGCCGAGACCGAGCGGGCCAGCGCCCTGGAAGGGCGGCGGCAGCTGGCCCTGGAGACCGCCGGGCCCGCGAAGGCGCTCACCACCGGGGCCGCCGACCACCGCAGGGCGTCCGGCGCGCCCACACCCCTCACCTACCTCCAGGCGGACGAGGCGCTCAGGCGGCTGCGGCTCAACGCCGCCCGGCAGCGGGAGCGCGCGGAGCGCGAGGCGGGGGAGATGCGGGACGGGGCCGCGGCCGTACCGGCTCCGGAGCCGGGCGCTCCTTCCCAGCAGGCCCAGCAGGCCCAGCAGGCCCGGCAGGCTGGGCAGGGCCGGCAGCCCCAGCGGGGCGAGCAGCCCCGGCAGGCCCCGCCGGAGCAGGCGGCGCGGCAGGCACCGCGGCCGCGGCAGAGCGGTACGGCGGGGGCGGGGGAGCCGCACGGGCAGAGGCAGAGCTCCGAAGGCCGCGGGAGCGGCACCCCCAGGCGCGGCGGATTCGACTTCTTCGGCACCCAGGGCACCCGGAAGCGGCGCAGGACGCCGGGGACGCAGAGCCCCGCGGCCGGACCGTCCTCCGACCAGGAGGACGACCCGGCCCGCCCGGGCGACCCCGGTGACGCCCCCGTTCCCGGCACAGCCCCCGAGGTCCCGGCCCGGACTCCCCCGCCCGCCGTCGCGGGCAAGGTCATCGACCTGGGCGAGCCCGGCGAGGACGAGAGCGAGGACGGGGGCTCCGCTCCCACGGCCGGAGACGGCGGCAAGGGGGCCGGTGGCAAGGGGGCCGGTGGCAGGGGAGCGGGCGGCACGCCGCGGACGGCGGGGCTGGTCAGGGGCCTGCGCCGCGCCCGGTCAGCCTGATCCGCCGGCCCCCTTGCCTCTCGCGCCTCTCGCGCGCCCGTCCGGCGCGCCTACGTGAGCCAGCGCTCCGGGCGCGCCCGGCGGCGCCCGGTGCGGGAGCGCCCCGCCTGGGCGGCCACCACCGCACGGGCCTCCTCCACCGCCCGCAGCCGGGCCGCCACCGTGCCGTTCGCGCCGTGGTCGACGTGGACGTCCGCCAGTTTGAAGGCCCGCTCCCAGGGGCCCTGGGTGAGACGGACGCTCTGCACCTTGGCGTGCGGGACCAGCGACAGCGTGCGGCACAGCAGCCCCTTGCGGGAGGCGAACACCGTCTGCGTCACCCCGTGGCGGTATCCCCGCCACCACAGCGGGACGACCCAGCGGGCCCGGCGCGGCACCGGGACCAGGGACGCCGCCGCCTCGGCCGGGTCGAGGCCGGGAAGCACCCGTGCCAGTACGCCCCGGGCCGTCTCGCGGGTGGCGACCGGCAGCAGCAGGCCGCCCTCGTTGCCCCCGGCGGCCACGTCCAGCTCCACCCGGACCCAGCCGCGCCGCCGCCACAGCCACGGCTCGACGATCCGGACGGCCTGGACACGGCCGGGCGGGACGGTGGCGTGGGCGCGGTCCAGCAGCCCGTGGTCCAGCCGTATCCCGTCCGGTGACTCGGCGACGACCCAGTCGAACTCGGTGAGGAAACGGCCCACACCGCTGCGCCACACACCGCTGAGCAGCGGCACCGCCACCGCCAGGGCGGGCCAGAGGCTGCCGCTCGCCCACCAGATCAGCAAGGGCACCGCCAGCGCCGCGGCCAGCGAGCCCCAGACGCTGCCGAGCAGCAGCAGTGAGACCACCAGCATCCGCGTGCCGACCCGCACCAGCTCCCGGGCGGGCGCCTCGCCCACCTCCGCGGCCGCCTCGGGCGCCATCCCCGCGGCCCGCGCCAGCAGCTCGGCGCGGAGCGCGACGGCGTCCCGCTCGCCCAGGAACGCCAGCTCGTCCTTCTTGTCCGTGCCGACCACGTCCAGCTTGAGCTTGGCCACGCCCACAACACGGGCCAGCAGGGGGCGCCCCACGTCGATCGCCTGGAGGCGGTCCAGACGGATGTGGGCCACGCGCCGGAACAGCAGGCCGGTGCGGATGCGCAGCTCCGTCTCGGTGACCGTGTAGCTCGTCATCCACCAGGACAGGAAGCCGTACGCGGCCGCCGCCGGCAGCAGCAGCGCGAGGACCGCCAGCAGCCGGCCGGCCGTCAGGGACTCCACGCCCTGCCGGGCCCGCTCCGGGTCCTGCGCGGCGAAGGCGAACAGCGCGGCCATCGGCGCCCACGCACGCCGCCACGGGGTGACCGGGTGCAGCCGCCTGCCCTCGGGGCGCTGGAGCAGTGCCATCACAACCCCCTCGCGGCCGGGCCCGTCACAGCCCCGCCGAACGGGCCTCGCCCAGCTCGGTGAGCCGTTCGCGCAGCCGCTCGGCCTCCTCGGGGGCGAGTCCGGGTATGTGTGCGTCGGTCGTCGCCGCGGCGGTGTGCAGTTGCACCCGGGCCAGCCCGAAGTGCCGCTCCAGCGGCCCCGAGGTGACCTCCACCAGCTGCATCCGGCCGTAGGGCACGACGGTCAGCCCGCGCCACACCACCCCGCGTTCGATCAGCAGGTCGTCGTCGCGCTCGGAGTACCGCCAGGAGGCCCAGTTGCGGGCGATCGCCCCCCATCCCCACAGCGCGACCGCCGCCGGCGCCGCGGCGAGCACGGCCCACCACGGACCGGCGGCCAGCCACAGGACCGGGCCCAGCACCGCGACGAGCGGCACGGACACGGCCGTCAGCAGCGTCCTGCGCATCCGCAGCAGCCCGCGCTCGACGCCGCGCCACCGCCCGGCGTCCTCGGGCCTCCCGGCCTCCCCGGCGTGTCCGGCCCGCCCGGCCTCCCCGCCGGACGATCCCCCTGTCAGCTGACTCATACGGCAAGGGTAGGCGGCGGTGGTGACAGTGCGTATCCGCCGCGGGGAGGAGAGGGGAGAGGGCGGCGCTCCTCCCGGCGGAGCTGCCAGACTGAGAGCCATGAGCGATCCCGGTAGCACCG
Source organism: Streptomyces verrucosisporus (assembly GCF_017114865.1). Taxonomy (GTDB): domain Bacteria; phylum Actinomycetota; class Actinomycetes; order Streptomycetales; family Streptomycetaceae; genus Streptomyces; species Streptomyces fenghuangensis. The sequence goes on along the minus strand of NZ_JADEYH010000019.1, from coordinate 10,902 downwards.
CCGAGTCCGCCGTGCCCGCCGCGTCCGCCGAGCGCCCCGGGCCCGGGGGGAACACCGCGGCCGTGACCACCGTCGGCGTCGGCGGCGCGGCGGAGAGCACCGACATGGTGCTCAACATCGGCCCCCAGCACCCCTCCACCCACGGCGTACTGCGGCTGAGGCTCGTACTGGACGGGGAGCGGATCGGCTCGGCCGAGCCGGTGGTCGGCTACATGCACCGGGGCGCGGAGAAGCTGTTCGAGGCGCGCGACTACCGGCAGATCATCGTCCTGGCCAACCGCCACGACTGGCTGTCGGCCTTCTCCAGCGAACTCGGCGTCGTCATGGCCGTCGAGCGGATGCTGGGCATGGAGGTCCCCGAGCGCGCCGTGTGGGCGCGCACCCTGCTGGCGGAGCTGAACCGGGTCCTCAACCACCTGATGTTCCTCGGCTCCTATCCGCTGGAGCTGGGCGCCATCACGCCCATGTTCCACGCCTTCACCGAGCGCGAGGACCTCCAGCGCGTCATGGAGGAGGTCTCCGGCGGGCGCATCCACTACATGTTCAACCGGGTCGGCGGCCTGAAGGAGGACCTCCCGGCGGGCTGGCCCGGCCGCACCCGGCAGGCGGTGGCCGCCGTCCGCGCGAAGCTGGGCATCTACGACCGGCTCGTCCTGGGCAACGAGATCTTCCGCGGCCGCACCCGCGGCGTGGGCGTGCTCGCCCCCGAGGCCGTCCACGCGTACGGGGTGAGCGGCCCCATCGCCCGCGCCTCCGGCGTGGACTTCGACCTGCGCCGGGACGAGCCCTACCTGGCGTACGGGGAGCTGGCGGACGTGCTGCGGGTCGTCACCCGCCCCGAGGGGGACTGCCTGGCCCGCTTCGAGGTGCTGCTGGAGCAGACCCGCAACTCCCTCGACCTCGCCGACGCCTGCCTGGACCGCCTGGCCGAGCTGCCGCCCGGCCCGGTCAACCAGCGGCTGCCCAAGGTGCTCAAGGCCCCGGAGGGCGCCACCTACGCCTGGACGGAGAACCCGCTGGGCATCAACGGCTACTACCTGGTGTCCAAGGGGGAGAAGACCCCGTACCGGCTCAAGCTCCGCTCGGCCTCGTACAACAACGTCCAGGTGCTCTCCGAACTGCTGCCGGGCACGCTGGTGTCCGACATGGTGGCGATCCTGGGGTCGATGTTCTTCGTCGTCGGCGACATCGACAAGTGAGACGGCGGGTGGCGGGGGCGACAGGAGGAACGGCGGGGGGCGCGCGACGCTGGCGGGAGGCGGCCGGGGAGGCGCTCTACGGCCCGGAGGGCTTCTTCGTACGCCACGCCCCCGCCGCCCACTTCCGCACCTCCGTGCACGCCTCGCCGCTGTTCGCGGGCGCGGTGGCCGAGCTGCTGCGGCGCGTGGACGAGGTGCTGGGGCACCCCGCCGAACTGGCGCTGATCGACTACGGCGCCGGCCGCGGCGAACTGCTGACCGGCGTACTGGCGGCGCTGTCCGGGCAGCCCGGCTCACTGGCCGCCCGGGTACGCCCCCATGCCGTCGAACGCGCTCCCCGGCCGGAAGGACTCGACCCGGCCGTCGCCTGGTCCGCCGAACCACCGTGCGGCGCGGCCGGGCTGCTGTTCGCCAACGAGTGGCTGGACGACGTCCCCCTGGACATCGCCGAGACCGGCGGGGACGGCGTCCCCCGGTACGTCCTGGTCGAGGCCGACGGCACCGAGCACCCGGGCGAGCCGGTGAGCGGCGGGGACGCCCGGTGGCTGGACCGCTGGTGGCCGCTGCCGCCCGAGCCGGGGCTGCGCGCGGAGATCGGCGGTCCCCGCGACGCGGCCTGGGCACGGGCGGTGTCCTGCCTGGACCGCGGGCTGGCCGTCGCCGTCGACTACGCCCACACCCGCGCCGCCCGCCCCCCGCTGGGCACGCTCACCGGCTACCGGGAGGGCCGCGAGGTGCGGCCCGTCCCCGACGGCCGGTGCGACCTGACCGCCCATGTCGCCCTCGACGCGTGCGCGGCGGCGGCCGAGCGCGCCGGCGCCCCGGCGACCGGCCCGGGGCTGGCGCTCTCCCAGCGCGAGGCGCTGCGCGCCCTGGGCGTGAGCGGCGGGCGGCCGCCGCTCGCCCTGGCGTCGCAGGACCCGGCCGCGTACGTACGGCTGCTGGGGCGCGCCGGTGAGGCCGCCGAGCTGACCGACCCGGCGGGCCTGGGCGCCTTCACCTGGCTGCTCCAGCCCCGCGGGATCCCGCTGCCTCCACCCTGGGGAGTACACGGGGAGACGGGGGATCGGCCGTCCGGTTGACCCCCGCGTGTACCCGGCCTGCCTACGCTGGGTTATGTGCACCGGCTCTACGAGTTCCTACGCAGGCATCCCACCCTCGTCGACGGGGCGTGGGCCGCCGTCCTGCTGGTGATGTCGGCCGTGTGGCTCGTGGGGATCATGACGCATCCGCCGTCGGCCGAGTCGCTGGGGCAGGGGGACGTCCAGCAGGCCGCCTCCGTCCCGATCGTCCTGGTCCTGTGCACCGTGGTGACCTTGCGGCGCCGGGCGCCGGAGAAGATGCTGCTGCTGGCCGCCGGGGCGGGGCTGGCCGAGGTGGTGACGGGCGCGTTCCCGGTGCCGGCCAACTTCGCCCTGCTGGTGATCGTCTTCACCAACGCCTCCCGCAACGTCCGCTGGGCTTCCCGCCTCGCCCTCGCCGGCGCACTGACCGCGCCCACCGTCCACACCCTGCGCTGGCCCAACGAGGGCCAGGGCACCACCACCGTGGTGCTGGGCACGGTCTTCCTCACCGCCACCTTCCTGCTGGCCTGGGTGCTGGGCGACTCGCTGCGCACCCGGCGCGCCTACTACGCGCAGCTGGAGGAGCGGGCCGCCCGCCTGGAGCGCGAGCGCGAGGCGCAGGCCAAGGTCGCCGTCGCGGCCGAGCGGGCCCGGATAGCGCGCGAGCTGCACGACGTGGTCGCGCACAACGTCTCGGTGATGGTCGTCCAGGCCGACGGCGCCGCCTACGTCATGGACACCGCGCCCGAGCAGGCCCGGCAGGCGCTGGAGACCATCTCCGGCACCGGGCGCCAGGCGCTGTCGGAGATGCGCAGACTGCTGGGCGTGCTGCGCACCGGGGAGCACTCCGAGGGCGGCGAGTACGTGCCCCAGCCCGGTGTCGAACAGCTCGCAGACCTCGTCGAGCAGGTGCGCGGCGCGGGCCTGACCGTGGACTTCCGTATCGAGGGCACCCCCCGCCCGCTGCCCAGCAGCGTCGAACTGACCGCGTACCGCATCGTGCAGGAGGCGCTGACCAACACCCGCAAGCACGGCGGCCCCGACGTCGGCGCGACGGTGCGGCTGACCTACGGCGCCGACGACCTGACCCTGCTGGCCGAGGACGACGGCCGCGGCGCGCAGCGCGAGCTGTACGAGGTCGGCGGGCTGGACGGGCTCGGCCAGGGACTGATCGGCATGCGCGAGCGCGTCGGCATGGTCGGCGGCAGCCTGGACGCCGGGCCGCGGCCGGGGGGCGGCTTCCGGATCAGCGCGGTGCTGCCGCTGAAGAGCGCCGTGTGAACGGGCCCGCGCGGAGCGCTCCGTCCGCCACAGGACCGTCCGCCGCCGGAGCGTTCACCGCCGCACCGCCCGCTGCCGTCCGCCGCCCGCCCGCTGCCGTCCGCCGCCCGCCCGCCCCCGTTCCACCGCCCCACGAAACCGCCTCAGGGGAGACCATGACCGTCCGTGTGATGCTCGTCGACGACCAGGCGCTGCTGCGCACCGGCTTCCGCATGGTGCTGGACGCCCAGCCCGACATGGAGGTCGTCGCCGAGGCCGGGGACGGCGCCGAGGCGCTGGCCAGGCTCCGCGCCACGGCCGTGGACGTGGTGCTGATGGACGTGCGGATGCCCCGCCTCGACGGGGTCGAGGCCACCCGCCGCATCTGCGAGGGGGGCGAGGGAGGTCCCGGCAGCCCCCGGGTGCTGATCCTGACCACCTTCGACCTCGACGAGTACGCCTTCTCCGCCCTGCGGGCCGGGGCCGGGGGATTCCTGCTCAAGGACGTGCCGCCGGGCGAGCTGCTGGCCGCGATCCGCGCCGTCCACAGCGGCGACGCGGTGGTCGCGCCCTCCACCACCCGCCGCCTCCTCGACCGCTTCGCCTCCCTGCTGCCCGCCGCCTCCGACCGGTCCGTGCCCAAGGAGCTGGAGCGGCTGACGGACCGCGAGCACGAGGTGCTGCTGCTGGTCGCCCAGGGGCTGTCGAACGGCGAGATCGCCCGGCGCCTGGTGCTCTCGGAGGCCACCGTCAAGACGCACGTGGGCCGCATCCTCACCAAGCTGGAACTGCGCGACCGGGTGCAGGCGGTGGTGCTGGCGTACGAGACGGGGCTGGTGCGGGCGGGCGGCAGGGGCGCCTGAGCGGCCGGATCCTTTCGGATCAGCCCCGCTCCGGGACGCGGGCGAGGAAGCCGTACAGCGCGTCACGCACGTCCCGCGGCCCCCAGCGCAGCCCCGGGGCGCCCACCGTCACCTCGGCCACGGCCGTTCCGGGCGGGCCGGGCGTGCCCGGCGCCTCCCAGACGCGGAACAGCACCGTCCCCTCCTCCTCCGCCTGCCGCACCCCCGCCTCCGTCAGACCGTCGGCGCCGTAGGGCAGCCACACCTGGAACTGGTGGGTGTGCGGCTCGGCCGGATGGATCCGGAACCACGGCACCCCGGCCTCCGCCAGCTCCTCCCGCAGCGCCGCCGCGACCATCCCGGCCCGTGCGACGTATTCCGGCAGCCGGGGCAGCTCCCGCTCCAGTCCCACCAGGGCGGACAGCGCGGCGGGCCACTGCTGGAAGACCTGCCCGCCGTAGCGGTGCCGCCAGGCGCGCGTCTGCGCCACGAAGTCGGCGGGACCGGCCAGGGCGGCGCCCGAGAGGCCGCCCAGGGACTTGTAGAAGGAGACGTACACGCTGTCGGCCAGGGCGGCGATCTCCGGGAGCGTACGCCCGAAGTGCGCGGCGCACTCCCACAGCCGTGCGCCGTCGAAGTGCACCACCGCGTCCCGCTCCCGCGCGGCCTCCACCACCGCCACCAGCTCGTCCCAGGTGGGCAGCACGAAACCGGCTTCGCGCAGCGGGAGTTCGAGCATCAGCGTGCCGAAGGGCTCCTCCAGCTCCCGCACCTCCCCGGCGGTGGGCGGGTGCGGCTCGGCGGTGGGGTGCACGGTGCTCAGCCCGCTCAGCAGCCCCAGCGCGCCCCGCTCGTGCCGCTCGGGGTGCGCCATCGGGTGCAGGGCGACGACCGGGCTGCCGGTGCGTCCGGCCCAGCAGCGCAGGGCGACCTGCTGGGCCATGGTGCCGGTGGGGAAGAACGCGGCGGCCTCGGTCCCCAGCACGGCGGCGGTGCGCTCCTCCAGACGGGCGACGATCCCGTCGCCGTAGATGTCGGGGCTGCCGTCGAGGTCGCAGACCCCGGCGCCCTCCTCCACGAGCCGGGCCAGCCGGCCGGCGATCGTTCCGTCCACCGGGCCGTCGGAGAGCTTCCGCCGCGCCGCGGTCCACGCCGCGAGCCTGCGGGCCCGCTCGGCGTCGGAGTCCAGGGCGTCCTCGGCGGGCCCGGCTTCGAAACCCCCGTGCGCTTCCTCTGCTTCCCCGGTTCCCTCGTCGGCTGTCATGCCCCCGATGATCCCCCACCGCGCGGGTCGGGCGCCGCTCTTTTCCCCGCCGGACCCGCCGGACCCGCCGGTTCGGCGCGGGCTCAGCGCAGCACCGCCTCCAGGAAGTCGCTGCCCAGCCGCGCCACGACGGTGACGTCAAGGCGGTGCTGCACGTACCGCCCGTGCCGGCGCGTCGTCAGCAGGCCCGCGTTCCGCAGCACCTTCAGGTGCCGGGAGACCTCCGGAGCGGTGATCCCCAGCCCGCTCGCCAGCTCGCCCGTGGTGTACGGGGCGCGGGCCAGGCTGCGGCACAGCCGGACCCGCACCGGGTGGGCCAGGGCCTCCAGCCGGCGCTCCATCACCTCCACCGAGTCAGGGCTCGCGCGCAGCTCGCGCGAGGCGACCGGGTACTCGATCACCGGCCGCCAGCCGGGGGCGTGCAGCACCACCAGGTGCGGCCGGCCGAAGGCGGTGGGCACCAGGGTCACCCCCGGCCCGACCGCCGGATCCACCGCCGTCGTCCGGCTCTGCGCCAGCTTGTCGACGACCAGGCGCCGCCCGTCGCCGTCCTCCTCCACGGCGATCGCGGGGGACGCGGCGGCCAGCGCCTCGGGCAGCCCCTTGTGCCGCAGCAGGTCCGTCTTGTGCCGGGCGTCGGCGGCGAGCTGCCCGCGCACCCGCTGCCAGGCGTCGGCGAAGAACGCCCGGTCGCAGTCCTCCAGCAGCCGCCGTATCCAGGACCGCACGGAGGGCGGGTCCGCCAGCAGGTGCCGTACGAAGCCGAGCTGCCCCGGCCCGCGCGCGGCGGCCCGCTCCAGGGCCCGCCGCCGGGCCGCCTCGTCGACCAGCGGGGACGGTCCGCCCTCGCCGTAGTCGGCGGAGCAGTTGATCTCCAGCGCGGCCTGGACGTACCGCTCGTCGTCCATCGCGTCGACGTGGTCCAGCTCCTCGGCGAGCGTGGCGCCGGGCCGGGGGCGGCTGGGCAGCAGGATGTCGGAGCGGGTGGAGCGCCACAGGATGTCCGCCTCGGAGAGCCGCCCGGCGAGGTCCGGCTCCAGCCCGGCGAGCGTCGTGGTGGTCCAGCTGTGCAGCCCGGGGTGGTGCGAGGGCTCGGAGAGGGCGTGCAGGGCGGCGCTGAGCTCCGCCAGCGGGGAGGGGGAGAAGACGAAGTGCTCGTCGGGCAGGCCGGTGACGTCGATGACCACGCTCATGCGGCCATCCTTCCCTCCGGCGGCCGCTCCGGGCCGTCGATTGACGGCCGGGGTCAATCCGCGTGCCCGGCCGCCGCGGACGGGCGCAGCGTGGGGGCATGAGCCTCCAAGCCGAGTACGCACTCGCCCAGTACCGCGCCGCCGCGCAGGGGCAGGAGCCGCCGCCCCTGCCCGGCCTGACCGACCCGCGAGCCGCCCGGGAGTTCCGGGACGCGCTCCTGGACGCCCGGACCGGCCGCCGCCCCGCCGTACCGCTCCTCACACGCCTGCGCCGGGCGCTGCCGGCCCGGCGCAGGCGCGAGCCCTGCTGAACCCGCCGCCGGCCGGCGGGGCGCAGGGGCCGGGCCCGGTTCCCCGTCCCGGCCCGCGGGCGGGCGGAACGGGGAACCGGCGGGTCCGCGTAGCATGGCGGTAATCGTCCGGTACCGGGTCCTGCGGACTGGAACGGAAGGCCGAAACCACGTGAACCAACCCCCCTCCGGTGCCGCCGGGGACCGTCCCGCGCGCCTGACCGTCGGCGTCGTCGGCGCGGGCCGCGTCGGCCCCGCCCTGGCCGCGGCCCTCGCCCTGGCCGGGCACCGCCCGGTGGCCGCCTCCGGCGTCTCCGACGCCTCCCGCCGACGGGCCGATGCCCTGCTGCCGGGGGTGCCGCTGGTGGAGCCCGCCGAGGTACTGGCCCGCGCCGACCTCGTCCTGCTCACCGTCCCCGACGACGCCCTGCCCGGCCTGGCCGCGGGCCTGGCCGAGACCGGCGCCGTACGCCCCGGCCAGCTCCTGGCGCACGCCTCGGGCCGCTACGGCACCGCCGTCCTCGGCCCCGCCACCCGGGCCGGGGCCCTGCCGCTGGCGCTGCACCCGGTGATGACGTTCACCGGCACGCCCGTGGACGTACAGCGGCTGGCGGGCTGCTCCTTCGGCGTCACCGCGCCCGAGGAGCTGCGGCTGGCCGCCGAGGCGCTGGTCATCGAGATGGGCGGGGAGCCCGAGTGGGTCGCCGAGGAGGCCCGCCCGCTCTACCACGCGGCCCTGGCCCTCGGCGCCAACCACCTGGTCACACTGGTCGCCCAGGCCATGGAACTGCTGCGCACCGCCGGGGTCGGCGCACCCGACCGGATGCTCGGCCCGCTGCTCGGCGCGGCCCTGGACAACGCCCTGCGCTCCGGCGACGCCGCGCTGACCGGCCCGGTCGCCCGGGGCGACGCGGGCACGGTCGCCGCCCACGTCACCGAGCTGCGCCGCCATGCCCCGCATGCGGTGTCGGGCTACCTCGCGATGGCCCGCACCACCGCCGACCGGGCCCTGGCCGGCGGGCTGCTCAGGCCGGAACTGGCCGAGGACCTGCTGGAGGTCCTCTCCGACGGGGACACCCGGTGACCGGACCGACCGCCGACCACAGGAGCCCAGCCGTGCCCGAGCCCGCACCCACACCCGTGCCCGTCCTGCACACCGCCGCCGGGCTGCGCGCACTGCCGCGCCGGGGGCGGCGGGCGGTGGTGATGACGATGGGCGCCCTGCACGAGGGCCACGCGGCCCTGGTCCGCGCCGCCCGCGAGAAGGCCGGGCCCGAGGGGCAGGTGGTGGTCACCGTCTTCGTCAACCCGCTGCAGTTCGGCGCGGGCGAGGACCTGGACCGCTACCCGCGCACCCTGGACGCGGACGTCGTGGTGGCCGCGGGCGCCGGCGCCGACGCCGTCTTCGCGCCGCCGGTGGAGGAGGTCTACCCCGGCGGGGAACCGGAGGTGAGGATCGGCGCGGGCCCGATGGGCGAGCGACTGGAGGGCGCCAGCCGCCCCGGCCACTTCGACGGGATGCTCACCGTCGTCGCCAAACTGCTCCACCTCACCGCCCCCGACCTGGCGCTCTACGGGGAGAAGGACGCCCAGCAGCTCGCCCTGATCACCCGGATGGTCCGTGACCTGAACTTCCCCGTGGAGATCGAGGGCGTGCCCACCGTGCGCGAACCCGACGGACTGGCCCTCTCCAGCCGCAACCGCTACCTGTCGGCCGCCGAACGCACCACCGCCCTGGCCCTCTCGCGCGCCCTGTTCGCCGGACGCGACGCGGTGGCCGCGGGCGGGGCGGGCCCGCGCGAGGTACGCCGGGCCGCCGAGGCCGTACTGGCGCGGGCCCGGCGGGCACGGCCGCCGCTGGAGCCGGACTACCTGGCGCTGGTGGACCCGGCCCACTTCACGGAGATCCCGGCCGAGCCCGGCGTGTACGAGGGCGAGGCCGTGCTCGCGGTGGCGGCGCGGGTGGGCACCACACGACTGATCGACAACGTCCGGCTGCGCCTCGGACGCCCCGGAGGGGTTCGGTGAACGGGATGACAGGCCTGCGGCTGGACGCGCCGCGCTCCGGCTGGGCCATCGTGGCGGACGTGGTGGTGGTCGGCTCCGGGGTGGCCGGCCTGACCGCCGCCCTGCGCTGCGCGGCCTCCGGCCGGAGGACGGTGATCGTCACCAAGGCCCGGCTGGACGCCGGCTCCACACGCTGGGCGCAGGGCGGGATCGCCGCCGCGCTCGGCGAGGGCGACACCCCGGGCCAGCATCTGGACGACACCCTGGTCGCCGGCGCGGGCCTGTGCGACGAGGAGGCGGTGCGCACCCTGGTCACCGAGGGGCCGGACGCGGTACGGCGGCTGATCGGCGCCGGGGCGCGGTTCGACACCTCCGCCGGGACCGGCGAGATCGCCCTGACCCGCGAGGGCGGCCACCACCGCCGCCGCATCGCCCACGCGGGCGGCGACGCGACCGGCGCGGAGATATCCCGTGCCCTGGTGGCGGCCGTGCGCGAGGCCGGAATAGAGACGGTGGAGAACGCCCTCGTCCTGGACCTGCTCAAGGACGCCGGCGGGCACGCCGCGGGCGTCTCCCTCCATGTGATGGGCGAGGGGCGGCACGACGGGGTGGGCGCCGTCCACGCCCCGGCGGTGGTGCTGGCCACCGGCGGCATGGGCCAGGTGTTCTCCGCCACCACCAACCCGCCGGTCTCCACCGGCGACGGCGTCGCGCTGGCGCTGCGGGCCGGCGCGGAGGTCTCCGACCTGGAGTTCGTCCAGTTCCACCCGACCGTGCTCTACCTGGGCCCGGACAGCGAGGGCCAGCAGCCGCTGGTGTCGGAGGCCGTGCGCGGAGAGGGTGCGTACCTCGTCGACGCCGGCGGCGAGCGCTTCATGGCCGGGCAGCACGAACTGGCCGAGCTGGCCCCGCGCGACATCGTCGCCAAGGGCATCATGCGGCGGATGCGCGAGCAGGGCGCCGACCGCATGTACCTGGACGCCCGGCATTTCGGCGCACGGATGTGGAGCGAGCGCTTCCCCACCATCCTCGCCGCCTGCCGGGCCCATGGCATCGACCCGGTCACCGAGCCGGTCCCGGTCGCGCCCGCCGCGCACTACGCCTCCGGCGGGGTGCGCACCGACCTGTCGGGCCGCACCACCGTGCCCGGCCTGTACGCGTGCGGCGAGGTCGCCTGCACGGGTGTGCACGGCGCCAACCGGCTGGCCTCCAACTCCCTGCTGGAGGGGCTGGTCTTCGCCGAGCGGATCGCCGCCCACATCGCCCGCACCCCCGCGCGCGTCCCGGTGCCCGCCGAACCCGGCGGCCCGGGGGCCACGCGGACCGTCCCGCTGCCGCCGGCCGAGGCGCGGTACGCGATCCAGCGCACCATGACCGCCGGGGCCGGGGTGCTGCGCTCCGCGGACAGCCTGGCGCGGGCCGCGCGGGAGCTGGCGGCGCTGGCTCCGGGCCGGGCCGGAGCCGGGCCCGGCAAGCCGGCCGAGCCCGGGGTCGAGACCTGGGAGGCGGCCAACCTCCACCTCGTCGCCGGTGTCCTGGTCGCCGCCGCCCTGCGCCGTACCGAGACCCGCGGCTGCCACTGGCGCGAGGACCATCCCGAACGGGACGACGAGACCTGGCGCCGGCACCTGGTCGTCGCCCTGCGCCCCACGGCGGAGGGCTTTGACCTCGTCGTCCGTACGACCGGCTCGACGGCGTTTCCCCCGGTCATGGACGGGGGGACCCCGTGAGCGTCGCGCGCGCGGCCGCCGGGCCGCGGACGGCTGCGAAGGCCGTGCCGTTG
>NZ_JADEYH010000018.1 GCF_017114865.1 Streptomyces verrucosisporus | reverse complement strand
ACCGAGCTCCTGCGCGACCTGCGCGTTCGGGCGGCCCTCGGCGCACGCCAGCACGATCCTCGCGCGCAGCACCAGCGCCTGGGACGCGGTCCGCTTGCGCAACCAGCCCCGCAGCACGCGGCGCTCACGCTCGGACAACTCCAATGACAACGGCTTCGGGCCCGGCATCCCCCAACCCTACAACCGCCAACAAACTAACGACTCAGGACACTAGGAGCAACAGATATGCGTTCCGCTAACACCATACGCCGTGCGGCACTGGTCGCCGCCGCCGTGGCGTCCATAGGCCTGGTCAACGCACCCTCGGCCTCCGCGAACTGGTCCAGCTGCATCAGCAGTTGGGCCGACGGCGAGGAGTCCCGGCGCTGAGAGGACCAGGGCACCTACTCGCAGGTCCAGTTCCGTGACTGCTTCGCCCAGTACGCGAGCAGCTCCAACCAGAAGGTCACCCTGACGGAGCGGGTGGACATCAGCTTCGCCCCGGACAAGGTCCTGGACTCCAAGACGTTCTCCAACTGCTTCAGGGGCAGCGGCTACTGGAGCAACGGCGAGTGGACGGACGTCCCGTCAGGCACCAACACGCTGTACTTCAAGGCCGACAGGATCGGTCAGGGCGGCTCGTGCTGCCTGCTGTTCGTCTCCGAGGTGTACGTGGACACCTCGAAGGCCGACTGACCGAAGGCCGGACACCTCGGCGGAGCCGGCGCGTGGGTGGTGCTCACGCGCCGGCTCCTTCACTCCCCACTCTCTGGAGAACGAGTGCGACTGCGCACCCTTGTCAGGACGTCGAGCGCGTTGCCGGCCCTGCCGCTGGCCCTCGCTCTCGTGGTCCTGTACTACACCTCCGGGACCAGTGAGCAGATCGCCTTCTGGCCCTACCCGTACGCGCCGACGCTGGTGCAGCAGCCGATCGAGTTGATGTACGCGGTCAGTTACGCGGTGGTCTCGGCCGCTGCCGCGTGGCAGGGCGCCCGGTTGAAGGAAGCCGGTGTGTGGCAGGTGGCCGCCTACCGGCCCACATGGCAGATCATCACGCTCGCGCTGGCCCCCGTGGCCGCTCTGGGCTGGCTGATGCTCATCACCCCTGTGGTGATGGCGTTCGCCCAGACCCCCGCCTGGCCCACCTGGGACAGTCTTCCTCCCCTGCTGCTGGGCATGGCGCTGTGCTGCGCGCATGCCCTGATCGGGTTCAGCATCGGCCGCTGGATCAAGCCCCTGCTGGCCGCGCCGGCGCTGATGTGCCTGGTGTTCGTCGTCGTGGCGTTCCCCCACTCGATGAACCCTCCGTGGTTGCGGCACATGATGGGTGAGTACTCCGCCCAGCTCGGCTTCGGCGAGACCGCGACCTTCGCCTCCATGGCCGCCCAGTTCCTGCCCACGGCAGGCGTGGCGGCAGTGGTCGGACTGCTCTGGGTCCGCCGCGGGCACCCGGCGGCGCGCGTGGCGGTCGGCACGGTGCTGGTGGTGGCTTGCACGTCCGGGTCCTACGCCGTCGTCAAGGACTGGAACTTCAATCCGTCCCTCAACGCGGGCCAGGTCACGGTGGTGTGCTCCGGCGAGGCCCCGGAAGTCTGCATGCCCGAACAGGCCGGCGGCGACATCGCGGCCGTGTCCGCCGAGGTGAGGGACACCTACACGAAGCTGAAGACCTACGGCGTGGTGGAGGATGTTCCGCGGACGGTGCGGGACTCCATCGTCTACGGCCGGTTCGAACCGGATCCCTCGCCCGGGACCGCCTACATTCCGCTGTCGCTCGCCTGGAAGAACCACACCGTGGCGGCGACCATCGTCGACGGGACACCCAAGTTCGGTTGCGACGCGAGCCCGGAGGCCTCCGTCACGGTGAACATGTGGATGGGGAGGAAACTGGGGCACACCATCAGCTTCGAGAGCGTCGCACGCGGCAACCCCTTCTACACCCGCGCCCAGCACGACAGGATCACGCAGACCGTGGACGAGGTCTCGCGCAAGCCGGTCGCACAGCAGAAGGCCTGGTACGGGCGGATGCTCGAGGACGGCTGTGAGGAGGCCCCGTGATCTGGTGGCTGAAGGCCCGCCGCGTGCACCCCGTGCTCACCCTGGCGGTCGGCGCGTTCGTCCTGCTGACGTTCGTCTTCCGGGACAACGCCGTCGTTCTGCCGTCGTTCTCCGTCAGCGCGGGCAACAACGTCGTGCTGTCCTTCTTCACCCCCTTGATCGTCGTAGGTGCGATCGGCCAGTGCCTGGACGCGCGGCTGCCCTCGGCCGAGCTGACCGGCCTGCGCCCCGTGGGGTGGATGGACACCGGTCTGGCCCTGGCTGCCATGGGCGTCGTCCTGGTGGGCTCGGGGGCGGCGTGGCTGTCGCTGGATTCGGGGGCGGCGTTGCAGGCGGGCCGCAACACGGTCTTCCTCACGGGGCTGATGCTGCTCGGCCGGGGCTTCGTCGGCCGCGCGGCGATCATGCTGCCGCTGGCCTGGGTGTTCGTCGTGGTGTTCTTCGGCCGCAAGACCGGCGCCGCCTACCACGCCTGGGCCGTCACCGGGCTGGAGGCGTCCCACCAGTACGCCGCCGCCCTGGCCGCCGCAACCTTCGTCGTCGGGGTCTCCGTGAACCAATACACCTCAAGGACAGCGCTGTGAGTCTCACCTTCCAGGACTGCACGTACCGTTACGGCCGCAAGCTGCGCCCCGTACTGGACGACTTCTCGTACCAGGTGCCCGGAGGGCTGACGATCCTCCTCGGCCCCAACGGAGCGGGAAAGTCCACCCTCCTGAAGCTGGCGGCCTCGGTCAGCCGGCCCCAGACGGGCCGGATCGACTTCGGCGGGATCAGCTCGCGCTCGCGCGCATACCGCCGGCACGTCTCCTGGATGCCCCAGAACGTGGCCGCCATGGCCGGCCTGACCGCGCGTGAGCAGGTCGCCTACAGCGGCTGGCTGAAGGGCATGAACCGCGCCGACGCCTGGCGGCGCGCGCTGGAGTCCCTCGCCCTGGTCGATCTGCGCGAGCACGCCGACAACAAGGCGTCCACCCTCTCGGGCGGCCAGCTGCGGCGTATGGGGGTGGCGTCGGCTCTGGTCCACGAGTGTCGCGTCCTGCTGCTGGACGAACCGACCGCCGGCATGGATCCCCGCCAGCGACGTGTCTTCCGCGACCTCCTGCGCGGTCTTTCGGAGGACGTCGGCATCCTGATGTCCACGCACGACGTCGCCGACCTCGCCGAGGAGGCCGACCATGTGACCGTGCTGTACGGCGGCAAGGTCCTCCAGACCGGTTCGACCGAGGCGTTCCTCGCCCACACTCCCGGCGGAACGGCCCAGGGGCGCGCCGCCGAGGCGGCGTACACGGCGCTGCTCACGGAGTACGAGGCGGGGTGACGCCGACCGCGCCCCGGCCGCGCCGCCGCCGTGTGCCGGACTCGGTGGGCAGGGCCTACCGCGCGGCCGTCCTGGTGAGTTCCAGGGTCGGCGGCCCGTCCGGATCGGTGTTGAAGTACACCTTCTCCGGGCCGCTCGTGTAGAGCTGGACGCCGCCGGTCCTGCCGAGTCCGCCGTCCTCTACCGACAGGTAGACGAAGTCGCTGGACGCCTGGTCGTCGAGGAAGTCCCATTCGCCGCTGAAGTCGACGGGGTCGGAGACCCCGTCCATCGACACATCGGTGGCGGAGAACGTCCCGTCGGAACCGAGCACGATCTCGGCGCCGGTCGCCTCGTCGCGGTACACGCCGGGCAGTTCGTCAGGATCGACCGGGGCCATGCATCCCGAGACGAGTACCGCGGAGACCGCCAAGGCAGCGGCGAGCCACCGTCCCCCCGCCCTTTTGCTCATCACGGTCTCAGCGTAACGCCGGGTTCGGCGACACAGGCCCCGGGGCGTCGGCCCCCGGGGCCCGCCGACCAGCACGGACGCGGTTCAGTCGGTGACGACTTGGCTCAGCACCATGGTGGCCGGCAGCAAACCCAGCGCTCCCCAGCTGAAAGCGACTTGCCGCCGTCGCCATCCCATGAAGCCGGCCCCGGCGCTCACGCAGACCGACGTTGTCACCAACAGGCCGCCAACGGTGAAGCCGCCCGTGGAAACCGCACCGGCCAGGGCGACGGAGACATTCTCATCGGTGTCGCGGACGACGGGACCCAGGTCGAAGACGTGGACGTCGGCGACCGGGCCCTGCTGGCCCTGACCGACCTCCGCGACGACGGCAGGATCCTGGACCGGCCGTCCTCCACAGTGCGGGCAGCGGTCTACCGGGGGAACCCGTGGTGCACATCCATGTGGAGACGTCGCCTCCGTCGCGCCGGCCGAACTCCAGGCCGGGCTGTGGCTGCTGGCCGGAAGTCTCGACCTCAGCCGCTTCGAGGACAAACTCTCCGGCGAGTGGTTCAAGACCTTCGCGAGCGACATCGCCGCGCTCCGCACCACCACGGCCTTTCACCGGATCGTGGAGCAGGCCGCCGGAGAGGTCGGCGCCGACATCGTCCTGATCGACGTCGGGCCCAACCTCGGAGCGATCAACCGGGCGGCGCTGATCGCGGCCGACAGCGTGCTCATGCCGCTCGCGCACGACGCGAGGAAACCCATGTTCGACCTCAAAGCGGCCGACGGCGCTCTCGGCAGCACGCAGAAGTACGTGCAGACCTGCTACCGGGAGTTCCGCGGCCTGGCGGAGAAGGTACTGGCCCGTACGGAGGAACTCGACGGCGGGTGACCGGCCGGCCCGCCTCCTGCCGCTCACCGACGGGGGCTGTGCGACCGTGCCCTGACGGCGGCCGCCACAGCGCTGTCGTATTCCGGTCGGTCAACTGCTTTGCAGAAGTACAGTATTGGCCGACCAGCAGGGGTGGGGGCCGAACGGGGGGTACGGGGTGGATCTCGTCGGGGAGATAGCCGCGGTGCGCGCGAGGCGGGGGAATCCCCGCGCGATGGTGGGCGAGTTCCGCCGTACCGCCGTGCTGGTGCCGCTGGTGGACGGCGGGTTGCTGACGGCCGTGCACGGCGGGATCCGCTGGATCCACACGTTCACCGACGAGGCGGCGCTGGCCCGCTTCACGCGCCTCAAGGGCGCCACGCCCGGTGAGGAGTGGGAGTACGCGGCGTTGCTGGGGGCCCGGCTGCTGGATGTGGTCGTTCCCCAGGTGGACGGCCCGGCCGGGGTGGCGGTGAACGCCGCCGACGAGGACGGCTCGATGCTGTTCCCGCCGGTGCGGGGCATCGTGCCGGACGCGGCGGCGGTGGACGCGGATATGGAGATCGGCGGCGCGGAGCGGGACGGGGGCGCGCGGTGAGCGGCGACGGTGACCTGAAGTTCTCCAAGGAGGCCCTGGACCTCATCACCAAGGGCCTGGGCGGGGCGATCGACGAGTTGAAGCAGGTGGGCAGCTCGGAGACCGACTCCGTCCAGGGCGCGGGCTTCGACTCGATGGTGCTGACGGCCATGGAGGCCGGCCACCCGGGGCTGGCCGGGGAGTTCGAGGGCTTCTGCGAGGACTGGGAGTGGGGCGTACGCGCCCTGGTCATGGAGGCCAACAAGCTGGCGGCCCGGCTGGACCTGGCGGCGGGCATGGTCCACGCCGAGGACCAGTACTGGGAGGGCACCTACAAGGTCGCGGCCAACTCCTTCGTCGGCAACCCCCACCTGTCCGGGCAGGAGGTCACCCAGCGGGAGTGGGACGAGCTGATCTCGCTGGACAACTACCGGCCCGACTACAGCGCCGAGTCGTTCCGCACCGCCCAGCAGGAGATGGCGCAGACCTGGAAGGACACCGCCCGGAACGTGACCGGCGAGGGCCAGGGCGGCTTCCTGAACGACCTGGCGATGGACGCGGCCGGGGTCGAGGAGCACCAGCGCGAGACGGTGCGGGACGTGATGTTCGGTCCCTCCCCGGAGGAGCGGGCCCAGCAGCAGGCGCAGCAGGCCCAGCAGCAGGCCCCGCGGCAGGGTGACGGGGGCGAGGGCTGATGGGCTGGGACCTCATCCCCGACGACATCGAGGACGGCTTCGAGAAGGGCATGCGCAAGCTCGGCGACGGCGTCGAGTGGCTGGGCGACAGGACGGCCGAAGGGCTGGACAAGGTCGGCTGGGAATCCGGCGCGGACTGGGTGCGCGACAAGTCCCGCTCCACCGCGAACGCGATGGGCGCGGACACCGACGAACTCCAGCTCGGACAGACCGAGGACCCCAAGAAGCTGGTCTACGGCAGCGCGGGCAAGCTCCGCTCGACCGCGGGCCATCTGAAGGACTTCGCCGAGTCCTTCGACAACGTCGGCAAGGGCATCAAGGGACTGGACTCCTCCGGGATCGAGGGCGAGGCCGCCGACGCCTTCCGGACGAAGGCGGCCGAGGAGCCTCCCCGGTGGTTCAAGGCCGCCGACGCCTGCGAGAAGGCCGCGGGCGCCCTGGAGGACTTCGCCGACACCGTGGAGTGGGCGCAGGGCCGGGCCAAGGAGGCGATCACCAAGTACGAGGCCGCCGTCAAGGCCTCCGAGGACGCGCGGACGGCGCACAACAGGAAGGTCGACGCGTACAACAAGGCCGTCGACACCTACAACGCCAAGGCGAAGGCGGGTGACGACCCGGGTACGCCGCCGGTGTGCCCGGCCGCCTTCAAGGACCCGGGGCCGGCGAAGGCGGAGGAGGCCGAGGAGATCCTCGCCGAGGCGCGCAAGCAGCGCGACACGGCGGCGGAGAAGGCCCGTTCGGCCGTGAAGGCGGCACGCGAGAAGGCGCCGCCCAAGCCGTCGTACGGCGAGCAGTTCAAATACGGCATGGCCGGAATGCACCTGGAGAACTCGCATGTGCTGGGCGGGTTCCTCAAGAGCGGCACCGAACTGGTCGCCCTGGCCCGCAGCCTCAACCCCACCGACCCGTACAACCTCGGGCACCCGGGCGAGTACGCCACCACCCTCAACAGCACGGTCGCCGGGCTGCTCCAGGCGTCCAACGATCCGTTGGGCACGGGCAAGCAGATGGTCTCGTCCTTCATGAAGGACCCGGCCGAGGGCAGCGGCCGGCTGCTCTTCGACGCGGCTCTGACCGTCGCCACCGGCGGTGCCGGGGCGGGCGTCAAGGGCGTGCGGATCGCGGCCGACGCCGCGGACGCGGCAGCCGACGCGGGCAAGGCCCGCCGTGCCCTGGACAGGGATGGCCCGGAGCAGCACGGCAGCAAGCCGGAGGAGCGCGACTCCGGCGGCACGGATCCGGTGGACCTGGCCACGGGGAGGATGTTCCTGCCGCAGACGGACATCACCCTGCCCGGCGCGATGCCACTGGTCTTCCGGCGGTACGTGGAGTCCGGGTACACCGCCGGGCGGTGGTTCGGGCCGTCGTGGGCCTCCACCGTCGACCAGCGGCTGGAGGTGGACGCCGAGGGCGTGGTGTTCGTCGCCGAGGACGGGCGACTGCTGGCGTACCCGCATCCGGCCCCCGGCGCGCCCACACTGCCGTCGGCCGGCTCGGCGCGGATGCCGCTGGAGCGCACCCCGGACGGCGGCTACACCCTCACCGAACCGGACACCGGTCGGGTGCGGCACTTCGCCCCGCCGCCCGGGGGCGAGGGCGGCGGGGCGGACGGTGTGGCGCGGCTGGAGCAGATCACCGACCGGGCCGGGCACCGGATCCTCTTCGTCCACGACGAGGCCACCGGCGCGCCGCTGCGGATCGAGCACAGCGGCGGCTACACCCTGCACCTGACCGTCGAGGACAGCCGCGTCACCGCCCTGTCACTGGGCGATCAGGTGGTCAGGCGCTACGGCTACACCGACGGCCACCTCACCGAGGTCGCCGACTCCTCGGGGCGGCCGCTGCGGTTCGAGTACGACGACGAGGCCCGGGTGATCGCCTGGGTCGACTCCAACGACCGGCGCTACGACTACGTCTACGACAACCTGCACCGGTGTATCGCCGAGGGCGGCACCGAGGGCCACATGCAGGTCCGCATCGCCTACGACGGGATTGACCCGGACACCGGCCACAAGGTCACCACGCTGACCACCGCCGCCGGGCACGCCACCCGCCATGTGATCGACGACCGCTGCCGCACGGTCGCCACCACCGACCCGAACGGCCACACCACCCGCTACACCTACGGCGACCACCGGCAGCCGCTGACCGTCACCGATGCCCTGGGCCGCACCACCGCCTTCGCCTATGACGAGCTGGGCCGCCTCACCGGCCTGACCCGCCCGGACGGGCGGCAGATCACCGTCACCCGTGACGGGCTCGGCCTGCCGGCCGAGGTGCGCGAGGCGGACGGGGCGGTGTGGCGGCACACCTACGACGAGCACGGCCTGCGCACCGCCACCACCGACCCGGCCGGTCACACCACCCGCTACGCCTACGACGGGCGCGGCCATCTGGCCTCGGTCACCGACGCTTTGGGCCGGACCACGTCCGTACGCTGTGACGCGGCCGGGCTGCCGGTCGAGATCACCAACCCTCCCCCTGCCTCCGGCGGGGGGACCCCCATGGGTGCCGTCACCCGCTACACCCGCGACGCCTTCGGCCGCCCCACCGCCATCACCGATCCCCTGGGCGCGGTCACCCGCCTGGAGTGGACGGTCGAGGGCATGCTCGCCCGCCGCACCGGCCCGGATGGAGCCGAGGAGCGCTGGGAGTACGACGGTGAGGGCAACCGCGTCCGTCACACCGACGCGGCCGGCGGGGTGACCACGTACGAGTACACCCACTTCGACCTGCTGGCCGCCCGCACCGGTCCGGACGGGGTGCGCCACACCTTCGAGCACGACGCCGAGCTGCGCCTGACCCGCGTCACCAACCCCCAGGGGCTGAGCTGGTCGTACGAGTACGACCCGGCCGGGCGCCTGATATCCGAGACCGACTTCGACGACCGCACCCTGTCCTACTCCTACGACGCGGCCGGTCGGCTCACCGCCCGCACCACCCCGCTGGGCGAGACCATCGCCTTCGCCCACGACGAGCTGGGCCGCCTGGTCCGCAAGGAGGCCGGGGGCCGGGTCACCACCTTCGCCTACGACGCGGCCGGACGGCCGGTGGAGGCCGTCGGGCCCGACGCGGAGGTGCGCTGGCACCGCGACCGGCTGGGGCGGGTGAAGACCGAGCTGGTGAACGGCCGGGCCCTGTCGCTGTCCTACGACGCGCTGGGCCGCCGTACCCGCCGCACCACCCCCGCCGGGGCGGTGTCCTCCCTCGCCTACGACGCGGCCGGCAACCGCACCGCCCTGACCACCTCCGGCCGCACGCTGGACTTCACCCACGACGCCGCCGGGCGCGAGACCGCCCGCCGTATCGGCGAGCACCTCACCCTGGCCCAGTGGTGGGACCCGGCCGGGCGCCTGACCGGCCAGGCCCTCACCGCCGGGCCGGAGAACGCGGTCACCGTCCAGCAGCGCACGTACCACTACCGGCCGGACGGCCACCTCACCGCCGTCGACGACCTCCTGTCCGGCCGCCGCGCCTTCAACCTCGACCCGGCCGGCCGCGTCACCGCCGTCACCGCGGCCGACTGGAGCGAGACCTACGCCTACGACGCGGCCGGCAACCAGACCTCCGCCTCCTGGCCCGCCGGGCACGCCGCCGCCGACGCCACCGGCAAGCGCGCCTACACCGGCACCCGCCTCACCCGCGCCGGGCGCTTCCGCTACGAGTACGACGCAGCCGGCCGCACCGTCCTGCGGCAGCGGGTCCGGCTGTCGAAGAAGCCCGACACCTGGCGCTACGAGTGGGATGCCGAGGACCGCCTCACCACCGTCACCACCCCGGACGGCACCCGCTGGCGCTACCTCTACGACCCGCTGGGCCGCCGCATCGCCAAGCAACGCCTGGCGCCGGACGGCTCGACCGTCACCGAACAGGTGGACTTCACCTGGGACGGCCCGGTCCTCGTCGAGCAGACCACCACCTCACCCGATCTGCCCCACCCGGTCGCCCTCACCTGGGACCACGACGGCCTCACTCCCCTGGCCCAGACCGAGCGCCTCCTCGACCCCGGCGACCAGAGCGAGATCGACCGGCGTTTTTTCGCCATCGTCACCGACCTCGTCGGCGCTCCCACCGAACTCGTCGACGAGACCGGCACCGTCGCCTGGCACACCCGCGCCACCCTGTGGGGCACCACCACCTGGAACCGCGACGCCACCACCTACACGCCCCTGCGGTTCCCCGGCCAGTACCACGATCCCGAGACCGGCCTGCACTACAACTACTTCCGCTACTACGATCCGGCCACCGCCCGCTACACCACCCCCGACCCCCTGGGCCTGGCCCCCTCCCCCAACCCGGCCACCTACGTCCACAACCCCCACACCTGGACCGACCCGCTGGGTCTCGCGCCGGACTACCCTCGGCGGTCACTGGAGGGAGCCAAAGCTCAGGCGCTGCGGGACGCCGGCATTCCGGAGGGGGCAGAGCCGATCGAAGTGAACGACTGGGTTCCGGCTACTGGCCCTGACTGGCAAGGGGGCAAGCAACTGCTGGATGATAACCACCAACCGATCTTCTACCGTGAGGAGTACTACGAGACGCCTTCCGGTGACCTGATCGTTTACCAGGACCACTGGTTCGGTCACCAGAAGCCGGGGGAGCCCGGCTATCAGCCGCCACATGTGCATGTAAGGCCTTTCGACGACCCGCGAAATGGCCAGCTCCCAGGCTGCGAGGAACACTACTATTATGATCCGAAAACTGAGTGAGTTCATCAGGAATGCGAATGCACTGACTGACGTCCACCCCGGAGACTTCCCTCCGGGCCCCGTCATCGTCCGTTCGATCAACCTCAACCGGCGAGGCCCTACAGCCGTAATCCGCCTGGACGTGGCGAAGCCGCCCACTTCTCCGAATCCGGATTGGGCCAGGGTCGAATGTGATCGAGTTCAGTGCCATGTCGCTTTCCTGGACGTAAGAGAATTCCGCTTGGAGCACTGGCTCGGATCAGGGGAGGCAGAGGCTGCGGTAGCCCCCATGGAGCCGCGGCGACTGGAGATTCGCCTGGAAGGGCCGACGATGCGATGCAGCTTCACGGCTAGCGACTCCGTTACGGTCAGACACGTAAGCGCCTACCGTTCATCCGAGGGGCAGGATAGGCAATTCTTTGCCAGCCCGTTGGATCGCAGAAGATTCACCGACAAACTACCGTGGATCGACGAGAGGACCTTCTATGGATGACATGGAATGGCGAAGAATTTTCAGGGATTCAGGTGCACCTGCAGAAATCCTCGAAAACCCTCCTGGATTGAATGGAAAAGCCCCGTCTTACGTCCATGTAGATGATCGCGGCGAGGGGGTTGTCGTGGCAATGGGGTTCGACTTCAGAATACCAACTGAAATAACCCCAAGAGAATGGAGGGAGAGGAACTTCAACGCACTCGAAGTCTCACTCGAATTCACCCGCGTGCGGGACATTGAAATTTACGGGTGGGCGAGGAGGCTGGACTGCCTCATCACGTTGTCACGGAATCCGGGAGGGGATCTCGACGTGAAGGCCATCGGAGACGAGGAAAAAATCTCGTTCACCACTGAGCGAGTCCGAATCTCCCGCTTTCGGGCATACCGGGCGTCATCGCCCTCGCCGTGAACTGCGTGGCACCCGGTCGGCCGGGGCACCGTCGCTCCCCATGCATGCGGCTGCGACCTACCGACCAGATTCGGTGAGGTGGATTTCTGGACATCGCTTTGAAAAAGATCGACACCGTGGTGACAGACGCCCCGTTGTCTTTCACTCCGCGTCTGGCCCTGGACGTACCTCAGGTGGTCGTCGGCGGGTTCGCGAGCAGGGCGGAGTTCGAGCAGCAGGTACGGACCACCTTCGGCAGCCTGCGGTGGTTGTGGCCGGAGGAGGACGACATCCGGTTCGACAAGGAGAGTCACGAGCTGGTGGGCGTCGGGCTCCACGTTCCGACCGAGGCCGCTCTCCCGCAGAAGCCGGCATCCACGTCCCCGACGGGCTTCCGCCTCTCCAAGACGGGCTCCGCGCGAACGAGGTACACGATTTCGGCATGTCGCAAGCAACGGTGTTGCACTGCGGCACCGAGGCGGCCGAGCTGATCTGCCTGCGGGACCTTGCGGTCCCGGACGCGTCTCTGGAGGCGCGCATCGGCATCGCCCCGGACTGGCACTGCTCATTCAGGACGGCGCCGTCGTGGGATGGAGTCCGACCGAGCAGGCCCTGCGCAACCAGCGGGAGGACCGGCACAGAGCCGAGATCCCGCACCGGCTCGCCGTCCGCGTGATCGAGGGCAGCGAGAACTGGTGACGGACGCCGCTGTCGCTGGAGCGTACGAGGCAGGCCGGGTCCGCGTGGGAGCGCGCACTACTTCTCGGCGCCGGCCGGACGCGGGCTCGTCGCGCCTCGCTCGGCATCCCCCCGGAAGGTTTCCGGAAGTTTTGGGATCAGTAGCCAGCTCGTTGTCTTCAGATCCAGGGTTCCGTTGATCTCGCTTGAAGGAAGGACGCCGTAATGGCGACTTGAACAGGCATGACCCTCTCCCGACAGATCCTCGACGGGGCTTCAACTCCCGTAAAATTTCCGGGAGCTGTTGACAACCCAGGGGTGCCGGACCAACCTATCGGCATCGACAGACCCCACCGCTGTCGAGCCGGGTCACCCGCCGTGGCCCGGGCCTTCCGGTCGCCACCCCACGACGACCGGCATCCCCCCACCGTCGTCGATACGACGCCGGCGCACGGTGGCCCCCCACGGCCGCCGACGGTACGCCGGGTCGTGTCGCGCTGCCCGGCCCCAGGGCCGGCCTTCGCGAGGAGGAAGCGAAGCATGGACAGGAACGACGCCCCCACCCCCAAGTCGATGAGCCGCCGGGGCTTCGTCGGCCGCGCCGGCGCCCTGGCGGTCGCCACCTCCGGGCTGATGCTGCCGGGCACCGGCACCGCCCACGCCCAGACCGTCACCTCGAACCAGACGGGCTACCACAACGGCTACTACTACTCGTTCTGGACCGACGCCCCGGGAACGGTCTCCATGACCATGGGCTCCGGCGGCAACTACAGCACCTCGTGGCGCAACACCGGCAACTTCGTCTGCGGCAAGGGCTGGGGCAACGGCAGCCGCCGGACCGTGCGCTACTCGGGCAGCTTCTACCCGTCCGGCAACGGCTACCTGTGCCTGTACGGCTGGACGTCGAACCCGCTGGTGGAGTACTACATCGTCGACAACTGGGGCACCTACCGGCCCACGGGTGAGTACCGGGGCACGGTCAGCACCGACGGCGGCACGTACGACATCTACAAGACCACCCGCTACAACGCCCCCTCCGTCGAGGGCACCAGGACCTTCGACCAGTACTGGAGCGTCCGCCAGCAGAAGAAGACCGGCGGCACCATCACGACCGGCAACCACTTCGACGCCTGGTCCCGGGCCGGGATGCGGATGGGCAGCTTCAACTACTACATGATCATGGCGACCGAGGGCTACCAGAGCAGCGGCAGCTCCAACATCTACGTGAGCTGACGGCGGCGCCCCGGCCCGGCCGGAGCGCATCGGCACCCCGCCCGTGGCGCGGCGGCCATCCCGGCCGCCGCGCCACGGGCGCGCTCCGCGGGCGTGCGCCCGTGGAGCACACCGGGAGCGCTACGCCAGCCCCGCCACCAGCTCGGCCAGGTCCTTGCGGCGGCCGGTGTAGAAGGGGATCTCCTCGCGGACATGGAGGCGGGCGCGGGAAGCGCGCAGGTGGCGCATCAGGTCGACGATGCGGTGCAGCTCGTCGGCCTCGAAGGCCAGCAGCCACTCGTAGTCGCCCAGCGCGAAGGAGGCGACGGTGTTGGCCCGCACGTCCGGGTAGCCGCGCGCCATCTTCCCGTGCTCGGCCAGCATCTCGCGGCGCTCCTCGTCCGGGAGGACGTACCACTCGTAGGAGCGCACGAACGGGTAGACGCACACGTACGCGCGCGGCTCCTCGTCGGCGAGGAAGGCGGGGATGTGCGAGCGGTTGAACTCGGCGGGGCGGTGCAGCGCCATGTTGGACCACACCGGCTCCATCGCGCGGCCCAGCCTGGTGCGCCGGAAGAGGTTGTACGCCTCCTGGAGCGCGTCGGCGGTCTCCGCGTGCCACCAGATCATCACGTCGGCGTCGGCGCGCAGCCCGGAGACGTCGTAGGTGCCGCGCACGGTGACGTCCTTGGCGGCGAGCTGGTCGAACAGCTCTCGGACCTCGTCGGCGTGGCCGGCGCGGTCCTCCGGCAGCGCCTCGCGCAGGCGGAAGACGGACCACAGGGTGTAGCGGATGACCTCGTTGAGGTCCTTGGCCTTCTTGCCCGCGTTGGGCGTCTTGCGGGGTTCAGCAGTCATGGGTTCATTCTCTCCCTGTGCGCGGGGCGGCCGGTGGCCGGGCCCTCGATCCCGGCTGGAGCACCGCCTCGGCGGCGGTGCGGGCGCTCGCGATGCACGCCGGGATGCCGACCCCGTCGTACGCCGCGCCGCAGAGGGTCAGGCCGGGCAGGTCGGCGAGGTCGCGGCGTACGCGGGCGACGCGGTCGAGGTGGCCGACGGGATACTGCGGCAGTCCGCCGTTCCAGCGGGTGACGGTGGAGGCGGCGGGGCGGGCGGTGAGCCCGATGGCGGTCTCCAGATCGCCCAGGGACAGCTCCACCAGGTCGGCGTCGTCGCGGCCGAGGACCTCCTCCTCGCCGTGACGGCCCAGGGAGGTGCGCAGGACGAACAGGTCGGGGTCCTGGTCGGCGTTCCAGTGCCACTTGTTGGTGGAGAAGGTGGAGGCCTTGATCGCCCGGCCGTCGGTGGCGGGGACGAGGAAGCCCCGGCCCTCGGGTACGCGGGTCAGGTCGCGGCGGCGGAAGGCCATGGTGACCAGGGCCATGGAGGCGTACTCGATCCGCTCCAGCCCGGCCGCGGCGGACGGGGAGAGGCCGGCCAGCAGCCGTGCGGCGGCGGGGGCGGGCGTGGCCAGGACCACCGCGTCGGCCTCCAGCGGGCGGCCCGCGGCGACAGCCGTCCAGCCGTCGCCGGTGCGGCGCAGCTCCGTCACGGGGGCGTCGGTGCGGATGTCGGCTCCCGCGGCGCGGCAGGTGTCGGCCACGGCGGCGGGCAGCCGTCCCATGCCGCCCTCGATGCCCATGAAGACGGGTCCGTCCTGCCGGCTCGCCGCGGCGCGTTCCCGGACACCGCGTACGGCGGCCAGCAGCGAGCGCTCCTTCCGGGCCGCCTCGAACAGGGCGGGTACGGAGGCGCGCATCGAGATCCGGTAGGCGTCTCCGGCGTAGACCCCGCCCAGCAGCGGCTCCACGAGCCGGTCCACGACCTCGCGGCCGAGGCGGGCGGCGACGTACTCGCCGACGGCCACGTCCTCCCCGACCTCGGTGCGCGGCAGTTCGGCATCCTCGGCGGCGCGGGCCAGGCCGTCGGGCGAGACGATCCCGGCGAGGACGGCCGGGTCGGCGGGTACGCCCATGACGTGGCCGGTGGGCATCGGGCGGACCTCGCCGCGGGTCCAGATCGCCGCGGTGCCCGTGGCGGGCGGCTGGAGGGCGTCGCCGAGGCCGGCGGCGCGGGCGAGGTCGAGGCCCTCGGGGCGGCGGGCGAGCATCGACTCGGCGCCCAGGTCGACGGCGGCGTCCGCGATCCGGCCGGCGTACAGCTTGCCGCCGAGGCGGGGGGAGGACTCCAGGACGGTCACGCGCGCGCCGCCCTCCAGCAGGCGGTGGGCGGCGGCGAGCCCGGAGATGCCGCCGCCGATGACGATGACGTGCATGGCTCCACTCTCCCAGACCGCCGCCGGCCCCGGCGCGCCGCCCCGGCCGGGAGGGGGCGCGGGACGGCACCGGGTACGGCGGTGGGCGGCGGTGGCCCGGCGGTGGCTTTCCCGAGTCCCGAACGTGACCGCTTCGCTACCGTGGCCCGGCAACCGGCCCGCGCGCCCGTCCGTCCAACTCCCGACATCCACAGATGTGTTGGGGGGAATTGATGTTCACACGCGGATTCACGGCCACGGCCGGCGGCGGCGCGCCCGCGCGGCGCGGGGCGTCGGCCGCGCTGCTGCTGGCCGCGGCGCTGGCGGTCACCGGCTGCGGCGCGGCGGGGGACGGCGACGGCGGTGCCGGGGCCAGGGCGGACCGGGGCGCCGCGGCGCCCGAGGCGGCCCACCAGGAGGCGGGGCGGCAGGCAGGGCGGGAGGCGGGGGCCTACGAGCAGGGCGCCTCGCAGGCCGACCGCGGGAGCGCCGACGGCGAGAGGGCGGCCGACGACGCGCCCGATCTGGCCGCGACCCATGTCATCCGTACGGCCTCGCTCACCGTCACGGCCGAGGACGTGCCGGAGAAGCTGGCCCGGGCCCGCACGGTGGTGGAGACCGCGGGCGGGTACGTGGCCGAGGAGGACACCGACAGCGACTCCCAGGGGCACGACCGCTCCCGTATGACGCTGCGGGTCCCGCCCGAGGAGTACCAGGGGGTGCTGGAGGAGCTGGCCGGGCTCGGCGAGCAGGTCGAGCGGAAGGTCTCGGCGAAGGACGTCACCGACCAGGTGGTCGACGTGGAGAGCCGGATCAGGACGCAGAAGGCCAGCGTGGAGCGGGTGCGCAAGCTGATGGACGAGGCCGCCGCGCTGTCCGACGTGGTGACCCTGGAGGCCGAGCTGAGCAGTCGGCAGGCGGATCTGGAGGCGCTCCAGTCGCGGCTGAAGTCCCTGGAGAGCCGCACCGGGATGGCCACGGTCACGCTGGTGCTGCGCGAGCCGGACGCGGAGCCGGCCGAGCCGGAGGAGGACGACGCACCGTCCTTCCTCGACGCCCTGTCGGGCGGATGGCACGCCTTCGTCTCGACGGTCCGCTGGATCACGGTCGTCCTGGGCGTGCTGCTGCCCTTCGCCGCGGCGGCGCTGCTGGTGGCGCTGGTGTGGCGGCTGGTGCGCCCCTGGCTGCCGTGCCGTCCGAAGGGGGTGCTGTCGCGGCGCACCGGGCCCGCCGTGCCGACGCCTCCGGTGACGGTCCCGGGGCCGGTGGCTGGATCGGTGGCGGGGCCCGGTGCCGCGTCCGGCGCGGCACCGGACGCGGACGCGGTACGGGATGACGGCGGCCGCGCGAAAGGCCCCGGAGCCGTCCCGGAGGAGCCGAAGGGCCCGGAGGCCCCGGAGAAGGGGTGAGTGAACGCCGGTGGGCCGGGTCTCCCCGGAAGGAGACCCGGCCCACCGGCGTCCCGTGCGTCCCGCCGGGACGGAAGCCGTCTCAGCGCGCGGTCTGCCCGTGCACGTACTCCACCAGGCGGGTGAGCGCGTCGGGGTCGGTGTCGGGCAGCACCCCGTGGCCGAGGTTGAAGATGTGTCCCGGCAGTCCGCGGGCGGCGTCCAGCACGCGCCGCGCCTGGGTCTCGACGGCCTCGCGGGGCGCGAAGAGCACGGCCGGGTCGAGGTTGCCCTGGACGGCCCTGTCCGGGCCGATCCGGCGGGCGGCCTCGTCCAGCGGCACCCGCCAGTCCGCGCCGACGACGTCCGGGCCCGCCTCGGCCATCGCGCCCAGCAGCTCTCCGGTGCCGACGCCGAAGTGGATGCGGGGGACGCCGTAGTGGGCGACGGCGTCGAAGACCTTGGCGGAGGCGGGCAGCACCGAGGCGCGGTAGTCGGCGGGGGCCAGGGCCCCCGCCCAGGAGTCGAAGAGCTGGACGGCGCTCGCGCCCGCCTCGATCTGCACCTTCAGGAAGGCGGTGGTGATGTCCGCGAGCCGGTCCAGCAGGTCCGCCCACAGCTCCGGGTCGCCGTACATCATCGCCTTGGTGTGCTCGTGGTTGCGGGACGGCCCGCCCTCCACGAGGTAGCTGGCGAGGGTGAAGGGGGCGCCGGCGAAGCCGATGAGCGGGGTGGCGCCCAGTTCGGCGGTGAGCATCCGGACGGCCTCGGTGACGTACTCCACGTCGCCCGGCTCCAGCGGGCGCAGCCGCTCCAGGTCGGCGCGGGAGCGGACGGGCCGCTCGACGACGGGGCCCACTCCCGGCCTGATGTCGAGGTCGAGGCCGATGGCCTTGAGGGGCACGACGATGTCGCTGAAGTAGATGGCCGCGTCCACTCCGTGGCGGCGGACGGGCTGGAGGGTGATCTCGGTGACGAGATCGGGGCGCATGCAGGAGTCGAGCATCCCGATGCCCTCGCGCACCTTCCGGTACTCCGGCAGGGAGCGTCCGGCCTGCCGCATGAACCACACCGGGGTGTGCGGTACGGGCTCGCGGCGGCACGCCCGCAGGAAGGCGGAGTCGGCGAGCGCGGGGGCGGCGGGCCCCGCTGCGGAGGGGGACTGGGCTGCGGTTCGGTCGTCGGCGGTCACAACCAGAAGTCTCGCACGTGTCCCTACCCGTCCGGAGCACCCGTTCCGCCTACGCTGCCGCTCATGGCAGCGGCGCGAGCACACCAGACGGACGGTACGGCGGGTCCCGGCGGTGAGGAGGCGCCGCGGGCCTTCCGGCAGGCCGTGGCGGCACTGGCGGGGGTGCGGCCGCGCCCGGAGGTGCGGCTCGGCCCGCTGCCGCCGCCCAGGCGGCTGGCGCCGTTCGCGCACGCGGTGGAGGCGTCGGTCGAGGCCGGGGGCGAAGAGCTGGCCGACGGGCGGTTCGTGCTGCTGCACGATCCGGCCGGGCAGGAGGCGTGGCGGGGCTCGTTCCGCGTGGTGACCCTGGCCCGTGCCCAGCTGGAGCCGGAGATGGCGGGGGATCCGCTGCTGCCGGAGGTGAGCTGGTCGTGGCTGACGGGCGCGCTGGAGGCGCGGGCGGCCGGGTACGCCGCGGAGGGCGGCACGGTGACGCGGGCGGACTCCCACTCCTTCGGGGAGCTGGCGGACCGGGCGGTGCGGTCGGAGCTGGAGATCCGCGCCTCGTGGACTCCCCGGGAGGGCCCGGGGGAGGCAGCGGCCGGACATCTGGCGGCCTGGTGCGACCTGCTGTGCCAGTGCGCGGGGCTGCCGCCGGAAGAGGGCGAGGGGGCAGCCGTCGTACCACTGCCGCAGCGCCGTGGCCCGCAGCCACTCTGATGGTTCCCCGGATCGAGCTCCTGTCCGATTTGCCGGAATTTTTCACTCACTCATTCGTGATCATTCCCTAAAGACGGACCGGCGGAGTGCCGAAGGATTCTGTGACCCCTCACGGGGCTCATCCCATCCCGACTTCCCCCATAGTCGGCTTCCGTCCGCTCTCCACTCCCCAGGAGGCCCGGTGTCCGTTCTTCTTGAGCACCCCACAAGCCTGGTCGCCTACCGCCCGAACAAGCCGACGGCCATGGTCGTCGTCGCCGACCCCCGGGTCCGTTCCACCGTCACCCGCCACCTGTGGGCGCTCGGTGTCCGGGACGTGATCGAGGCGTCTTCGGTCGCGGAGGCCCGCCCCCGCGTCGCCAACCCGCGCGACATCTGCGTAGCCGAGGTCCACCTGCCCGACGGCTCCGGTCTGACCCTGCTGTCCGAGACCCGTGCGGCGGGCTGGCCCAACGGTCTGGCCCTCTCCGCCGCCGACGACATCGGCGCCGTGCGCAACGCCCTCGCGGGCGGCGTCAAGGGCTACGTCGTCACCGGCACCCGTGGCACCCCCGGCCACCCCGGGCGTCCCGGCACCGCACCCATCGGCGCCGCCGCCGCCCGTATGCACCGCCGCCCGCCGGGCGCTCCCGGCCACTCCGGTGGCTACCGCGAGCTCTCCGGCCGGGAGATCGAGGTGCTGCGGCTGGTGGCGGAGGGCCAGTCCAACAAGGCGATCGGCGTCTCCATGGGCCTGTCGGCCCTGACCGTCAAGAGCCACCTCGCCCGGATCGCCCGCAAGCTGGGCACCGGCGACCGCGCGGGCATGGTCGCGGTCGCCCTGCGCACCGGCATCATCCACTGACCCCGTTACCCGGCGCCCCCACTCCCCCACACCACCCACGACCCCACACCACCCGCGACCGCATCCGCCCGCCCGGCCGGCTCCCCGGCCGGGCGGGCGGATGCGCGTGCGTGCGGGCTGATGTACGGCGTCCCCCGGCGTGACGTTCCGTCGGCGGACGACGCACATCACGTGCGCATGGATACCCTTGTCGCGTGACCGACGCCCAAGAGACCTCCATAAGCAACGCAGCTCGGCCTCCCGCACGGGAGGAAGGTCCGGCGCCGGTCCCCTTGCTGGAGCCGCGCGAGGGCATCCCGCCCGTGACCGCCGCGCCCGAGGCGCTCGCCGGGGTCGTGGACGCCTTCGCCGCGGGTCGCGGCCCCGTGGCCGTCGACGCCGAGCGGGCGTCCGGGTACCGCTACGGGCAGAGCGCCTATCTCGTCCAGCTGCGCCGCGCGGGCGCGGGGACCGCGCTGGTCGACCCGGTCGGCTGCCCTGACCTGACCGCCCTCGGCGAGGCGATCGCGGACGCCGAGTGGGTGCTGCACGCCGCCACCCAGGATCTGCCCTGCCTGCGCGAGACGGGCATGCGCCCGTCCCGGCTGTTCGACACCGAGCTGGCCGGACGGCTCGCGGGCTTCGCCCGCGTCGGCCTCGGCGCGATGGTCGAGAACGTCCTGGGCTACTCCCTGGAGAAGGGCCACTCCGCCGTGGACTGGTCCACCCGCCCGCTGCCCGAGCCCTGGCTGCGGTACGCGGCGCTGGACGTGGAACTCCTGGTCGACCTGCGCGACGCCCTGGAGGAGGAGCTGGAGCGCCAGGGCAAGCTGGCGTGGGCGCGCCAGGAGTTCGCCGCCATAGCGGCGGCCCCGCCGCCCGCCCCCCGCAAGGACCCCTGGCGCCGCACCTCGGGCATGCACAAGGTGCGCAGGCGGCGGCAGATCGCGGTCGTGCGGGAGCTGTGGACGGCCCGCGACCAGGTGGCGCGGCGCCGCGACGTCTCGCCGGGCAAGGTGCTCACCGACGCGGCCATCGTGGAGGCCGCGCTGGCGACGCCCGCCACCGTGCAGGCGCTGGCCGCGCTGCCCGGATTCGGGCAGCGGATGGGACGCAGGCAGCTCGAACAGTGGCTGGCCGCGGTCCAGCGCGCCCTCGCCCTGTCCGACGCGGAGCTGCCGCAGCCGGCCCTGACACCGGCCGGGCCGCCGCCCCCGCGCACCTGGGCCGACAAGGACCCGGCCGCCGCGGCCCGGCTGGCCGCGGCGCGGGCGGCGGTGACGGCGCGCGCGGAGGAGCTGAACCTGCCCCAGGAGAACCTGCTCTCCCCCGACACGGTGCGGCGGCTGTGCTGGGAACCGCCGGGCGAGGCGTCCGAGTCCGCGGTCGCGGGGGCGCTGCGCGCCCTCGGCGCCCGGCAGTGGCAGGTCGAGCAGACGGCGCCGCTGCTGACGGCCGCCCTGTCGGCCGTCCCGTCCGACGTCTGACCGGGGCTGCCCGGAACACGGCCCGACCCTCCGGTCCCCGCTCCCTCCACGGGCGGGGACCGGGCTTTCGCTCGCGCGCGGTTCCCGCATAGGCTGATCGCGCACTGACATCCCAGGGGGGAAGAGAATGTCCTATCCGAACCAGCCGTACCAGCCGCAGCCGCAGAACCCGTCCAACACGCTCAGCATCGTCGGCATCGTGCTCGGCTGCGTCGCCTTCCTCTTCTGCCCGCCGGTCTTCGGCATCGCGGGCATCATCTGCGGTGCGATCGCCACGTCCAAGGGCGAGCGGCTGGGCAAGACCGCTCTCGGGGTCTCCATCGCGGGCCTGGTCGGCGGTCTGATCCTCGGCTTCGTCGTCTTCCAGGGGATGCAGGGCATCTGACGCCCCCGGGCGTTCCGTGGCCGCGGGGCGGCCGCGCGCCGCCCCGCGGTTTCCGGGCCCGCTCCCGCGCGGAGCGGGCCCGCTCCGTGCCGCCCGCCCAGCGGCCGGGGGCGCACGGGAGTGTGACGTGCGACTCCCTCGGAAGGGGGCTGTCCACCTGAGGGTTACCGGCAAGTAGCATAAGCTCCGGGAAGCGCGCCGTACGGCGTACCACCGCACCCCTGGAGGAGAGCCAACGTGCCTCGTACCGCTAGGGACGTCGTCTTCGTCGACGGCGTCCGGACCCCGTTCGGCAAGGCGGGCCCGAAGGGCATCTACCACGAGACGCGCGCCGACGACCTGGTCGTCAAGTGCATCCGTGAGCTGCTGCGCCGCAACCCGGACCTGCCCCCGGAGCGCATCGACGAGGTCGCCATCGCCGCGACGACCCAGATCGGCGACCAGGGCCTGACCCTGGGCCGCACCGCCGGCATCCTGGCCGGGCTGCCGACGACGGTGCCGGGCTACTCCATCGACCGCATGTGCGCCGGCGCCATGACCGCCGTGACGACGACCTCCGGGTCGATCGCCTTCGGCGCCTACGACGTCGTGGTCGCGGGCGGTGTCGAGCACATGGGCCGCCACCCGATGGGCGAGGGCGTGGACCCCAACCCGCGCTTCGTCTCCGAGAAGCTGGTCGACCAGTCCGCCCTGTTCATGGGCATGACGGCGGAGAACCTCCACGACCGCTACCCGCACATCACCAAGCAGCGCGCCGACGAGTACTCCGTGCGCAGCCAGGAGAAGGCCGCCAAGGCGTACGCCGACGGCAGGATCCAGGCCGATCTGGTGCCGATCTCCGTGCGCCGCTCCGACGAGTCGGTCGGGGAGACGGGCTGGGGCCTGGCCACCGCCGACGAGCCGATGCGCCCGGGCACCACCCTGGAGCAGCTCGCGGGCCTGAAGACCCCCTTCCGCGCGCACGGCCGGGTCACCGCGGGCAACGCCGCCGGCCTCAACGACGGCGCCACCGCCTCCCTGCTGGCCGCCGAGGACGTGGCCCGGGAGCTGGGCCTGCCGGTCAAGATGCGCCTGGTCTCCTACGCCTTCGCCGGCGTGGAGCCGGAGGTCATGGGCGTCGGCCCGATCCCCTCCACCGAGAAGGCGCTGGCCAAGGCCGGTCTGTCGATCGGCGACATCGGCCTGTTCGAGATCAACGAGGCCTTCGCCGTCCAGGTGCTGGCCCTGCTGGACCACTACGGCATCGCCGACGACGACCCGCGCGTCAACCAGTACGGCGGCGCCATCGCGTTCGGCCACCCGCTGGCCTCCTCGGGTGTGCGTCTGATGACGCAGCTCGCGCGGCAGTTCGAGGAGCAGCCGCACGTCCGCTACGGCCTGACCACCATGTGCGTCGGCTTCGGCATGGGCGGCACCGTGATCTGGGAGAACCCCCACTGGGAGGGCAAGTGAGCGAGCGCAGCGAGCGAACAGTGAAGAACGGCAGCACTTGCGAGTGCTCGACCGAGCGCAGCGAGGGAGTGGCATGAGCAACACCGCCGAACTGCTGAAGGGCGCAGCCGAGCTCTTCCCCGACGAGGTCGTCACCACCGCCCACGTGCGCCACCTCGACCTCCCCCAGGGTGCGGGCCGTTTCGCGCTCATCACCCTGGACAACGGCCTGGACCACACCAAGCCCACCACGCTCGGCCCGCAGTCGCTGGTCAACCTCGACAAGGCGATCGACCAGGTCGAGGCCGAGGCGGCCAGGGGCGAGATCACCGGCGTCGGCGTGACCGGCAAGCCGTTCATCTTCGCCGTGGGCGCCGACCTCAAGGGTGTGGAGGTCGTCAAGCGCCGCGAGGACGCGCTGGCCATCGGCAAGGGTGGCCACGACGTCTTCAAGCGGCTGTCCTCCCTGGCCGTGCCGACCTTCGCCTACTACAACGGCGCCTCGATGGGCGGCGGTGTCGAGGTGGGTCTGCACTGCTCCTACCGGACCGTCTCACGGGCCATCCCGGCCTTCTCCCTCCCCGAGGTCTTCCTCGGGCTGGTCCCCGGCTGGGGCGGCTGCACCCTGCTGCCGAACCTGGTCGGCGCCGACCGCGCGGTCTCGGTGATCATCGAGAACTCGCTCAACCAGAACAAGCAGCTGAGGGGTGAGCAGGTCTTCGAGCTCGGCATCGCCGACGCGATCTTCGACGGCGCCGACTTCCTGGAGCAGTCCCTGATCTGGACCGCCTCGGTGCTCCGCGGCGAGCTCGAGGTCGAGCGCCCGGACGTCGACCGCGGCGAGGCCTGGGACCAGGCCGTCGCCCGCGGGCGCTCTATCGCCGACTCCAAGGTGCACGGCGCGGCCCCGGCCGCCTACCGCGCGCTGGACATCATCGCGGCGGCCAGGAACGGCGACCTGCGGCAGGGCTTCGACGCCGAGGACCGCGCCCTGGCCGACCTGATCATGGGCGACGAGCTGCGCAGCGGCCTGTACGCCTTCAACCTGGTCAACAAGCGCGCCAAGCGTCCGGCCGGCGCCCCGGACAAGAAGCTGGCCCGCCCGGTCACCAAGGTCGGCGTCGTCGGCGCCGGTCTGATGGCCTCGCAGCTCGCCCTGCTGTTCGCCCGCCGCCTGGAGGTGCCGGTCGTGCTGACCGACATCGACCAGGAGCGCGTCGACAAGGGAGTGGGCTACGTCCACGAGGAGATCGACAAGCTCCTGCTCAAGGGGCGTGTGGGCCAGGACAAGGCCAACCGCCTCAAGGCCCTGGTCACCGGTTCGCTGGACAAGGCCGCCGCCTTCGGCGACGCGGACTTCGTCATCGAGGCCGTCTTCGAGGAGATGGGCGTCAAGCAGCAGGTGTTCGCCGAGGTCGAGGCGGTCGTGCCCGAGCACGCCATCCTGGCCACCAACACCTCCTCGCTGTCGGTCACCGAGATGGCGAGCAAGCTCGAGCACCCCGAGCGGGTCGTGGGCTTCCACTTCTTCAACCCCGTCGCCGTGCTGCCACTGCTGGAGATCGTCCGCGCCGAGCGGACCGACGACGCCTCGCTGGCGACGGCCTTCGCGGTCGCCAAGTCGCTGAAGAAGACGGCCGTGCTGGTCAAGGACGCCCCGGCGTTCGTCGTCAACCGCATCCTGACCCGCTTCCTGGGCGAGGTGCTGCGCTCCATCGACGAGGGCACCCCCGTCGAGGTCGCCGACCGGGCGCTGGCCCCCCTGGGCCTGCCCATGTCGCCGATCGTCCTGCTGGAGCTGGTCGGACCGGCCGTCGCCCACCATGTGGCCGGCACGCTCAACGCCGCGTTCCCCGACCGCTTCGCCGTCTCGGAGAACCTGGGCCGCATCGTCAAGGCGGGCAAGCGCGGCCTCTACGTGTACGACTCCGGCAAGCCGGAGCTGGACCCGGAGGTCGCCGCCCTGTTCGAGACCGGCGACACGGTGCTGACCGAGGAGCAGGTCCGCGAGCGCGCGCTGAACGCGATCGCCGGGGAGATCCGACTGATGCTCGACGAGGGCGTCGTCGCCGAGGCCCACGACATCGACCTGTGCCTGATCACCGGCGCGGGCTGGCCCTTCCACCTGGGCGGCATCACGCCGTACCTGGACCGCGAGGGCGTCTCCGAGCGCGTGGCCGGCAAGCGGTTCCTGGAGCCGGGCGTGGCCTCCATCCCGAACTGACGCACCGGGGCGGCCCCGCCGCCCCCTGCCGTCCACGGCGCCCGTCCGCACCCCGAGTGCGGGCGGGCGCCGTCGCGTGCGCGGGGCTCCGGGGTCGGTGGCCGTGCGGTGGCCGGGCGGTGTCCGTGGCAGTCTTGGGCCATGCCCGGACGCCTTCGCCCCCTGCTCGTCGTGGACGCCGCCAACGTCGTCGGCTCGGTGCCGGACGGCTGGTGGCGAGACCGGCGCGGCGCCGCCGAGCGGCTGCGGGACCGTCTCGCGGCGCGGGCGGACGCAGACGGCGAGGACGGCGAGGACGGCGAGGACGGCGAGGAGATCGTGCTCGTCGTGGAGGGCGCCGCCCGCAAGGTGGCCTCCGTGCCCGGGGTACGGGTGGTGGAGGCGCCCGGCAGCGGCGACGACCGGATCGTGGAACTGGTGGCGGCCGAGGGCCGCGGCCGGCCCTGCACGGTGGTCACCGCCGACCGCGGGCTGCGCGAGCGGGTGGCGGCGCTGGGCGCCGGTACGGCCGGGCCGCGTTCGGTGCGCTGACCCCGCTCCCCCCCGCCCCCGCCCCGTCTCCCCGGCTCAGCGGGCGCCGGCCGCGCCCCTCTCCGCGCGCTCCTCGCGCCCCTCACGCTCCCCGTGCTCCCCCTGCTCCCGCTTCTCCCCGCGCTCCGGCCGCAGCACGTACACCACCGCACCGTCCACCCGCTCCGCGCGCTCGTAGTACGCCGCGAGCAGGTAGCGCAGCGTCGGCATCCGGGAGGGCTCGTACGGCTTGCCGCGCGAGTCGTCGACGATCACCTTCGGCGGGTCCTCGGACAGCTCGGCCCGGAAGGTGTGCCAGCCGCCCTCGACGCCGTACCGCTGGCCCACCCGGGGCCCGTCCCGGCCGCCGCTGAAGTTGGTCAGCAGGCCGGCGGTGAGGTAGCGGCTGGCCGGGCGGCGGTCGGCCAGCCAGTAGCCCTCCGGGTGCATGCCCCACAGCAGCACCTTCTCCTGCGGTCCGGCGTGCCGCCGCGCGGCGTCGGCCACCTTGCGGGCGTGGTCCAGCTCCCCGCTGCCCGCGGCCGTGCTCCAGCCCAGGAACAGCGCGCACGACAGCACCGCGCACAGCGCGGCCCGGCGCGTCCACCCGCCGCCCAGCAGGTGCAGTGCGCCCGCGCCCAGCAGGGCCAGCGGCGGCAGCAGCTGCAGGTAGTAGTGGCCGAAGAAGTGGAAGCCGGAGACCACGGCGACCGCTGCGGCCGCCAGCCAGATCCACAGATCCGCCGTCAGGACCCGCCGCCGCGCCGGCGGGCGCCGCCGCAGGGCCGCCGCCAGCGGCACCAGCAGCCCCGCGAAGCCGGCCGCCGCGATGGCGGTGTTGCCCAGACCCCGGCCGAGCACGTGCAGCTCCGAGCCGGTGAAGGAGGCGTACGCTCCCGATCCGGTGACCGTCCAGAACAGGAAGCGGGACCAGCCGCAGGCAGCCGCCACCACTGCCACCGGCAGTACGCAGCCCGCGCCCAGCCGGAGCAGCGCGGCCCGCCGCGGATCGCCGGGCGGCGCCGAGCGCCGCAGCAGGAACAGCACCGGCAGCAGGGTGGCGCCGCCCGTCTGCTTGACCAGGAAGGCGCCGGCGACCGCGAGGCCCGCGGCCGTCCAGTGCCTGCGGTCGGCGCACCACAGGGCCGCCGCGGTGAACGGCAGCATGAAGACCTCGAAGTTCGCCGCCTGCGCGTCCTCGGGGTTGAGGCCCACCGAGGCGAGGACGAACAGCACTCCGGCGGCCCATGCGGCCCGCTCGCCCCAGCGGCGGCGGGCCAGGGAGGCCAGCAGCGCGGCGGTCGCCGCCACCGCCGCCACCGCCGCGGCCTTGACCGGCCACAGCGAGGCGTCGCCGAAGACGGCGAACGCCCCCTGGTAGAGCCAGGGCACCAGGGGCGGTTTGCGGTCCACGACGGTGTCGTAGAGCGTCCCGCCGTCCGCGAGCATCCGGGCCTGGGTGGCGAGGAAGCCCTCGTCGGGGTTCCACAGCGGCCGCAGGAAGGACGGGGCGCGGGTGAGCGCGGCCAGCAGCACCAGCACGGGCAGCAGCCGGGGCCACAGCGGGCGCGGCCGGCCCGCTGGCGCGGACGCCGGGCGGTGGGCGAGGCCGCCGACCGGCGGGCGGGTACCGGGCTCCCGCACCCGTGCGGCCTCGGCCGGTGCCGTGCGGGCGCTCGGCAGCCGCAGGGACCGGGGTGGGTCGGAGGCGGTCGGCATGGGCTACAACCTATCCGTCCCCTCCGCCGCCCCCGCCGCTCCGGTGGGCGCCGGTGCGGCGTGCCGGGGCGGCAAAGGCGGCTTCGGGGCGGGCTCGGGAACCGGGCTCGCCGGCCCGTCCGGGGTGCCGGACGGGCCGGGCGGACCGGCCGGGGAAGGGGGGCTCGGCCGGGCCCTGGGGCGTCAGTCCCGGGCGGCCTCCGTGCCGATGCCGTCCGCGCGCTCGGTGGCCTCGGCGCTCTCGGTGTCGCCGGTGCCGTAGCGGCCGCCGAGCTTGGCGACCAGACCGGTGACCTGGCGGGCGATGTCCGGCGCGGTCAGGCCGATCTCGGCGAGCACCTCGGCGCGGGAGGCGTGGTCCAGGAACTTCGGGGGGATGCCGAAGTCGCGCAGCGGCACGTCCACGCCCGCGTCGCGCAGCGCCTGCGCGATCGCCGAGCCGACGCCGCCCGCCCGGCTGTTGTCCTCCACGGTGACCACGACGCGGTGGCGGTCCGCCAGCGGCGGCAGCGCCTCGTCGACCGGCTTGACCCAGCGGGGGTCCACCACGGTGGTGGAGATGCCCTGCTTCTCCAGCAGGCCGGCGATCTCCAGGCACATCGGGGCCAGCGCGCCGACGGAGACCAGCAGCACGTCCGGCCGCTCGCCCTCCTCCGTCCGCGCCTCGCGCAGCACGTCCATGCCGCCGATCGTGGAGACGGCGGGCACGGACGGGCCGACGGCGCCCTTGGAGAAGCGCACCACCGTCGGGGCGTCCTTCACCTCGACGGCCTCGCGCAGCTGGGCACGGAGCTGGTCGGCGTCGCGCGGGGCGGCGATCCGCAGTCCGGGGACGACCTGGAGGATCGACATGTCCCACATGCCGTTGTGGGAGGCGCCGTCGGTGCCGGTGACCCCGGCCCGGTCCAGCACGAACGTCACCCCGCACCTGTGCAGGGCGACGTCCATCAGCACCTGGTCGAAGGCGCGGTTGAGGAAGGTGGCGTAGACGGCGAAGACCGGGTGCAGTCCGCCGGTGGCCAGTCCGGCCGCCGAGACGGCGCCGTGCTGCTCGGCGATGCCCACGTCGTAGACGCGGTCGGGGAAGGTCTCGGCGAACTTCCGCAGGCCGACCGGCTGGAGCATCGCGGCGGTGATGGCCACGACGTCCGCGCGCTCGCGGCCGAGCTCGACCATCTCCTCGCCGAAGACCGAGGTCCAGTCGGCGCCGGAGGCGGCCACCGGCAGCCCGGTGTCGGGGTGGATGACGCCGACGGCGTGGAAGCGGTCGGCCTCGTGCTGGACGGCGGGCTGGTAGCCGCGGCCCTTCTCGGTCAGGCAGTGGACGATGACCGGGCCGCCGAAGCGCTTGGCGCGGGTCAGGGCGGACTCCAGTGCCGCTATGTCGTGGCCGTCGATGGGGCCGAGGTACTTCAGGCCCAGGTCCTCGAACATGCCCTGCGGGGCGATGACGTCCTTGATGCCCTTCTTGGCGCCGTGCAGGGTCTCGTACAGCGGCCTGCCGACGACCGGGGTGCGGTTGAGCAGGTCCTTGCTGCGGGCCAGGAAGCGCTCGTAGCCGTCGGTGGTGCGCAGGGTGGCCAGGTGGTCGGCCAGGCCGCCGATGGTGGGCGCGTAGGAGCGCTCGTTGTCGTTGACGACGATGACCAGGGGGCGGTCCTTGGCGGCGGCGATGTTGTTGAGCGCCTCCCAGGCCATGCCGCCGGTGAGTGCGCCGTCGCCGATGACCGCGGCCACGTGGTGGTCCTCGCGGCCCAGCACCTGGTTGGCCTTGGCCAGTCCGTCGGCCCAGCCCAGCACGGTGGAGGCGTGGGAGTTCTCGATGACGTCGTGCTCGGACTCGGCCCGCGAGGGGTAGCCGGAGATCCCGCCCCTGGCCCGCAGTCTTGAGAAGTCCTGCCGCCCGGTGAGCAGCTTGTGGACGTAGCTCTGGTGTCCGGTGTCGAAGAGGACCTTGTCCCTGGGCGACTCGAAGACCCGGTGCAGGGCGATGGTCAGCTCGACCACGCCCAGGTTGGGGCCGAGGTGGCCACCGGTCTTGGAGACCGCCTCGACGAGGAAGGTCCGGATCTCCCGGGCGAGCTGGTCGAGCTCTTCGGGGCTGAGCCGGTCGAGATCGCGCGGTCCCGTGATGCGGGTCAGCAGAGCCACCCGTGCCTCCTTGCTGGTCGAGCCGTACGGGCTTGTGCCGATCCGATGAGTCTAATGTTCCGGTCGCCCGGTCGTGCGGCGGCCACCGCGTTGCCGCCGTCCGGGTGTGTCGCGGTGTGTCGCGGGAACGGCCCCCGGTCGGTGTGGGGGCGGCCGCGCACAAGGGCCGGTGCCGGGCCCCTGGGGATGAGGGGCCCGGCACCGGGCGGGAACGGAGGGGCGGGTGGGCGGGTGGGCGGTCAGCTCCGGCCCGCCGAGCGCTGGGTGCGCCGGGAGACCGAGTCGATGACGACCGCGGCCAGCAGCACCGCGCCCGTGATCATGTACTGGATGGCGGCGGCGATGCCCAGCAGGGCCATGCCGTTGGCGATCGAGCCGATCACCAGCATGCCCAGCAGCGCGGACCACACCGAGCCGCGCCCGCCGAAGAGGCTGGTGCCGCCGATGACGGCCGCGGCGATGGCCTCCATCAGGAGGTTGCCGCTGCCCGCGCCCTGGTTGGCGGCCAGGATGCGGGAGGCGATCATCAGTCCGCCGAAGGCGGCCATGGTGCCCGCGACGGAGAAGACCGAGATGCGCACCAGTTCGACGTTGATGCCGGCGCGGCGCGCCGCCTCGGTGTTGCCGCCGAGCGCGAAGACCTTGCGGCCGTAGGAGGTGCGCTTGAGGACGAAGTCCAGCGCCACCAGCACGACCAGGAAGATCAGCAGCGCCAGCGGCATGCCCCGGTACTGGTTGAGCATGTGGGCGGCGCCGAAGGCCAGCAGGGCCAGCACCGCGGTGCGCACGATGATCTCGCTGAGCGGGCGGGCGGGGATGCCGGCCGCGGCGCGGCGCCGGGCGCCGGCGAACTGGACGGCGAAGAAGACGCCGACCGCGACCGCCGCGGTGCCGTAGGCGACGGCGATGTCGGTGAAGTAGTGGTTGGACAGGGTGCCGACCAGGCCCTCGCGGTCCAGGTTGATGGTGCCGTCGGTGCCCAGCACCTTCAGCATCAGGCCGTTCCAGGCCAGCAGGCCCGCCAGGGTGACGACGAAGGCGGGGACACCGATCCTGGCGAAGAAGTAGCCGTGGAAGGCTCCGACCGCGGCGCCGGTGAGCAGTGCCAGGACGACCGCCAGCCACTCGTTCATCCCGTTGTTGACGGCGAGTACGGCGAAGACGGCGGAGGCCAGGCCGCTGACCGAGCCGACCGACAGGTCGATCTCGCCCAGCAGCAGCACGAAGACGATGCCGACGGAGATCAGTCCGGTGCCGACGATGTAGACCGACAGGTTGGAGAGGTTCTCGGCGGACAGGAAGGCCGAGTCCTGGAACTGGAAGATCGCCCAGATGAGGATCAGGCCGACGACGACGGGGACGGAGCCCAGTTCGCCGGTGCGCATCTTCCGCTTGAAGTCGGTCCAGTAGCCCGCCAGGCCCTCCTCGCGCACGAGCAGCCGGGGGTCGACGGCGGGCGTGGCTGCCTGGGCGGCCGCGCCGTTTCCGGAGGCGGTGGCCGCGGCCCGGGGGTCCCCGGAGTTCTCGGGGTTCTTGGAAAGCTTGGTCTCACTCACGGTCGGCTCCCCGCGGTACGCGCCTTGCGGCGGGTCACGGCGTTCTCCGTGGCGCCGGTGATGGCGGAGATGATCTCTTCCTGGGATGTGCTCGCGACGTCGAAGACGCCGTTGTTGCGGCCGAGCCGGAGCACCGCCACCTTGTCGGCGACCGCCTTGACGTCCGCCATGTTGTGGCTGATGAGGATGACGGCCAGGCCGCGTTCGCGCAGCCTCTCGACCAGGTCGAGGACCTGGGCGGTCTGCTCGACGCCGAGGGCCGCGGTGGGCTCGTCGAGGATGACGAGTCTCGGCTCGCCCAGCATCGAGCGGGCGATGGCGACGACCTGCCGCTGGCCGCCGGAGAGGGAGGCGACGGGGATGCGGACGCTGGGGATGCGGATCGACAGGGTGTCGAGCAGTTCCCGGGCGCGGCGCTCCATCTCGATCTCGTCGAGGACGCCGGAGCGCAGGATCTCGCGCCCGAGGAACAGGTTGCCGACCACGTCGAGGTTGTCGCAGAGCGCGAGGTCCTGGTAGACGGTCGCGATGCCCAGTTCCTGGGCGTCGTGCGGCCGGTTGACCTCGACGGCTCGGCCCTGCCACTCGAAGACGCCCTCGTCGGCGGGGCCGACGCCGGCGATCGTCTTCACGAGGGTGGACTTCCCGGCGCCGTTGTCGCCCACCAGGGCGACCACCTCGCCGGCGTGGACCTCCAGATCGACGTCGGTGAGCGCCTGAACGGCACCGAAGCGCTTGGAGATTCCGCGCAACGCCAGTACAGGCGTAGCGGACACGTGAACCAACTCCTAGGACGAAACGGGGGTGGGGACCGCACGGCGCCCGCGCCCGGCGGGGTGACGAGGGGGCGCGGGCACCGGTGGGCCGGCGGAGTGCCGGACCGTTACTTCAGACCGGCCTTCTCGCACGCCTCGGCGTACTTGGCCGTGCAGATCTCCTCCACCGTGTAGAGGCCGTCCTCGACGACGGTGTCCTTGAGGTTGTCGACGGTCACCGCGATCGGCTCGATCAGGGTCGCGGGCACGTCCTTGGTGGTCGCGCTGTCGACGGTGGTCTCGGTCTCCGGCTTCTCGCCGCGGGCCAGGGCGACGGCCATCTCGGCGGCGGCGTAGGCCTCGGGCTGGAAGGGCTTGTAGACCGTCATGAACTGGTCGCCGGAGATGATGCGCTGGACGCCCGCCAGTTCGGCGTCCTGGCCGGTGACCGGCGGCAGCGGGTCGACGCCGGCGCTCTTGAGGGCGGTGATGATGCCGCCGGCCATGCCGTCGTTGGCGGAGTAGACGCCGACGATGTTCTCCTTGCCCAGGGAGGCGATGGCGCCGCTCATGTTCTTGTTGGCCTCTTCGGGCTTCCAGCCGGTGGTGTCGTAGGACTTGCCCACCTTGACCTTGCCGTCCAGGACGGACTTGGCGCCCTTCTTGAACATGGCCGCGTTGGGGTCGGTCGGCGACCCGTTCATCATGACGATCTGGCCGTCCTCGGCCTTGTCGCCGAGCTTCTCCAGCAGGGCGGTGCCCTGGACCTTGCCGACCTGCTCGTTGTCGAAGGAGGTGTAGGCGGAGATCGGGCCCTCGGCGAGGCGGTCGTAGGCGACGACCGGGATGCCGGCCTGGTCGGCCTTGTTGACGGAACCGGCGATGGACTTGGCGTCCACCGCGTCCAGGATGATCGCGTCCACCTTCTTGGTGATCATCGAGTTCATCTGCTGCTGCTGCGTCGACGCGTCCTCCTTGGCGTTGACGTAGCTGATCTCGCAGTCGGAGCAGAGCTCCTTGATTCTCTTCTCTATGAGCGGCTTGTCGAAGTTCTCGTAACGGGCCGTCTGGTCCTCCGGCAGCAGCAGGCCGATGGTCAGCGGGCCGTCCTTCTTCTTGTCGTCGCCGTCCGAGGCGCCGCCTCCGGCTTCCTTGGCGCTGCCGCAGGCGGCGAGCGAGACGGCCATGGCGGTTGCGGCCACGGCCACGGCGGCACGGCGCAGTTGCGTGTTCATACAGAAACCTCCCTGACGAGGCCGCGTCACTGCGGCCGAGGTGGCAGGAAGTCAACTCGCAGTAACACCTGCCGTCAAGAAGTAAATTCTTAACGAGACAGCAACGATGCCATGCGTGAACAAGGTGAACACAGAGTGGCGGCGAGAGCGCTCTCGCCGGCATGGCACAGGCACGGAGGCCCCTTTGGCCCCCGTTCGTCCCGTCCCTCTCTTCGCTTGTTTTCCGCGCTCCCGGCCCGCTCCCGACCGGGGCCCGTCAGGCCCCGGCGGACGCGGCGACGGCCGGCACGCGCCCGGCGGCCCCGCCCGGCGAGCCGTTCAGCGAACCGTCCAGCAGCGTGGAGTCGCCCATCTCGCTCAGCACCAGCGCCAGCGCGCCCAGCACCTCCGCGCGGCCGCCCAGCGCGCCGGGCACCACCGTCAGCTGCCGGGCCGCGCTGGGGATGGCGTACCGGGAGACCGAGTCGCGGATCGGGTCGAGCACCAGCTCGCCGGCCTCGGCCAGATCGCCGCCGAGCACGACCCGGCTGGGATTGAGCAGATTGCACAGGT
Organism: Streptomyces verrucosisporus; assembly: GCF_017114865.1. Lineage (GTDB taxonomy): Bacteria > Actinomycetota > Actinomycetes > Streptomycetales > Streptomycetaceae > Streptomyces > Streptomyces fenghuangensis. The sequence continues at coordinate 91,834 of NZ_JADEYH010000018.1, read as the reverse complement.
TCGCGACACCGCTGCCCACATGGCGCCCGACGTCGGCCACCACCCGGCGGCAGCCCAGGTCGCCGGAGCGGGCGAGCCTGACCATCTCGGGCATGGTCAGATCGGGACCGTGGCTGGAGTGCAGCAGCGGCAGGACGTAGCGGGCCGCGGTGAAGGTCTCCAGGCAGCCGCGGTTGCCGCACCGGCACACCGGGCCGGACTCGTCCAGCGTGATGTGGCCGATCTCACCCGCGGTGCCGCCGGGGCCCCGGTAGATCTGGCCGTCGATCACCAGGCCCGCGCCGACGCCGCTGGCGACCTTGATGTACGCCAGGTCCCGCGCGCCGCGCCCGCTGCCCCACACCAGCTCGCCCAGCGCGCCGAGGTTGGCGTCGTTGTCGACGTGGACCTCCACGCCGAGCCGTGAGGACAACTCCTCGCGCGGATTGGTCCCGGCCCAGCCCGGCAGGATGGTGCTGGAGCCCAGCACGCCGGTCTCGACGTCGATCGGGCCGGGGACGCCCAGGCCCATCCCGATGACCTTCTCGCGGCGGAAGCCGGTCACCTCGATCAGCCGTGCCACCAGCCGCTCGGCCCGGTCGAAGCCCTGGGAGGCGGAGGCGTCCACGTCGATGGGCTCGGACTCCTCGGCGAGCACCTGGTGGGCCAGGTTGCCGACGGCCACGCGCAGGTGGGAGTGGCCGAAGTCGACGCCGACGACGATCCCGGCGTCCCCCGACAGCGAGACGCTGCGGGCCCGGCGCCCTCCGGCGGAGGTCGGGGTGACCTCGACCGTGCCGTTGTCCTTGAGCTCCCGGACGATGTTGGAGACCGTCGCGGCCGACAGCCCCGTGGTCCGCGCGATCTCCGCCTGGGTGAGCGAGCCCGCGATGCGCACGGCTCGTACCACCCGTTCCAGATTGGCCCGGTGCAGAGAGGACTGCGACCCCGGAGTCTCCACGACTCATCCACTCCCGCCTCGACGGGCGGCTCGACGACCTGCCCGTAGGCCGCACCACGCCGACGGGGTGCGGCTTGTCTCCAACACGTGAACCATAAGGACAGCCTGAAGCGTTCTCTCCCGTCAAGACCTTGAGCGGGGTGGGCGCTCGGATGTTACACGCGCACGGAAGGTGACCGTCCGAGCGCACGGAGAGACCCCGGGGCGGCCACCGGTGTGCGGTGGCCGCCCCGGGGCGGGTGGCGGGGGCCGGGCCTACTTCAGCGCGCCCGCGGTCAGTCCCGCCTGCACCTGGCGCTGGAAGACGACGTAGACGACGAGGATGGGCAGCACGGCCAGGGTCAGGCCGGCGAAGAGCCCGCCCCAGTTGCCGCGGTAGCCGGTCTGGGCCGCCAGGTTGGCCAGGCCCTGGGTGAGCACGTACTTGTCGGCGTCGCCCACGTGCACCACCTGGGGGATGAGGTACTGGTTCCACTGCCCCAGGAAGTTGAAGATCCCCACGCTTATCAGGCCGGGCTTGGCCATCGGCAGCATGACCTGGAAGAAGATCCGGCTGTGCGAGGCGCCGTCGATCTCGGCGGCCTCCGCGATGGAGGAGGGCAGGGTGCGGAAGAAGGCCGACATGAAGAAGACGGTGAACGGCAGCGAGTAGGCGATGTAGACCAGGATCAGGCCGTGGTAGGTGTCCAGCAGCGCGAAGTTCTTCATCACGAAGAACAGCGGCACCAGGGCGACGATGATCGGGAAGGCCATGCCGCCGACGAACAGGAAGTACACCAGCCGGTTGCCGGGGAAGTCGTAGCGGGCCAGGACGTAGGCCACCATCGAGCCCAGCAGCATGGTGCCGGCCACCGAACCGCCCACCACGATCACCGAGTTGATCGTGTACTGGCCGATGTTCGCCTCGTTCCAGGCGAAGGACCAGTTCTCCCAGTTCAGCTTGACCGGCAGCGACCAGGGGTCCTCCAGGATGGCGCCGGAGGACTTGAAGGAGTTCATCACCGCCCACAGCAGGGGCCCGGCGGCCATCACGGCCCACAGCACCAGGAAGGCGTGCGAGAAGGCGTTGAGGGTGCGTCCCTCCGTGCCGCCCCCGTCCCGCCCGGCGCCCCCGCCGGGCGCGTTCGCGGGTCGCCGCGGGCCGGCTGTGCCCTTGGTGAGGGCCGCGGCGGTCTCCTCGGGGTCCCCCGGCCTGAGGGAGGGCGACGGTTCGGCAGTGGTCATGGCTGGTTCTCCCGCTGGCCTGTCAGAACTCGATCCGGTCCTTGCTCCGCCCGAACGCCATCGCCGCCACGGAGAAGACCATGGTGACGATCAGCAGGGCGACGGCGACGGCGGTCGCGTAGCCGGCCTGTCCGTCCTGGAACGCCTTGTTGTAGAGGTAGACCGGCGCGACGATGGTCGAGTAGGCGGGGCCGCCCGCGTTCACCGTCAGGATGTGCACCACGGCGAAGGCGTCGAGCGCCATGATGCCCATGTACACCCAGCCGGTCTGCACGGTGTCGCGCATCAGCGGCAGGGTGACGCGGAAGAACGTGGTCGTCCGGCCTGCGCCGTCCAGCAGCGTCGCCTCGTAGATCTCGCGGGGGATGGAGCCCATCGCCGCGGAGAACAGGACGACGTAGAAGCCGACGTTCGCCCACACCATCACGATCACGACGCACCAGAAGGCCAGCCGGGGGTCGCCGAGCCAGCTCTGCTGCCACTCCTCCAGGCCGACGGCCGACAGTATGCCGTTGAGCAGGCCGCCGGCGGGGTTGAAGATGTACTTCCACAGCACCACGACGATCGCGATCGACAGCGCCTGCGGGAAGAAGTAGACGATCTTGTAGAAGCGCGAGCCGCGCACCCCCGCCACGGCCTCGCCCCGCCGGTGCCGGCCGCCGACGTTGAGCATGAAGGCGAAGAACAGGCCCAGTCCGAGGGTGATGACGGGCAGGACCAGCAGCAGCAGGACGTTGTGCCACAGCGCCTTGCGGAAGATCTCGTCCTCCGTCAGGCGGCTGAAGTTGTCCAGCCCGACGAAGGAGAAGTCGCTGCTCAGGCCCGTCCAGTCGGTGAGCGAGTAGTAGAACGTCTGGAAGAACGGCGACACGACCAGGACGCCGTAGAGCACCAGGGGCACCGCGAGGAAGCCGGCGATGAACCGGTACTTCAGATAGGTCCGGTGGTGGGGGGAGACGCGCCGCTCCCCGCGGCCTCCGCCGGGCCTTCCCGGCGGGGACGCCGCTTGCTCGGTGGCCTCGGCAACCGCCGGGCTGTCACTGGCCATGCCGCCCTCGTCCCATCTCCGCCTTCCGGCTGTTCCGGTTCTTCCGGCTGCTGCGCCCGTGCCCGGTCCGCGCCCGGGCCGTCCCCGGCGCGGACCCGGCGGGGGTCCGGCTCACGCGTGCCTGTACTTCCTGACGGAGTCGTCCCGGGCCGTCCGGTCGGCGTACTCCTGGCACTTGTTCATGGCCTCGGCGGGCTTCATCCGGCCGGCCAGCAGCTCGGCGAGCACCGAGCCGATCTGCTCCTTGTGGAGGGTCTGGTACCAGTCGAAGATGCGTGGGTTGACCACGTTGTCCCCGGCGTCCTTGAGCGCCTGGCTGGAGGAGGCCAGTCCGGGGGACATCTTCATGCCGTCGGTGGCGCCGGCCACGCAGGTCAGCGACTTCACCAGCTTGGAGAAGTTCTGCGCCGACTCCTTGCTCAGCATGATCCGCAGCAGTTCCATGCCGCCGGCCGGGTTCTTGGCCTGGGCGGGCACTATGAACGGCTCGCCGGCCTGCGCCCACAGGGTGCCGAAGGGCATCTTGTCGGAGTCGTCCAGTCCGGTGACCGCGCCGCAGGCCATGTCGAAGTCGGCGGGCGTGGTGTCGGCGGCCTCGTTCTCCACCCAGGAGCCGTTGGGGATGAAGAGGCACTTGCCCTTGGTCCACTGGGTCTGGGACTGGATGTGGTCCAGGCCGGGGGTGCCCCGCAGGATGTAGCCCTTGGCCGACAGCTCGTGGTAGGCCTCGAAGGCGCTCTTGACCGCACCGTGCTTCCAGGCGTTCGGCTCCAGGTTGTCGATGGCGTCCAGGACCTCCCGGCCGCCGATCTTCCCGATGAACGGGTAGAGGGTGAAGGGGATGTAGTACGGGTGCTGGCCGGCGTACGTCCAGCCCGCGATGCCCTTCTTCTTGGCCTTGGCGCACAGGGCGAGCATCTCGTCCCAGGTCCTGGGGTACTCCCAGTCGTTGTCGGCCAGCAGCTTCTTCGAGTACCACTGGCCGTAGACGGTGTAGGCGTAGTTCAGGCGCCAGACCTTCTCGTCGCCGTACTGGCCCATCTCGATGGTGCCCGGCAGGAGGGTGTCGCGGACCTTGGTGTCCGGGTCGTCGACGGAGGGGGCGTCCAGCAGGGGGCTCAGCTCGACGAGCTGGTCCTTGGCGATCAGGGTGGCCGCGTCCATCTGCTCGGCGCCGGAGTTGTCGATGAGGTCGGGCGGGTTGCCGCCGACCATTCTGGGCTGGAGGACCGAGCGGATCTTCTGGGTGGCGGTGAGCTTGACCTTGCCGTAGCTCTTCTCGTAGATCTTCGCGGCGTCCTTGCCGTACTGGGTGCCGAAGCCGCCGTCGAAGATAACGAAGTCCAGGCCGGCGTCCTTGTTGACGCCCAGCGGGTTGTCCTTGGTCTTCTGGCCCTTGGCGACCTCGTTGTCGCCGCCGCCGTCGCTGGTGGCGCAGGCGGAGAGCGCGCTCATGGCGGGGACGGCGATCAGACCGGCCGCGGTGGCCCGCTTGATCAGATCACGACGGTTGACATCGGTGGATCCCATGCTCAAGTCCTCGCCTTCTGTAAAGGACTCCGGCGGTGCGCCGGAACTACCGTGCGCCGCTTGCGAGTTGAAGCTGAGTTGTGCGGGATGTAACGCCGGTTGCACGAAGCCGCGCCGGGCCTGGTCCGCGCCCTTCCTCCTCGGGAGCCACGACTTTCGAGCCTTCGTCTTCTCATATGACCGCTCGGACGCCGACAGGTATAGTCCACTCTCCTTCCGGGGGGCAAGATCGGTGCGCGTTCGGGTGCCAGTCTTTCCCGAGTTGAGACCTCCGGGAAACGCGGCGGGGCCGCACCTCCCACCAAGGGAGGTACGGCCCCGCCGTCACCGCTTGAACGCCGCCGTCCGGGCCGCTGTCCGCCGCGGATCACTCGCGGATCACTTGCGGATCAGCGAGCGCAGCACGTACTGCATGATGCCGCCGTTGCGGTAGTAGTCCGCCTCGCCGGGGGTGTCGATGCGCACCGTGGCGTCGAACTCCACGCCGGTGTCGGTGGTCACCTTCACCGTCCCCGGGATGCCGCCCTCGTTCAGCGCGGTGATGCCGCTGACGGAGAAGGTCTCCTCACCCGTCAGGCCCAGCGACTCGGCCGACTGCCCCTCGGGGAACTGCAGCGGCAGCACGCCCATGCCGATCAGGTTCGAGCGGTGGATGCGCTCGTAGCTCTCGGCGATGACGGCCTTGACGCCCAGCAGCGCGGTGCCCTTGGCCGCCCAGTCGCGCGAGGAGCCCGAACCGTACTCCTTGCCCGCCAGGACGACCAGCGGGATGCCGGCGGCCTGGTAGTTCTGGGAGGCGTCGTAGATGAAGGAGACCGGCCCGCCGTCGACGGTGAAGTCGCGGGTGTAGCCGCCCTCGGTGCCCGGCGCGATCTGGTTGCGCAGGCGGATGTTGGCGAAGGTGCCGCGGATCATGACCTCGTGGTTGCCTCGGCGCGAGCCGTAGGAGTTGAAGTCGCGGCGCTCCACACCGTGCTCGGTGAGGTACTTGCCGGCCGGGGTGTCGGCCTTGATGGCGCCCGCCGGGGAGATGTGGTCGGTGGTGACCGAGTCTCCCAGCTTGGCCAGGACGCGGGCGCCGGAGATGTCCTGCACCGGCTCCGGGTCCATGCCCATGCCCTCGAAGTACGGGGGCTTGCGCACGTAGGTGGACTGCGGGTCCCACTCGAAGGTGTCGCCGGTGGGCACCGGCAGCGCCTGCCACTGGGCGTCGCCCGCGAAGACGTCCTGGTAGGAGGTGGAGAACATGTCCTCGCCGATGGCGGAGGCGACGACGTCGTTGACCTCCTGCTCGGAGGGCCACACGTCCTTCAGGAAGACCGGGTCGCCGTCCTTGTCGGTGCCCAGCGGCTCACGGGTGACGTCCACCTTCATCGAGCCCGCGATGGCGTACGCGACGACCAGCGGCGGGGACGCCAGGTAGTTCATCTTGACGTCGGGGTTGATGCGGCCCTCGAAGTTGCGGTTGCCCGAGAGCACCGAGGTCACGGCCAGGTCGCCCTCGTTGACCGCCCTGGAGACCTCCTCCGGCAGCGGGCCGGAGTTGCCGATGCAGGTGGTGCAGCCGTAGCCGACGAGGTTGAAGCCCAGCTTGTCCAGGTAGGGGGTGAGGCCGGCGCGGTCGTAGTAGTCCATGACGACCTTGGAGCCCGGGGCCAGGGTGGTCTTGACCCACGGCTTGCGGGTCAGGCCCTTCTCCACCGCCTTCTTGGCCACCAGGGCGGCGGCGACCATGACGTAGGGGTTGGAGGTGTTGGTGCAGGAGGTGATCGCGGCGACGGTGACGGCGCCGTGGTCGATCTCGTAGGTCGAGCCGTCGGGGGCGGTGACGGTGACCGGGTTGGACGGCGCGTCGTCGGCCGGGCCGTCGGCGTGCCGCGGCGCGCCCGAGCCGTTCTCCTGGTGGCCGTAGGCCGGGGCGTCGGAGGCCGGGAAGGACTCGGCGCTCGCCTCGTCCACCGGGGAGGCCACGCCCTTGGGCTGCTCCTGCGCGGGGACGCCCGGCTTGCGGTCCTCGCCGCCGGTGGCGCCGGCGGAGACGTAGTTGCGCACGTCCTTGCGGAACTGCTCGGCGGCCTCGGCCAGGACGATGCGGTCCTGCGGGCGCTTGGGGCCGGCGATGGAGGGCACGACCGTGGAGAGGTCCAGCTCCAGCTTCTCGGAGAAGTCCGGCTCGGCGGCCGGGTCCAGCCACAGGCCCTGCTCCTTGGCGTACGCCTCGACCAGCGCGATCTGCTGCTCGGAGCGGCCGGTCAGGCGCAGGTAGTTCAGGGTCTCGCCGTCGACGGGGAAGATCGCGGCGGTGGAGCCGAACTCCGGCGACATGTTGCCGATGGTGGCGCGGTTGGCCAGCGAGGTGGCGGCCACGCCCTCGCCGTAGAACTCCACGAACTTGCCGACCACGCCGTGCTCGCGGAGCATCTCGGTGATGGTCAGCACCAGGTCGGTGGCGGTGGTGCCGGCGGGCAGCTCGCCGGTCAGCTTGAAGCCGACCACGCGCGGGATGAGCATGGAGACCGGCTGGCCCAGCATCGCGGCCTCGGCCTCGATGCCGCCGACACCCCAGCCCAGCACGCCCAGGCCGTTGACCATGGTGGTGTGCGAGTCGGTGCCGACCAGGGTGTCGGGGTAGGCCTGGCCGCCCCGGACCATGACGGTGCGGGCCAGGTGCTCGATGTTCACCTGGTGGACGATGCCGGTGCCGGGGGGCACGACCTTGAACTCGTCGAAGGCGGTCTGGCCCCAGCGCAGGAACTGGTAGCGCTCGCGGTTGCGGCCGTACTCCAGCTCGACGTTCTGCGCGAAGGACTCCGGGGTGCCGAACTTGTCGGCGATGACGGAGTGGTCGATGACCAGCTCGGCCGGGGCGAGCGGGTTGATCTTCGCCGGGTCGCCGCCGAGTTCCTTGACGGCCTCGCGCATGGTGGCCAGGTCCACCACGCAGGGCACGCCGGTGAAGTCCTGCATGATCACGCGGGCCGGCGTGAACTGGATCTCCTGACTGGGCTGGGCCTGGGAGTCCCAGCCGCCCAGCGCCCGGATGTGGTCGGCGGTGATGTTCGCGCCGTCCTCGGTGCGGAGGAGGTTCTCCAGGAGGACCTTCAGGCTGTACGGCAGCCGGGCGGAGCCCTCGACCTTGTCCAGCCGGAAGATCTCGTACGACTCGTCGCCCACCTGCAGCGTGCTGCGGGCGTCGAAGCTGTTCGCCGACACGACAGTCTCCTTCAAGTGCATGGGTTCGCGCGTACCACCGCGATCCTGCCGCCCCGGGCCCCGGCCGCTTCGCTCAGGCTCACCTAAGTGGAGGGCCGCCCGGCGAAGCCTCGGTGGACGCGGCGGCGGTACGTCTCTCGGTAGATATCTCGATGTCGAGATAACTCTAGTACATGGCCGCTCCACGGTCATGCCCCACCTCGCCCCGGGTACCCCTGCACCCCCGCCCAAGCACCGGCGCGGAGACGGGCGGACATGCGCTTGTCCGATAAAAGGGTGAAAGTAGGAAGAAAAACAGAAGCATACTCAAGCCCCGGATGTTGACATCTCATATCTGAGATAACATCCACCACATGACCGACGACTACCTCATGCGCATCGGCAAGCTCATCCGCGACGCCCGCCAGCACCGTGGCTGGACCCAGGCCCAGCTGGCGGAGGCACTGGCCACCAGCCAGAGCGCGGTCAACCGCATCGAGCGCGGCAATCAAAACATCAGCCTTGAGATGATCGCCCGTATCGGTGAAGCCCTGGACAGTGAGATCGTCTCACTGGGCTACTCCGGCCCGATGCATCTGCGGGTCGTCGGAGGCCGCCGCCTGTCCGGCGCGATCGACGTCAAGACCAGCAAGAACGCCTGCGTCGCCCTGCTGTGCGCCTCCCTGCTGAACTCCGGCCGCACCGTGCTGCGCCGGGTCGCCCGGATCGAGGAGGTCTACCGGATCCTGGAGGTGCTCGGCTCCATCGGGGTGCGCACCCGCTGGATCAACGACGGCGCCGACCTGGAGATCGTCCCGCCGGCCGAGCTGGACCTGGACGGCATCGACGCCGACGCCGCCCGCCGCACCCGCAGCATCATCATGTTCCTCGGTCCCCTGCTGCACCGCATGGACCACTTCCGCATCCCCTACGCCGGCGGCTGCGACCTGGGCACCCGCACCGTGCAGCCGCACATGAGCGCGCTGCGGCACTTCGGCCTGGAGGTCACCGCGACCGAGGGCACCTACCACTCGGTGGTGGACCGCTCGGTGCGCCCCACCCGCCCCATCGTGCTGACCGAGCGCGGGGACACCGTCACCGAGAACGCCCTGCTGGCCGCCGCCCGGCACGACGGCACCACCGTCATCCGCAACGCCTCCTCCAACTACATGGTCCAGGACCTGTGCTTCTTCCTGGAGCAGCTGGGCGTGCGGGTGGAGGGGGTCGGGACCACCACGCTCACCGTCCACGGCGTCCCCCGCATCGACCGGGACGTGGACTACTCCCCCTCCGAGGACCCGGTGGAGGCGATGAGCCTGCTGGCCGCCGCCGTGGTCACCGAGTCGGAGCTGACGGTGCGGCGGGTGCCGATCGAGTTCCTGGAGATCGAGCTGGCCGTGCTGGAGGAGATGGGCCTGGACCACGACCGCGGCGCGGAGTACCGCGCCGACAACGGCCGTACCCGCCTGGTCGACCTCACCGTGCGGCCCTCCAAGCTGGAGGCGCCGATCGACAAGATCCACCCGATGCCGTTCCCCGGCATCAACATCGACAACGTGCCCTTCTTCGCGGCCATCGCCGCCAGCGCCCAGGGCAAGACCCTCATCCACGACTGGGTCTACGACAACCGCGCCATCTACCTGACCGACCTCAACCGGCTCGGCGGCCGCCTGCAGCTCCTGGACCCCCACCGCGTCCTGGTCGAGGGCCCCACCCGCTGGCGGGCCGCCGAGATGATGTGCCCGCCCGCGCTGCGCCCGGCCGTGGTCGTGCTGCTGGCGATGATGGCCGCCGAGGGCACCTCGGTGCTGCGCAACGTCTACGTCATCAACCGCGGCTACGAGGACCTGGCCGAGCGGCTGAACTCGGTGGGCGCGCGCATCGACATCTTCCGCGACATCTGACGGCCGAGATGCCGCCGCAGCCCCCTCCGGCCCGCGATGCGCTGTGGTGCGGCGGGCCGGTAGGGGCTGCGGCGGCGGGACCGGCCGGGCTCACCCGGGCCGGGAGGCGGAGACGGCGCAGGCCGCGGACAGCAGCTGGGCGTCGAGCAGGCCGGCGTCCGCGAGCCGGGTGCCCCTGGAGTACGCCCCGAGTACGGCCTTGGCCAGCGGAAGCGACTCGGGCGGGCGGCGGAGCAGCGGCTTGACCCAGGCCTCGACGGCCGCGTCGAGGCCGTCGGCCGGCACCGTCTTGTGGAGGATGGACATCTCCTGTGCCGTCTCGGCGTCGAACGGGGCGCAGGTGAGGAGGAGTTCGCGGATCCTGGCGGTTCCGGCCTCGCTGAGCAGCCGGGGCAGGACACCGCCCCACACCGGTGCCACGCCCAGGGCGACCTCGGGCAGCCGGAACCGGGTGGTGTCCGCTCCGGCCCGCAGGTCGCAGAAGACGGTGAGGGCGAGGCCGGCGCCGATGACCTTGCCGTGGACCCGTGCGATGGTGATCGCGGTGGTGGTGTCCAGGGCTTCGCACACGCGCCGGGCCTTGTCGGCGATCACCCGGAGCCCGCCCCCGGTGGGGTCCGTCTCCAGGGAGGCGGCGAACTCCTCCCGGTCGGCGCCCAGGCAGAAGTGCTCCCCCTCCCCGGAGAGCACCAGGACCCGGATCTCGGGGCGGTCGCCGACCGCGCCGAGGACGGCGAGGAGTTCGTCGAGGGTGGCGGCGGTGAGGGTGTTGCCGGTCTCCGGGCTGTCCAGGCGGACATGCAGAACGGGTCCGTCCTGGCTGACGCGGAGTGTCTTGTACCGGTTTTCCATCTGGGTGGTCACGGGCACCTCATGGCAGGGCGACGGGCAGGGTGAGCATGCGGCGGAAGGCGACCCGCGGGGCCCACTGGGGCTCGCGGGCGAGGACGAGGGCGGGGAAACGTTCCAGCAGAGCGGTGAGCAGGGTCGTGGCCTCCAGGCGGGCCAGGGGCGCGCCGAGGCAGTAGTGGATGCCCCCGCTGAAACTCAGGTGGGCCGCCTTGCGGCGGACGTCGAAGGTGTCGGGGTCGGGGCAGTGGGCGGGGTCGCGGTTGGCGGCGCCGATCATGAGGTGCACCATCTGGTCCGCGCGGATGTCGACGCCGGCGACGGTGAGGTCCTTGCGCGCGATGCGGCTGGCGACGTGGGTGGGCGCGTCGTACCGCAGCGCCTCCTCGACCGCCGCGGGGACCTGCTCGCGGTGGCCGCGCAGCCATTCCCACTGCCGCGGGCGTTCCAGGAGGAGCTGGACCATGGTGGCCAGCAGGGTGGAGGTCGTCTCGAGCGCGGCCAGGAGGACGAACAAAGTGGTGTGGTAGACGGCTTCGTCGGCTGCCTCCCGGTCGGGCTCGATCCCGTCCCAGGCCCGGATCCAGGCCGAGACCGGGTCGGATCCGGGTCTGGCGCGGCGCTCGCGGACCAGTGCGGTGAAGTAGCCGCGCAGCTGCGCCGTCGCCGCGTCGGACAGCGCGAGCTGGCTGGCGGAGGGGAGGAGTTCCTGGGCGAAGACCTGGTCGTGGGTGAGGTCGCGCAGCAGCGGGTGGTCGTCGGCCGGCAGGCCGAGCCACCGGCCGACGGTCATGACGGGCAGTTCCTCGGCGACCAGGGGCACGAAGTCCGCCTCTCCGCCGGTGAGGTGTTCGGCGAACCGGTCGACGAGGCCTCTGGTGATGTCGGCGACCGGGCGCCGCAGCCCCTCCAGCGATCTTCGGTCGAGCCCGCCGCTGGTCACCCGGCGTACCCGGGTGTGGTCGGGCGGGTTGAGCGCGGGCAGGGTCTTGCTCATCTCCTGGGAGGACACCGCGCTCCACCGCGTCGCCTCTCCCTGGGCGGCACGCCACCGGGCGTCGGGGACGTGCCAGTCCCTGCTGCGCAGGATCCGGTCGGCCAGGTCGAACGAGGTGACCAGGTGTCCTCCCCACGGCGCCGGGATGATGCCCCCCATCGCCCGGAGTTCCGCGTAGTAGGGGTAGGGGTCCCTCTGGCCCGCGGCGGTCCGCAGGCGGGATATGAGGGCTGCGGCGGAACGCCGGTCGGTGGAGGGGGCTGTCGCGGATCCCACGCGGGGCACTCCTTCATGACGGACAGTCGGAAAGACCTGCCGTCTCTACCCGTGCCACAGAATGACTATGCGATTATCCCTCTGTCACATGCTGTTATGTAGATCACGCCCCGGTGAGCCACTTGAGGAAGGAACTCCACCGCGTGGCCTTCGCGTGGGACTGCGACACGGAAGGCGCGGTGTGGTGGGCGGGCTCCGCGGCCGACGCCGAGGCCTGCCGCGGACGGGCCTGGGACTGCCGGGCCGACGGCGGGGCGGGGGTGAAGTGGACGGGCAGGGTGGTGAGTGTTCTGCTCCAGGGTGTCGGCTGCCAGGTCAGGCGGTCGAAGTCGATGCCCAGGGAGATGTCGGGCAGGCGGGTGAGCACCCTCTCGATCGCCTTGGTCCCGATCAGGTTGGCGGGGTCCTTGGCGGGGCACACGTGGGGGCCCGCGCCGAACGCGAGGTACGCCCGCCCCCTGAGGGCGTAGCGGTCCTCGGTCACGGCGGGGTCGGTGTTGGCGGCCGCGAAGCTGATCACCACGGGGTCGTCGGCCCGCAGGAGCCTGTCGTCGAGCTCCACGTCCTGCACGGGGTAGTGCACGGCGTAGTTGGCGATGGGGGCGTACTTCCACAGCACTTCGTTGACGGCGTCCTCGACCAGCACCTGGGTGCCCGTGTACCGGTCGTCGCCGAGCATCAGGGCGATGCCCGTGCTGATGAGGGAGGTCAGCGGGGCGGTGCCTCCCGACAGCAGCGTGACGAGCTGGTTGACCATCTCGTCGTCGTTGAGGCCCGCGGGGTGCCTGAGCATCTGGGAGGTGACGTCGGCCCCCGGCGACCGCCGCTTGAGGGTGACGAGCCTGTGCAGGGCCTGCCCGAGGATCTGGTTGGCCTGCTCGGCGTCGGATCCGCCCTCGAATATGCCGGAGACGCCGAAGACGATGTCGTCGCCGATGTCGGGCGGGCACCCGAAGAGTTCGCTGAAGACCAGCAGGGGCAGCTGCTGGGCGTAGTCGGTCACGAGGTCGGCCCTGCGGCCGCGGCCGCTGATCTGGTCGATCAGGTAGTCGGCGACCTGCTCCACGTGACGCCCCAGCTGGTGGGGGTCCACGGTGTCCAGGCCGTCGGTCGCCACCTGCCGCAGCCGCGCGTGGTCGGCTCCGTCGGAGAACAGGGCGTTGGGCCGGTAGCCCATCATGGGCAGGGCCGGGCTGTCGGCCGGTACGCGGCCCTCGTTGAGGGCGCGCCAGCGGCGTGCGTCCCGGACGAACGTGTCGGGGTGCTGCAGGATGTGCAGCGCGGCCGCGTAGCTCGTCACCAGTTCCGCTTCGACGCCGGGCGCCACCTCCACGGGCGCGCTGGCCCCGAACTGCCTCAGGTGGTCGTAGTAGCTGTCGGGGTCGTCCCCGAACTCGGTTGTGTACAGGGGGACTCTGCCGTGGGCGGGGCAGCCGGGCGGGGGCTGCCGGTAGTCCGGTCGGTGCTGCACGGGGGGCTCCTAGTCGGTGCGGGAGAGGAGATACTCCACGAAAGTGATCAGGGTGTTGGCCGAGGATGCCTGGTCCCGGACGTCGCAGGAGACCACGGGCACGTCGTCGGGCAGGTTGAGCGCCTCGCGGACCTCTTCGGCGGCGTAGGAGGGGGATCCGTCGAAGCGGTTCACCCCGACCGCGCACGGGAGTCCGTACTGCTCCACGAGGTCCAGGACGGGGAAGGACTCGCCCAGCCGCTCCGGGTCGACCAGCAGCAGCGCGCCCAGGGCCCCGATCGAGAGGTCCTCCCACAGTTGCTGGAAGCGCTGCTGCCCGGGGGTCCCGAACAGGTACAGGACCAGTTCCTCGCTGAGGGTGAGGCGGCCGAAGTCCAGGGCGACCGTGGTCGTCGTCTTGTCCGGCGTGCCGGCGAGGTCGTCCACGCCGGCGCTGGCCTCCGTGATCAGTTCCTCGGTGCGCAGCGGCTCGATCTCGGAGATGCTGCCGACGAAGGTGGTCTTGCCGACACCGAAGTGACCGACGACCAGGATCTTCACCGTCGTCCGGACGGACCGGCCCAGGTGGACCGGCCCACGGTCAGGCGAATCGAGCACGGAGGCCATGCAGTACATCCTCGAGAAGTTGTCTGGGGACGCGCTCGGCACTCGGCACCGGAGCACGGGTCAGGATCATGCCTTTTTCGGCCAGTTCGGCGAGCAGCCCGCGCACGATCCCCAGGGGGAGGCCGAGGTACCCGGCGATCTCGACGACCGAGAGGTAGCCGCCCATGCACAGTTCCAGCACGCGGCGGCTCTCCGGGGACGTCACCCATCTGTCGGAGGCGTCATCGGCGGCCGTGATCAGTGTCGTCACCGAGAACTCCCGTTCGGAGGGAATCTCACGGCCGCCCGTGATGACGTAGGGACGTACTAATCTTCCGGTCGGCTCGAAGGCCGGGTCTTCAGTGCTCACGTTCCATCAGCCATCTCGCGAGGCGGGGCGGTCATCTCTTCACCGAGGCTCTGCACGAGCTGGTGCATGCGGAAGGTGATCCCTTCCATGTCGACGTCCGTCGAGGCCGAGACGGCCAGGTAGGCCCCGCTGCCGGCCGCCACGAGGAACAGCCATCCGTGGTCGAACTCGACCACCGTCTGGCGCCACTGCGACTCCCCCTCGGTGCCCACGAAGCCCGCCGTGGAGCGGCTGATCGACTGCAGGGCGCTCATCGCCGCGGCCGTCCGGTCGGCCAGATCGGGGTGAAGGGTCTCGGTCATGCCTCGCTTGAGACCGTCGGCCGAGACGAGCAGCGCGTGCCGCGCGCCGGGCACCTTCAGGATGTTCGCGAGCATCCATGACAGGTCTTCCTGCATCAAGACTCCTGCCCTTCCTGATTCGTCACGGGGAGCTGTCGGCCCGTCCGCGTGCCTCTCTGCAGCGCCGCCATCCTGGCGGCGGCGGACTCCACGTTCTGCCCGGGCTGTCTGCCGCCCTCCGCGGAGGTGGTGTGCACGAGGGTGATGGGGGCCTTGCGTTCGCCCCGCTTGGGCAGGCCGTTGGCGGTGCGGTCGCCGGAGGGGTTCTGCGGGGCAGGGGCGTTCTGCGGGGTGGCTGCCATGGCGGGTGCGCTCCTCCGCTCGGTGTACTCCGTCGTCAGGAGCCCCTCGGGAACGCGCACGATCGCCCGCGCACCGCCGAAGGGTGAGGTGGTGCTGACGTCCACGGCGAAGCCGAAGCGGCGCGCCAGTTCGGCCACCACGGGGAATCCGAACTGCGGAGGGTTGCCGAGTTCGGACAGACCGGGCCGGTACTCGCCCGAGAGGAGTTCCGCGGCCTTCTGCTTCCTCTCCGGGCTCAGGCCCGGGCCGGCGTCGTCGATGACGATGCACAGCCCCTGGTGGACGGGCTGGAGGTTCACCTCGATCGTGCTCTCGGGGCGCGAGTAGCTCGCGGCGTTGGCGAGCAGCTCGGCGACGGCCAGGGCGACACCGTCCACCGCGGCGGGGACGATGGCGAAGTTGCTCTGGGAGCGGATCTGAACCCGGTCGAAGGGACCGATCTGGCCCTGGGCGCTGCGGATCACATCATGGACCGACGCGGGCTCCCTGCGCCGCCCGGGGAACCCGCCGCACAGGATCGTGATGCCCAGGGCGCGACGGGCGAACTGGGCGTTGGCGCGGTCCACCTCCAGCAGTGACTGCAGGATCTTGTGGCCGCCGTACTCCTGTTCCAGCCGGTCCAGCATGAGCTGCTGCTCGCCGGCGAGGAGACGGAGGGTCTGCATGGCGGACTTGAGGACCGCGGAGATCTTTCCGTCGGTGACCTCCCTGACCTCCCTGGCGGCCTCCTCGGCGCTCTCCTCTGCCCTGGCGAGTCGTTCCCGGGTTTCCGCCAGTCCCCTCTCCAGCTCCCCGATACGGTTGTTCTTCAGCTTTAAATCACTGGCCAATTGCCGGGCGCGCCGTCTGCTCAGAAGGAGTACGGCCGTGGCGACAAGCGCCACAGCAGCAAGAACCCAGAAGACTGGGTCCGTGAAGTAATGTGCCATGAGCTCTCTTCGTTTAACGAGGGGCCATGAGTGAAACCGCGCTTCGCCTGTATCGCGGGAAACGCAGAAGCGCACCGGCACGCCGCGATCCCCCCGCCGCGCCCGCTGCGTGCTCAGCACCGCCAAGCGTAGCCGCTGCGGATCCGGTCGTTCCGCACCGTCAGGAACTTGCCCTCACTGCGCACTTGGCGGCCTGGATCCGGCGAGCAAGGCGCTGGCGGGCAAGCGCGCCGATCTTAGCACCGCGCATCCTGATGCCGCTTTTCGAAAGTCGGGCCATTTCGCTATCGCGGGCATATTTCCCTGTCACTCACCTTTTGGGCGTTTTGTTTCTCCGCCCGCCCGGCGGAGGCGAAGCCGTGAAGCCGAGCACGACATGGCCGACGGCTCCACTTTTCAGGCGGAATTCACAGAGGATCCCCCGGGCCTTCATACGGGCATAGAGGGGAAGGCGGCGTGCTCGACGCGGGCAGGGCCCTCGCGGCGAGAGGCGCCGTGTTCCTCTTTCCGTGCCGGCGGCGCGGCAGGCGCGGCGGCCGCCGGCACGGCGGGGCGAGGTCATGCCCGGGAGCGGCCCTCGAGGACGACCGTCCGTTCGTCGGAGCAGGTGTCCGCGGCCTCGCCGGGCCGCTCCCCCCGGCGGAACTCCCGCGGGCTGACGCCGCGTTCCCGCTTGAACGCGGTGCTCAGGGCGAACGGGCCCGAGTAGCCCACCCGCCGGGCGATGCCTGCGACGGACAGCTCGGGGTCGCGCAGCAGTTCGGCGGCGAGCGTCAGCCGCCACCCGGTCAGGTAGGACATCGGCGGCTCGCCGACGAGTTCGGTGAAGCGGCGGGCCAGCGCCGCCCGGGAGATCCCGGCGGCGGAGGCGAGCGAGGCGACCGTCCACGGCTCGCCGGGCCGCTCGTGCAGCAGTCTCAGGGCCTGCCCCACCACCGGGTCGCCCTGGGCCCGGAACCAGGGCGGCGCGCCGGTGCCGGGCTCCGCGAGCCAGGAGCGCAGGACGTCGATGAGCAGCAGGTCGAGAAGCCGGTCCAGGACCACCTCCTGGCCGATCTCCTCCTTGTCCACCTCGGCGGCCAGCATGCCGATCAGCGGGGTGCGCGCGGCCGAGGCGGGCCGCAGCAGCAGGGCGGGCAGACCGTCGAGCAGTCTGCGCCCGACCTCGCCGGGCGCCTGGTAGGTGCCGCTGAGCATCACGGTCGACCCCGCGCGGTGCGGCTGGCCCCAGGTGCGCACCCCCAGGGACATCGCCTCGGTGAGGTCCTCCCCCTCGGCGGTGCCGCAGCGCTGTCCGGGGCCGACCGTGATGCCCGGCGGCGTCGCCGGGTCGTCGGCGAGCGTGTACGGGTCGGGCCCGCGCAGGACCGCCACGTCCCCCGCCGCCAGCCGCGCCGGCTCGCGGCCCTCGCGCAGCACCCACGCCGAGCCGTGCAGCACGGTGACCAGCGACAGGGGCGCGCGGTCCTCGACGCGCAGCCCCCACGGCGGGTTGAACACCGACTTCAGCAGGAAGGCGCCCCTGGCCCGGGGGCTCCCCAGCAGTCCGCCGATCGTGTCCACAGCGCTCGCCTCCCGCCTCCCGCCGCCCGGTCAGGCGTCCCAGACCCCGGTGGCCGCGGTCTCCCCGGCGTACCGCGAGAAGTCCTTGGGCTCCCGCCCGAGCACCTCGCGGACGCCGTGCACCACACCGGCGTTGCGGCCGTCGGTGATGAGGGTGAACAGGTCCGCGAACTCCTCCGGCGCGCCCGCCTCCCGCAGCATCGCACGGTAGTCGTCGGCGCCGACCGGAGTGTAGGTGATGGTGCGGCCGGTGGCCGCCGACAGTTCGCGGGCCGCGTCGTGGAAGCTCAGCGGCCGGGGGCCGGACAGCTCGTAGGTCCTGCCGATGTGCCGGTCGTCGGTGAGTGCGGCGACGACGACGTCGGCGATGTCGTCGGCGTCGACGAACGGCTCGACGGCGTCCCCGGCGGGCAGCGCCAGCTCGCCCGAGCGGACCGGGCCGAGGAAGAAGTCCTCGCTGAAGTTCTGGTTGAACCAGTCGGCCCGCACGAGGGTCCAGTCGCAGCCGGAGGCCTTGAACGCCTCCTCACTGGCGGCCGCGCCCTCCTCGCCCCGGCCGGAGAGCAGCACCAGGCGGCGCACCCCCCGCTCGACGGCGAGGGCCGCGAACCGCCCGACGGCCTCCTTCGCCCCGGGGAAGGCGAGGTCGGGGTAGTAGGTCACGTAGGCGGCGCGGGCCCCGTCCAGCGCGGCCGGCCAGGTGCTCTCGTCCTCCCAGACGAAGGTGGTCCCGCCGCTGCGGGAGGCGGGACGTACGGGGCGGCCGAGCGCCCGGAGGCGGTCGGCCACCCGCCGTCCGGTCTTGCCGGTGCCGCCGACGACGAGGATGGGGGTGGTGTCGTTTCCCTGGATGTTCACGGCTCCATTGAAGTCCGAGCCCGGCGGACGCTCCATGGCCGCCGGGCTCACGTTCATACGCGATCGTCTCGGCTCGCGGGCACGGTGCGGGGCGGTGTGGGGCGGTGTTCAGTCACCGACCACCCCGGCGTCGACACGCCTGCCGCGTGAGGCGTCCACCACGACGGGGACGCCGTCGGGGATCCGTCCCTCCAGCCGGTCGAGCAGGGACCGAACCGGCGGGAGCTCTCCGGGCACACGGACGTGGACGTGCATCGTGCGGGAGACCGCGTCGACTTTCGTGACGGACGCGCCGGGCTCGTCGGCGAGCCACTGCCGCGCCGCGTCCTTGGTCCGGCCGGTCCAGGTGTTGAGCAGGAACGTGAGGGCCGTGTTGGCCGTCAGCGGCACGAACACGACGGTGAACAGCAGGGCCATGGCGGCGTACGTGCGGCGGGCCGGACGCCCGGAGGCCCGGCCCGCCTCCGTGCCGTAGCCGAGCGAGGCGAAGACCACCATCCCGCCGAAGACCAGGGCGAAGAGGTTGGAGACGAACAGCACCAGCGCGCCCAGCGCGAGCCATCCGGACAAATGTCCCAGGCACACCCCCACCACCGTCAGGGGCGGGACGAGGGAGATGGCGATCGCCACGCCGGGCAGCACGGCGCCGACGTCCCGGCGGGCCTGGGCCACCGCGCCGGCGAAGCCGGTGGCCAGGGCGGCGACCAGGTCCATCAGACCCGGTGAGGTGCGCGAGGAGATCTGGCTGTTGGACAGCAGGTCGTAGTCGTCGGGCAGAGGCGCCGACATGGCCATCCCGAGCACGACCACCAGCAGGCCCGCCAGGATGACGACCCTGACCGATCCGGTGCGGCGGCGCCGCACCGACCCCAGGGCGATGCCCATGATCGGCGTGGACAGGGGAGCGATGATCATCGCCCCGATCACGGTCGCCGCCGAGTCCGTGAGCACTCCGCCGCCCGCGATCACCGAGGACAGCGTCAGCATCGTCCAGAAGGCCGAGCGTTTGGAGGCGGCGTCCCCGACGGACAGATCCAGGGCCTGGGCCAGCTCGTCCATCGAGCGGCGCTGGGAGGCGGGCAGGACACGGGCGCGGATTGCACTGATCACACCCTCAAAGCAAGCACGGCGGACACTCCCGCGGACGGCGGGACACGGGTGGACGCGCGTTCGGTCCGGCGCCCCGCCCCCGCCGGGAGAGGCGGGGGCGGGGCGCCGGCGGGCGGCTCGGCGTCACCCGGCAGCGCTCACGGCACCGGTCAGTGCGGCTCGGCGCCCCACGCGGCGTCCCCGGCGAGGGAGGCGGTGATCGCCGGAGCCTCGGTGTAGGAGGCGGAGGTGGCGTGGCTGTGGTCGTCCGTCTCGTCGAACGCCGACCAGTCGGCCTTGCTCATCCGGAGCTGGATGTCCCCGGTGTCCGCGCCGGGGGCGAGGCCGCCTCCGGTGAAGCCGACCTCGAGGTAGGCGTCCGCCCCGTCCACGGGGATGTCGAGCTCGACCACGCGCAGCTCCAGGCCGGAGCATCCCACGACGGCCCAGTCGCACCACGCGCCCACGGAGGAGCCGCCGTCCCGGGTGAACCAGTAGCGCACCGTGACATCGGCCAGGTCGATCTGCCGGTCGCCGCTGTTGACGACCTTCAGGTGCGGCCGTATCGCGTTGTCCCGGGGGTCGTCGCTGTTGCGGTGCAGGACCGTCAGGTCACCGCTGGGCACACCGGGCGCCCCGGTGGTGACGGTCAGCGGGGCGGACGCCGCCGACACGTTGCCCGCGGCGTCGCGGGCCCGCACCGTGTAGACGTACTCGGTCTCGGCGTCGAGGCCACCGTCGGTGAAGGAGGTGCCCCGCACTCCGCTCGCCACCTCGACGCCGTCGCGGTGCACGCTGTAGTCGACGACCCGTACGTTGTCGGTGGCCGGCCGCCAGCTCAGGGAGACCCGGGAGGCCGTCGCCTGCGCGGCGAGGCCGCCGGGCGCCGTGGGCGCCTCGGTGTCGGGTCCGGGCTGCTCGCCGGAGGCCTCGGCCAGGCTGATGCCGGTGGTGCTGTCCGCACCGCCCAGGGGCACCTGGTGGTCGAGGCTGACGAACTTGCCGTCCTGCTGCCACAGAGCCGGCTTCAGGAACTCGTACTTCTCCTCGTCCCACGTGGTCCAGTCGCTGTTCAGCAGCCCCCCGGTGTCACCCGAGTTCGGGTTGAGGACCCAGAAGGTGTGGTGCAGCCGTTCCTCGGTGATCAGGGACCGGAGCGCCGTCATCCACTTCTGGTTGGGCCCGCCGTCCAGGAAGCCGCCCCACTCGCCGATGAGCAGCGGGGAGGTGTTCTCCTTGTGCAGGTAGAGCCAGTTGGGGTCCCACACGTCCGCTTCGAGCGTCTCCCGGTTCCACTCCCCCTCGAACCACGGCTGCAGGTGGACCAGCGGGCCGTAGTCGTGCGGGGAGTAGAGGAGCTGGTCCTGGTGCTCGCCGAGGTCCACCGGGTGGTCGCGCACACCGCGCAGGTTGCCGCCCCACCAGTTGTTGTGGAAGGCCTTGGGGTCCTCGGAGTCCCAGCTCTTCCCGTCCTTGGGATAGGTCTCGATCCCCTCGCACAGGATGAGCACCTTGGGGTTGATGTCCAGGATGCGCCGGCCGGCCGTCTCGCAGGCGTGCTTGAAGTTGTCGACGTCCTCGCTGCCGTCCCACTTGGCGCGCGGGGAGTCGTCGAACTGGCCGTGCGGCTCGTTCTCGATGTCCATCGCGACGACGGTGTCGTTGTCCTTGTACCGCTCGGCGGCCCACTCCCACGACTGGTAGAACAGCTCGGGTGTGATGGAGCCCTTCCACCAGACCGGGTAGATGTGCCCGGTGTTGTCCGCGTCCGGGCTGTGGGCGTCCAGCATGACCTTGAGCCCGTACTGCTCGCACAGATCGAGCCAGTACTCGAAGATCTCCAGGGTGGTCATGCCTTCGAGTTCGGGGTTGGCGGAGAGGTTGATTCCCGTGGCCGGCGGCAGGTCCCCCGCCCTCCACTCGAGCAGCAGCTGGGTGGAGACGGGCACCCGGACGATGTTGATGCCGCGTTCGGCCATCTGCCGGGTGACGGTCTCGATGTTGGCGGTCCACAGTCCGTGGAACACGCGCTCGGAGGTGTTGAAGCCGAACCAGTTGGTGCCCGTCAGCCAGACGGGTCTGCCGGCCTCGTCGACGATCTGGTTGCCCTCGGTGTGCAGCCAGTCCTCCTGGGGGACGGCCGCCGCGGCGGCCGTCCCGGGGTCGCCGCCGGAGGCGGCGGCGGTGACGGCCGGGACCGCCGCCATCGTGAGTCCCAGGAGCGCGGCGGCCGCCGCGCGCAGCGGGGATCTCCGTCGCGGGCGGACGGTGGGGGGTACGGGCATGAGCTTCCTCTCTTCCCTTGCTCTTCACCTGCGGCCGCCGCGGGAGGCGGCGGGGAGCCGGGGGCTGCTCCCCGCCGCCGGTCGGGAGGACCCCGGAGTCCGGGGGACCACACGCGGCGCGTCCGTTCCCCACCAGAATTGGGAGCGCTCCCAATCCAAGGCGCGGAACGGCCGACGGACTGCGCCCCGGAACAGCGCGGCGCCGCGCGTCGGACAGACACTCCGGTGTAACGGAGCGGACACATCAAGCCATCGCGCCACCCCCTTGTCAATACAGTGCGCAGAAGGTCGCGGCGCCGGACCGGACACCGGCGCCCCCGCCCCCCACCGAGGGCACCGAAGAATTGATCGCGCGTTGACTCAGTAAACAACATCATGCGATCCTCCTCGGCGGGACGAAGGGGATACGCTCCCTGGCGGGGTGCGACCCAGTGTGTACGGCGGGTGAGGCGGGGAGGGCCAGTGGGCCTGGAGACGGTCGGCGGGCGGTTCCGGATCACGGGGGCCGTGGGGCGCGGGAACATGGGCGAGGTGCGCCGGGCCGAGGACCTCGACGCCGCCCCGGACTCCCCGCACCGCGAGGTCGCGGTCAAGACGGTGCTGCGCGGCCGGACCGGCATCGCGGTCGACACCTCCGGTTCCGGCAAGGAGATCGACCGCTTCCGCCGCGAGGTGCGCATCATGCGCATGCTCTCCCAGGGCCACCCCAACCTCACCCTGCTGATCGACGGCGGCGTGGACGGCGGCGTGGACGGGGGGCCGGGCGGCAGCGGCCTGCCCTATCTGGCGATGGAGCTGCTGGACGGCCATCCGCTGGCGGACCTGATCGACGAGGAGCCCCAGCTGCCGGTCTCCTGGGCCGCCGCGATCGGGGCTCAGATCGCCGCCGGGCTGACCGCCGCGCACACCGCCGGGGTCGTCCACCGCGATCTGAAGCCGGCCAATGTGATGCTGACCGGCGACGGCACCGTCAAGATCCTCGACTTCGGCATGGGCTCCATCGTCGACGACCCCGACCAGACGCGGCTGACCAGCACGGGCGTCAGCGTCGGCACGGCCCGCTACATGGCGCCCGAGCAGTTCCGCGCCGAGCGCGTCTCGGCCCCGGCCGACCTGTACGCGCTGGGCTGCGTCCTGTACGAGCTGCTGATCGGCCGGCCCCCGTTCTCCGCCCGGACCGCCTTCGAGCTCTCCCGGCAGCATCTGCACGAGCTGCCGCCGCGGCTGACCCTGGTGCGCCCGGACCTGCCGGCCGGGCTGGTCCGGCTGGTGGACCGCCTGCTGGAGAAGGACGCCGAGCTGCGGCCGGAGAACGCCGACGCGGTCCGGGAGACGCTGGTCCCGCTCGCGCTCGCCCCGGACCCGACGGCCGGCCTCCTCGCCCCGCACTGGCGGGCGATGGACCCGGTCGCGAGGCTGCGCGCCCTGCTGCCCGAGCCCGCCCCGGCCGCGCCGGCGCCCGCGCCGCGCAGGCGGCCCCGGCTGCCCGAGACGATGGACGTCTTCGGTATCCACTCCGATCTGATCGCCGAGTACGCGGACTTCACCAGGAGCGCGACGGTGATCCGGGACGCCCGGATCGAGGGTTTCGTCGAGGAGGACCTGGCGAGGAAGTCGCAGTGGCCCGACCCGTGGCTGTCGCTGAACCCGTTCTTCGCCGACGGTGGCCAGGTCACCGACCTGGTGCGCGACGGGGTGCTGCACCCCAGGTGCGCGGAGATCTTCCAGGCCGGCAAGCGGAAGGACTCGCCCCGCCCGGACGGCCGCCCGCTGACCTTCCACCTCCACCAGCGGCAGGCGATCGAGGCCGCGCACGCGGGCGACTCCTACGTCCTGACCACCGGCACCGGCTCGGGCAAGTCGCTGGCGTACATCGTCCCGATCGTGGACCGGGTGCTGAGGGAGCGCGAGGCGGCGGGGCCGAAGGCGGGCGGCCGGGTGCGCGCGATCGTGGTCTACCCGATGAACGCGCTGGCCAACTCCCAGCTGGGGGAGCTGGAGAAGTACCTGCGCCACGGTTTCGGCAGGGGCCGCGAGCCGGTCACCTTCGCCCGCTACACCGGCCAGGAGTCCGAGGAGGACCGCCGCGAGCTGCGCCGCGACCCTCCGGACATCCTGCTGACCAACTACGTGATGCTGGAGCTGATGCTGACCCGGCCGGACGACCGCTCCAGCCTGATCCGCATGGCCGAGGGCCTGCGGTTCCTCGTCTTCGACGAGCTGCACACCTACCGGGGCCGGCAGGGCGCGGACGTGGCGTTCCTGATCCGCCGGGTGCGCGAGGCATGCCGGGCCTCGGCCTCGCTGCAGTGCGTCGGCACCTCCGCGACCATGTCGACCGAGGGCCCCTGGGAGGAGCAGCGGCGCGAGGTGGCGAGGGTCGCCGGGCGGCTGTTCGGCACGGTGGTGCTGCCGGAGCGGGTCATCGGCGAGACGCTGGTGCGGGCCACCGGCGAGGCCCCCGAGTCCGTGCCGGCCGAGCGGCTGCGGGTGCCGGCCGCGCCCCGCTCGTACGAGGCGCTGGCGAGGGACCCGCTGGCCCGCTGGGTGGAGTCGCGCTTCGGTCTGGAGACGGAGGAGGGCACGGGGCGGCTGCGCCGCCGCGCCCCGGAGACGGTCGAGCGGGCGGCCGCCGAGCTGACCGCCGCCTCCGGGGTGGACGGGGAGAGCGTGCGCGAGGCGATCCGCACGACGCTGGAGGCGGGCGCGCAGGCCAAGCACCCGTTGACGGAGCGGCCGCTGTTCGCGTTCCGGCTGCACCAGTTCCTCTCCAAGGGCGACACCGTCTACACCACGCTGGAGGACCCGCTCACCCGGCCGCTGACCCGCACCTACCAGCTGGAGCAGCCGGGCAGCGGCGGCAAGCCGCTGTTCCCGCTGTCGTTCTGCCGCGAGTGCGGCCAGGAGTACCTGACGGTGTGGCGCACCGAGGAGGGCGGCGCCTTCCGCTACGAGCCGCGCCGGGACACCTCCGCCTCCGGCGGCCGCGACGGCGAGGGCTACCTGTACCTGGGCATGCCGGGCCAGGACTACGAGTGGCCGGCCGACCCGCGGAAGGCCGTGGACGACCGGCGGCTTCCGGAGTCGTGGCTGGAGCCGGACGCGCAGGGCGTGATGGTGGTGAGGAAGTCCTACCGTCCCCGGGTGCCCAGGCGCGTCGTGGTGGACGCGTACGGCAACGAGTCCGGCGAGGGCACGGGCGAGAACGGGGGCACGGGCCTGGTGGCGGCGTTCGTCCCGGCGCCGTTCCTGTTCTGCGTGCACTGCCAGGTCTCCTACGAGCAGACCCGCGGTCAGGACTTCGCCAAGCTGGCCACCCTGGCCCAGGAGGGCCGCTCCTCGGCGACCTCGCTGATCTCGGCGTCGATCGTCAAGTCCCTGCGCGCGGTGCCGGAGGAGAGCCTGGACAAGGAAGCACGCAAGCTGCTGACCTTCGTCGACAACCGGCAGGACGCCTCGCTGCAGGCCGGGCACTTCAACGACTTCGCCCAGGTGACCCAGTTGCGCGGCGCGCTGTACCAGGCCGCGGTGCGCGCGGGCGAGGAGGGCCTGCGCCACGACGGTCTGGCCGAGGCCGTCACGGAGGTGATGGGCCTGGCCCCGCGCGAGTACGCCTCCGGCACGGACCTGCCGCCGTCCCTGGAGCGCCGGGCGGCGAAGGTCTTCCGGGACGTGGTCGGCTACCGCCTCTACCGCGACCTGGAGCGCGGCTGGCGCATCACCATGCCGAACCTGGAGCAGACGGGCCTGCTGCGGATCGACTACGAGGACCTGGTCTGGGTCGCCACCCGGCCCGAGCGCTGGCAGTCGTCCCACGCAGTGCTGCGCGGCGCCGATCCGGCGCTGCGCGAGGAGGTCGCCCGAACCCTGCTGGACTTCATGCGCCGCGCCCTCGCCATCGACGTGCGGTACTTCCGCGACGACTTCGACGCCCTCCAGCGGGCGAGCGAGGAGCGCCTGACCGGGCCGTGGGTGCTGGGCGAGAGCGACCGTCCGGCCGTCGGCACCGCCTATCCGTACGCCTCGCGGCCGGGCATGGAGCGCTCGGCGCTGTTCCTGTCGGCGCGCGGCAAGTTCGGCCGGTATCTGCGGCGGAACATCCCCGAACTGCGCGACCTCCCCCTGGACGACGTCCGATGCGTCATCGAGGACCTGCTGAAGGTGCTGCGGGAGGCGGACCTGGTGCGCGAGGTGGAGGCGGCCCCCGAGCGCTCCGGCCCGGCCTACCGCCGCCGGGCGGATCAGAAGCGCACCGGCTACCGGGTGTCGGCCTCGGCGCTCATCTGGCGGGCCGGGAGCGGTGAGCGGGGCGCGGTCGATCCGCTGGCGCGCACCTACAGCAGCGGCGAGGGCCCGCGCGTGAACCCGTTCTTCCGCGATCTGTACCGCGGCGCGGCGGCCGAGCTGGCCGGCCTGTTCGCGCGCGAGCACACCGCGCAGGTGGCCCCGGAGGACCGGCTGGAGCGCGAGCGGCGGTTCCGCGAGGCCGAACTGCCGCTGCTGTACTGCTCGCCGACGATGGAGCTGGGCGTGGACATCTCCTCGCTCAACGCGGTGATGATGCGCAACGTGCCGCCGACCCCGGCGAACTACGCGCAGCGCTCGGGCCGGGCCGGCCGCAGCGGCCGGCCGGCGCTGGTGACCACCTACTGCGCCACGGGCAACAGCCACGACCAGTACTACTTCCGCCGCTCCCGGGACATGGTGGCCGGGCAGGTGGCCCCGCCGCGCCTGGACCTGGCCAACGAGGACCTGGTCCGCTCCCACCTCCAGGGCATCTGGCTGGCGGAGACGGGCATGAAGCTGGGCACCGCGATCCCGGACGTCGTCGACGTCGCCTACGACCCCGACGGCGGCGACCGCCCCGACCCCCGCATGCCGCTGCCGCTCCTGCCCGACGTCCGCGACAAGTCCCTCGACGAGGCCGCCCGCCGCCGTGCGGTCGCCACCGCCCGCACCGTACTGGCCCCGCTGATCGCCGACTTCGAGGCCACCACCTGGTGGTACGACGAGTGGATCGAGGACCGGATCGAGCGGGCGCCGGAGCGGTTCGACGCCTCCTTCGACCGCTGGCGGGGCCTGTTCCGCGCGGCCGTGATCGACCAGTACGAGCAGAACCGGCGCGTGGTCGACCACACCCTCTCCCCCGGCGAGCAGAGCCGGGCGCGCAGCCGCCGCCGGGAGGCCGAGACGCAGACGAACCTGCTGCTGAACCGCTCGGTGGACAGCAAGTCGGTGATGAGCGACTTCAACCCCTACCGCTATCTGGCCTCCGAGGGCTTCCTGCCCGGCTACAGCTTCCCCCGGCTGCCGCTGGCCGCCTACATCCCGCGTTCGGGCAACCGCCGCAACGCCGACGGCGACTACCTCCAGCGCCCGCGCTTCCTGGCGATCCGCGAGTTCGGCCCCGGCGCGCTCATCTACCACGAGGGCGCCCGCTACCAGGTCACCCGCGTCCAGCTCCCGCCGGACGCCTCGGGCGACCTGGCCACGGCCGAGGCCCGGCGCTGCGACGGCTGCGGCTACCACCACGACGTGCGGGCCGGCTCCGACCTGTGCGCGATGTGCGGCGAGCCGCTGCGGGGCAAGCGCACCGGCCTGCTGCACCTGCACACCGTCTACACCACCCCGCGCGAGCGGATCTCCTCGGACGAGGAGGAGCGCCGCCGGGCCGGTTTCCGCCTGGAGACCTCCTACGCCTTCCAGGACCACGGCGTCCGCAAGGGCCGTCTCACCTCGCACGTCACCGACGCCGGCGGCGCGCCCGTCCTCGATCTGGACTACGGCGACTCGGCCACCGTGCGCATCACCAACCTCGGCCGGGTGCGCGACAAGGAGGGCGAGCCGGACGGCTACTGGCTGGACCTGGGCGACGGCCGCTGGCTCAACGACCGGGCCGCCGCCGACGCCATCGAGGGCACCGGCATGCCGGTGGTCGACGAGGAGGGCAACGAGAAGCGCCGCAAGAAGCGGGTGCTGCCGTATGTGGAGGACCGCCGCAACATCCTGGTGGTCACCCTGGACGAGCCGCTGCCCGAGCCGGTGGCCCTGTCGGTGCTGTACGCGCTGGAGCGGGGCGTCGAGGCGGCGTTCGAGCTGGAGGACTCGGAGCTGACGGCGGAGCTGCTGCCGCCGGACGACGGCCCGCGCCGCCGCATGCTGTTCACCGAGGCCGCCGAGGGCGGCGCGGGTGTGCTGCGCCGTGTCCAGCACGAGAGGGGCGCGCTGGCGCAGGCCGCCCGCACGGCCCTGGAGATCTGCCACTTCGACCCGGACACCGGCGAGGACCTTGGCGGCCCGGCCGACGGCGAGGAGTGCGCCCGCGGCTGCTACGCCTGCCTGCTGACCTACGGCAACCAGACGCACCACCGCAGGCTCAGCCGGCACGCCGCCCGCCCGCTGCTGCTGCGGCTGGCCGGTGCCCGCACCGAGCGGGAGGACCGGGGCGAGTCGCGCAGCGAGCGGTTCCGCCGCCTCGCCCCGGCGGTCGGCACGACGAGCGGCCCGAGCGCCCCGGACACAGCGGGCGCCCCGGACACCGCGCCCGCCTCCCCCACCCCGGCGGAGGCGGATCTCGCGGACCTCGTCGCCCGGGGAGACCTGCTGGGCTGGCTGCGCGCCAAGGGCTACCGCCCGCCGGACGAGGCCGGCGCCTTCGTCGACGCGGCGGACGCGCGCCCGGACCTGGTCTTCCACGTGGAGGACGTCCACCTGGCCGTGTTCGTCGACCTCCCCGGCCACCCGGCCGACCCCACCCGCGACACCGACGCCGAGGACCGCCTGGTGGAGGCCGGCTGGGAAGTCCTGCGCTTCCCCGCAGGCGCGGAAGCGGAAGCGGACTGGGAGGCCGTCATCGACAACCACGCCTCCTACCTCCGCCTGCGCTGACCCGCCCGCCCCCGAACCACCCGCCCCGTGACCACCCGCCCCGCACCCCGACTTCCCGACATATCGACTCCTCAGGAACCGAGAGACCCCATGAGCCTCACGTACACGGCCGGTTCGCTGGTCGCCGCCCGCGGCCGCGAGTGGGTGGTGCTGCCCGAGAGCGCCCCCGACATGCTGGTGCTGCGCCCGCTGGGCGGGAGCGAGGACGACATCGCGGCGGTCTTCCCCTCCTTCGAGGAGGTGCGCCCGGCCGAGTTCGCGGCGCCGAGCCCGGACGACCTGGGCGACCAGCGCGCCGCCGGTCTGCTGCGCACGGCGCTGCGCATCGGCTTCCGGTCGGGCGCGGGCCCGTTCCGCTCGCTGGCGTCGATCGCGGTGGAGCCGCGCGCCTACCAGCTGGTGCCGCTGCTGATGGCGCTGCGGCAGCGCACCGTGCGGCTGCTGATCTCCGACGACGTCGGCATCGGCAAGACGGTCGAGGCGGGCCTGATCGCCAGGGAGCTGCTGGCGCAGGGCGAGGCGTCCGGGCTGGCGGTGCTGTGCTCCCCGGCGCTGGCCGAGCAGTGGCAGGGCGAGCTGCGGGAGAAGTTCGGCATCGACGCCGAGCTGGTGCTGGCCTCCACCGTCTCGCGGCTGGAGCGCGGCCTGGAGCTGGGCCAGTCGCTGTTCGACCGGCACCCGTTCACGATCATCTCCACGGACTTCATCAAGTCCACCCGCCACCGCGAGGACTTCGTCCGCCACTGTCCCGACCTGGTGATCGTGGACGAGGCGCACACCTGCGTGGCCGCCGACGACGCCGCCCACGGCGGCGCGTCCGCCGCCGCGGGCCAGCTGCGCTACGAGCTGCTGCGCAGGGTCTCGGCCGACGCCGACCGCCATCTGCTGCTGCTGACGGCCACCCCGCACTCGGGCAAGGAGTCCGCCTTCCGCAACCTGCTGGGCCTGGTGCGCCCCGAGCTGGCCACGCTGGACCTGGAGACGGCGGCCGGGCGGGCGAGGCTGGCCGAGCACTTCGTGGCCCGCAAGCGCGCGGACGTGCGCAGCTACCTCACCCGCGAGGACGGCCTGGCCGACGACTCCCTGGCCGAGCGCACCGCCTTCCCCTCCGACCGCCGGACCAAGGACGAGCCCTACCGGCTCACCCCCGCCTACCGGGCACTGCTGGACGACGCCATCGCCTACGCCCGCGACCGCGTCGAGCGGGCCGGGGAGCAGGGCCGCCGGGAGGCCCGTATCGCCTGGTGGTCGGTGATCGCGCTGCTGCGTTCGATGGTCTCCTCCCCGGCCGCCGCCGCGCAGACGCTCAAGACCCGTTCGGAGTCCGCCGCCGCCCGCACCGCGTACGAGGCGGACGTGCTGGGCGCGCCGGTCGCCGCCGACTCCGCCGAGATGGACCGCCTGGAGGGCATGGACGTGGCCCCCGGCGCGGCCGAGTCCGAGGACGCCGGCGCCCGCCTGCTGGAACTGGCCGAGCGCGCCGGGCAGTTGACCGGCCCGGCCGAGGACGCCAAGCTCAGGGCCCTCACCCGGCATCTGAAGGGCCTGCTCGCCGAGGGCTACCACCCCATCGTCTTCTGCCGCTACATCCCCACCGCCGAGTACCTGGCCGAGCAGCTTGAGGGCAAGCTGGGGAAGAAGACGAGGATCGCCGCCGTCACCGGCACCCTCTCCCCGCAGCAGCGCATCGAGCGCATCGAGCGGCTCGCCGCCGAGGCGGCGGAGGCGGCGCGGTCCGGCGACGACCCGGCCGCGCGCCGGGTGCTGATCGCCACCGACTGCCTGTCCGAGGGCGTCAACCTCCAGCACCACTTCGACGCCGTCGTCCACTACGACCTGGCCTGGAACCCCACCCGCCACGACCAGCGCGAGGGCCGCGTCGACCGCTACGGCCAGCGCCGCGACCAGGTCCGCGTCATCACCATGTACGGCGAGGACAACGGCATCGACGGCAAGGTGCTGGAGGTGCTGTTCGCCAAGCACCGGCAGATCAAGAAGGACCTGGGCATCTCCGTCTCCGTGCCCGACGAGACCGCCTCCGGCGTGACCGACGCCGTGGTGGAGTGGCTGCTGGTGCACGGTCGGCGGGGCAGCCAGGAGAGCCTGTTCGAGATGGACGGCCACCAGGAGTCCTTCGAGCGCGTCGAGCGCGAGTGGAACTCGGCCGCCGAGCGGGAGAAGACCTCCCGGTCCAAGTACGCCCAGCGCGCCATCCACCCCGAGGAGGTGGCCCGCGAGGTCGCCGCCGTACGGGCCGCGCTCGGCGGGGCCGGGGAGGTCCGCGAGTTCGCCCTGGAGGCGCTGCGCGACCTGGACGCCCTGGTACGCGATCCACGCGACGGCGGCGACTTCACCGCCCAGGTCGGCGGCACCCCGGCGGGCCTGCGCGACGCGCTCGCCGCGACGCTGGGCGGCCGGCTGGTGGAGGAGGACCGCGAGATCCCCTTCCGCTCCTCCCCCGCCATCGCCCGCGGCGAGGCCGCCCTGGTGCGCACCGATCCGGCGATCGGCGCCATCGCCTCCTACGTCCTGGACTCCGCCCTGGACACCAACGCCCTGGGCCCCCGCCCGGCCCGGCGCTGCGGCGTGGTCACCACCGACGCGGTCGCCACCCGCACCACGCTGCTGCTGGTGCGCTACCGCTTCCACCTCACCCTGCCCTCCCGCACCGGCGAGCGGCAGCTGGTGGCCGAGGACGCCCGCCTGCTGGCGTACGAGGGCCTGCCGCGGCGCGCCCGCTGGCTGGAGGACGAGGCGGCCACCGCCCTCCTGGACGCCCGCGCCACCGCCAACACCCACGAGCAGCGGGCCCGCAACCAGATCACCCGCGACCTGGACGCCCTGCCGGAGCTGGCCGATCACCTGGCCGGGTACGGCAGGCGCCTGGCCGCCGAACTCGACGCCTCCCACCGCCGCGTGCGCAAGGCGAACGAGGAGATCGTGCGCGGCCTGAAGGTCGTGCCCCAGGAGCCCGCCGACGTGCTGGGCGTGTACGTCTACCTGCCGCCCGCCGCCCCCGCGTCCGCCACCGCCGTCTCCTCCGCCACCGCCTCTACCGCCTCCGGAGCCGAAGCCTGATGTCCGCCGCCACCCGCACCGCCCTGGCCTTCACCGCCGTCACCACGGTCGGCGGACTGCTCCCCGCCGACATGCTGCTGCGCATCGCCGAGGCGCGGAACCTGCCGGGCACCAGGTCGGCCGACTACGGTCTGCCCTCCTCCGTCCCCGTGCGCGACGAGGCCGAGCGCGCCTGGGAGTACCTCAAGCCGCTGTGGCGCGAACTGCGCGCCGCCCTGCCCTCCGACCCGGCCACGGGCGCGCCCGCCGCCGACCCCACCGGCCGGGCCGGCTCCGACTGGCTCTCCCAGCTCTTCCGCAAGCTGGACTTCGGCGCGCTCACCGAGATCGGCGCGGCGGGCGTCGCCGCCGACTCCGACCCCGACAAGCGCTTCCCCGTCTCCCACCGCCACGGCCCGGCCCTGGTCCACCTCATCCCCTGGAACCAGGAGCTGGACAAGCGCCCGGCGGCCGGGCAGGTCCCGGCGCAGTCGATGCTCCAGGACTGCCTCAACCGCACCGAGGCCCACCTGTGGGCCGTCCTCACCAACGGCCGCCGCCTGCGCCTGCTGCGCGACTCCTCGTCCTTCGCCACCGCCGCCTACGTCGACTTCGACCTGGAGGCGATCTTCGACGGCGAGCTGTTCAGCGAGTTCGTGCTGCTGTACTGCGTGCTGCACGCCTCCCGCTTCGAGGTCCCCGAGGGCGCCGCGCCCTCCGGCTGCTGGCTGGAGAGGTGGCGCACCGAGGCCGTCACCTCCGGCGCCCGCGCCCTGGACCAGCTCCGCCTGGGCGTGCAGAACGCGCTGACGGTGCTGGGCACCGGCTTCCTGCGCCACCCGGAGAACGTCAGGCTGCGCGAGGACACCGACCCCAAGGCGCTGCGGGACGCCCTGCTGCGCCTGGTCTACCGCCTGCTGTTCGTCTTCGTCGCCGAGGATCGCGACGCCCTGCTCGACCCGGCCGCCGGTGAGCGGCAGCGGGCGGCGTACGAGCGGTACTTCTCCTCCGCCCGGCTGCGCGAACGCGCCCGCCGCCGCCAGGGCACGGCCCACGGCGACCAGTACGAGGCGCTGCGCATCGTCCTGGACGCCCTCGGCACCGAGGGCGGCCGTCCCGAGCTGGGCCTGCCGGGCCTGGGCGGCCTGTTCTCCCGCACCGAGGCCGATGCGCCGCTGGACGGCCTTAGGCTGTCCAACGAGTCGCTGCTCGCCGCCGTCCGCCACCTCGCCCAGGTCCGCGACCCCGGCGCGCGGCGGTGGCGCGCGGTCGACTACCGCCACCTGGACGCCGAGGAGCTGGGCTCGGTCTACGAGTCGCTGCTGGAGCTGGAGCCCAAGCACTCCGCTGCGGACCGCACCTTCGAGCTGATCGAGGTCGCGGGCAACAGCCGCAAGACGACCGGCAGTTACTACACCCCGTCCTCGCTCATCGAGTGCCTGCTGGACACGACGCTGGACCCGGTCGTGGACGACGCCGTCAAGCGCGGCGAGCGGCGCGCCGCCGAGGCCGGCCGCACCGACCCGGCCGAGGACATTGTCGGTGAACTGCTCTCCCTGACCGTCTGCGACCCCGCCTGCGGCTCCGGGCACTTCCTGGTCGCCTCCGCCCGCCGTATCGCCAAGCGTGTGGCCTCGGTGCGCGAGCGCAACCCGGAGCCGACGGTAGACGCGGTGCGCCACGCCCTGCACGAGGTCGTCGCCCGCTGCGTCTACGGTGTCGATCTCAACCCGATGGCCGTCGAGCTTGCCAAGGTCTCGCTGTGGCTGGAGGCCCTGGAGCCGGGCAAGGCGCTCGGCTTCCTGGACGCCCACGTCAAGCACGGCAACGGCCTGATCGGCGCGACCCCGAAGCTGCTGGCGGACGGCGTTCCGGACGACGCGTTCAAGCCCATCGAGGGCGACGACAGGAAGTACGCGGCGGCCCTCGTCAAGCGCAACCGGGCCCAGCGCTCCGGCCAGGACGAGCTGACCTTCGACACGGAGACGCTGCCCGGTAACGACCGCTACGCCGCCGAACTGACCCGCATCGTCACCGCCCCGGCCGACAAGCTGGAGCAGGTGCGAGCCCAGGAGAACGCCTACCGGGCGTACATGGAGTCCACGTCGTACGTGCAGGACCTGCACGCCGCCGACGCCTGGTGCGCGGCCTTCGTCTGGCCCAAGCGCGAGGGCGCCCCCGAGGCCCCGACCGACCAGGTGTTCCGCTCCCTGCGCGGCCGCGACCAGTCGGCCGTGCCGGACACCACGCACGCCGAGATCCTGCGCCTGCGCGACCAGTACCGCTTCTTCCACTGGCACCTGGAGTTCCCGGAAGTCTTCGCCGTCCCCGAGTCGGGCGCCGGCGTCCAGCCGGAAACGGGGTGGGTCGGCGGTTTCGGCGCAGTGGTCGGCAACCCGCCGTGGGAGCGGGTCAAGCTCCAGGAGCAGGAGTTCTTCGCCCAGCGCGACCCGCGCATCGCCGAGGCCAAGAACGCGGCGGCCCGTAAGAAGCTCATCGCCGCACTGGCCGACGACCCGGACGGGGCGCGCCTGTTCGCCGAGTTCGGCGCCGCCAAGCGCCGCGCGGAAGGCGAGAGCCACTTCCTGCGCATGAGCAACCGCTTCCCGCTGACGGGGCGCGGCGACATCAATACGTACGCGGTCTTCGCAGAGACGGACCGCACGCTCACGGGTCCGCGTGGCCGGACCGGCGTGATCGTTCCGACCGGCATCGCGACGGACGCGACGACACAGTTCTTCTTCAAGGATCTGGTCACGAAGGGGCACTTGGCCGCGCTCTACGGTTTCGAGAACGAGGAGAAGATCTTCCCTGGCGTTGACCACCGCGTGAACTTCGCCTTGTTCTGCATGGCGGGATCTGGTTCCCCCGACTCCCCGATCTCCATCGCCTTCCGGGCCCGCCAGGTGGCGCAGATCGCCGAGCGCGCCTACACCCTGACCGGCCGCGACATCCAGCTTCTCAACCCGAACACCGGCACGTGCCCTGTCTTCCGCAGCCGCCGCGACGCCGAGATCACCCTGGGCATCTATCACCGTGTCCCGGTACTGCTCGAAGAAGCGAAGGGGGAAGCGGGCAATCCGTGGGGAGTCTCCTTCATGCGCATGTTCGACATGTCCAACGACTCCCACCTCTTCCGCCCCGACGCCCAGAACGGCGAAACCTTCGACGACCTCCTGAAAGAGGGATGGGAGCTGCACGGCAACGTACTGGTGCGCGGAAAGGAGCGCCTGCTGCCGCTCTACGAGGCGAAGATGCTCCACCACTACGACCACCGCTTCTCCACCTACGAGGGCGCCACGGAGAAGCAACTCGCGGTGGGCATGCTGCCCCGCCTTACCTCCGACCAGCATCAGGACCCGCACACCTACCCGCTGCCTCGTTACTGGATTCCCGAACAGGACGTACCCACCGGCAAGTTCGACAAGGGCGGCAAAGAGGCCAAGATTCCCGGCGTGTGTAGCCGCCTGCACGCCAAGGGATGGGACCGGGACTGGCTGATGGGCTGGCGGGATATTTGCCGGTCAAGCGACGAGCGAACGATGATCAATTTCGTCTTCCCGCGCGTCGCGGCACCTGATGGCACTCTGCTCATGCTGCCTCATGCAGGACCGATCGAAGGTCTCGCCCCTTGCCTATCTTCCTTCGTTCTAGATTTCGTTACACGACAGAAGGTTGGTGGCACTCATCTCAAGTTTTTCACCGCCCACCAACTCCCAGTCGTTGCGCCTGAACAGGTCGATCCCCATACCCCATTCATCACACCTCGGGTCCTCGAACTCGCCTACACCGCTCACGACATGGCGCCGTTCGCCCGCGACCTCGGTGACACAGGAGCGCCGTTCCGCTGGGACGAGGATCGCCGTGCCGTGATTCGCGCCGAACTGGACGCACTCTTCTTCCACCTGTACGGGATCAATCGCGACGATGCCGCGTACATCCTCGACACCTTCAACGTCACGCGCGACAACGACATCAAGGCGCACGGCGAGTACCGCACCAAGCGGCTGATCCTCGCCGAGTACGACCGGATGGCCGCCGCCGGCCTGACGCTGGAGAACCCGCTCGTTGAGGGCGAGTCCGGCACGTACCGCTCCACCCTCACTCCGCCCCCAGGCCAGGGGCCCCGGCACGGTTGATCCGCCGCTCCTGGGTGGCTGCGAGCGCGGCCACCCAGAGACGGCTGGACCTCACGCAAGGAACGGCACCACGTGGTACGCAGAAGCCAGAGCAGCAATCCGCGCTCACCCGTCGTCCTGACTTCGGGCGCGGGCTGGGTTGCCCGTGCGGCGTCCCAGCGGCGCGGCAGCGGAGCCGAGTCCCCCATGCCCCGGCGGCAATCCGCGAAGATCAAAGCCTTGCGTCAGACCATCGAGGTGTTCCGCACGGCGATCAACCGGAAGCGCTGGCCGCAGGCACGTTACGCGCTCAGCCGGGCGCAGGCCCTCGTCAACGCCCTTCCCGCCAATCTGACCGCTCAGGAACGCGAACAGCTCTCGCAGCTCCGCAAGAAATACGCGGCGCGCGACACGCCGACCGCGAGGAGCGGCAAAAAGCCGCAGCAGAAGTCCACCGCACGCACGGGTGGCAAGAATTCGGCCGCGAAGACCGCTGCGAAGAAGGTCGCGGCGAAGGCCGCACGGGTTCCGAAGCCCGCGCCCGTTCGCGACCTCGGCAATCGTTTCATAGACCGTGCGAAACTCGGCTACGTTTCGACTGACAGGAAACTCGGCAGCGGTAAAGACCGCTCAGCATGAACTGCTGCCATTCCGGCAAGAGACACATGAGGAAAGATCACACAGACGCAACACTCTCTTTGGCGTGATGCTCCTCCCCCTCTGGAGAGCGAACACGCCGAGCGTGCCACCAACTCCAGCCGGTGTGACTGACCAGCGCCAAAGCGACAACACCTGCGGCGAACCGGATCACGCTCCAAGTCACTCCGACGACCGGACCTTGTCCATCCGCCTCTACAGCCAGCCGCATGGAGGTTTCGAGGAAAGCCGCAAGCGGAACGATCAGCCGGAAGGGGAGGCCGCGAACACCCGATACCCGCGCCAGGTTACCCATAATCCCCACGGGAACCCCAAGAACAAAAGCCGCGATCCCCCATGCGAGAATTCTGGAGAGAAGCCCTTCGCTGGAGGCACCAAATTCCAGTCCGGCCGGAGCAGCGGGATTCACATATTTGAAAAGATAGTACGCAACCACACCGATGACCAGCCCCAAAGATGACATCAGAGCTGAATCGATCTTGGATTTATAGAAATATCCTACCAAGAACGCGTAGCAGACCCACGACCATCCGCCGGAAAACACGAGACTCACAGAATCAAGATTATCCCAATTTTCGGAAACTGGGCCTACCAGGCCGAGCAATAAGCCCGCGGTGAGGGATACCGTGATCGACGCAGCGCGAGTGCGTGGATGTTCCATGATTCCTCTCTCCTGCCCCATGCCCCCAACCTCGACTTTTCATGAGAATCCCAGGGGAATCCGACCGTGTTGACCCAATTTTCGGGCGGCCACCTCTGCACTCCTCCGAGGAGGAAATCCGGACATATGCATGGCGAGGAGAAGTGCGATTGAGGGCTTCGAGTTCGAGCGCTGGAACCGCTGCTGACTGACAAAGCCCGAAAAGACGGCCGTCCGCCACGCCGGGTGCCGGCGCGGCGGACGGCACAGCCGAAGTCGGTCAGCGCTCCGACGCGAAGCGCACGAACCGGGTCCAGCCCTCACGGCCGATCTTGAAGGCGGGGAGGGCCAGGTCCTTGGAGTCCCGCACGTAGACGGCCCGCTCGGCGATCGCGACCTCCACACAGCTGTCGCCCTGGGTACCGCTGTAGCTGGACTTGAACCAGTCGAGTTCCGTCGTCTTCACAGCTCTCCTCGCAGTCGCTCCAGCAGGTCCCGGGATTCCTTGGGGTTGAGGGCCTGCGAGCGCAGTGTTTCATAGCGCTGACAGAGCAGTCGCATCTCTTTTCGGTCCGAGATCAGCCGTCCGTTCTGCTGCCCTTCGGAGTACCCGAGCCACCGCCCCTCCGGCGTCTCCAGGATCTGCAGAGATCCGTCCAAGCAGCCGTGGAACTCCAGCCACAGCGGCACGACCTGGAACGTCACGTTGCGCGGTGCGGTGAGTTCGAGCACGTGGTCCAGCATGCTCGCCTGCACCTGCGGTCCGCCCAGCCCGCGCCGGAGGACCGCCTCCTCAACGATGAAGCTGAACGGCACGGTCGGCCGCTCCCTCATCATCCGCTGTCGGTCCATTCGCGCGGTGACCTGAGCTTCCGCCTGCTCGTCGATCAGCAGCGGGATGCTGTTGTCGAACACAGCCCGCGCGTACGCCTCGGACTGCAACAAGCCCGGCACCAGCCGGCACTCGTAGGTGGACAGGCTCACCGCCTTCCGTTCCAGCCGTGCCCACTGGCGGAACCACGCGGCGAGTCCCACCTCGCCGCGCGTCAGGTGGCGGGCGGCCTTGCGCAGGGCGCCGGTGTTGCCGAGGGCGAGTTCCGCGCGTTCCACGAACGCCCGGTCCGGCATCCGGCGACCCAGCTCCACCGACGCCACGGTGTGCTTGGAGTAGCGCACCCAGGTGCCGAGTTCGGCGCGGCTGAGGCCGTTGTGCTCGCGCAACGCCTGCACGACCGCACCGAAGGTGCGCATGCTGTCCGAAGGATGCGGCTCCCGGTCCCACTCCCGTTCCGGGCCCGAGCGCTCCTCGTCGCCCGCGGCCTCCCGCGCGGTCTCGCCCCCGTCGCCGGTCCCGGCCCCGGTCCCAGCTCCGGCCTCGTCGTCGGCCTCGTCCCCGGCTCCGACTTCGCCCTCGACTTCGAACCCGACCTCGACCCCGACCCCGGCCCTGTCGACGTTGTCCATCCGCCGCCCTCTCCGCTTGCTCCGTGCTGCGTGCCCAGGCCGCGACGACTACCGAAAGTGTCAGCGACCTCCATTCAGCGTGACCGAACACATCCCGCACCGTCCACCCCACGTGCTCGTACGCTCACCCCGCGTACGCGATTCCGCGCTCGTTCACGCCCCCCGCGCGCCCCCACCTCGCCCCGCACGCCCCGAACAACACCGCATCCCGGACCGCTCCCCCGCCGACGACGAGGCGTATCCCTGGCGCGGGATCTCGGATTGCGCGGCCGGATCTCACGGCCAACGGCCACTCGACGGCCGGTCGGCCACCACTCCGGGACGGGGCGGCCGAAGCGTTCACCCTTGAGGTCGGCGAAGTGCCCGGTCACGGTCGCCCGGCGTCGGAGCGGCCTCCTCGATGGCGGTGTGCTCGGACAGAAGGCCGGCGACGGCCGCACGGAGGAACGGTCCTGCCCGTCATCGACCCCTGTCATCGGTCACCATCGGGTCCGACTGCGTTCGAGCCGCTACGGCCCCCCGTACTGCACGGGTTCACCGGACGCGCGAACCGGCTGCCGTTCGACGGCAGGGGGAGACACATCCGGGTTACGCAGTCGGGACAGACCGCTCCGCCGTCGGTGAACACCACCCCGAGCGGGCTCGACGGTCATTACCGTCCAGTCGTATGACGACGGTCACAACCCGTACGGTCGAATACCCGGCCGACGACCTGACGATGATCGGACACCTCGCGCTCCCGGCCGGTGCCGGGCGTCGGCCCGCGGTCCTGATCGGACCCGAGGGCATGGGGCTCAGCGATGTCGAGCGCCGCCGGGCCGAGGCTCTGGCCGAGCTGGGGTACGTGGCGCTGGCTTTCGACCTCCACGGCGGACGCTATCTGGAAGACCCGGAGGAGATGCTGGCCCGTTGCATGCCGCTGCTCGCCGACCCCGACCGGATGCGGGGGATCGGTCACGCCGCGCTCGACGTGCTGCGTGCCGAACCACGGGCCGACCCCGACCGGATCGCCGCCGTCGGCTACGGCACCGGGGGCGCGGTCGCACTGGAACTCGGTCGCGACGGCGTCGACCTGCGCGCGATCGGGACGGTCAACGCAACTACCACGGGCCGACCGGGCGAAGCGGCGCGCATCCGCTGCCCGGTGTGGGCCGGGGTCGGGTCGGAGGATCCGATCATGCCGCCCGCCCAACGGGATGCGTTCACCGAAGAGATGCAGGCCGCGGGCGTCGACTGGCGCCTCGTGGTCTACGGAGGGGCCCTTCACGCCTTCCACCACCCACCGGTCGACCACCCTACGGTCCCCGGCGTCGGCCACCACCCACGGCACGCACAGCGAGCCTGGCGTGACATCGTCGCCCTGCTCGCCGAGTGTCTGCCCGTCACGGATTGATCCGGTCGGCTCCTGATACCCGCTCCTGCCCACCGCGTCCAGCGCCTTCGACTCGCCCGGCAGCGACGGGAACGGCCGGACCGTGGCGTACCGGGTCGCCGGCGCGGCCCGCATCACGGCCTCGGCCGGGTTCTCGTCTCTTCGTCCTCGGCCCCGAAGGCGCTCGCGGTCACCGCCCAGGGTGACGGAACGCTTCCGTACCGTCCACCCGGAGCGCTCGTACACGACCCCCGCGTACACGGCCGCGCACTCGTTCGCGCCCCCGCGCGACCCCCACCCTGGCCCGCATGAACCGAGCGACACCACCGCAGGCCGGACCCGCCCTCGCCGCCTTCACACAACTGCTGTCGTCCACGCGACGCGGGGCCCGGCTGGCCCGGCTCCTGACCGTGACCGAGATGCTCTCCTGGGAGGTGCCGCAGGACCTCGCCGAGCGCGCCGAACTCGTCGTCGCGGAACTGGCCGCCAACGCCGTCCTCCACGGGCACGTGCCCGGCCGCTGCTTCCGGCTGGCGCTCACCTACGACCGGACGGCCGGCCGCCTGACCGTCGAGGTGACCGACGCCCGCGGGGAGTGCGAGCCGCGCGTCCCCGCGCCGGATGACGGGCCGGACGCCGAGGCCGGGCCGCTCCGCACCGGCGGGCACGGCCTCACCCTCGTCACCGCCCTCGCCGACCACTGGGAGACCGTCCCCCACCCGCCCGGCGGCAAGACCGTCCGCGCGGTCCTCACCACCCCGCCCGCCGGGGCGTAAGGCGCGGCGCGGCGGCGGCCGGCACAGGTTCTCGGCATGCTCGGCGCGCTCCGGCCGCATCGTGCGGCCTCTCAGGCCGACGCGGCGGCCGGGCCCCGTCAGGCGCTCCCTGCGTGAATCCGCGCTTCCAGGTCCTCCGCCCACCGCACGGCCCACTTCTTGAGTTCTTCGATCTCCCCGAGGGCGAGCCCGTACGCGGTGTAGTCCTCGTCCTCATACCAGTTCGCGCCGATGAGCCGGTCACGGAGGTCTTCGAGGCTGAACTCCTCATGAGCGCAGCGGCGGCCGAGGTTCTCGAGGTCGGCGGCGGACCGGTGGCGGGAGGCGGCCCGGACGTCGATGAGGTCTCGGACAGCGCCACGGTCGGCGAGGGCACGCACCTTGGTGCCGATCACATCGTCGAGAGAGAGGACGGGGCCGTAAGGGGTCTGGGCGGGCGGCGCCCAGAACGGCTCTTTGAGGACATCGACCTCGCACTCCTCACCGGTCCGGGAGTCGGTGACGAGGAACCGCCCGCTGAGCGGGTCGGTCTGTACGTGCGTGGTCCGCCATCCGCGCGCGGTGAGGCCCTCGGTGAGCGAGGCGACGATCTCGTCCATCGGAGCGGGGTTCTCGGTGGCGACATCGAGGTCGCGGCTGAAGCGTTCGACCAGACCGTGGGCCTGCACCGCGTATCCGCCGGTGAGGACCAGGGGATAGGGGGAGCCGAGGTCGATGATGTCGGCGAGGAGACGCCGGTGGAGCGGGGTGAGCCTCACGCGGCGTTCGCGGCGGCCGGGGCGGTGCGGGGCAGCAGCTCGGGGAAGGCCGCCTCCCAGACCTCGCGGATGTAGGGGCTGACCAGGCGGCGCAGGACAGGCCACTGCTCGGCGAGCAGCCGGTGATGGAGGAACCTCTCCAGGTCCTCGCGCCGGCCCTCGGCGAGGACGGTCCGGTAGAGCGTCATACGGGACTTCGGACGGTCCAGGCTGTAGCTCGTACGCCCGGACCAGGCGATGTGGAGCGGCAGCTCGACAGTCCCATCGACAGGGCCGGTCAGTTCCCGCAGACGCTGCGGCAGCCGGTTGCGGTGGCGGTCCCGCAGCACCTCGGCGTGTGGTGTGGTGGTCATCGAGTTCATGCTTCCAGTATCGCCGGTGGTGGGAGAGCGGTACGACGGATACGGGACTCCGGGCCGCTCCGCACCGGCGGGCACGGCCTCGCCCTCGTCGCCGCCCTCACCGACCACTGGGAGACCGTCCCCCACCCGCCCGGCGGCAAGACCGTCCGCGCGGTCCTCACCACCCCGCCCGCCGGGGCATGAGGCGCGGCGCGGCGGCCGGCGCCGCCGCCGGACACGGCGGAACAGCTTGACTGTGTCAACAAGTTAAGGTGTGGGGCGTTCGCTCAGGTACCGCCATGTCCGGAGGGTCCTCCCATGCCGCAGCCCGAACGCCTCCCCGGCGCCCCCGAGTTCCGCATCAGGCTCCCCGGGGGCGGCGGTGAGGCGCGCGGCTGCCTGCTCACCGAGTTCGGCAACAACGGCACGAACAGGTTCCTCCTGCTCAAGGGCTCGGAGGTGGCCGTCGAGACGTCCTCCAGGATCGGCGACCACGCACGCCGTCTGCGCGCCGAACTGCGCGCGGGCGGCGGGCTCGTCGACGCACCCGCCGATCCCGGCCGGCCGCAGGGGCCGCCGCGCCGGGTGGTGACCCGGGACGTGGAGTGCAACTCCTCCTCGGCCGCGGCCACGCTGGTGTACGGCTACGACGCCTCCGGTCCGGAGTCCTGGCGCACCGACGAGGGCCATCCGCTGGCCGACTACCTGTCCACCGCCTGGCGCACCCCGCGCAAGGCGTGGCTGGTGCGCGGCGCCAACGTCTCGGGGCACAACCTGGTGCGGAGGCTGTGGCTGGCGGAGGGGATCGTCTCGCTCTCCGGCGCGCACCTGCCGCCGCTGGAGGAGAGCGACCCGACCAGGAGCGCGCTGCGCCGCTTCGTCGAGGAGGGGTACGAGGGGGCGGCCTCGTACCACCAGAAGCAGGGCCTGGTCGACGAGTTGCACGCCTTCCTGACGCAGATGCGCGTCGGCGACACCGTCGCCACCTTCGACGACGACCGGCTGTACACCGGGCGGATCACCGGGGAGGCCGTGCAGACCGCCTCGCCAGGCGGGCTGTCCAACCTGCGCCGCACCGTCGTCTGGCGGCCCGGCGGCCACCCGTACGAGGAGCTGCCGGGGGAAGTGCAGCAGAAGCTGTCGGTGCAGCACGACGTGGTCGATCTGACCGGCGTCCTGGAGGCGCTGGACGGGCTGGACGCGCCGGACGCACCGGACGGGCCCGCCGGGCGGGCGAGTGGCGCGGAGCCGTCGGCGGCCGGGGACACCGGCGAGCGGCCGGCGCAGCGGGAACTGACGCTGCCGCAGGTCACCGCGGAGCTGGCCGCCGACCTCCTCGTCCACGACCGGGCCTGGCTGGATGAGGTACGCGAACTGCTTCTGGACGAGAAGCAGTTGGTGTTCTACGGCCCGCCGGGCACGGGCAAGACGTATCTGGCGATGAGGCTGGCCGAGCACTTCGGGGGCGGTCCGGAACAGGTAAAGACCGTGCAGTTCCACCCCTCCTACGCCTACGAGGACTTCTTCGAGGGCTTCCGTCCCGCGGCGGACCCCGAGACACGGGAGGTGGCCTTCCGGCTGACGGCGGGCCCGCTGCGGGAACTGGCCGACCTCGCCTCCCGCGAGGGCAACCGGCACGTCCCGCACTTCCTGATCGTCGACGAGATCAACCGCGCCAATCTGGCGAAGGTCTTCGGCGAGCTGTACTTCCTCCTGGAGTACCGGGACCGGTCCGTGCGGCTGACCTACTCCGGCGACGACTTCGCGCTGCCGCCCAACCTCTTCGTCATCGGCACGATGAACACCGCCGACCGCTCCATCGCGCTGGTTGACACGGCGATGCGGCGCCGCTTCGCGTTCGTGGAGCTGTCCCCGCGCACCGAACCGACCGCCGGGCTGCTCGCGCGCTGGCTGGAGCGCGAGGGCCGGGATGCGGAGCCCGCCCGCCTGCTGGACGCCCTCAACTCCCTGATCGACGACCCCGACTTCGCCATCGGGCCCTCGTACCTGATGAAGCCGGGGGTGTACCGCGACGGCGGACTGGAGCGGACCTGGCGCACGAAGATCCTGCCGCTGCTGGAGGAGCACCACTACGGCGACGGTCTCGACGTCGCCGCCCGCTACGGCCTCGGCGCGCTGCGCGGGCAGCACCCGTGACCGGGTCCGTGCCCACACCGGTGGCCGCCCCCGTGCCCGCGCGCGAGGTGGTGCTGCGCGAGTACGGGCCCGCCGTCTCCGTCTGCCTGGACGCGTCGGCGGGGCGTGCGCTGGCCGCCTCCGGCATCCTGCACGGCGCGGCCCCCGACCCCGGCCGGGACGGGCACTGGCTGCTGCGGGCGGGCAGCCGGGTCGGCGCCGTACGCGTCCCCGGGGGCGGACCGGTTCTGCGGATCGTCCCCAAGACGCCGGTGCGCCGGCTGTTCTTCCTGCTCGGCTTCAGCCTCGACCCGGAGCGCGCCTGGCGCGACGGCCGGGAGGGCACCGTCGACACCGGCGCGTACGACGACGTCGTCCCCGCGCTCGCGCACGCCGTGGAGCGGCAGGTGGACGCGGCGCTGCGGCGCGGGGTCCTCCAGGGCTACCGGGAGGTGGAGGAGTCCGCGCTGGTGGTACGCGGGCGGATACGCGAGGCCGAGCAGATCCGGCGGCACTTCGGCCGCACCCCGCCCGTGGAGATCGCCTACGACGCGTACACCGAGGACATCGCCGAGAACCGCTTACTGCGCGCCGCCGCCGAACGGCTGCTGCGGCTGCCGGGGGTGCCCGGGCCCGTGCGGCGGCGCCTGGCCCACCAGCGTCTGCGCCTGGCGGGCGCCGCGCCGCTGACACGGGGTCA
Organism: Streptomyces verrucosisporus; assembly: GCF_017114865.1. Lineage (GTDB taxonomy): Bacteria > Actinomycetota > Actinomycetes > Streptomycetales > Streptomycetaceae > Streptomyces > Streptomyces fenghuangensis. The sequence continues at coordinate 47,173 of NZ_JADEYH010000018.1, read as the reverse complement.
GGAGCCGCCGCGATGGCGGCCCTCGCGCCTGAACTCCCGCTACCGGCCGGCGCTGCGGCTGGCCGAGGCCCTGCTGCGCGGCTCCTCGCCCGAGCACCGGCCCGCCGGGGCCGAACCGCTCGCCCTGGACGGCTTCCTGCTGGACATGAACCGGCTGTTCGAGGACTTCGTGACCGCCGCCCTGCGCGAGGCGCTGAAGGAGCACGGCCTGACCGCGCGCCTCCAGGACCCCCACCACCTCGACACCGCCGGCCTGGTGCGGATACGCCCCGACCTCGTCGTGCGCGGCGGCGACGGCCGCACCCCGCTCGCCGTCGCCGACGCCAAGTACAAGGTCACCGGGGAGAGCGGCGGGCCGCCAGGCGCCGACCTGTACCAGGCGCTGGCCTACGCCACCGTCCTCGGCCTGCGCGAGGCGCATCTGGTGTACGCGGGCGGGGCTCTGCCCGCGCGCTTCCACGAGGTGCGCGGGACGGCGGCCGGTCCGGACGGGCTGGGGGTGCGGCTGTACCGGCACGGCCTGGACCTCTCCCGCGAGCCGGGGGAGCTGCTGTCGGCCCTGCGGGAGATCGCCCGGCATCTGGCCGGCTCCGCCCCGCGCCCCTGACCGGCGCGGCGGCATCGGACGGCACGGCCCGGACGGCACGGCCCGGACGGCGGCTGCTGCGGCGCGTGACCACCCCTCACAGCCGCGGGGCCGCGACCGGACCGGGGGGCCGGTCGCGGCCCCACGCCACGCCCAGGACGGGAGGCGGTCAGGGGCGGGACCGTCGGGCATTCCGCGGATCCCGTCCGCGGTGACCGCCCGTCCACCGGCCGACGTGCCGGTCTCACCCCGGGATGACCGGTCAGGGCCGGTTTACCCGTTCGCTCGTACGGACATCCGGTCACCGGGTTCGCCCCCAGCGCGTCGTCGCCCGTGCCACGCGGTCCTCGGCGTTGTATGGGGCCCCGTCCACCACGTTCTGATCCCGCGTCACCGGATGAGGCGGGAAGCGCAGGACGGCGGGGTGGGCGCGTGTGACCCCTTCCACCGATGACGACGGAACGGAGACCCATCCATGGCGAAGGACGCCGAGGGAAACGAGCACCGGCACGGCGGCGGGTTGTCGCACCAGACCAGGATGTACCTGCGCTTCGCAGCCATGATCCTGACCGCCATGGTCGTCATGTACTGGACCATGTTCGTCGGCACGCGGAAGTGGAGTCACGTGCAGTGGAGCGAGAGCCGCCTGTTCATGGCACTCACCATGGGCGGCACCATGGGGCTGATCATGCTCGCGTGGATGCCCAACATGTACAAGAACATGACGGGGATGCCGCGGTGGCGGCAGACGTCGAACAGCTTGCGGGTCTGCTCCTCCAGGCCCTTGGCGGCGTCGATGAGCATCACCGCGCAGTCCACGGCGGCCAGCACCCGGTAGGTGTCCTCGGAGAAGTCCGCGTGGCCGGGGGTGTCCAGCAGGTTCAGCACCGCGTCGCGGTGGGCGAACTGCAGCACCGCCGAGGTCACCGAGATGCCGCGGGCCTTCTCCATCTCCATCCAGTCCGAGGCCACTCCGCGCCGGCCGGCCTTGCCGTGCACCGCACCGGCCGAGGTGATCGCCCGCGCGTGCAGGGCCAGCGCCTCGGTCAGCGTCGACTTGCCCGCGTCCGGGTGGCTGATCACCGCGAACGTCCGCCGCCGGGCCGCCTCGCCGGCCGCCCGCCGGTCCTCCGCACCCACCGCGCTCACCGCGCCGGCTCCCGGCGCGGTGCCCCGCACCGCGCGTCCGCCTCGCCCCTGTACCCGCGCAACCGTTCCATCCGTTCCTCGTGTGCGGTCCTCGTGCGTCGTGCGTCTCCTCGCCGGCCCCGGGCGGCGGCCCATCGGCCCGCCGTCCCCGGGTGCCCGGCGTCCCCGCCGCACGCGGAACCACCCTGACGTAAGGGTTGATCTCCAAGGGCGGAACGACCTCCCGGCCTCCGCCCGCCGCTACGCCCCCGCGCCCTTCCCGGCCACGTAGACGGTGTTGGCCGACTCCTCCCCCGGCCGGTAGGGGTTGCCGAAGCGGACGACATGGGACTCGGCGCCGGCGAAGACCTTCGCCAGTACGGCGGTGAAGTCCTCGTCCGGCGGGTCGTCCGACCACAGGGCGAAGACGCCGCCGGGGTGGAGGTGCTCCGACAGGGCCCGCAGCCCGGCCTCCTCGTAGAACGGGGCGTGGCCGGGGTGCAGCACATGGCGCGGCGAGTGGTCGACGTCCAGCAGGATCGCGTGGAAGCGGCCACCGGGCCGCTCCGGGTCCAGCCCCTCGGTGCCCGCGGCCCGCTCGAAGAAGTCCCCCCGGACGAGCCGGCAGCGCCCGTCCGACACCAGCGTCTCACCCAGCGGCACCAGCCTCTCCTCGTGCCAGCGGATGACGTCGGGGAGGGCGTCGACGACGACCAGCGAGCGCACCCGCCGGTCCTCCAGCACGGCCCGCGCGGTGTGGCCGAGGCCGAGCCCGCCCACGGCCACGTCCAGCCCGGCGCCGACCCCGGTCCCGTCCTCCGGGAGCGCTGCCAGACCGAGGCGCGCCAGCTCCGTCTCGCCGGCCGTGAAGAGGCTGGACATGAGGAACTCGTCGCCGAGCTTGACCTCGTACACCTCCCGGCCCGTCACCGGGTCCCGGCGGCGGCGCAGGCTGATGTCGCCCATCGGCGTGGGGCGCCAGTCGATCTCCTCGAAGCGCATGCTCATGCGGTCGCCCTCCGGTGCGGTCAGGCGTCGATGACGACGGGGATGACCAGGGGCTTGCGGCGGTAGGTGCGGAAGGCCCAGGAGGCCACGGAGCGGGCGATGAGCTGCTCGAGCTGCTGCGCGTCCCCCACCCCCTCCTCGGCCGCCGAGGCCAGGGTCTTCTCGATCACCGGAATGGCCGAGGCGAACGTCTCCTCGTCGTGGACGAAGCCGCGGGCCAGGAAGTCCGGGGGCTCGGCCAGCGCCCCGGTGTCGGCGTCGACGATGGCGACGACCGTCACCACGCCCTCGGAGGCGAGGGTGAGCCGGTCCTTCAGGGACGCCTCGGTGGCGCCGCCGACCTCCATGCCGTCGACGTAGACGTTGCCCGCGGGCACCTTGCCCGCGATGGAGGCGCGCCCGTCGACGAGGTCGACGACGACGCCGTCCTCGGCGACGACGACCCGGTCGGGGTCGACGCCGGTGCGGATGGCGAGGTCCGCGTTGGCCCTGAGGTGCTTGAACTCGCCGTGCACCGGCATGACGTTGCGGGGCCTGACGATGTTGTAGCAGTACACGAGCTCGCCGGCGCTGGCGTGGCCGGAGACGTGGACCTTGGCGTTGCCCTTGTGGACGACGTTGGCGCCCCAGCGGGTCAGCCCGTTGATCACCCGGTAGATGGCGGTCTCGTTGCCGGGGATGAGGGAGGAGGCCATCAGGACGGTGTCGCCCTTGCCGATGCGGATCATGTGGTCGCGGTTGGCCATGCGCGACAGCGCGGCCATCGGCTCGCCCTGGGAGCCGGTGCACACCAGCGTGACCTTGTGGTCGGGCAGCTTCTCCAGTTCCTTCATCCCGACCACCAGGCCGGAGGGGACCTTCAGATAGCCCAGCTCACGGGCGATGCCCATGTTGCGGACCATCGACCGTCCCACGAAGGCGACCTTGCGGCCGTAGGCGTGGGCGGCGTCCAGCACCTGCTGGATGCGGTGCACATGGCTGGCGAAGCTGGAGACGATGACCCGCCGGGGCGCGGTGCGCATCACCTGCTCGATCGCGGGGTTCAGATCGGCCTCGGCGGTGGTGAAGCCGGGGACCTCGGCGTTGGTGGAGTCGGTGAGGAAGAGGTCGACGCCCTCCTCGCCGAGCCGGGCGAAGGCGCGCAGGTCGGTGATGCGGCCGTCCAGCGGGAACTGGTCCATCTTGAAGTCGCCGGTGTGCAGCACCAGGCCCGCGCCGGTGCGGATGGCGACGGCCAGGCTGTCGGGGATGGAGTGGTTGACCGCGACGAACTCGCAGTCGAAGGGGCCGAAGCCCCGCCGGTCGCCCTCGCGCACCCGCGCCGTGCGCGGCTTGATGCCGTGCTCCTTGAGCTTGGCCTCCAGGAAGGCCAGCGTCAGTTTGGAGCCGACGACGGGGATGTCCGCCCGCTCGCGCAGCAGGTAGGGCACGCCGCCGATGTGGTCCTCGTGGCCGTGGGTGAGCACCAGGGCCACCACGTCGTCCAGGCGGTCGCGGATGGAGGTGAAGTCCGGCAGGATCACGTCCACGCCGGGCTGGTGCTCCTCGGGGAAGAGCACGCCGCAGTCGACGATCAGCAGCTTGCCGCCGTACTCGAAGACGGTCATGTTGCGGCCGATCTCCCCCAGGCCGCCCAGGGCGACGACCCTCAGCCCTCCCTCGGGCAGCTTGGGGGCGGGCTTCAGCTCAGGGTGTGGATGGCTCATACCCTGACGCTATCCGAGGGCGGCCGGGCTGTCCCATCGCCCCTGCCACCAGCCGCTTCGCGCCGCACGGCGAAGGCGGGCCGAGCGGGGGCGGAGACGAGGCGGCGGACGCGGGCGGACGCGAGTGGCCGCGGGCGGGGCTCAGCCCCGCGGGCCGAGTCTGCGGCGCAGGGTGGCGGCGAAGTCCTCGGCGGCCATGAGCTGGGCGCGCAGGGTCTCGCAGCGGGCGTCGGCGACCTTGCGGTAGGTGTCCAGGCGCTCCCGCAGCCGCTCTCGTTCGGCCTCCTCCGGCGGTTCGGCGGCCGAGAGCCGGTCGGTGATCGACAGCAGGTCGCGCATCTCCTCCAGGGAGAAGTCCAGCGGCTTCATCCGGCGGATGACCATCAGGCGGTCGACGTCGGCGGCGGTGTAGAGCCTGAAGCCCCCCTTGGTGCGGGCGGAGGGGACGACGAGGCCGACCTCCTCGTAGTGCCGGATGGTGCGCAGCGACAGTCCCGTCCGGTCGGCCACCTCACCGATCTGCATCCGCTGCTCGTCCGTCACTGCCGATTCCCCTCTGATGCCCGAACATTTTTCGGATTCTTAAATCCCAACCCTACCGCGTGATATGAATCACAAGATCCCGCGCGGTGTTTACCTGCGATTTACAGGGCAGCGGTCGCAGTCATCCCTCACGTCAGGGTAGAGTTTGTTTCCGGGCGGAACACCGCCCTCCCGAATCCCGTCGGGCAATGATGCCCGACCGGCGGCCCCCCACGTCCGCCGATCCCCGGTTGCGCCCCCGTCGCCGACGACGGCCGCGGCCGACCGGTCCCTCCCGCTCCCACCCGGAGTCGCGCACGCTGCGCGCGCATGTCCGACGCCTGCGCGCCCGATACGGAAACGGATGCATGTCCGCTGATACCTCCGCAGCCTCGCGGCTGCGCATCTCCCGCCCCGACTGGCTCGCCTCACCCAAGGTCCTCCGCACCGAGGTGCTGGCCGGCCTGGTCGTCGCCCTGGCCCTGATCCCCGAGGCGATCTCTTTCTCGATCATCGCCGGGGTGGACCCGGCCGTCGGCCTGTTCGCCTCCTTCACCATGGCCGTGGTGATCTCGATCGTGGGCGGCCGCAAGGCGATGATCTCGGCCGCCACCGGTGCCATCGCCCTGGTCATCGCCCCGCTCAACCGCGAGCACGGCCTGGGCTACCTGGTCGCCGCGGTCATCCTGGGCGGTCTGATGCAGATCGCGCTCGGCGCGCTCGGGGTGGCCAAGCTGATGCGGTTCGTCCCCCGCAGCGTGATGGTCGGCTTCGTCAACGCGCTCGCCATTCTGATCTTCATGGCGCAGGTGCCGGAGATCACCGACGTGCCCTGGGCGGTCTACCCGCTGGTGGTCGGCGGGCTGGCCCTGATGGTGCTCTTCCCGAAGGTCACCACGGTGGTGCCCGCACCGCTGGTGTCCATCGTCGTCCTGACCGTCATCACCATCGCGGCCGGCATCGCGGTGCCCACCGTCGGCGACAAGGGCGAGCTGCCCTCCGCCCTGCCCGTCCCGGGTCTGCCCGACATCCCCTTCACCACCGACGCGCTGATCACCATCGCTCCTTACGCGTTCGCCCTCGCCCTGGTGGGGCTGATGGAGTCGCTGATGACGGCCAAGCTGGTCGACGACATCACCGACACCCACTCCAACAAGACCCGCGAGTCCATCGGCCAGGGGATCGCCAACGTCGTCACCGGCCTCTTCGGCGGCATGGGCGGCTGCGCGATGATCGGCCAGACCATGATCAACGTGAAGACCTCCGGCGCCCGCACCCGGCTGTCGACCTTCCTCGCCGGCGTCTTCCTGCTGATCCTGGTGGTCACCTTCGGACCCGTCGTCTCCACCATCCCGATGGCCGCCCTGGTCGCGGTGATGATCCTGGTCTCCTTCGCCACCTTCGACTGGCACTCCGTCCAGCCGAGGACGCTCAGGCGGCTGCCCGTCGGCGAGACCGCCGTGATGGCCGTCACCGTCGCCGTGGTCGTGGCCACCCACAACCTCGCCATCGGCGTCGTCGTCGGCGTCATCACCGCCATGGTGATCTTCGCCCGCCGCGTCGCCCACCTCGCCGAGGTCTCCGGCGTCGTCGACCCCGACGGCAAGCAGGCCGTCTACGCGGTCACCGGCGAGCTGTTCTTCGCCTCCTCCAACGACCTGGTCTACCAGTTCGACTACGCCGGCGACCCCGACGACGTCGTCATCGACCTGTCCGACGCCCACATCTGGGACGCCTCCTCGGTCGCCGCCCTGGACGCGATCGAGACCAAGTACGCCGCCCGCGGCAAGAAGGTCACCATCGTCGGTCTCAACAAGGCCAGCGCCGCCATCCACGGCAAGCTCGCCGGGCAGCTCGCCGACAGCCACTGACCGGCGGGACGCTCCCGGAACCGCATCGGCCCTCCGGCGCGAAAGCGCCGGAGGGCCGATGCGCGGGCGGGTGCGGGAGGCGTCAGCCGAGCTTGTCCGTCTGGGCCTCGATGACGGCGGTCGGGAGGTCGAAGTCCTCGCCGCTGCCGGCGGCGGCGATGTTGAAGGAGGAGAAGACGGCCAGCGTGGCGCCCTGGCGGACCACGGCCAGCTTGAGCGGAACCTTCTCGCCCTCCTGCTCGGTGGTCACAGTCCAGGCGGCGGCCTCCTCGCCACCGGTGACCTTCTCCTCCTCGATGCCGGTCACCTTCTGCCCGTCGCCCTTGATGCCCCCGGTGAACCCGCCGGAGCAGGACTCGGCGGCGGTGCGCAGGTCGGCGAGGGCCTTCTGTGCTCCCCCGTCCTCGTAGGAGGTGAGGGTGAGCATCGTCGTCGTGGCGTCGAGGGCGCCCATGATCGCGTCCTCGAAGTTCTCCAGGTCCTCCTCGGTCAGCTCCCCGGAGCCGCCCGTGCCGCCGTCGGCCGGCTTCTCGGGCTCCTGGGTGACGATGCGCTGGGCGGTCGCCGCCGGGTCGCCCAGCGGCACGCCGAGCTGGGCGTGGGCCAGGGGCGCGCACTCGTCCTTGTCGGAGGAGACGTCCTTGGCGGAGACGCTGTCCCCGGCGCCCAGCTCCTCGACCTTGTGGCCCTCCACATCGCCGTCGGCGAGGACGAGCTTCTCCAGCTCGGCGGAGGTCTCCGCCCCCGCGGCCGGCCCGGCGGGGGAGGACTTCTCGGACTTGCCGCCCTTGGCCTTCTCCTCGTCGCCCCCGCCGGCGTCCGAGCCACCGCAGGCGGTGGCCAGCAGGGCCAGGCAGGCCGCGGAGGCGGCGAGGGCGGTACGGCGTACGGCGGTGGATCGCATCGTGTGCTCTTTCTGCTCCGTTGACGGCTCCGGCGCCGTCGCCCGGAGGGCGTGTCCGGCAGCAGGCCCGCCACAGGTCCCTGTGACGGGCCAACTCTAGGAGTCCGCGTCGCGGCGGAGACGGGAAGTTCCGGACCGGCGTTCGATCGTGACGGTGATGTGATCATCCCGGGCCCGGGCCGTGAGCCCCGCCCCGCCCCTCCCCGCCGAGCCGGGGAGGGGCGGGGCGGGCTCGGGGCGGCGGGCGCGGGGGTCAGCCGGTCAGCGGCGCTTGCCGAAGTTCTGGACCCACCAGGGGCCGCCTGCCTTCTCGCTCACCCCGATGCCTATGTCCTGGTAGGAGCAGTTGAGGATGTTCCTGCGGTGGCCGGAACTGTTCATCCAGCCGTTCATCACCTGCTCCGGGGTCCTCTGGCCCCTTGCGATGTTCTCCGCCAGCGCGGACCAGGAGTATCCGGCGGCCTCGACCCGCGAGGCCATGGTGGAGCCGTCGGGGCCGACGTGGGAGAGCACGCCGCGCTCGGCCATGGTCCCGGCGTAGGCCTGGGCGGCGCGGGCCAGCCTCTCGTCCACCGTCAGCGGCCGGCAACCGGCCTCGGCCCGCTCGGCGTTGACCAGCTGGAGCACCCGCCGCGCGGCCGCGCCGTCCGTCTCCGGCTCCGGCTCGGCCGGACGGGAGGTGGTCGGCTCGGGCGCGGTGGTCCGCTCCGGCGCGGTGGGCCGCGGGGTGCCGGGCTCGCCGTCCGCCGGGGGCTTCGAGCCGAGGCCGACGGTCAGGCCGAACTTGTCCAGGACCTCGGTGACGGGCTGGAAGAAGGTGGTGCCGCCCCTGCTGCAGTCGCCGTTGCCGCCCGAGGTGAGGCCGACGGCGATGCTGCCCGCGAAGAGGGCTCCGCCGCTGTCGCCGGGCTGGGCGCACACGTTGGTGCGGATCAGGCCGTGGACCCGGCCCTGCGGGTAGTTGACCGTGGCGTTCAGTCCGGTGACGGTGCCACCGTGCAGGCCCGTGGTGCTGCCGCTGCGCTGGACGCGCTGGCCGACGAACGCATCGCCCGCGCCGGTGATCTCCTGGCTCCTGCCGTTGTAGAGGTTCACGGCGGCGGGGCGCGGGACGTCGGGGTCGTCGTAGCGGATCAGCGCGTAGTCGTCGCCGGGGAAGCTGCTCTCCACGGCCTTGCCCACCCGCTGCCGCGAGGAGTCCCCGCTGCTCCAGGTGGCGCCCTTCTTCGTGCAGTGGCCCGCGGTGACGATGAAGTACTCGTCCCCCTTGCGGGCGTTGAAGCCGGCCGAGCAGCGGGAGCCGCCGGAGGTGATGGCGTCCCCGCCGGCGACGAAGGGCTCGAAGACGCCCTCGATCCGCTCCATTCGGGCCTTGCCGCCCAGCTCGGCGACCTTCTCGCGCAGCTCGCGCCACTTCTTCCCGGTCACGGTCGAGTCCACCGTGACCAGCACCTTGTTGGTGCGGGGGTCCACGGCCCAGGAGGTGCCGGGGGTGCGGGTGCTGCGGTCCAGCGACGACTTGGCCCTGGCGAGCTCCTCGGTGGTGCTCTCCACCTCCTTCGCCACGGCTCCCGCCTTGCGGACCGCCGTCAGGTCGCCGCCGTCGACGACGTTGACGACCAGCTTCTTCCCGGCGGAGTCGTAGTAGGACCCGGCCGCCTCCTCGCCCAGCCTCGCCTCCAGCCGGTGGGCCAGGGTGCTCGCCTGGGCCGCGCTGAGGAGCGAGGGCGCGGGGATGGCGTCCGCCTCGGGCTGCAGCACGACGAACGTGGTGGCCGCCACGGACGCGGCGGCGGCGCCGACGGCCGCCTTCAGCACCATCGGCCGTCTGCGCGCCCGGCGTCCTCGCTGCTGCTTCACCTTCACAGATCCGCTCCGTTCGCTCGTGGGGGGATCGCCCTGGGGCGATGTCCGAGGGGACGCTATCGCCGCAGATCAGCGAGGTGAGCGGGTTTCAAAGTGCCCTCAGGGACAGCTAAGGAACAGCTAAGGCGGGCCCTCCGTCCCCTGCTCCCCGGCCCCCCGCTTCCCGGCCCCCTGCTTGCCCGCCTCCGCTCCCCGCGGCCGTCCGGGGCGGGGAGGCGGGATACGGGGGAGCCGGGGAATGCGGAGCCAGGGCCGGCGCCGCCGCCCGTGGGAGGCGCGCTCGCCGTCCGGGGCGCGCTCGGGGGCCAGTTCCAGTTCCATCCGCACCCGCGCCCCGCCCAGCGGCGCGCGGCCGACCTCCAGCCGGCCCCGTCCGGTGTCGGCGGCGCGGTGGGCTATGTCCAGGCCCAGGCCGGTGGAGCCGCCGACGCTCGCGCCCCGGGCGAGCGCCTGCTCGGGATCGGGGATGCCGGGGCCGGCGTCGTCCACGGTCACCACCACCGCGTGCGCCGTGCGGTGCACCCCCACCGCCAGGGCCGTGCCCTCCGGGGTGTGCCGGAAGACGTTGCCGACCAGGGCGTCGACGGCCGCGGCCAGATCCTCCTCCGGCAGCGTCACGGGAGTGGGCTCGTCCGTCACCGTCACCGCGCAGTCCCGGTCCTGCTGGGCGGCCAGGACCGACCAGAAGTCGGTCCGCGCCGACACCACGCGCGCCGCCTCGCACGAGGCCTTCGACTCCGGTGAGACCGGGGCGAACGAGGCCGCCGACAGGGGCGTGCGGGCCGCCTTGATGATGGAGTCGAGTTCCTCCTCCAGATGGGTGACGGCCGTCTCCAGCCGGTCGGCGTCCTCCCGGTGCAGGCCGGAGGCGATGCGCTCGGACTCCAGGTGCAGCGCCGTCAGCGGTGTCCTGAGGCGGTGGGAGAGGTCGGCCACCAGCTCGCGTTCCATCGCCAGCAGCTCGACGACGCGGTCGGCCATGGTGTTGAACGCGGCGCCGGCCTCCTGAAGTTCGGGAGGCCCCTTCGGCTCCAGCCTCCTGTCCAGGTCCCCCTCGCCCAGGGCGTTGGCGGCGCGCGAGAGGTCCCGCGAGGCGCGCACCACCCGTGCGGCCAGCCGGTCGGCGACCAGCACCGACCCCGCCACCAGGGCCAGCGCCAGCGCCGACATCACCATCCAGGAAGTGCCCACGCCGCGCTCGAACTCGGCGCGCGGCACGAAGGACTCGACCACCGCCACCCGGTCCCTGGCCAGCACCACCGGCTGCAGATGGACCCAGCCCCCCTCGGTGTCCTGGGAGAAGGTCCGCTGCTGCCGGGCCGCCCGCCGCCACGCGTCGGCGGGCGCGTACGAGGCGCCCACCAGCCGTCCGCCGGGCAGGTGGACGCCCAGCCGGCCGGTGTCGTCGACCTCGGCCACCGCCTGCTGGACCTCGTCCGGGCGGGTGGTCAGGGCCAGTACCGGGGCCAGCGCCGCCGCCCGCTGCTCGGCCACCGTGATCGCCCGGGACCTCACCTCGGACTTGACCAGCAGGGCCAGCGGGATCAGGAAGGACAGCGCGACCATGGAGGTGACGGCCAGCGCGACGCCGGCCAGCGTCCGTCTCATCGCGGCGTCACCAGCTTGATGCCCACGCCCCGCACGGTGTGCAGATAGCGCGGCCGGCTCGCCCGCTCGCCGAGCTTGCGGCGCAGGGAGGACACGTGCACGTCCAGGGTCTGCTCCTCGACGTAGGACTGGCGCCACACGTCCGCCAGGACGCGGCGGCGCGGCACCACCCGGTCCGCGCGCTCGGCGAGATAGGCCAGTAGGTCGAACTCGCGCCTGGTCAGGCGCAGTTCACTGCCGTCCAGGAAGACCGACCGCGCCTGCCGGTCGATGACCAGGCCGCCCACGCGTATCGCGCCGTCCCGGGGCTCCGCCTCCAAGGCGCCCGGGCGCTCGGCCGCGGCGGCGGAGCGGCGCAGCACCGCTCCGAGCCGGGCCGCCAACTGCCCGCCGGAGAAGGGCTTGACCAGGTAGTCGTCGGCTCCGGCGTTGAGCAGCCGGATGATCCCGTCCTCGTCGTCGCGCGCGGTGGCCACCAGCACCGGCACCTGCGAGATGCTGCGCAGCATGCGCAGGACGTCGACGCCGTCGAGGTCGGGCAGCCCCAGGTCGAGCACCACCGCGTCCGGCGGCTGCCGCGTCACCTCCCGCAGGGCCTCGAAGCCGTAGGGGGAGCTGCGCACCACGTGGTCGTGCCGGGACAGGACGTCGATGAGCCTGGCCCGTATCACGGGGTCGTCCTCGACCAGAAGTACCGATGCCATGGCCAGGGACGGTAACGGGTGCCGCCGGCGCCTCCGCAACCAGCGTCCCGCCAAGGGGGGCTCGCGGGCCCCCGCACGGGCCGCGGCGGGCGGTCGGGCAGTATGGGGCGGTGCCCCGCTACCTGCGCTACGTACTGCTGTGGCTGTCGTGCACGTCCCTCAGCGTGACGACGGTGAGCCTCACCGTCCAGTTCGTGGTCGGGACGACCCGGCCCACCCCGCCCGTCGCCCGCGACACCCCGGGTACGGTCGTCTCCTCCGCGACGGCGAGCGCCGAGCCGAGCAGGTCCCCCACGCCCAGGCCCACCCCCTCGCCCACCCGGCGCGCCTCCTCCCCCGCCCCCGCGCCGAAGCCGACTCTCTCCCCCACCACCCGTCCCGCCGCCCGCCCCACCCCGTCCCCCTCCGCGAACACCGAGGGCGGCGAGGAGGGCTGCCGTACGGCCGGTGCCGAGGTGCGCACCTTCCAGACCACGGGAGGACGGGCGTCCATCCGGTTCGGCAGCAGCGGCGCCTGCCTGGTCTCGGCGCTGCCGGCCGGCGGCTTCACCGCGGCCACCCAGCGCGGCGGGCCCAGGGAGCTGACCGTGGTCTTCACCGGCGACTCCTTCCGCTCCCAGATCGAGGTCACCTCGCCCACGCCCTCCGGTTACAACGTGGCGGTCAGGGAGTCGACCGTCTGAGGGGGCCCGGGCAACGCCGGGGTACTGCCGCGGTACTGCCGGTCGTTTCGGTGCCCGCCGAAACGACCGGCCCGCATGATGGGCGCCATGGACTCCCCCGGCCTCGCACGCCCGTCCCCCTCCGCACGGCGCCCCGGGCACGCCGGCTCCGGTCTCGCCCGGCTCGCCGGGCTGCTCGCCGACGACACCCGGGCCCTGTTCTGCCTGGCGCTGCTGGACGGCCGGGCGTGGACGGCGGGCGAGCTGGCCCGGCTGGCCCACGTCGCACCGTCCACGGCCGGCGAGCACCTGGACAAACTGGTGGCCGGGGGCCTGCTGGCCCAGGAGCGCCAGGGGCGGCACCGCTACGTGCGGCTGGCAGACCCCTCGTCCGCGCGCCTGGTCGAGGAGCTGGCCGCGCACGCGGGGCCCCCGCCCGCCGCGCGCTCCCTGCGGGAGGCCTCCGCGAACACGGCGATGGCCCGGGCCCGCACCTGCTACGACCATCTGGCCGGGCGCCTGGGGGTCGCGGTCACCGACGCCCTGCTGGAGCGGGGGCTGCTGCGGCAGGAGGCCGGGTTCGCGGTGACCGGGGCCGGGCTGCGGTGGTTCGGTGGGCTCGGCATCGACCTGGAGGCCCGCCCGTACGGCCGCCGCCCGCGGGCCCGCTCCTGCCTGGACTGGACCGAGCGCCGCCACCACCTGGCCGGCGCCGCCGGGGCCGCGCTGTGCCGGCACGCCCTGGAGGCTGGCTGGTGCGAGCGGATCGGCACCCGGCGGGCGCTGCGCGTGACCGCTGCCGGGCGGCACGCCCTGCGCGAACTGCTGGGCCTGACCGGCGCCGACCTGGACGGCGAGCCGGCGGGCACTTCCGGCACGGCGGAGACGGCGGAGGTCACGGCACGAGGACCGCCGCCGGGGCGTTCCCCCGTACGGGCGACACGAGCGCTGGGAAGCGGCGGGCCGTCCCGGATTGCGGTAGACCCGGGAATGTCGTCATGCTGCACCCACACCGTCCGTGGAGGACCGATGAGCGCCCAGTCGCACTCGTATGCAGCCGCCGACCCGGAAACAGCGCTGAAGTACGCGATCCAGCACATCCGGGGGGACCGGGTGCAGATCGTGGAGGGGGTCATCGAGCCGGTGTCACCGAGTTGGGACCACGAGGCCGCGGCGGACGTCGTCCGCGAGCAGATCGGCCCGGCCGTACGGCGGCTCGGCTGTGTCGCGGGATCGGGCAACCTGGATCTGCCCGGAAGCAGCAACTGGTACGTGCCGGATCTGGCCGTCGTCCCCCGGGACCTGGCCAAGGGGGCGGGCGCCCTGCTTCCGGACCAGACACTGCTGGTGGTCGAGGTCACCTCCGAGTCGAACGCCGATACCGACCGCACCGCCAAGCGCCGCCGCTACGCCGAGTACGGAGCGCCGCTGTACCTGCTGGTCGACCGGCAGGAGCGGGCCTGCACGCTCTTCGCCGAGCCGGGCGAACTCGGCTACACCCGGGTGGAGGGGCCGCATCCGTTCGGCACGCCCGTACGGCTGCCCGAGCCGTTCGCGGTGGAGCTGGACACCTCCGCCCTGGGCTGAGCCCCGCAGGGACCGGCGCCGGAGAGGGCGTCGTGGGAGAGGGGAGCCGTCCATGGTGAACACGTCCGCCGCATCCGTCGACTCCGCCGCGTCCGCCGCCTTCCGCGCGCTGCACCGCCGCGGGCGGCCGCTGCTGCTGCCCTGTGCCTGGGACCACGCCTCGGCCGCCGCCCTGGCCGCGCACGGCTTCCCCGCCGTCGGGACCAGCAGCCTGGGCGTTGCCGCCGCGGCCGGACTGCCCGACGCCGCGGGGGCCACGCGGGAGCGGACCCTGGCGCTGGGGCGGCGGCTGGCACGGCTGCCGGTGCCCGTCAGCGTGGACGTCGAGGGCGGGTTCTGCGAGGACCCCGCGCAGGTCGCCCGCCTGGCACGGGAGCTGGCCAGGGCGGGGGTGGCCGGGGTGAACCTGGAGGACGGTCTGCCCGGCGGGCGCCTGGCCGACCCGGCGCACCACGCGGAGAAGATCACGGCCGTCAAGGAGGCCGCCCCGGCGCTGTTCGTCAACGCCCGCACCGACACCCACTGGCTGGCCGCCGACCCCACCACGGCCGCCGCGTCCCGCCGGGCCCGCGCCTACCGGGAGGCCGGGGCGGACGGCGTCTTCGTGCCCGGCCTCACCGACGAGGACGGCATCCGGGCGCTGGCGGGCGAGCTCGACGTGCCGCTGAACGTCCTGTACTCCCCCGGCGGCCCCGCCCGCGAGCGGCTGGCCGAGCTCGGCGCGGCCCGGATCAGCCTGGGGTCGCTGCTGTTCCGCGCCGCCCTCCAGCGGGCCGTGGAGCTGGCCGCCTCCCTCGCCGACCCGGCCGCCCCGCCCCCGCCGCTGCCCACCTACGACGAGACCTGCGCCCTGACCGCCCCCTGGGCGGAGGGGGGCTGAGGCCTCTCCCCTCCGTCCGGGGGCGGCGCGGAACTCACTTGCGGTTGTACAGGCGCATGGTGGCCGTTCCGAAGACGGCCACCAGCACCGCGCCCCACCCCAGCGACCAGGCGATCTCGGTGGCGGGCCAGTCGCCCGCCATCAGTGCGCGCACCGCCGAGGCCAGATGGGTCACGGGGCTGTTGTTGACGAAGGCCTGGAGCCAGCCGGGCATGGTGGACGGGTCGACGAAGACGTTGCTGAGGAACGTCAGCGGAAAGATCACCATCATGCTGACGCCCATCACCGACTTCTCGGTGCGCAGCATCAGGCCGAACATCGTCCAGATCCACGAGAAGGCGAACGCGAAGACGATCAGCAGCGCCACCCCGGCCGCCACTCCGGGCACGCCGCCGGCCGGGCGGAAGCCCAGCACCAGGCCGAGGGCCAGCATCACCGCGCAGGCGATGGTGTAGCGCAGCATGTCGCCGAGCAGATAGCCGACCATCGCCGAGGGGCGCCAGACCGGCAGGGTGCGGAACCGGTCGAAGACGCCCTTGGCGATGTCTATGTTGACCGCCACACCGGTGTACATGGTGATCATCACGATGTTCATCACCAGGATGCCCGGCAGCAGGAACTGCACGTACTGGTCGGTCGATCCGGCCAGCGCGCCCCCGAAGAGGTAGGTGAACATCAGCACCATCATCACCGGGAAGACGGTGACGTCGAAGAGCTGCTCGGGCACGTGCTTGATCTTCAGCACCGCCCGCCATCCGAAGGCGGCGGAGGCGGCCCAGGCGCTTGGGCGGGGCGGGCGCTCCCCGGAGACCAGCAGGCCTGCCAGGGCGTCGGCCGCCGCGGGGGCCGGCTCGCCGACCTCTCCGGTGCGCTGTCCGCGGGTCGTGGCGGTGCTCATGCCGGGATCTCCTCTTCCTCGTTCGCGGACGCGCCGGTACGGGCGGCGGGGCGGTCGGTGAGGGCGAGGAATACCTCGTCCAGACTGGGCTGGCCCAGCGAGAAGGTGTCGACGATGATGCCGGAGCGGGCCAGTTCCGCCAGCGCCCGGGAGGCCTGCTCCGCCGCTCCCGCGCCGTCGCCGTGCAGGCCGACGCGGGCGGTCAGGGCCACCGGGTCGGGGTCGAGCTGGATCCGCGCCTCCAGGACGCGGGCGAGCAGCCGCTCGGCCTCGGGCCGCCGCTCGGCGTCCCGCAGCCGCAGATGCACCGCGCCGGCGCCCACCGATGCCTTCAGCTCGCCCTTGGTGCCCTCGGCGATGACCTTGCCGTGGTCGATGACGGCGATGCGGGAGGCGAGCTGGTCGGCCTCGTCGAGGTACTGGGTGGTCAGCAGCACCGTGGTGCCCCGGGCCACCACCGCCCGCACGATGTCCCACACCTGGTTGCGGCTGCGCGGGTCCAGGCCGGTGGTCGGCTCGTCCAGGAAGAGCAGGTCGGGGGTGTTGAGGATGGACGCGGCGATGTCGATGCGGCGCCGCATGCCGCCCGAGTAGTTCTTGACCTGTTTGCCCGCCGCCTCGGCGAGCCCGAAGGCCTCCAGCAGCTGCTCGGCCCGCCGCCGGGCGGCGGGCTTGCGGTGGCCCAGCAGCCTGCCCAGCAGGACCAGGTTCTCCGCGCCGGTCAGGTCCTCGTCCACCGAGGCGTACTGCCCGGTCAGGCTCACCCGGGCACGCACGGCGTCGGCCTCGTGCAGCACGTCGTGCCCGAAGACCCGGGCCCGGCCGCCGTCGGGGCGCAGCAGGGTGGCGAGCATCTTGACCGTGGTGGTCTTGCCCGCCCCGTTGGGGCCGAGGACCCCGTAGACCGTGCCCGCCGGGACGGCGAGGTCCACGCCGTCCACCGCGCGGGTCTCCCCGAACACCTTGACCAGCCCGGATGTCTCGATCGCCAGGCCGGATGCGCTCTCGCCCATGCTCCGTCGTCCTCGTCGCTCGTCGGTTCCGTTTTCTCTCTCGGCCTTCGGACCGTCCGGGGGCGCCGGACTCATCGCTTCCCGGGGATCTCCCCCGCCGGATCTCCCGGATCTTCCGGATGTCCCAGGTCTCCCGGGTCTCCCGGATCTCCCGGATCTCCCGGAGGTTCCGGGTCTCCCCGGTCGGCGGGGTCGTAACGGATGTGCGGGCACGGTGCGCCTCCTCGGTCGTCCTCAGTCGTCGCGGACCTCGATGCCCAGCGCCCGTGCGAGGGCGGGGGCGAGGTCCAGCAGTTGCGCCGGGCCGACGATCGCGCCCCTGAGCGAGTCGTGGCCCGCCGCGATCCCCAGCCCGGCCGCGTCGCGCAGATCGACCCGCGTGAGCCTCGCCTTCTCCAGCCGCACCCCGTCCAGGACCGAGCCGGGGAACGCCACGCCCTCCAGGGCCGCCTCGCCGAAGTCCACATCGCGCAGCAGACAGTCCACGAAGTACACGTCGCGCAGGCGCGCGGCGCGGAGGTTGACCGAGTCGAGCTTGCAGTTGAAGAACGTCACGCGGCGCATCCGCGCCTCGAACGCCTCCACCCCGGCCAGGGCGCCGGAGACGGCCTCGGTGTCCGTCCAGTCGGTCTCGGCCAGGTCGGCGCCCACCCACCGCACGGTGTGCAGCCACACGTCGTTGAAGCGCGCCCGCCGGTAGCGACCGCCCTCGAACCCGACCGAGGTGAAGGCGGACTCCATGAAGCCGGCGCCGCCGGCGTCCGCGCCGTGGAAGCCGTCCCCGTCGAAGTGGACGGTGTCGTAGGTGCGCTCCCGCTCCAGCCGCCCGCCGCCGTCGAACGGCCGGAGGTACTGCGCGTAGGGCAGGTCGGCCAGCTCCCGTGGAGTCGGCGGGGCGGGGGGTGTGCGCCGGGGGCGCGGGGTTCGCTGGGCGGGCATGGGGGCCTTCCGGGCAGGACGGCGGGTGTCGCCTCGAACCCTAGGCGCACCCTCTGACAATGCCCGTGCGCCCGCGGTGAGCACCATGCCCTCGCGAGGACGGGGCCCCCGCGCCCAGCGAAAGCGGCAGCGTCCTACGCCCCCGCGGGGGTGGCAGCCCCTACGCCCCCGCGAGGGTGGCGACCATGACCGCCTTGATGGTGTGCATGCGGTTCTCCGCCTCGTCGAAGACCACCGAGTGCTCCGACTCGAACACCTCGTCCGTCACCTCCAGCGACTCCAGGCCGTACCGCTGGTGGATCTCCCGGCCCACTGCCGTGCCCAGGTCGTGGAAGGCCGGCAGGCAGTGCAGGAAGCGGACGCGCGGGTTGCCGGTGGCGCGCAGGACGTCCATGGTGACGGCGTACGGCCGCAGCAGCTCGATGCGCTCCTCCCAGACCTCCTTGGGCTCGCCCATCGACACCCACACGTCGGTGGCGACGAAGTCAGCCCCCAGCACACCCTCCTCGACCTTCTCGGTGAGGGTGACGCGCGCGCCGGTGGTCTTCGCCAGGGAGCGGGCGGCGGCGATCACCGGCTCCTCGGGCCACAGGCTCCGCGGTGCCGCGATGCGCACGTCCATGCCGAGCAGGGCGCCGGTGACCAGATAGGAGTTGCCCATGTTGTTGCGGGCGTCGCCGAGGTAGGCGTAGGCGGTCCGCGTCAGCGGCTTGTCGCAGTGCTCGGTCATGGTGAGCGCGTCGGCGAGCATCTGGGTGGGGTGCCAGTCGTCGGTGAGCCCGTTGTAGACGGGGACGCCGGCGTGGGCCGCCAGTTCCTCCACCGCGTCCTGGCTGCTGCCCCGGTACTCGATCGCGTCGTACATCCGCCCCAGCACCCGGGCGGTGTCGCGTACCGACTCCTTGTGGCCGATCTGGGAGCCGGACGGGTCGAGGTAGGTGGTGTGGGCGCCCTGCTGGGCGGCGGCGGTCTCGAAGGCGCAGCGGGTGCGGGTGGAGGTCTTCTCGAAGATCAGCGCGATGCCGCGTCCGCGCAGCCGCTGCTCCTCGGTGCCCGCCCCCCGGGCCGCCTTCAGCTCGGCGGCCAGCTCGATCAGGTGGCGGAACTCCTCGGGGGTGAAGTCCAGCTCCTTGAGGAAGTGGCGGCCAGTGAGATCGATCGCCATGGAGGTCTCCTGGGGACTGTCGCGTCGGATACGGCGGGAAAGCTGGAAGTCTATACGAGCATTCGCATCTCTATGCAGAGAGGGGTGTCCTCGTGCCCGGACCGTACCCGTACGGGCGTCTCCGCTCCCGCGCCCTTCCCCCGCCGCGCCCGTGCTCTCCCCCGGCCTCCCCAGCGCCCGCGCCCGCGCCTACACCGCGTCGCGCTCGACCGGGCAGCTCATGCAGCGCGGCCCGCCCCGGCCCCGGCCCAGCTCGCTGCCGGGGATCGTGATGACCTCGATCCCGCGCTTGCGCAGATGCGTGTTGGTGGTGACGTTGCGCTCGTAGGCGATGACCACCCCCGGTTCGACGGCCAGCACGTTGCAGCCGTCGTCCCACTGCTCGCGCTCGGCCGCGTGCACGTCCTGGGTCGCGGTGAGCACCCGGATGCCGTCCAGGCCGAGGGCCGCGGCGATGGCGCGGTGCATGTGCTCGGGCGGGTGGTCGGTGACCTTCAGCTCCGACTCGGCAGCGCCGGGCTCGATGGTGTAGGAGCGGAGCATGCCCAGGCCCGCGTACTGGGTGAAGGTGTCGCCGTCGACCATCGTCATCACCGTGTCCAGGTGCATCAGGGCGCGCTTCTTGGGCATGTCCAGGGCCACGATGGTGCGGGCCGAGCCCGCCGCGAACAGGCCCTGGGCGAGCATCTCCACCGCCTGCGGAGTGGTGCGCTCGCTCATCCCGATGAGCACCGCGCCGCCTCCGATGACCAGCACGTCCCCGCCCTCGATGGTGGAGGGGTAGGCGCCCTGACCCTCGGACCAGACGTGGAAACCCTTGCTCTCCGGGGCGCCGGGCTCCGGGGAGCCGGGTGCGCCGGAGGCTGCGGCGAACAGCGGGTGGTGGTGGTAGATCGCCTCGAAGTGGATCGTCTCGCGCTGCCGGGCCGGCCAGCGCATGGCGTTGATGGACACCCCGTCGTAGATCCAGGCGGAGGTGTCGCGGGTGAACAGGTGGTTGGGCAGCGGGGCGACCAGGAAGTCGTCCAGGTCCATCACGTGGAAGCGTACCGAGACCGGTTCGGGGTGCCGCTCCAGGTACTCGCGCTTGGTCATCCCGCCCACCAGCGCCTCGGCCAGCTCCGCTCCGGACATCTCGTCGAAGACGGCCCGCAGGTGGTCGGCGGCCAGCGGCCCGTACTCCTTCTCGTGGAAGGTTCGGTCCAGGACGAACGCGCGGGCCGCGGGGACCTCCAGCGACTCCGCCAGCAGGTCGCCGAACAGGTGGACCTCCACGCCCCGGTCGCGCAGGACGTCGGCGAAGCCGTCGTGTTCCTGGCGGGCCCGCCGCACCCACAGCACGTCGTCGAAGAGCAGGTCGTCCCGGTTGGTCGGGGTGAGCCGTTTCAGTTCCAGGTCGGGACGGTGCAGGATGACGCGGCGCAGCCGCCCGGTCTCGGAGTCGACGTGGAATCCCATGCCACCATCCTCACCCCGAGCCGGGCGGCTACACCCCGGCGCACCGTCCGGCCCCCGGCCCGGCGGCCGGAGCCGCGGTCACAGCCTGGGGTCGACCGGCTCGGACTCCAGGGCGAGGACGGCGAAGACCGCCTCGTGCACCCGCCACAGCGGCTCGCCGTCAGCCAGCCGGTCCAGCGCCTCCAGGCCGAGGGCGTACTCGCGCAGGGCCAGGGAGCGCTTGTGGCCCAGGTGGCGTTCCCGCAACCGCCGCAGGTTCTCCTCGCGGGCGTACTCCGGGCCGTAGACGATCCGCAGGTACTCCCGTCCCCGGCACTTGACGCCCGGCTGGACCAGCCGCCCGTCCGGGCCGCGCACCAGGGCGTCCAGCGGCTTGACGACCATGCCCTCGCCCCCGGCCTCCGTCAGCTCCAGCCACCAGTCGGTGCCCGCCGCGACGGACGCCTCGTCGCCGGTGTCCACCACCAGGCGCCCGGTGCGGCGCAGCAGCCCGGTGCCGTCGGCGCCGGCCAGGCGGTCCAGCCAGGCGAGCTGGTCGACGTGCGGTACGGCGGCCAGGCTGCGGCCGCGGACGGCGAGGATCTGGAAAGGGGCGAGTTCCACGCCGTCGAGCCCGTCCACCGGCCGGCAGTAGCGGCCGTACGCCTCGGCGAACGCCGCCGCGTCAGCCGCGCGCTCCCGCTGCCGTGCCAGCAGCCCGTCCACCTTCGAGCCCCGGGAGGCCGCCGCCTCCAGGGCGGCCAGCGCACCGGGGAAGACGGCTCCGGCGGCGGCGCCGACCGCCGCGTACTGCCGCCGCAGCAGCCCGGCCGACTTCAGCGACCAGGGCAGCAGCTCGGCGTCCAGCAGCAGCCAGTCGGTGTCCAGCTCCTCCCACAGCCCGGCGCCGTCGGCGGCGGCGCGCACCCGGGCGAGGACCTCCTCGGTGACGGCCCGGTCGTCGAAGAACGGGCGTCCGGTGCGGGTGTGGAGCGCGCCCGTCTCCCCGCCGGTCACGCCGAACCGCTCGGCCGCGGTGCCCGCGTCGCGGCAGACCAGGGCGACGGCGCGCGAACCCATGTGCTTCTCCTCGCACACCACCTCCGCCACGCCCGCCGACCGGTACTCGGCGAACGCCTCGGCCGGGTGCTCCAGGTAGCCCTCCAGCCTCGAGGTGGCGCAGGGCGCCATCGTCGGCGGGAGGTAGGGCAGCAGGCGCGGGTCGATCGCGAAGCGGCTCATCACCTCCAGCGCGGCGGCGGCGTTCTCCTCGCGCACCGCGACGCGGCCGGCGTGGCGGGTCTCCACCACACGGCGGCCGTGCACGTCGGCCAGGGCGAGCGGGCGGCCCTCGTGCCCGCCGGGCGCGTCCGCCGTCAGCGGTCTCGCCGGCTCGTACCAGACCCGCTCGGCGGGGACGTCCACCAGTTCGCGCTCGGGCCAGCGCAGGGCGGTCAGGGAGCCGCCGAAGACGCAGCCGGTGTCCAGGCAGATGGTGTTGTTCAGCCAGGTCGCGCGCGGGGTGGGGGTGTGGCCGTAGACGACGGCGGCCCGGCCCCGGTAGTCCTCGGCCCACGGGTAGCGCACGGGCAGGCCGAACTCGTCGGTCTCGCCGGTGGTGTCGCCGTACAGGGCGTGGCTGCGGACCCGGCCGGAGGTGCGGCCGTGGTACTTCTCGGGCAGTCCGGCGTGGCAGACGACCAGCGCGCCGCCGTCGAGGACGTAGTGGCTGACGAGCGAGCCGATGAACTCCCCCACCCGCGCGGGGAACTCCGGGTCGGCGGCGGTCTCCTTCCCCAGCTGCTCGATCGTCTCGGCGAGCCCGTGGGTGTGCCGGACGTTGCGGCCCCTCAGGTGCCGGCCGAGCTTGTTCTCGTGGTTGCCTGGGACGCACAGCGCGTGCCCGGCTGCGACCATGCCCATGACCAGGCGCAGCACCCCGGGGCTGTCGGGGCCGCGGTCGACGAGGTCGCCGACGAAGACGGCGGTGCGCCCCTCGGGGTGGCTCGCGTCCACCGCGCGGCCGGCCGCGTCGCGCTCGACCGCGTAGCCGAGCCGGCCCAGCAGGGCCTCCAGCTCGGCACGGCAGCCGTGGACGTCGCCGACGATGTCGAACGGGCCGGTCAGGTGCCGCAGGTCGTTGTAGCGCCGCTCCAGCTCGATCCGGGCGGCGGCCACCTCCTCCACCCCGCGCAGGATGTGCACCTTGCGGAAGCCCTCGCGTTCCAGGGAGCGCAGGGAGCGGCGCAGTTCGCGCCGCTGGCGCGGGATGACGTGGGCGGGCATGTCCGCGCGGTCGGGGCGGGCGGCGTTGCGCTCGGCGCAGACGCGCTCCGGGACGTCCAGGACGATCGCCACGGGCAGCACGTCGTGCTCGCGGGCCAGCCTCACCAGCCGCCGGCGGGCCTCGGTCTGCACGTTGGTGGCGTCCACCACGGTCAGGCGCCCGGCGGCCAGCCGCTTGCCGGTGATGTAGTGCAGTACGTCGAAGGCGTCGGAGCTGGCGCTCTGGTCGTTCTCGTCGTCGGCGACCAGGCCCCGGCAGAAGTCGGAGGAGACGACCTGGGTGGGCGCGAAGTGGGTGCGGGCGAAGGTGGACTTGCCCGCGCCCGTGGTGCCGACCAGCACCACCAGGGACAGGTCGGGTACGGCGAGGGCCGTCGTACGGGCCGGGGCGGGGCCCGCCGTACCGGTCGGGGTGGACGCGGGGGCGGGTGCCGGGGTGCGGTCC
Organism: Streptomyces verrucosisporus; assembly: GCF_017114865.1. Lineage (GTDB taxonomy): Bacteria > Actinomycetota > Actinomycetes > Streptomycetales > Streptomycetaceae > Streptomyces > Streptomyces fenghuangensis. The sequence continues at coordinate 23,958 of NZ_JADEYH010000018.1, read as the reverse complement.
GTCATGCGGCTGCCTCCTTCGCGGTGGCCGGGGCGCCGGCCTTCGGTGCCCCGGTGGCCGGTGCCTCGGCGGCCAGGCGGAACAGGGCGAGCTGGGTGGGCGGGCCGACATCGGGATCGTCCTCGCCGACGGGCCGGAACTCCACGGTGTAGCCGTGCCGCTCGGCCACACCCTCGGCCCAGGTGCGGAACTCCTCGCGGGTCCACTCGAAGCGGTGGTCGTGGTGACGCACCCGGCCCGCGGGCAGGGTCTCCCAGCGCACGTTGTACTCGGCGTTGGGCGTGGTGACCACGGCCGTCCCCGGCCGGGCCGCGCCGAAGACGGCGTACTCGGCCGCGGGCAGGCGCGGCGGGTCGATGTGCTCGATCACCTCGCTGAGCACGGCCGCGTCGTAGCCGGACAGCCGGGGGTCGGTGTACGTCAGCGAGCCCTGGGTGAGGGTGACGCGGGCGGCCTGCCGCTCCGGCATCCGCTCAAGGCGCAGTCTGCGCCGCGCCTCGTGCAGGGCGCGCATCGACACGTCCACGCCCGCGATCTCGGTGAAGCGGGTGTCCTTCAGCAGCGCCTGCACCAACTGGCCCTGTCCGCAGCCCAGGTCCAGGACGCGGGCGGCGCCGCTCTCGCGCAGGGCGGCCAGGATCGCCTCACGGCGCCGGACGGCCAGCGGGGCGGGGCGCTCGTCGGTGTCGGCGCCCTCGTCCACGGCGTTGTCCAGCTCCTCGGGCTCGCTGCCGTCGGCCTCGGCCAGACGGGCGAGCTCCAGGCGCTCCAGGGCCTCGCGGGTCAGGCGCCGGCGGCGGGCGAGGTAGCGGTCGGCGATGAGCTCCTGCTCGGGGTGGCGCTCCAGCCAGCCCTCCCCGGCGCGCAGCAGCTTGTCCACCTCGTCGGGGGCGGCCCAGTAGTGCTTGGCGTCGTCCAGCACCGGCAGCAGGACGTACAGGTGGCGCAGCGCGTCGGCGAGCCGCGTCTCGCCCTCCAGCACCAGCGACACACAGCGGGAGTCGCCCCACTCGGGGAAGCGGGTGTCCAGCGGTACCGGCTGGGCGCCCACCGTCCAGCCCAGCGGCTCGAAGAGGCGGCGGACCAGCTCGGGGCCACCGCGAGCGGGCAGCGCCGGCACCTCGATCCGCAGGTACCTTCTCCGCTCGGGCAGTTCGGGCCGGGCGCGGCACTGGCCCTTGAGCGCGCTGGAGAACACCGCGCCCAGCGCCACGGCCAGCAGCGAGGAGGCCACGTACGGGCGGTCGTTGACGTACTGCGCCAGGGCCGAGTCGGGTGCGCCGCCGCGCCCCTTGCCCCGGCCGCGGCGGACCAGGGCGACGGGGTCGACCTCCAGCAGCAGCGCCGCGGTGCAGCGCTCGGGCCCCGCCTCGGGGTAGAAGACGTGCGCGGTGCCGTGGGAGGTGGAGAACTCCTGCGCCCGGTCGGGGTGTTTGTGCAGCAGGAATCCGAGGTCGGTGGCGGGCCGCTCGGCGCTGCCGGTGGTGGTCATCGTCAGGAACACCTGAGCGAGTATGGCCCGTTCGGGCGGGCCGCACCCAGCGGTTTTCCACAGGACGGGGTGCTGGTACGACTATCCTCCCGGCCCCGGCCCCGGTCCCGGTTCTGTCCCCGGTCCCGCCTCCCGTCCCGCCCCTGCCGCGAGTTCCGCCGCCAGGGCGGCGATCTCCGCCGGGCCCACCCGGCAGCAGCCGCCGACCAGCCGGGCGCCGTCGCGCACCCACGCGCGGGCGGCGGCCGGGTCGAAGGCGGCCCCGCCCGTCCAGGACCCGCGCGCCGCGTCCCAGCCCTCGCCGCTGTTGGGATAGACGACCACCGGCTTGCCCGTGGCCCGCGCCGCCAGGCGTACGGCGGGCGCGGCGTCGCGCGGATCGCAGCAGTTGACGCCGACCGCGATCACCTGGTCGTTGCCGGCGGCGACGGCGAAGGCGTCCGCCAGCGGCTGCCCGGCCCGGGTACGCGGCCCGGCGACGGTGTACGACAGCCACACCGGCACCCCGCAGCCGGCCGCCGCGCGCAGCAGGGCCTCGGCCTCGTCGGCGTCGGGCACCGTCTCCAGGGCCAGGGCGTCCGGGGCGGCCGCCGCCAGCGCCTCGATCCGGGGCCGGTGGAAGCGCTCCAGCTCGGCGACCGTCAGGCCGTACCGGCCGCGGTACTCGCCGCCGTCGGCGAGCACCGCGCCGTACGGGCCGACCGAGGCGGCCACCCACACCGGCCCGCCGGCCGCGCCCGCCGCGGCGCGGGCCAGGGTCACGCTGCGGCGCAGCAGGGCGTCGGTCTCGGCGCCTCCCAGCCCGCGCCGGGCGAAGCCGGGGTGGGATGCCTGGTAGCTGCCGGTGATGAGCACCCGCGCCCCCGCCCGCACATAGGCGGTGTGGGCCGCCTCCACCTGGGCGGGGTCGTCGGCGAGCAGCCGGGCCGACCACAACTCGTCGGACAGGTCGCAACCCTGTGCCTGGAGCTGGTTGGACAGCCCGCCGTCGAGGACGAGGGGGCCGCGCGCCAGGGCGTCCGCGAGCGGAAGCGCGGGAACGGGCACGGGGCCGGGCGGCGGCGCGGGCGGTGTGCTCACGCCGGGTTCATCCCAGTCGGCTCTGCACCTGGGAGGAGATCAGCTCCAGGTGGTCCAGGTCGTGCAGGTCCAGGATCTGCAGGTAGATCCGGGAGGAGCCCGCCTCCGCGTAGCGGCCGATCTTGTCGACGACCTCGGCCGGTGTGCCGGCCAGTCCGTTCTCCTTCAGCTCGTCCACCTCGCGGCCGATGGCCGCCGCGCGCCGCGCCACCTCGGCGTCGTCCCGGCCCACGCAGGCGACCAGGGCGTTGGAGTAGACCAGGTCGTCCGCGGCGCGGCCGTGCTCCTCGGCGGCGGCCCGTACCCGGCCGAACTGCCGCTCGCTGTCCTCGACGGAGACGAAGGGGACGTTGAACTCGTCGGCGAAGCGCGCGGCCAGCGCCGGGGTGCGCTTGGCTCCCATGCCCCCGATGAGCACGGGCACCCTGTCCTGCGCGGGCTTGGGCAGCGCGGGCGAGTCGGCGAGCTTGTAGTGGGCGCCGTCGTAGGAGAACGTCTTGCCCGGCTCGGTGGCCCACAGCCCGGTGACGATCTCCAGCTGCTCCTGGAGCCGGGAGAACTTCTCCCGGGGGAACGGGATGCCGTACGCGGTGTGCTCCGCCTCGAACCACCCAGCTCCCAGACCGAGTTCGACCCGCCCGCCCGACATGGCGTCGACCTGTGCCACCTGGACGGCCAGTACGCCCGGCAGCCGGAAGGTGGCCGCGGTCATCAGGGTGCCCAGCCGGATGCGCCTGGTCTCGCGGGCGAGTCCCGCCAGGGTGATCCAGGCGTCCGTCGGGCCGGGGAGCCCGTCGACGTCGCCCATCTTCAGGTAGTGATCGGAACGGAAGAAGGCGTCGAAGCCCAGGTCCTCGGTGGCCTTGGCGACCGCGAGGAGGGTTTCGTAGGAGGCGCCCTGCTGGGGTTCGGTGAAGATGCGCAGATCCATGCCCTCCATCCTGCACCTTCGCTACGCCTCCTCCCTCACCGGCGGGCCGTCCCCGCACACCGGCGCGGCGCCCTCGCACACCGGCGCGACTCCCCCCTGTACGGGCGGGGCCCCCGCCTCGCCCGCCGGCGGGGCCCGGCGGAAGGGCCGGGGCCTGAGGGCGAGCCGCCTGCGGATCGCCGTCACCCTGTCGCCGCACTCGTCGGCCGCGTCGATGCCCTCGATGCACCTCCAGTAGAGCCCCTCCTCCTCCGCGTCGACCGCCACCCGCACCAGCGCGCCCCCGGCCTCGCCCAGCAGACCGCCCAGTTCGCGCAGGGCCGAGAGGGGGTCGCTCATCTCCGTCAGGCGGGCGGCGCGCGCCCCGTCGGACCGCTGCCCGGGGCCGCGCAGCGAACCGCAGGCGCGTCCGCTCGCCTCACGCAGTCCACCGGCCTGGGCCCGCACCTCGGGCGGACCCGCCGTGGCCAGGTGGACTCCTATCGCCTCCGCGAGCGCCTGCGCCTGCCACGCCTCGGTAACGACGTCAGCCGCTTCCTCACTGTGTGCGAGCGCTCGCCGCGTGATCTCAATGAGTGGTACCGCATCCATCCACCTTTTCCCTCCGCAATCATTCGCTACCCAGCGTGATACCCAAGGCCGCACTTGGCTAGAGGGTTCGGGAAAACTGTGGAAAAACTCGACACTGTGGAGAACTTCATCACTCCGAAGAGTGACGATTGGCCTTCCCCGGAGCGGCGTCGCAACCGTCCGTCTCGCCCACCGCCCCGCCGCCCTTCTCATCACTCACGGTAACGGGGAAGCGTCGTTCGTTCCGTTCGATCTTCGCCTCCAGCGCGGCCGGCGCGTCGATGCCCAGCACCTCGCAGAACTGCAGCAGATAGGCGAGGACGTCGGCGACCTCGTCCGCGACCCGCTCCGCGGTGCCCGGGTCCTCCATCACCCGCGCCGACTCCTCGGGGGTGAGCCACTGGAAGATCTCGGCCAGTTCGGCGACCTCCACGCCCAGCGCCGTCACCAGGTTCTTCGGCGTGTGGTACGGCTCCCACCGTCGCGCCGCCGCGAACTCGGCCAGTTCACGCTGGAGTTCACCCACCCTCCCCTCGGGCCGCCCGTACGGCACCGGACGGCGCCCCCTCCCCCGGCCGCCTTCGACGCCCCCGCCGTCCCCGCCGCTTGCGTGCATCTGTCCGTCTTTCACGGACCCAGGTCTACCAGCCGGGCCGCGGAGGCCTCCCCAGCCGGGCCGGCCGACGACCGGCCCGGCTGGGCAGCGGACCTACGGGGCGGCGCCGACGGGACGGGCACTCAGCACGTACGTGCCGGTGTGATCGGCGACGGCGAGGTGGAACGGCGCTCCCCGTGCCAGCAGTTCGCAGGCGGCCCGCTGCCGCTCCTCGTCCCCGCACCACCGGCGCAGTTCCGCGGGTGCGTCGTCGGGCCCGGCGGCTTCGGCGGGTCCGTCCGGCAGGGGAACGAGGGCTCCGCCCGGCGCCCAGCGGGCCGTTCGCGGATCGGGGTCGAGCCCGTCGGCGATCCGGCGGGCCTGCTCCCGCAGCCAGTCCACCACCCGGTGGCGGTCGACCGCCTCGCAGGCACCGAGGTGAACTGCGACGGTGCCGCCGCTCACCGCCCCTACGGCGACGGCCTCGGCCCGGTAGGCCGGGAGCCGGGCGATTTCCCCGTCCACCCCGCCTCCGAGGTGACCCCGGAGGCCCGAACGGCCCACCGTCCGCGCGGAGTCGCGTACGACCAGGCGCGCGCCGCGCCATGAGAAGTTCCCCGCGGTTCCGGCGGGGCGGCCGGGGCGGGCGGAGAGTGCGAAAACGTCGATCACACCCTCCACCGTGGCTCCCGCCGCCGGGAGGGACAAGCGATCACACACGTCCAGGAAGGCGGTGTACGCGCCCGCGGGCGGCGCTGTACGCGCTGTCCACCACGGCGGCACCGGGGCACCGCGCGGGGCTGCCGGTCAGCACCACTCCCCCGGTCGAGCGGCTCCCCGGGACACCACACCAGCGTGTCCACCACTACCGGTTCCCGCACCACCTGTCCGTCGCCGCTCGGGTCCGGGCCGGGTCCGGCCGCATGTCCGAGTCCGGTCCGGGCCCCGAGTCCGGGCCGAGCCCCGAGTTCGGGTCCGGGCCGGGCACAGCCTTCCCCTCGCACGGCGCCCTCCACCGCTCGCTCCCGCCGTGGGGGTCGTCGGCGGCGGTGGGGGCCGGCTCGGGCGGGGGAACGTACCGGGTGCTGTGGTCGAGGATCTCCGTCGCCGCGTGTCCGGCGCCGCCCACCACGAGCGCCGCCGTCACCGCGTACGCCCTCGCCCGCCGCCCCACTCCGCGCCCCCCGTCCGGCCGACCTCGTCTCCGGTCACCGTACAAGCCGCCGCGCCCGGAAGGGCGTTGGGGTGAGGGCGGGTTCCCGTGGCCCCGTCCGGCCGCTATCCGACATCCGCCCTGATCGAGTCACCGAAGAGACCGTCGGTGAAGGTGACCGTCCTCGGCTCGATCTTCCCCTTGACGGTGACGGTGCCGGTCGCCTTCTCACCCTCGGCCAGTTCGACCGTGTCGATCTGGCGCTCGTCCGCGGCGAGTTCGACGTCGTACTTGGAGCCGTCCGCGGCCGTGACCTCGAAGTACAGCGGATTGACGCCGACCTTCTCCGCACCGTTGTTGACGACCGCGACCAGCACGGAGGTGTACTCCCCGCCGTCGGCGAGGATGGTGGGCCGGAAGTCGGCGGCCTCCGCCGTGACCCGGATCGGCGCGGGAGCCTCCTCACCCTTGTCCTTCTTCTCCCCGCCGCCGGGCTCCTTCGGCGCCGCCGACGCGGCGGGCTTCTCCGCGCTCTCGTCGCCGCCCGCGCCGAGAGCCGCGCCGATGACGCCGATCACGACGAAGAGGGCGATGACGCCCAGGCAGCCGAAGCCGATGATCTTCCCCGCTCCGGACTTCTTCCGCGGCACGGGCGGCACCGGCTGCTGCGGTTGACCGGGACCCCACTGCTGGTACTGCGGGCCGGGATTGTGCTGGGCCATCGGAGGACCCCCCTCTTCCTGTCTGTGCCACTGCCTCCGGACCTCAGAGGCACGGCGCTCGGCCGGGGCCGGACCCCGGTGCATCCGCCGGGCCGGTTCGCCCGACAGCCACGGGTGTGCGCTCCACGAAGAACCACAGAACAAGGAAACTGAGTTCACAGCTACAACGACTACGGACTGCATCAACCAAGTTGCCGCGAGGTCGTCATGCGCGTGTACGGCCGCATGCCCGAGCCCCTCCCCGGCGTACGGCCCGCCCGGCGCGGATGGGAGACGGGTCCTCGGAAACACTGGTGGAATGCGCACCGAACCTGATGTGGGATCCGACCGCGAGCCGCTCGCCCGTCTGCTCGACGCCGCCGAGGCGGCCGTCGACGCCGGGGTCGGATGGCTCACGGAGGCGGGGGACGAGTGGTCGAAGCGGAGGTTCAAGGCGTCGGGCGAGGAGGTCACGGACGCCGACGCCGAGGTGGAGCGGCGCATCACGCGTGTGCTGCGGGAGCGCACGCCCGGCATCCCGGTCGTCGGCGAGGAGACCGACCGGGAGGACGGGGATTCGGTGCCGTCCCGCTGCTGGCTGCTGGATCCGATCGACGGCACGATGAACTTCACCCGCGGCGCCCCGCTGTACGCCGTCTCCCTGGGGCTGGTGGACGGCGGTGAGCCCGCGCTGGGCGTGCTCCACGCCCCCGCCCTGGACCGGCGCTGGAGCACGGGCGCGGGCAGTGCGGGCGGGGACGCGGCCGAGGGCGGGGACGCGGCGGGGGAAGGCGCCCGGGAGGTGTCGCGGGCGGTGATCGGCGTCACGGGCGCCGGGGGCGTCGGCTCCCCGTCCGGGAGGCTGCTGGCCGCTCTGCTGGACGGGGCCTACCGGGTGCGGATGCAGGGCTGCATGAGCCTGGACCTGATCGGCGTGGCCGAGGGCTGGCTGGACGCCTGCGTGTGCGTCGGCGCCAAGCCGTGGGACGTGGCCGCCGGGATGGCGCTGCTGCGCCGCCGTGGATGGACGGTGCTGGACGGCGACGGGCGGCCGTACGTCTTCGGCGCCCCGGTCCTGGTGGCGGCGAACGGGCCGCTGGCCCGGGAGCTGGCCGCCCTGAGCCGGGCCCGGCTCCGGTAGCCGGCCGGGGGCCGGGGCGGGCTCGGTGACGGTGCGATACGGATGCGTGCGTTCCCGTGGCGGAGCACGCGGCGAGCCCCTACCGTACGCGCATGCGCCACCCCGCTGAGCTGTACTACGCGCCCAGTCTGCCGCCCGACGAGGTACAGGCACTGCTCCGCCGCGACCAACTCCTCCTGCGGACCTGCCAGGCGGCACTGGGCCGCGTCGGCGGGGACGTCCTGGGGCTGTCGGTGGAACCGCGCCCCGGCGAGGTCGTCATCCACGCGGCGGTTCCCCGGGAGACACCCGAGGCCGCGCAGAACCTGCAGGAGATCGTCTCCGAACTGAAGATGCTCCTGATGGGGAGTCCCGAAGACCAGTCCGACATCACGACCGAGGTCCACATCGGCCCGCCCTGCCCCGCGGTCTGGCCCGGTCACGACCATGCGCTGGTCTACGTGGCCAAGTGGAACGACCTGAACGAAGGAGAGGACAAGGACCCGGAGGGGGTGGGGGAGCGGTAGGCACCGCTCCCCCACCGTCCCGGCTTCCGGGGCGACCGTCGCCCGGCCGCCGCAGCCGGACGGGCCGGCTCCCTGGAGCGGTCCGCCCGGGGACGTCCCGGGCGGACGCTCAGTGCGCGGCCGGGGCCGGGCCGACCAGCTTCTCCAGGACGTCCTCCATGGTGACGAAGCCCAGCAGCTCGCCGCGGTCGCCGGTGACGGCGGCCAGGTGGGTGCCGCCGGCGCGCATGGTGGTGAGGACGTCGTCCAGCGGAGTGCCGGACCCGACGCGTACGACGGCGCGCAGCGCCTCGGGCGGGAAGGGCCGGTCGCGGTGCACGACGCCGATGGCGTCCTTGACGTGCAGATATCCCAGCACCGTACCGCCGGGGCCGGTGACCGGCAGCCGGGAGAAGCCGACCGTGGTGGCGGTGCGCTCCAGCTGGTCGGGGGTGACGGTGTGGCCGACGGTGTGCATCTCGGCCAGGGGCACCAGCACCTCGGACGCCGGGCGGCTGCCCAGCTCCAGGGCCTCGCGCAGCCGCTCGTGACCGCCCGGTTCGATCAGTCCGGCCTCGCTGGCCTCCCGCGCCATGCGGGTGAGCTCGGCATCGGTGAAGATCGATGCGACCTCGTCCTTGGGCTCGACCCTGAGCAGGCGCAGCAGGGCGTTGGCGAAGGCGTTGATGCCGAAGATCACCGGCCGCAGGGCCCGGGTGAGGGCGACCAGCGGCGGCCCGAGCAGCAGTGCGGTGGGCACGGGGGCGGCCAGGGCGATGTTCTTGGGCACCATCTCGCCGATGAGCATGTGCAGATAGGTCGCCAGGGCCAGCGCGATGACGAAGGCGACCGGGTGGACCAGGGCGCCGGGGACGCCGACGGCCTCGAAGGGCGGCTCCAGCAGGTGCGCGATCGCCGGTTCGGCGACCGCGCCCAGCACCAGGGAGGACGCGGTGATGCCCAGCTGGGCGGTGGCCATCATCGCCGACAGGTGCTCCAGGCCCCACAGGGTGGTGCGGGCGCGCCTGACGCCCTTCTCGGCGTGCGGCTCGATCTGGCTGCGGCGCACCGAGATCAGGGCGAACTCGGCGCCGACGAAGAAGGCGTTCACCAGGATCATCAGGGCGCCGATGGTCAGCTGCAGGGGTGTCATCGGGCGTCCTCCCGGTGGGTGCGGCCCGCCGCCCCGGCGGAGGCGGTCTCCTCGGGGGCGGTCTCCTCGGGGGCGGTGATCCGTATGCGGTCGGCACGGTGGTGCTCGACGTCGAGGACGCGCAGCTCCCAGCCGCCGATCTCGACGGTGTCGCCGGGTGCGGGGATGCGCTCCAGGCGGGCGGCGATCAGGCCGGCGGCGGTCTCGTAGGGGCCCTCGGGGGCGGCCAGCCCGATCGCGGCCAGCTCGTCCAGGCGGGCGCCGCCGTCGGCCTCCCAGCGCGCCCGTCCGCCGGGTGCGGAGGCGAGGGGGCGCAGGTCGGGCTCCTCCAGCGGGTCGTGCTCGTCGCGGACCTCGCCGACGACCTCCTCGACGATGTCCTCCACGGAGGCGACCCCGGCGGTGCCGCCGTACTCGTCGATGACGACCGCGATGGTGCGGCGGGCGCGCAGGCGCTCCAGCAGCCTGTCCACCGGCAGGGTCTCGGGGACCAGCAGCGGTTCGCCGAGCAGATCGGTGACGGGGGTGGCGGGCCGCCGGTCGGCCGGGAGGGCCAGCACGTCGCGGATGTGGACGGTGCCGATCACCTCGTCCAGGGCGTCGCGGTAGACGGGGAAGACCGACAGGCCGGTGGCGAGGGTGAGGTTCTCGGCGTCGGCGGCGGTGGCGTGCGCCTCCAGTGCGCGGACGTCCACGCGCGGCGTCATCACGTTCTCCGCGCTCAGCTCGCTCAGGTGGAGGGTGCGGACGAACAGCTCGGCGGAGTCCTCCTCGATCGCGCCCTCCCTGGCGGAGCGGCGGGCCAGGGAGACCAGTTCGTCCGGGCTGCGGGCGGAGGCCAGTTCCTCGGTGGGCTCCAGGCCGAAGCGGCGCACGAAGCGGTTCGCGGTGCCGTTCAGATGGCGGATGAAGGGCCCGAAGACGGCCGTGAAGCCGCGCTGCGGGCCGGCGACGACGCGGGCGACCGCCAGCGGGCTGGAGATGGCCCAGTTCTTGGGCACCAGCTCGCCGACCACCATCAGCACGACCGTGGAGACGGCCACGCCCAGCACGGTGGCCACCGAGGAGGCGGCGGAGCCCAGTCCGGCGTCGCGCAGCGGCCCGCGCAGCAGCGCGGCCAGGGACGGCTCGGCGAGCATGCCGATGACCAGCGAGGTGACGGTGATGCCCAGCTGGGCACCGGAGAGCTGGAGGGTGAGCTGCCGGACGGCCTTGAGCGCGCCTTCGGCGCCGCGCTCCCCCTGGCGGGCGGCGCGCTCCAGCTCGCCGCGCTCGACGGTGGTCAGGGAGAACTCGGCGGCCACGAAGACCCCGCAGGCCAGAACGAGGGCCAGGGCCGCCAGCAGAAGCAGGACTTCGATCACCGTGCCACCCCCGCTCCCTGAGTCGTCGCGGAGCGGCCGCGGGTGGCACGGCTGGTACTGGGAGGTTCGCCCATGGCGGGTGTGCTGCTCCTTCTGTGTCGGTCAGAATCCGGGTACCTCGGGTGGGGCCGAGGCCTCCAGACGAAGTGTAAAGGATTGGCAAAACAGCAACCGCGGGGGCCGGAGCCATACATCCGCCCTCGATGCCGACCCCGCCCCAACGCCGGGATCCCGGAGCTCCGGGAGGGCACCCCACTCCCCTCCGGGGCACCCCGGCGGCAGTGCGACACCTCCCTGATTCTACGATTCTGTAGAAATCCCGGGAACCAGGACGCGGAGGCGGGGACGAGCCCTTACCATTTCCGTCCGATCGCGTCGGCGCGGCCCGGCCTCCTCCCGACACCCGGAGTGTTCATGCCCCTGTGGAACCGCCTCGCGGAGTCCGCCCGGACTGTGCGGGTCCGGCTGGCGGCCAAGAGGAACGAGCTGACGGGCGGCGCGTTCCGCGACGCGTCCATGGCGATGTGCGCGCTGGTCGCCGCGGCGGACGGGACGGTCGACCCAGCCGAACGACGCCGCGTCGCCCAGCTGATCGAACACGACGAGGTACTGCGGAGCTTCCCCGCCGGTGAACTGCGCGGCCGCTTCGAGGGCTGGCTGGACCGGCTCACCACCGACTTCCACCTCAACCGGGCCGAGGCCCTGCGGGAGGTCGCAAAGACCGCGCGCAGACCCTCCGAGGCCCGCGCCGTCATCCGTATCGGCATAGCCGTCGGCGGGGCCGACGGCTACTTCGACGCGGCCGAACTGGTGGTGGTCCGCGAGGTCTGCCACCTGCTCGACCTGCCACTCCACGAGTTCGGGCTCTGAGCGGCCCGCCGCACCGTCCGGGCGGCCGGCGCCGGGCCCGCCCCGGTCACCGGGAGCGGAGGCGCGATCCCGTCCCCCGGTGCGGGGAGGCCGCTGCGGGACGGGGCTCCGGTGACCAGGGCGGGAGCTGGTGGGGCCACCGCACATAGGTGAACGGCGACGTGCCCGACCGGGGGACGACCACGCCGACGGGCCACACCCGCAGCATGTAGCTCCCGGTGTGGTCGGCGGCGGTGAGCCGGAACGACAGCCCCTCGGCGAGCCGTTCGGCCGCGGCCTCCTGCGACTCCTCGTCCGCGCACCACCGCCGCAGCTCGGCGGGCACGTCGGCGCTCCGTCCGGGCCGGTCCGGCACGCGGCCGAGCGTGCCCTCCGCCGCCCAGCGGGCCGTCACCGGGTCGGGGTCGAGCCCGTCGGCGATCCGGCGGGCCTGCCCGCGCAGCCACCGCAGCGCGAGGCCCCCGCTGGGGCCGGTGTAGCTGCCCAGCAGCACGGCGACGGGGGCGCCGTCCACCGGCCCCTCGGCGGTGACGTCGGCCCGGTAGGCGCGCACGCGCCCGTCCCACCGGCCCGGGCGGGGCACGGCCCGTGCCGGACCGGGCACGGCCGGGCGCGCGCCGGGCCACGGCAGGTGCCGTACGGGCCCGGCGGGGCGGTCGGAGCGGACGGAGGAAGTCGCGGGTTCGTTCGTCACGCCCCCACGGTGACCCCTGATAGCTCAGAGTGACAAGTGGTCACGCAGAGCGAATGCGGTTGTTGTGTGCGCCGGGAGGTGGCGCGGCGTGCGCCGCGCGCCGTCACGCCGCGACTCCGCCGCCTCTCACCCCTCGACGCCCGAACCCGGCTCCCGGCTCCCGGCTCCCGGCGGGCTCAGTCGCTCAGCTCCGGCTTGCCGAACAGCACGGCGTAGCCGGAGGGCAGCTGGCTCAGGACCTGGTTGAGCTCGCCCCCGGAGATCGCCCCGGCAGTGGTGGACAGCACGGCGCTGGCGTCCCACTCCGCGGTCCTGGGCCGCGATCCGGTCCGCTCGCCCACCCGGCGGCAGAACTCCTCCACGCCGTACGTCCCGGGCCGCTCGGGGCTGCTCTCCATGAGGAAGTCGCCCAGCGGGCCTGGTAGCTGGGCGGCGAGATCCTCGCTCTCCCCCGGGGTGATGCGGGAGGCGAGCACTTCCAGCACGGCCGTGGTCACCTCCTCGGCCTCCCGCCGGTCCTCGTACTCCCCCAGCTCCCGGACCCGGGCGAGGAACTCGTCGTACCTCATCGCCACCCCATCCTCGTCGATCGGCGGACGTCACCTCGGCGGTCCGTTCCGCGTTCCACGGATCGCGCCGGCGAATCGTCCGGCGCCGGACGTTCGCACGGGGCCCGGCCCCGCGGGACCGCCCGGTGCGCCGGGCGCGGGCTCGGGGCGGCGGGCGAGGAGGGCCAGTTCGCGGGTGAGGGCGCCGGCCAGCGGCCGGGCGCCGCCGGGGAGGGTGCGGGTGACCGCGGTAAGGGTGTAAGCGCCCGCGTAGTCGGTCAGGGCCAGGCAGACGGTCCCGGGCGCGAGCACGGGCGGCAGGGGGACGATCCGCTCCAGCGGCCGACCGTCCAGGGACCACGGGCCGCGCGGCCAGCCGAAGGCCAGGCAGGTCACGGGGCAGAAGCCCGGCGAGCAGCTCAGCGAGGCCAGCAGGCGCACCGCCCAGGGGCCCAGCAGTGCGGCGGCGCCGACCGCGCGGCGGACGGTGTCCGCGCCGCCGCGGAGAGGGCCGAAGGCCGCCAGCGCGCCCCGGCAGGCCGCCAGCCGCTCCGCGGGGTCGGTGGCGGTCACGGGGAGCGGCACCCGTACCGCCGAGACGGCGGTGCCGAGCATCCGGTCCTCCCGCGGCGTGCGCAGGTCCACCGGGAAGGAGCCGTACAGCGGGCGCGGTGCGCCGGGCCAGCGGTCCGGGTCGCCGTGGACGGCGCGCAGGGCGCCCACGGCGGCGGCCAGCAGCACCTCGTTGAGGGTTGCGCCCAGGCCGGGCAGGGCGCGGCGGGCGGCCCGCACCGCGTCCGCGTCCACCTCCGTCCAGGCCAGGTCCGGGCGCGGGCGGAGGCCGGGCGGCAGCGGCAGGGACCGGCCGGGCCCCGCGCCGGGCGCCGCGGGCGGGCGGGGACGGTCAGGACCGGCGGCCTTGAGCGCTCCCACCGCCCGCACGCCCGTCCCTCTGCGGACGCCGCGCCCGGGGGCGCCGTCGAACAGGCCGCTGAGCAGGATCTCCAGGGACCGGCCGTCCAGCAGGGCGTGGTGGGCGGTCAGCACGACGGCGAACCGCCCCCGGCCCGCGCCCCGTACCAGCGTCAGCCGCCAGGGCGGCAGCCCGGCGGGCAGGGCGCGGGTGACGAGCCGGCCGAGCAGGGCGGTGAACGCGGCGCCGTCGCCGCTGCCAGGGCTGTCGGCGGCACCGGCGGCGGTGCCGACGGCGGCGTTGACGACGGTGACGTGGCGGCGGGCGTCGAACCGGTCGAGCGGCAGCCAGCGGTGCCCGCGCAGCCGGGCCGGCGGCGCGGGCGGCAGCAGTACCCGCCGCAGCCGGGGATGGTGGCCCCAGCGCTCCACGACCCGGGCGCGCAGCGCGTCCGCCTCCGGCGGCCCGCCGGCGAACAGCGCCGCCATTCCGACCGTTTCGGGAACTCCCCGCGCACCGCAGTGGACTTCCTCCACCGGCGACAGGGCGGTGCTTGTCTCCATACGCCTTCTCGCTCACTCGTCGAGAACTCGCGCAAACCTTCGACGGCCCACCCGGAAAACACACGAGTCACCTGTCCGCGCCTTTTCTGATCCTGTGTCAGTATTCTGGCGGAACGCCCGGCGGGAAAAGGACCGACGCACGTCCGCCCCCGGACGGCGCAGTGATCAGAGCGGCGACCGGTCCGGTGAACACGCGGTCCGGGGTCTCCCGCGGAAGCCGCCCGAAGCCGCGCCGAGCCCGGCCCACGGGGCCACCGGAGGAAATTCGGAGCCGCTTCACGTGAAATCGCGGATGCCGGACACCGGTAGCCGGCATCCGGTCGCACAAGAACACGAACACCTGTCAAAAAACCGACGCAACCCTCTCGACGCGAACTCCTCGGGGAACAGCATGGCGGATGTCTTCGGAAAAGAACGGTCGGCTCTCCACCGCCTGGCGGCGCAGAGCACGTCCCGGCCCTACTACCGCCCTCTCTCCTCCCGGGGCGCGGAGGTCGGAATCGACGGCCGCACGGTGGTCATGGCCGGATGCAACGACTATCTGGGACTGTCGGCCGACCCCCGGGTGACCGAGGCCGCCGCCCGCGCGCTGCGCCGTTACGGCGTCTCCTGCTCCGGCTCACGCGTGCTCAACGGCACGCTCGCGCTCCACGAGGAGTTGGAGGGCCGGCTGGCCGCGTTCGTCGGCGGCGAGGCGGCACTGGTGACCACCACCGGCTTCCAGGCCAACCTCGCACTCGCCGCCTTGCTGGACGAGCGCGACGCCGTCTTCGCCGACATGTCCAACCACGCCTCGCTGGTGGACGCCGTCCGGCTCGGCGGCGCCGCCCACCACCGCTACCGCCACCGCGACCTCGGCCACCTGGGCCGTCTGCTGGCCACCTCCGATCCCGGCCGCGGCCGTCTGATCGTCACCGACGGCATGTTCTCCATGGAGGGCGATCTGTGCCCGCTGCCGGGCCTCACGCAGCTGGCCCGGCGCCACGGCGCCCGGCTGGTGGTGGACGGCGCCCACGACATCGGGCTGCTGGGGGCCGGCGGACGCGGCGTGACCGAGCACTTCGGGCTGACCGGCGAGGTGGACCTGGTCACCGGGACGCTGTCGAAGTGCTTCGGTTCCGTCGGCGGGATGCTGATCGGCCCCGCCCCCGTCGTCGAGCACCTGCGCCACAGTGCCCGCTCCGTCCTCTTCTCGGCCGCGATGCCGCCGCCCTCGGCGGCCGCCGCCCTGGCCTCGCTGGACATCATCGAGTCCGAACCCGGGCGCCGGCAGCGGGTGTTCGGCCACGCCCGGCGGCTGCTCGCCGGGCTGCGGTCGCTGGGCTGGGACACCGGCGACTCGACCACCCCGGTGGTGCCGGTGTACGTGGGCGACTCGCGGCTGTGTCTGCGGGTGTGGCAGGAGCTGCTGGACGCCGGGGTGTTCACCAACGCCGTGGTGGCGCCGGCCGTGGCCCGCAACCGGGCGCTGATCCGGGTCACTCCCCAGGCTATCCACACCGACGACCACATCGCCCGCGTCCTGGACGCCTTCGCCCGGGTACGGCGCGACCTGGGCCCGCTCCTGCCCGCGCCGGGCCGGACCGAGGCGGTGGTGGCGTGAACGCCGCCCCCGCGCGCCCCGTGAGCACCGCGAGCTCCTCCCCCGTCGCCTCCGCGCCCCTGGCCGTCCGTCCGGTGCGCGGGCGCGCGGACACCGCCGCCTTCGCCGCCCTTCCCCGCACCCTGCACCGCGGCGACCCGTACCGGCTGCCGCCCGCCAAGGGCGACCAGAGAGCTCTGATCGACCGGCGGCGCAACCCGTTCTTCGAGGTCGGCACGGCCGAACTGTTCCTCGCCCGCCGGGGCCGGAAGCCGGTCGGGCGGATCGCCGCCGCCGTCGACTCCCGCTACCAGGCCCTCCACGACGCGCGCGGCGGCCTGTTCGGCCTCTTCGAGTGCGCCGACGACCCCGAAGCCGCCGCCGCCCTCTTCGACGCCGCCGCCGGCTGGCTGCGCGAACGCGGCCTGGAGACGATGCTCGGCCCGCTGGGCTTCTCCGTCCACGACGAGTGCGGAGTCCTCGTCGAGGGCTTCGACGGCCCGCCCACCGTGATGATGCCGTACAACCCCGCCTACTACCCCGCCCTGTACACCGCCTGCGGGCTGACCAAGGCCAAGGACCTGCTGTCCTGGCGGGTCCCCGTGCCGCCCGGCGGCGAGCCGCCCGGGCCCGCCGCCCGCGCCGCCCGCTGGGCGGCCGACGCGCCGGACGTACGGCTGCGGCACCTGGACCCCTGCCGCCTGGAGGCGGACCTGGCCGTCGTCCGCGACATCTACGCCGACGCCTGGTCCGGGAATTACGCCTCCGTCCCCATGACCGGCCGCGAGTTCTCCCACGCGATGGACCGGCTGCGCCCGCTGGTACGGCCGGAGCTGGTGTGGTTCGCCGAGGTGCGCGGTGAACCGGTCGCCTTCACCTTCTGGCTGCCCGACGTCAACCAGGCGCTGCACGCCACCCGCGACACACCCCCGGGGCGGTCTCTGGGGCGGCCCCTGGGACGGCTGCGCACGGCCCGGGCCGTCCGGCGCGTCGACCGGGCCCGGGTGATCCTCACCGGCGTCCGGGCCGCCCACCGCGCCCGCGGGCTGACCGCCGCGCTGCTCGCCGAGGCCCAGCGGTCGGCCTTCCGCCTGGGCTGCGCCGAGAGCGAGTTCTCCTGGCTGCTGGAGGACAACCGCGACGCCAACCGCTACGCCCAGGCCTTCGGCGGCGTCCTCCACCGCAGACACCGCCTCTACCGGCGCGACCTCGCCCCGCGCCCCGCCGCCGCGGCCTCCTCCACGCTCTCGCCCGCGCCCCTGCCCACGGCCGTCCCCGCGCCCGCCGCCCCGCACGTCCCCGGAGTCCGCCGGTGAGATACCTGGTCACCGGTGCCACCGGCTTCGTCGGCACCCGTCTGGTGCACCGGCTGCTGGCCGAGGGCCACACCGTCGCCGCCCTGGTGCGGGACCCCGCCCGGGCCCGGCTCCCGGCACAGGCGGAGCGGCTGGACGGCGATCTCGCGGACGGCCGCGGCCTGCGCCGGGCCGCCGCCTGGGGCGCCGACCGCGTGATCCACCTGGCCGGCACCGTCAGGGCCGCCCGCCCGGACGGCTACGCCCCCGTCAACGCCGGCGGCACCCGCCGCCTGTGCGAGGCCCTGGCCGCGCTGCCGCGCCCGCCCCGCCTGGTCCACTGCTCCTCCTTGGCCGCCGCCGGGCCCTCCCCGCCCGGCCGGCCGCGCCGCGAGGAGGACCCGCCCGCGCCGGTGTCGGCGTACGGCCGCAGCAAACTCGCCGGCGAGGAGGCGCTGCGCGCCGTGGCCGGCGCCCTGCCCGGCACCGTCGTGCGCCCGCCGATCGTCTACGGCCCCGGCGACACCGACTTCCTGCCCGCACTGCTGGCCGCCGTGCGCTGCGGTGTGCTGCCCGTGTGCGGCTTCGGGCCGCGCCGCTACTCGCTGATCCACGTCGACGACCTGTGCCGCCTGCTACTCGCCGCGGCCGACCGCGGCGCGACCGTCGGCCCCGGTGAGGGCTCCCGCGGGATCTACCACGCCGGCGACGGCGCCGGACACCGCGGCGAAGACCTCGCGGCGGCCGTGGCGGCTGCGACCGGCCACCGCCCGCCCACAGCCGTCCCGCTCCCCCTCCCGGTGGCGTACGCCGCCGCCCGGTGCGCCGAGGCGGCGGCGCGGGCACGGGGACGGCCGTCGGTGCTCTGCCGCGACAAGGTCCGCGAACTGGCCCGTCCCGCCTGGATCTGCGGCCACGAGCGGGCCGCCCGCGACCTCGGCTTCACTCCGGAGGCCGTCTGGCCCGCGGGCCTCGCCGACGCCCTGCGCCCCGTACCCGCGCCCGCGCCCGCCTGACGCGGGTACGGAACGCGGGCCGGAACGGGGAGCGGGAGCCGGCCGGGCTCAGACGGCCCGGAGCACCACGGACACGTTGTGGCCGCCGAACCCGAATGAGTTGCTGACGGCCGCACCGACGCGCTGTTCGCGCACCGCCTTGGTCACCAGGTCGATGTCGAACTCCGGGGCGGGCGCGTCGGTGTTGGCCGTCGGCGGCACGGCGGACCGCTCGA
This sequence comes from Streptomyces verrucosisporus, assembly GCF_017114865.1. Taxonomy (GTDB): domain Bacteria; phylum Actinomycetota; class Actinomycetes; order Streptomycetales; family Streptomycetaceae; genus Streptomyces; species Streptomyces fenghuangensis. The sequence goes on along the minus strand of NZ_JADEYH010000018.1, from coordinate 5,597 downwards.
TGCTCAGGGCCGTGAGCACCGCCTCCACCGCGCCCGCGGCACCCAGCGAGTGCCCCAGGACGCCCTTGGCCGAGGTCACGCTCGGTCCGTGGCCGAAGACCCTGGCGATCATGCTCGCCTCCGCCGCGTCGCCCAGCGGGGTGGAGGTGGCGTGCGCGTTGACGTGGTCGACGTCCCGCGGCTCCAGACCCGCGTCCGCCAGCGCCGCGGTCACCGCCAGCTCCGCGAACCGGCCCTCGGGGTGCGGTGCGGTGGGGTGGAGCGCGTCGGTGCTGGTGCCGCAGCCGGCCAGCAGGGCGCGCGGGCGCACACCTCGCGCCCGCGCGTCCGCCAGCCGCTCCAGCACCAGGACGGCCGCGGCCTCGGCCATGACGAACCCGTCGCTGTCCGCCGCGAACGGCCGTGAGGCCGCCACCGGGTCGCCGGTACGCGACGACAGCGCCCCGGCCCGCTGGAACCCGGCCACCACCAGAGGCGTGACCGCGGCCTCCGTACCGCCCGCCAGGACGACGTCGCACAGACCGGCGGCCAGCCAGTCGCGGGCCACCGCCAGCGCGCTGGCACCCGAGGCGCAGGCGGTGGAGACCGCCATACTCGGACCGCGCGCCCCCAGCGCGAGCGCGACCTCGCCGGCCGCCATGTTCGGCAGCAGCCTCGGGATGACCACCGGCGACACCGCCTCGGGGCCCTCCCGCCGCATCCGGCCGAACTCCGCCTCCCAGGTGGCGGCCCCGCCCAGACTGCACCCGACGGCCGTGCCCATCCGGGCCCCGTCCCAGGAGGACGGGTCCAGCCGCGCGTCCCGCAGCGCCTCGTCGGCCGCCGCCAGCGCGATCCGGGTGAAACGGTCCTGCCGCCACAACTGCCGCCGGCGCCTCCGGTCGGCGACCTCCACCTCGGGGACTCGGCAGCTGAAGTCGACCGGCAGACCGGCCAGTTCACTGTCGCGGGAGGCCGTGGGCTCGGCGGCGCAGACCCGGCGCCAGGTCTCCTCCACCCCGGCCCCGGCCGGGGTGGCCGCCCCCAGGCCGGTCACCGCGATGTCGGGGCGGGTCACCGCGGAGCCACCGCCGTACCCGCGCCCCACGCGGCCTCGACCGCGTCGGCGATCTCCCCCAGCGTGGTGTCCAGGGTGATCTGGTCGTCCGCGAACGGCACACCGGTGCTCTCCCGCAGGGTCAGGGCGAACTCGACCCGCCCCAACGAGTCCAGGTCGATCTCCTCCAGCGTGGCGCCGGGCGACAGCTCACCCTCGGTGAACTGGAACTTGCCGACCAGGATGTCCGCAACGACACCGTACGCCTTGCCCATCGGGCCTCCTCGCGCGCTCAACTCGGACCGGCCGGAACCGGCCCCTTTCCGCGCCCCATCCTTGTGGCTCGGCACGGCCGGGCCGGGAGCGGAACGGCCCGGTAGGCGCATTTCACCCGTTCGAGGCAGTGGGCCGCGCCCCCGCCGCACACGGGCTCGGGCCCGGCCCTCCGGCGTGGCGGAGGGCCGGGCCCGTGGTGCGCGGTCCGCGCTCGCGGGCGCGGTTCGAGCGAGGCAGGGGTTACCGCTGCCCGCCCAGCGTCGTCCTGGCCGAGCGGGCGACTACGTGGTGTGGGGCCGGGGCGTGGACCACTCCTGGGCCGCCGAGGAGGACTCGACGCTGCCGACGGTCCGCCGGCCCTGCGTCCCCGGCTACGCACTGCCGCCCCGGAAGTGCGACCGGGAACACCGCCGGGCCGCCGCCCGGCCCGTCCCCGGCCGCACCCCGCGGGCCTCAGTGGAGGACGGAGAGCCCGGCCGCGTCGAAGGGACGCAGGTCGCCGAAGCGGCCGGCCAGCACCTTCGCCGCCCACTCCGGGTCGCCGAGCAGGGAGCGGCCGACCGCCACGAGGTCGAACTCGTCGCGCTCCAGCCTCTCCAGCAGAGCGTCGATGTCCGTGAGGCCGCCGTCCGCACCCTGGAACGCGGCGAAGAACTCGTTGTCCAGACCGACCGAACCGACCGTGATGGTGGGGCGGCCGGTCAGCTTCTTCGCCCAGCCCGCCAGGTTGAGGTCGGAGCCCTCGAACTCCGGCAGCCAGTAGCGGCGCGTGGAGCAGTGGAAGACGTCCGCCCCCGCCTCGGCCAGCGGAGTGAGGACGGCCTCCAACTCCTCGGGCGTCTCGGCGAGTCTGGCCTGGTAGTGACCCAGCTTCCACTGGGAGGTGCGGAAGCTGATCGGGAAGTGCGGGGATACGGCCTCACGGCAGGCCGCCACGATCTCCGCGGCGAAGCGGACGCGGGAGGCCGGGTCACCGCCGTAGGCGTCGGTGCGCCGGTTGGTGTGCGACCACAGGAACTGGTCGACCAGATAGCCGTGGGCGCCGTGGATCTCGACGCCGTCGAAGCCTCTGGCCTCGGCCGCGGCGGCTCCGGCGGCGAACGCGGCGATCACGTCGTCGATGTCGGAGCGTGTCATCGCACGGCCGGTCCCGTCACCTTCCAGGGGGACGCCGGAGGGGCCCGTGCGCGGGGCGTCGGGGAACGGCGGAGCCCCGGCGGCACGCGCCATGCCCACGTGCCACAGCTGCGGCATGACCGCCCCGCCCGCGCGGTGGACCGCGTCGGCCACCTTCTCCCAGCCCGCGAGCGCGTCCTCGCCGTGGAAGCGGGGCACCCGGTCGCTGGTGCCGGCCGACGGGTGGTCGACGTAGGTTCCCTCGGTAACGATCAGACCCACCTCGGCGGCGGCCCGGCGGGCGTAGTACTCGGCCACGTCCGGGCCGGGGACGCCGCCGGGTGAGAACTGGCGGGTCATCGGCGCCATCACGACGCGGTTGCGGAGGGTGAGGCCGCCCAGGGAGAAGGGGCGGCCGAGCGTGTTCCGGGCGCGCGCGGACGGGTTGTCGGTCATGGGGGATACGCCTTCGGTCGTCGGAAGGCCGCGCCCGGGCGTGGCGCGGCACGGTCCGTGCAACCGATGCCGACGCCGGTCGATTCCCCTGGCCGGGACGGGTCTTCGGACATCGGCGGACATCGGCGGACGCGGTCGGCCGCCGCAGAACCGCCTGCGGGGCGGTCAGCGGGCGGTCAGCGGGCGGTTATGACCAGGGCCGCGCTGTCGTCCTCGCTGGGGGTCGCGTCGTCCGAGAAGCGGTCGACGGAGGCGACCACCTCGTCCAGGAGTTCCCGGGCGCCCGCGCCGTCGTCGCGGCCCGCGCGGGCGAGGGCGGCGGCCAGACCCTCCTCGCCGAGGAACCGGCCGTCGGCCGAGCGGGCCTCGGTGAAGCCGTCCGTGACCAGGAACAGGGTCTCCTCCGGCCGCAGGGTCAGCCGTACCGTGCGGACCGCCGGATCGGGGACGATGCCCAGCAGCATCCCCCTGGCCGTGATCTCCTCCACCCGCCTGCCGCCGCGCCGCACCAGGGGCGGGACGTGGCCGGCCCGGACGAGTTCGACCTCCAGCCCCTCCTCGCCCGGTGTCATCCGGCCGTAGACCAGGGTGACGAAGGCGCTGCCGTGCCGTACGCCCTCCAGCAGGGCGGTGTTGACCTCCGCGACGGTCCTGGCCGGATCCTCGACGAGCCGGGCGACGGCGCGGGCGGTGTGGCGGACCAGCCCGGTGACGGTGGCGGCCGACGCCCCGCGCCCGCACACGTCACCGATCATGAAGGCCCAGCGGCCGCCGCCCAGCGGGAAGACGTCGTAGAAGTCGCCGCCGACGTCCAGCCCCTCGCCGGCCGGCCGGTAGCAGGTGGCGACCTCGGCCCCGGGAACGGCGGGCGGCTCGGGCAGCAGCAGGCCGGCCTGGAGGTCGCGGGCCAGCTCGACGCGCTCGGTGTACTGGCGCGCGTTGTGGGCGATGACGGCGGTGCGCCGGGCGAGCTCCTCGGCGAGGGCGACGGTGCGCCCCTGAAGGGGGTGGTCCCCGGTGAACAGCAGGGTCAGCACCGCGAAGGGGCCCCCTCGCCAGCTCAGCGGTACGCACACGTAACCGGTGACGCCCAGTTCCCGCCAGAGGCCCGGGGACGTCGGGACGCGGCGGGCGACCTCCGTCACCCCGGTGGCCAGCACCCGGGCGGCCATCTCGCCGTCCGGGCGGAGCCCGCTCCGCCCGGACGCCTCCGGCCACCGCCCGCCGCGGTCCCCGGCGGCGAACGCGGCGACCCTCCGCAGCCGTCCGCCCTCGAGCACGTCCACCGCGCTCATCGGCGCCAGCTCCGGGACGCTCAGCTCGGCCAGCCGGCGCAGGCTGTCGCCGAAGTCCAGGTCGCGGCCGATGCGGGTGCTGGCCTCCAGGACGAAGGCGAGGTCCTGCCGGGCGGCCCGCTCCTCGGCCTCGGCCCGCTCGCGGGCCTGCTTGGTCTGGTGGCGCTCCACCGCCAGGGCGGCGGTGCGGGCGAAGGCGGCGGCCAGGGCCAGGTCGGCCTCGCGGGGCATGAGCGGTTCGCGGTGGTACATCGCGAAGGTGCCCAGCAGCCGTCCGTCCGTGCCCGTGATCGGGGTGGACCAGCAGGCGGCAAGTCCCGCCCGCAGAGCCGGCTCGCGGAACTCCTCCCAGTACGGGTGGGTGGCGATGTCGGCGACGACGACCGTCTCGCGGCGGTGGGCCGCGGTGCCGCACGAGCCGACGCCCTCCCCCGTGGCGACGCCGTCGATGGCCCGGTTGTAGAAGTCCGGCAGGCTGGGTGCGGCGCCGTGCCGCAGATGGCGGCCGTCGGTGTCGGCGAGGAGCACCGAGACCAGGACCCCGGGGTCGAGTTCCTCGATGGCGGCGGTCATGGCGCGCAGGATGTCCCCTATGGGCGCGTCCAGGGCGATCTGCTCCAGCAGTGCGCGCTGCTCGGCGGCGAGCTGCCGGGCCTGCCGGACGGCGGTGGTGTCCACGCCCAGGGCGGTGACGCCGGCCACCCGGCCGCCCGGCTCCCGGCGCGGTTCGTAGGTGAAGTCGTAGTACGCCTCGTTCATCGCGCCCGGCGGCCCCAGCAGGATCCTGGCGTCCTGCGCGGTGTAGGGGCGGCCGGTGCGGTAGACGCCGTCGAGCAGGTCGATGATCCCCTGCTCGGTGAGTTCGGGGGCCAGCTCGGCCAGGGGGACGCCGGTGGCCTTCTTCCGGCCCAGCGCCCGGAAGAAGGCGGGGTTGGCCGTCTCCACGACGTGGCGCGGGCCCGACAGTTCGGCGAAGACGGCGTCGGAGGCCCGGAACAGGCCGCGCGTCTCGTCGTCGCCGGGCGGGCCGGGGTGCGGTCTCTCCGCCAGCACCGCGGCGGCCTCGGGCGGTACGGCGGTCATCCGCGTCGCCTGCCCCTCATAGGTGTTCCCCACTTCACTGCCGGCCCCCGGCCGGCTCCGCCCCGGACGGGGTCCTGGCATACGGCCGGATCCTGCTCCCGTGCCTCGGCAACCGCGAACAGGCGGTACCGCGATCCTCCGGCACCAGGTGCGGTAAGTCCAGCAAGTGCCGCATGCCCCCGGCCACTCGTGCTACGCGCCCGCCCCCGTTCGGGCGGACCGGCCGGGGCCGGCCCGCCCGGCCCCACTACGCCGCCCTCCCCCTGTCGTCGCGGTCCTCGTCGAGGATCTCGGCGTCCACCACGTCGTCGTCCGCGCCGCCCGCCCCGGCACCT
>NZ_JADEYH010000017.1 GCF_017114865.1 Streptomyces verrucosisporus | reverse complement strand
AGTGTGACGGTTGTCTCACAGGACCGTCAGTGGCGGGGCGGTCGGCGGCCTGCCGTGCCTCGCGTGCCCGGCCGGGTCTCCGCCGGGCGGGCGGCGCTCGGCGCCCGCAGCGGCACCTCCGCCCAGACGGTCCTGGTGAACGCGTCCCGCGCCTCGCACCCCCAGCGCCGGGCGTGCACCGCGACCAGGAGCAGCCCCCGTCCCGACACCTCCTCGGGCTGCCCCGGTTCGGCCGCGGGGTGGCGGGGGAGGCGTTCGGGCCGGGTGTCGGTCACCTCGATCCGCATCACGGCCGACTCGTGCGCGTCCGGTTCGGACGGGGGTGGCTCGGGCGAAGCGGACTCGGATGACAGGAGCAGCGTCAGCCGGAAGTCCCGGCCCGGAAGACTGCCGTGGGTGACGGCGTTGGCCACCAGCTCGGCCGTCACCAGGGCGACGGCGTGCGCGGCGTCGCAGCCGTGCGGCAGGCCGGTCCACTCGGCGAACTGCTGCACGGCGAGCCTGCGCGCCAGCCGCGCGCCCCGCCGCGTGCCGCTGAGGCGGGCGGTGAACCGCGGTACGCCGACGCCCTGTTCGGCAGCCTGTCCGGCGGGACGGTCGGCGGCACGGTCGGTGGGGCGTGTGGTGGGCCGCCCGACGGCGGAGCTCTGGTGTCGCATGCCGTAACCGTCCCGTCACGCGGAGGCGTACGGCCAGGTCGGACCGCCGTACACGCCCGCGCGCGAACCCCCTGTACGGAGGCTGTACGGCCGTCGCCCGTGACCTGCCCGGCACCGGCGCGGTTCGCCATGGAGGTGCATCCGCGACGGACCAGAGGGAACAACGATGGGCAGGAACAACGAGCGCGCCAGGCCCGCCTCAGAGGGCGGCGGGAACCGGCCCGGCGCGTGGAGCGCCTACGGCAAACTCGTCCGCCTCTTCCGCGAACGCGAAGGCCTCACCCAGCAGTCCCTGGCGGACGCCATCGGCTACTCGCTGGAGCAGGTCGCCTCGGTCGAGCAGGGACGGCGGCCGGCGAAGGCCGCGTTCACCGGCGCGGCGGAGAGGGTGCTGAAGGCCGGCGGTGCGCTGGACACCCTCCAGGAGGACGTGGGCCGGGCCCAGTTGCCCGCGTTCTTCCAGGACGTGGCGGCACTGGAACTGGAGGCGATCAGCCGCTTCTCCTACGACCAGCTCGTGATCCCGGGACTCCTCCAGATGGAGGCGTACGCCCGAGCCCTGATCCAGACCCACTTCCCGCCACTCGACGACGAGATCGTCGAGCAGCGCGTCGCGGCACGCCTGGCACGGCAGTCCATCCTGACCCGCAGGACGCCTCTCACCGTCCTCGCGTTCGTCATCGAGGAGGTGGCGCTGCACCGCATGGTGGGCGGCCCGCAGGTGATGCGGGCCCAGCTCGCCCACCTGCTGGAGTGCTCCTGCATGCGGCACGTGGACATCCAGGTGATGCCGAACAGCAGGGCCGCCCACAGCGGGCTCAGCGGCCCGATGGTCCTGCTGGAGACGGACGTACGGCAGAGGTTCGTGGTGATCGAGTCGCAGGGCGTGGTGAGCGTCCGGTCCGGCTGCCACGAGGTCAGCGAGTTCTGGCTCCAGTATGGGATGCTGCGCTCACAGGCTCTCAACGCCGAGGATTCAGCCGATCTCATCAAGCGGGCGGCAGGGGAGACATGAGCATCGAACGGCAGGGCGGGGACGCGCCCGGTGAGCTGTCCTGGACCAAGAGCAGCCACAGTGGCCCGAACGGCGGGGACTGCGTGGAGGTGGCCGCCGGGCCGGAGGCCGTGTACGTGCGGGACTCCAAAGCGGCCGACGGGCCCGTGCTACGGGTCGGCCGCGAGCAGTGGGCGGCGTTCGTCGCGCTCGCGGCAGGGCGCTGAGCCCGGTCTCGTACCGCTGCGGCCCGGACGACGTCCGGGCCGCAGCGGTGTGAGCGGGCGGGGTTACGCGGCCTCTGGCTCCTCCTCGGAGGGCTCGGCAGCCGCCGCCGTCCCCTCCGGCCCGTCCCCGTCGTCCAGCACGATGCGGACGGTGCGGCTTCCGTCGCCGGGCCCGGCTTCGGTCAGTCGGTCGCGGATGCGGTCGTAGAGCATGGCGGCCATCGCCCAGTCCGCGTCCACCTCCTCGCTCTCCTTTTCCCGGGCCTTCCAGAGGCTGATCAGGGCCGCGATGAGGGACGGCCCGGACAGGTGCGTGTCGACCTTTCCGTCACCGGTGTCCTTGACCTCTCCGGGAACGCGGAAGCGAGGGTGCCGGACGGCCTGCACGAGCAGGAACTCCCAGGTGTCGCGGTGGCAGACCAGTCCGGCGCGCGACACCCCGGCGGCTTTCAGCAGTAGTTCCGCGTGCTCGGCCAGCGGGTCGGACGGCGTCTCCCGGCCGTCGTCCTGCCTCCCCGGCCGCTGTCCGTCTCCGCCGTCCGCGTGGACGCCGTGGAGCCGCCGTCCGTCCGCCGCCGGGGACGCCGCGGTACGGCGGGTACGGCTGGGGGAGTCCTCGGAACGGTCTCGGAGGGTCTGTTCGGCGGCCTTCTTCACCATCCTCACGCGTTCTTTTAGTGTCTTCTCGGCCTCTCCCGGGGGAGCCGCCTCTCCCGGGGGCTCCGGTACGCCGTCCCGCTCCCGCTCCATGCACTCCTCCTGTTGTCGGCTGTCCTGTGTCCCGGGGGCTTCGCTCGGTGGGACCGCAGCCGTCTCCGCCGTTCCGTCTTCCGCCTCACCGGTGTCGTCCGCACCGCCGGGCTCATCGGCGCCGGGGGAGCCCGGGGCGGGCGGCTGTTGTGCCCCGGTACGGCCGCCGGTGATCTCCAGGCGCAGGTCCTTCAGGTCGCTGAGCATCCTTTCCTGCCGCCGGCGCAGTTCCCGGTTCTCCTCCCGCAGGACCATCGTCCCGGTGGAGACGGCTTCCCGGAGCTTGTAGAACTCCTGGTCCGAGACCTGCGGCAGCGGTGACGCGGACCCGTCGGCCGCCTCGGCGAGCGTTGTGCGGACCGCCGCGACCCTCTCGTCGATCTCGCCGAGCTTGCTGCCGTAGGCGTCGAGCTTCTTCTCGAAGCGCTCTTTCCACTCTTGCCCGAACCCCACGCAACCCCCTTGTCGCTTTGAGTGACGAGCCGATCTTTTCCCCGGGGCCGATCGGGCGACGCAGGCGTTTTCCGGCCAAGCCGGTTCTGCGCCACCGGTGTTGGCGGATCGGACGGCCCCACGCTGGGCGGTTGTCTCCCGGCGCCCCCGAAGGGGTGATGACCTGGACGTATGTTCCCCACACCCTCCCTCCCGGTCCCGCGAAACGGAAGGCGGCGGGCGGCGGACGATGGCGCGAGTCCGTGATACCGGGCCGCCCCCCGACCATGTGGGCGGCGGCCCACGACCGGAGAGGACGCCCGCCTTGGCGAAGACCACACAACTGCGCACGTACACCGTCCGGGACGGAATGCTGGACGAGTGGGTGGAACGGTGGCGGGAGGAGATCGTCCCGCTGCGCCTGGCGCTGGGCTTCACGATCGACGGGGCCTGGACGGACCGGGAACGCAACCGGTTCGTCTGGCTGATCTCCTACGAAGGCCCCGGGACGTTCGCGGAACGCAACGCCGTGTACTGGGCCTCGCCCCGGCGCAAGGCCATGGGCCTCGACCCGGACGACTACCTCACCCACACCGACGACCGGACGGTCGAGCGGGTCCGCTGACCGCACGCACCGCCGGAGGCCGGACCTGCGCCGGCCTCCGGCGACCCGTACAACCGGACCTTGTACGGGCGCTGTACGGGTCGCGGGCAGTGCCCCGACTCGAACGGGCCGCGTTGGACATGGCCCCGGCGGTGACGGACGGCGTAAGCCGCCGGGGGCTCGGACGAGCGGGACGGACTCGGGGACGAAGGGGCGTGAGGGCGGTGCAGGACACACGGAACGGTCGCGCGGTACGGGTGAAGGAGGACAGCGGCGACCCGCCTGGGGTGTGGTCCGCCTATGGCAGGCTGCTCCAGCACCTGCGCAGGCAGGCCGGGTTGAGCCAGAACAAGCTCGGGGACGCGATCGGCTACTCGCTGGAGCAGGTCGCCTCGATCGAGCAGGGGCGGCGGCCGGCGAAGGCCGCCTTCACGATCGCGGCGGACCGCGCGCTGGGGGCACGAGGAGCCTTGGAAGTCCTCCAGGATGACGTGGAACGGGCCAAGCTGCCGCGCTTCTTCCGCAACTTCGCGCTCCTCGAGTCGGAAGCGCTGAGCCGCTTCTCCTACGATCCGCTGCTGGTGCCGGGCCTGTTGCAGACGGAGGACTACGCGCGGGCGGTCTTCGGCGGGCACTGCCCGCCACTGAGCGAGGAAACCATCGACCAGCACACCGAGGCCCGGCTCAGCCGCCAGAAGCTGCTGACGCGCGTGCCGATGGCGGAGCTGTCGTTCATCATCGGCGAGGAGGCGCTGCGCGATCCCGTGGGCGGCCCGGAGGTCATGCGCGAGCAGTGGCGACGTCTGCTGGAGGTCAACGCACTGCGGAACGTCGAGGTGCAGGTCATGCCCGCCGGGCGTGGATTCCACCCGGGGAAGAACGGTCCGCTCGTGATCCTGGAGACGAAGGAGCACCGCGACATCGGCTACTTCGAGTCCCAGGGCGTCGGGTGCGTCTTATCGGATGTCTCCGAGGTCAGAGCCTTCTCCCTGCGTTATGGCAAGCTGCGATCGCAGGCCCTGAACGTCGAGGAGTCTGCACGACTCATCGAGCGGCTGGTGGGAGAGACATGAGCGCGGAACAGGTGACCGACAACATGGGCGAGCTGCACTGGTTCAAGAGCAGCCACAGCGGATCGGACGGCGGGGACTGCGTCGAGGTGGCAACCGGTCCGGATGCCGTGTACGTACGGGACTCCAAGGCCGCGGGCGACGGGCCCATACTCCGGATCGGTCGGGACGGATGGGCGGCGTTCACGGCGCTCGTGAGGTAGGAGGCCGGTACGTGGGTGAACTGCGCTGGTTCAAGAGCAGCTACAGCGGATCGGGTGGCGGGGACTGCGTGGAGGTGGCTGCCGACCCGGACGCTGCGCATGTGAGGGATTCCAAGGAGGCCGACGGGCCCGTACTGCGGTTCGATCAGGACGGGTGGGCCGCGTTCCTGGTGCTCGCGGCGGAGCGGGGCTGAGTAAAGCCGCCGCTCCGGTCGCGTCCGCGCGGGCCCGCTACGTACCCCGGCCCAGAAGACGGAGGAGACCGGCCGGGCCCCACCCCCGAGGGGCCCGGCCGGAGCGTTCGCGGTACCAGCGGCGCAGGCGGCGCCGCTGCTGCCGGGACAGGGAGGGGGCGGACTCCAGCAGGTGCGCGACGAAGCGCATGGCGTCCGGGCGGTACCCGCCGGTCATGGGGCGACCGCGGGCGTAGGCGGCGAACACCGGGCGGTAGCGGTCGCCCAGGATGCGCGGCAGCTCGGGTGCGATCCCGGCGACGACCGAGGCCCGCTTGGCGATCAGCGCACGGCGCTGGACCTCCAGCCGCGCGGGGTCGAAGCCGGCCGGCGCGGGGCCGTCGGCGACCAGCGCGCCCAGCAGTGCGGCCTGGGCGGCGGCCAGCCGGCGGCGGGCCGCGTCGGTGCCGGATCCGGTGTCCATGCCGGAGCCGGGGTCGGTGCCGGTGTCCGTGCCGGGGCCGCTACCAGGGCCGGCGCCGGGTCCGGTGGTAGGGCGGGTGTCAGGCACGGGGGCCTCCCGCGGCTCGCGTCGCGCCCTCGAACACATCCCGCACGGCAGCCAGTTCGGCGGCCAGCTCCTCCTCCGGAGGGAAGTCGTCGTCGCGTTCCAGCAGCACCCCCGGCGGATCGGTGCGCGCGCACAGTTCGGCCAGCAGCTCCAGTACCGGCTCCGGCACCGGGTGGGCGTGGCTGTCGTGCCACACCCCGTCGCGCTCCACACCGCCCGCCACGTGCACGTACGCCAGCGCGTCCAGCGGCAGGCCGTCCAGGACGGCCAGCGGGTCCTCACCCCGGTTGACGCGGTTGGTGTGGAGGTTGGCGACATCGATGAGCAGGCCGACGCCGGTGCGGTCCACCAGCTCGGTCAGGAACTCCGCCTCGCCCAGCTCCTCGCCGGGCCAGGGCAGGAGGGCCGCGATGTTCTCCAGCGCCAGCGGCACGGGCAGCGCGTCCTGGGCGATCATGACGTTCTCGCAGAGCACCTCCAGCGCGTCGCGGGTGCGCGGCACCGGCAGCAGATGCCCGGCCTCCATCACCGGCCCCTCGGCTCCCGGCGCCCCGGTCCCCGGCCCTCCGGCCCGTACGAACGCGATGTGCTCGGTGACCAGCGGCGCCTTAAGCGCCTCGGCCCGGTGGGCCAGCGCCGCCAGCCGGGCGGGGTCGGGCCGCTGCGCGCCCCCGAGCCCGAGCCCCACCCCGTGCGGCACCACGGTGGTGCCGCGCTCGCGCAGCCGTACCAGCGCCGGCGGAAGGTGGTCGGGGCAGACGTTCTCCGCGACCACCTCCACCCAGCCGACGTCCGGCAGCGTCTCGATCGCGTCCGCGATTCCCGGCCGCCAGCCGATCCCCGTACCCAGTCGTGCCACGCCCGCCCCCTCCCCGGTTCATCCCCGGCTCCTCCCCGTGTGCGGTTGTCATCTCCGGGCAGAGGGATCACCAATCCCGCGCGGCGGAGTTCAGAGCTTCACCTGAGCTTTCGCCGGGCCCCACCCCGGCCCGATGCGGCCGCCGCCCGTGTGTCGCGCCCGCTTCGGACCGGAAAACGACGAAAATCGGACCAGTCCTCCAGGGAGAGGTACATGCTGGAAAAGCTGCAGCGCCTACTGGGGCTCCGTACCGATCCGGTCATCTTCTTCACCTCGGCCGGGCTCACCGTGCTGTTCGTGGTCGCGGCGATCTCGCTGACGGATCAGGTGGACCGGATCTTCGCCACGGCCTCGGACTGGCTGCTCACCCAACTGGGCTGGTTCTACATCCTGGGCGTGACGACCTTCCTGGTCTATCTGCTCTGGATCGCCGTCAGCCGCTACGGCCACATCCGCCTGGGCGCCCAGGACGACCGCCCGGAGTACAGCACGCGGACCTGGTTCGCGATGCTGTTCGCCGCCGGGATCGGCACGATCCTGATGTTCTGGGGGGTCGCCGAGCCGATCAGCCACTTCGCCGAGCCGCCCCAGCAGGGCGTCGAGCCGGAGAGCACCGAGGCCGCCCGCATGGCGATGGCCTACTCGCTGTACCACTTCGGCCTGCACACCTGGTCGATCTTCTGCCTGCCGTCGCTGACGTTCGCCTACTTCGTCTACGTGCGCGGGATGCCGTTCCGGGTCAGTTCCGTGCTCTACCCCCTGCTGGGCGACCGGGTGTACGGCACCGCGGGCCGGATCGTGGACATCGCGGCGGTGATGGGCACGCTCTTCGGCGTCGCCGTCTCCATCGGCCTGGGCACGATGCAGATCAACAGCGGACTGGCGCGGCTGTTCGGTCTGCCGGAGAACTCGCTGGTCCAGGTGCTGCTGATCACCGTGATCACCGCCATCGCCACCACCTCGGTGGTCTACGGCCTGGACAAGGGCATCAGGCGGCTGTCGAACATCAACATCGTCATGGCCGTCGGTCTGATGCTCTTCGTGCTCGCCACCGGGGCGACGCTGTTCCTGGCCAAGGGGATCATCGAGAACGTCGGCGTCTACCTGTCCTCGCTGGTGTCGCTGGCCTTCTGGAACGACACCTTCGCCAACACCGGCTGGCAGGGCACCTGGACGGTGTTCTACTGGGCGTGGACGATCACCTGGTCGCCGTTCGTGGGCATCTTCATCGCCCGCATCTCCAGGGGGCGCACGATCCGTGAGTTCGTCCTCGGTGTCCTCGCGCTGCCCACGGCCTTCACCATCGTGTGGTTCAGCGTCTTCGGGCTGTCCGCCATCGACATCGAGATGAACGGCGCCGGCGGGCTGGTGCGAAACGTGGTGGAGGAGGGCGACATCCCCGGCGCGCTCTTCACCTTCCTGGAGAACTATCCGCTCACCACCTTCGTCTCGGCCCTGTCGGTGCTGATCGTGGTCATCTTCTTCACCACCTCCTCGGACTCGGCGTCCCTGGTGGTGGACATGCTCAGCGCCGGGCAGCGGGAGGAGGGCGGGCCGACGCGGCAGCGGGTGTTCTGGGCGATCACCGAGGGCGTGGTCGCGGGGACGCTGATCGCGGCCACCGGCAAGAGCGGCCTGGACGCGCTCGCCGAGGTGATCACGGTGCTCGGTCTGCCGTTCTTCGTCCTGGCGTTCCTGATGATGTACTCGCTGGTCCGCGCGTTGCGGACGGACTTCCCCGAGCTCACCGGCCCGCCCGCCGCGCTGCGGCGGCGGATGGAGCGGGAGCGCAGGACGCGGGAGTGGGGTGCGGGCAAGCGGGACGGCGAGGATGGTGAAGGCACCGGGAGCGGCGAGGGCTCCGGAGGCGGCGGAGGCTCCGGGGGAGAAGCCTCCGAGAGCGGGCGGTAACCTCCTCGGCCGCCGCGGTCCCCTCAGCCGCGCCGCGCCGGCCGGTCCAGGCGCGCCGGGAGCGCCGGGTGCTCGGCCACGACCGTGGCCGAGCCCGGGGCGATCTCGGTGAAGCCCGCGTCGCGCACCACCGGCAGGCCCGACGCCGTCAGCCGCTCCCACTCACCGCGCGGGGCGGTGCGGACCGCCAGCGGGAAGCCGGCCGCGCGCCAGGCGGCCCGCGCCGTACCGTCCAGCGCCAGCCAGGCGAGCTGGGCGCCGTGCCCGGCCTGGGCCATCGCCTTGCCGGCGGACATCTCCAGTTCCGGGTTGAGCCACAGCACGGGCGTGCCCGGCTCCGGCGCGGCGGGCGGTGCGGGGTCCTCCAGGTCGGTGCCGGAGACCTGGAGGCGGGCCAGATCCCTGGGCCAGCCGTCCAGCGGTACGGGCGGGAAGACCCGCACCTCGGCCGGGTGCTCGCCGCCGCCGGTCACGGTGACGCCCGGCAGGGCGCAGGCCCGCCGCCACTCCGCGCCGCGCGCCCGGCGCACCACCTTGCGGATGCGCCCGTCCTGCCAGTCGCGCACCGCCTGGTGCCAGTCGCCGCCGGGGTCCGTCGTGCGCTCGTCCGACAGCATCACCAGCACCGCGCGCGCCGCCGTTCCGAGCGCGTCGCTGCGCGCGGGCGGGCCGGGGGGAGCGGACCGCTCGATCCGGACGACGAGCGGCAGTACGTACTGCGGGGCCGCGTCCCGGCCGGCGGCCTCATGGGCGGCGGGGGCGGTGAAGGGGTCGGTGGAGGGGGCGTCGGAGGTGCTCACGGGGCCAGTGTGCCAGCCGCCGCCGGGGCGTTCGCACCCGTTTACGTGCGAGGTCCCGGGCGGGCGGGGCCGGGAGTACCCTCGGCCCCATGGAGTTCGTATCCGGCTGGACCGCACCCGAGACGACGGCCGTCCGGGACGCCGCCGCCCCCGAGGGCGCCGGGCGCGAGGAGCGGGCCATGTGCGTGCAGTGCGGCGAGCCGACCGATTACCCGGCGAGCACGCGCGGTGCGACGCTGTGCCCGGTGTGCGAGTGGCACGAGGCCGAACGCGTCGCCTGCTCCTGCTGAACGCACCCGGGCGGAGCCGCGGGGAGCAGGACGGAACCGCCGGAACCGGGGCTCAGTCCCGGCCCATGGCCGAGGCGATCATCTCCGAGACGGGCACGATGCGGTATCCGCGCTCCCTCAGCTCCGGGACGATCCGGCGTACGGCCTTCTCGGTGGCGGGCGCCTTCTCCCGGTCGCAGTTCAGTACGACCACCGAGCCCGGCCTGATGTCCTTCAGCACCCGCTCGGCCACTTTCTCCGGGTCCTTCTCCGCGGCGTCCGGCGCCACCACGTCGCCGGCCACCGCCGTCACCTTCGCCGGGGCGATCGCCCTCCGGGAGCGGTCGTCGAAGCAGCCGCCGGGGAAGCGGAAGTAGGGCGTCAGGTTCTTCACCCCCGCCGCGCGGATCGCCCTGCGCCCCTTGCGCACGTCCGCGAGCTGCTTGTCGGGCGCGAGCGCGGGGAGGTCGCGGCAGTCCTCGGTGAAGGCGCGGTGGGAGTGGGAGAGGTTGCCGACCTCGAACAGGTCGTCGCGGCCGATGGAGCGCGCCTGGTGCCTGTAGGTCTGCGCCCACAGCCCCGACATGAAGACGGTCGCGGGGACCTTCTCGCGGCGCAGGGCGGAGACGAGCCCGGGGTTGTCGTGGCGCTCGCCGTCCTCCCCGGCCCGCTCGCGGTCCTCGGCGGACAGGGCGGCGTCGAAGGTCAGCGCCACGACCTTGTCCTCCTTGTCGCCGCTCTTCCCGGCCCTCTCGTCCTTCTCGGCCTTCTCCCGCTTCTCCCGGTTCTCGCCGTCCTCCTCGGGCTTCTCGTTCTCCTTCTCCCCCTTCTCCTCCTCCGGCTTCCCGCCCTCGTCGCCGGCGGCCCGCGGGGCCTCGGCGCGCGGGCCGTGCCGGAAGACGGGCACCCGGCCGCTGATGGAGGCGGGCAGGGTGGCGTACCGGTCGGAGGACGACGCGTCCCGGCCGTCGCCGTCCGGGCGGGAGACGGAGGAGCGCGGGGAGGCGGAGAAGTCGCCCTTCCCGGAGCCCTCCCGCGAGGCCGCAGCCGAGGACGGCGCGGTCGGTGAGGCATCGGCCCGGGGGGTGTCGCCACCCGGGCCCGCGCAGCCCGCCGCCGCGGCGGCGACCAGGGCGAGAGCGGTCAGGGGACGGGCGGTGCGGCGTACGGAGACGGTCATGATCGGAACGTAACGACGATCCGTGACGGTCGCGCGGGATGCTGCTCTTGTCGGACTACCGCCACCCCCGGCCCGGGTGACGCCCGGCCGGGCGGCGGTGCGCCGGCTCCGTCCCCGGCCCGCGCACCTGCCCGTACGCCGGACCGTGGGTCAGGTCGCGCGCCAGTAGCCCAGGGCGTGCACCCTGTCCTTCGGCACGCCGAGCTCCTTGCGCGTGTACGAGGCGAGGGCGCGGGTGGTGGCGGTGTCGCAGGCGATCCAGACGTAAGGGGCCGGCTCGTCCTCCAGCAGCTTCGGCAGGGCCGCGGTCACCTCGGCCACCAGATGGGCGCCGGCGTCCCGGCGGGGGACCCACCGCACCTCGTGCGGGCCGGGCCCGGCCCGCAGCGGCAGTTCGGCGTCCTGCGGGTGCGCGGTCTCCAGCCAGACGGTCGCGGGTGTGGCGGGGAAGGCGTCCAGCAGCGAGTTGACGGCCGGCAGGGACGCCGGGTCGCCGACGGCCAGGAGCCGGGAGGGTCCGGGCGACGGTGCGGTGAACCCCGTGCCCTGGACGGTGGCCTCGATCGTGTCGCCCGGCCGCGCGCCGCGCGCCCAGTCGCAGGCGATGCCCTCGTGGAGCGCGAACTCCAGGGCGAACGTCCCGGCCGCGGGGTCGGGATCGACCAGGGTGTAGGCGCGCTGGTGCGGCTTGCCCCCGCTCTCGAACCAGAGGCGGACCCACATCGTCGGGTGGACGCCGGTCGAGGCGAGCATCCCGCCGTCCGTCATCCGGATCCTCAGATAGTGCTCGGTGACCCGCTCGGTCCCGGTCACGGTGAACTCGAAGTCCCTGCCCCGCATCAGTCTGAGGACCACGCCCTCCCAGCCATGCCCCACGGTCTCTCCTCCCCGGTCCCGGGGTGCCCCCGGACAGCCGCCGCTTTGGTTAGGTTAGCCTAGCCTAAAGGTTGGGGGGCGCTCGCGGCGCCCCCCGGTCCGGCCTGCCCGACCCCCGTCCTTCCCCTCGGAGAGCACGTGTCCAGACCCACCGGCGCCACCGCCGTCCCGACCGCCACCAGCACTCCCGACGCCCCCGGCACCCCGTGCGAACCCGTCCACGAGCGGACCGTCCAGGGCTTCGGGACCCTGCGGATCACCCCCGTGGACCCCGGGCGCGACGCCGCCCTGATCCACGGCTGGGTCACCGGGGAGCGCGCCGCGTTCTGGGGGATGGGCGCGATGGACGTCCGGGAGGTCCGCGAGGTCTACGCCCACATGGACACCCTCACCACCCACCACGCCTTCCTCGTCCACCGCGACGGGGAGCCCGTCGCGCTCCTCCAGACGTACGACCCCGCCGAGGACCGGGTGGGGCTGTGCTACGAGGTCCGGCCCGGCGACGTCGGGGCGCATCTGCTGCTCGCCCCCGCCGCGGGCGCAGGCGAGCCGGGGTTCACCGGCCGCCTGGCCGCCGCGATGCTGGAGTACCTGCTGGCCGACCCGCGCTGCCGCCGGATCGTCGTCGAGCCGGACGTCCGCAACGAGAAGGCGATCGCGCGCATGCTGCGCACCGGGTTCGAGCAGGGACCCGAGATCCTGCTCCCCGCGGTCGGGCTGCCGGAGGTCAGCCTCCCCGAGAAGCGCGCCCGCCTGGCCTTCCTGCGGCGGGAGGCGGTCGCCGGCTGACTCCCCGGGCCGCCCCCGTCCGCCGCGGTCCCGCCGGTCTCAGTGGCGCCACGGCCCGGTGACGGCGAACGTGGTCCCCGGGTCGTAGCAGTTGACGTACATGGTGCGGCGGTCGGGCGAGAAGGTGACGCCCGCGAACTCGCCGTACGCCGGCTCCCGCGCGGTGCCGGTGTTCTGGGCGTTGCGCGCCAGGGCGTAGACCTCGCCGCGGCGGGTGAGGCCGTAGACGTGCTGCTCGCCGCCGCCGTCCTCGCAGACCATCAGACCGCCGCCCGGGGCGAGGCAGATGTTGTCCGGGGACTCGCCGGGGGTGTCCACGCCGGTGTCCGGCCCGAAGACCACCGCCAGCGTCAGCCGGCGGCGGCCCGGCTCGTAGCGCCACACCTGGCCGAAGTGGTCGGCCGCCGAGCCCTCGGAGCTGCGCGCGTAGCTGGAGACGAAGTACACCGCGCCCTCGCCCCGGTGGCTGCCCCAGTAGCAGCCCTCCAGCTTCTGCGCGTGGGTGACGCCGCCGCGGCCGAAGTCCTGGAGGCGGACGGGCGTCCGCTTCGCCAGCGGATCGGGCACCGGCAGCCACTCGACGCCGTCGAAGTGCGTGCCCGGCTCGGTGACGGCCGACAGGTCGGGGACGCCGGGCACGCGCATGGCCTCCAGCCTCCCGCCCGCCCGCAGCGAGTCGAAGCCGCCGCGGGGCCGGTGCGGCAGGAAGCGGTAGAACAGGCCGAAGGGGTGGTCGAAGGCGTCCTCGGTCTCGTAGACCACGCCCTCGCGCGGGTCGACGGCGATGGCCTCGTGCTGGAAGCGGCCCATCGCGGTGAGCGGCTCGGGGATGGTGCGGTGACCGGGCCGCAGGCCGACCTCGAAGATGAAGCCGTGGTCCCTGGTGTAGCCGTTGGTGCCGGCCCTGTCCTCGGTCTCCTCGCAGGTCAGCCAGGTGCCCCAGGGGGTCGGGCCGCCCGCGCAGTTGACCGCGGTGCCCGCGATGCCCACCCGCTCGTCCAGCACGCGGTCGCTGCCGGAGAGCTCCAGCACGGTGCAGCCGCCCATACCCTGCGGGTCGTACGTCAGCCCGCGCACGGCGGGGACGCGGCGGGGGGCGTTGTGGCGGTTCTCGTGGTTGCGCACCAGCTGTACGCGCCCGGGGCGGGTGCCGGGCAGGGCGGTCATGCCGTCGTGGTTGCCGGGGACCGGCCCCTGGCCCGAGAGCATGGGCTCGCCCTCGCGCGACAGCACCCGGTAGCGGAAACCTTTCGGCAGGTCGAGCAGGCCGTCGGGATCGGACACGAGGGGGCCGTACCCGTCCCGGCCGCCGACCGCGGCGTGGGCGGCGTCCGTACCGGTGAACAGTTCGGAGAGCGATCCGGTGAAGGCGATCCCCGCCCCGACGGCGGCGCTTCCCAGGATCCGGCGTCGCGTTGCTGACATGGGCAACTCCCTGCTGGCGGACAGGTTGATGACCCGCTCGTGTGTACCACGCCGTCCGCTCGGCGGGAACCAGGCACGGCCCGGCCGGAACCCGCCCGCGCGCGCCGCGACCCTCCCGGCGTACGGATCCGGCCGTTTCCCGAGCGGCTTTCCGCGCGGCCGGCTGCGCCGCCGGGCCTCCGCTGCCGCCGGGCACCGCCCCGGTCAGGCCCCGCCGCCCTCCCCGGTCAGACGCCGCGCGTCGCGGGCGAGCGCGGTCAGCCGGGATATCGCCCGGAAGTACTTCTTGCGGTAGCCGCCCCTGAGCATCTCCTCGCCGAAGAGCCGGTCGAAGGGCACCCCGGAGGCGAGCACCGGCACCTCGCGGTCGTAGAGCCGGTCGGCCAGGACCACCAGGCGCAGCGCGGTGGACTGGTCCGGCACCGGCTGGACATCAGTGAGACAGACCGCCTCCACGCCGTCGCACAGCGCGCCGTAGCGGCTGGGGTGCACCCGGGAGAGGTGGTCGAGAAGGGAGGGGAAGTGGTCCAGGGACGCGCCGGGGGTGCGGTGCGCCGCGGCGCTCACCTCGGCGTCGCCGGCCGGCGCCGGGGCCTCGGGCAGACCGCGGTGGCGGTAGTCCTCGCCGTCGATGCGCAGCGTGCGGAAGTGCGCCGACAGGCCCTGGATCTCCCGCAGGAAGTCGGCGGCGGCGAACCGGCCCTCGCCCAGCTTGCCGGGCAGGGTGTTGGAGGTGGCCGCCAGCGCCACACCCTCCTCGACCAGGCGGCCCAGCAGGGTGGAGACCAGCACGGTGTCGCCCGGGTCGTCCAGCTCGAACTCGTCGATGCACAGCAGCCGGTGCCCGCCGAGCGTGGCCACCGTCTGCTGGAAGCCGAGCGCGCCCACCAGGTTGGTCAGCTCCACGAACGTGCCGAACGCCTTGCGCTCGGACGGGGCCTCGGTGGCGTGCCACAGGGAGGCCAGCAGATGGGTCTTGCCGACGCCGTAGCCGCCGTCGAGGTACACCCCGCGCGGCCCGGCGGGCGCCGTCCGCCGCCCACCACGGCGGAACCAGCGGCGGATGCCGCCGCCCTCGCCGTCCGCCCGGTCCCCGCCGAGCCCGCCCGCGAACTCGCCCAGCACCTTCACCGCCTCGGCCTGGCTGGGCCGGGAGGGGTCGGGGATGTAGTTGTCGAAGCGCACCGAGCCGAAGCGCGGCGGCGGCACCATCTCCGCGACCAGGCGGTCGGCGGGGACGTGCGGCTCGCGGTCGCACAGGGACAGCGGGACGGCCCCGTCGGCCGCCGGACGCTCCGGTCCGGCGCTCGGGGCGGGCTTGTGGGCGGGGGAGGACGACACCCTTATCACTGTACGTGGCGTGGCGGGGCGGGGAACACGCCGGTGGCACGTGCCACACTGCGCCGTATGCGACGTCTGTTCCCTCCTTTCGAGTACCCCACGGCACCCACGCTCCCCGGACCTCAGGAGCCGCCGTCCGCCGACCGGCCCTGGACGCTCGATGAGATCGCAGACGCGTACGCCTACCCCGCCACGGCGGCGGAGGGGGCCGGGGAGACCGGACGGGCCGCGCGGCCCTGGCTGCGCGGCAACATGGTCGCCTCCCTCGACGGCGCCGCCCACCACGGCGGGCGCTCCCAGCCGCTGTCCTCGGACGCCGACATGCGGATCTTCGGGGTGCTGCGCGCCCTGGCGGACGCCGTGGTCGTCGGCGCCGAGACGGTACGCCGGGAGGGGTACCGTCCGGCCCGCCGCCGCGAGGCGTTCGCCGCCCGGCGCGAGGCGGCCGGGCAGGGGCCGGCGCCCGCCATCGCGGTCGTCAGCGCGAGCCTGGACCTGGACTTCTCCCTGCCGCTGTTCACCGAGCCGCCGGTGCCCACCGTGGTCCTCACCGGCGCCGCCGCCCCGGCCGGCCGCCAGGAGGCGGCGCGCGAGGCGGGCGCGGTGGTGGTGCACGCGGGCGAGGGCTCGGAGGTCGACCCGGCGCGGGTGCCGGGACTGCTGGGCGGGCACGGCCACACCCGGCTGCTCACCGAGGGCGGGCCGCGCCTGCTGGGCCGCTTCGCGGCCGCCGGGGTGCTGGACGAGCTGTGCCTGACCGTCTCCCCCCGGATCACCGCCGGGGACGCCGCGCGGATCCTGGACGGCCCCGGCTTCGAGACCCCCGCGGAGTACGAGCTGACCTCCCTGCTGGAGGAGGACGGGTTCCTCTTCTCCCGCTACCGCCGCTCCCCGGGGGCGGCCCGGAAATGACCGGATCTGTTTGCCGGCGCCAACAAGGTGTGACGTGCGCAGAATGAGATACGCAGAGTGAAATGTGCAGTCCCACACCGATGTGGGACGGGACAGTCGTCGTACGGGTCACCGACCCGTCGGGAGGAAGGGCACCTGCCGTGTTCACATCCGTACTGATGATCGAGAAGCCGCTGGTGCCCACCGACGTCGAGCTCGTCACCACACTCCACGGCGACGAGCCCGTCTCGTTCGTCGTGCTCATGCAACCGCGCGGCGACCAGGACCGACTGCTGCGCGCCCTGGACGACGTGGCGCTGGGCGAGCTGGACGACGCCGTCCGCGAGGCCACCGGGCAGGACGAGGAGGAGGCGGCCGGCAGCCCGGTCTCCCCGGCCGAGCGGGCGCTGGAGCACTCGCTGGGCGCGCTGCGCGCGGCGGGGGCGGAGACCGTCGGCCAGATCGTCCAGGACCACCCCCTGGACGTGCTCACCTCGGTGGTGGAGGAGACCGGCGCCGACGAGGTGATCGTGCTGACCGCGCCGCACCTGGTGGAGGAGTTCTTCCACCGGGACTGGGCCTCCCGGGCCCGCCACAAGGTCGGCGTCCCCGTGCTCAAGCTGTTCGCCCACGGCGAGTAGGCCGGTACCCACGGACGCCGCACGCCGCACGCCGCACGCGGGCACCCGGCCCGCTCGCATAGGCTGGGGCCGGGCGCCCGTCGGCGGCGTGCGCGGCCCGGCCGCACCACCGCGCGGGCGCCCCGAGCACCTCGGAACCCCCGGAAGTCTCCGGGGGAGTCCGAGAACACCGAAGGACGTCCGAGCACCCCCGAGCACCCCCGAGCACCCCCGAGCACCCCCGAGCACCCCCGAGCACCCCCGAGAACACAGCCCCGGCGGGCACACCGCCCGGAGCACCCCGAAAGGACACCGCATGGCGCCCGGCCTGCCGACCACGATGGAACGACCGCACTTCATCGGCATCGGCGGAGCCGGAATGTCCGGCATCGCGAAGATCCTCGCCCAGCGCGGTGCCGAGGTCGCCGGCAGCGACGCCAGGGAGTCCGCCACCGCCGCGGCGCTGCGCGCCCTCGGGGTCACCGTCCACATCGGCCACGCCGCCGCGCACCTGGCCGCCGACGCCACCGCCGTCGTCGTCTCCAGCGCCATCCGCGAGGACAACCCCGAGCTGGCCGCCGCCCGCGAGCGCGGCATGCCCGTCGTGCACCGCTCCGACGCGCTGGCCGCCCTCATGGACGGCCTGCGCCCCATCGCCGTCGCCGGCACCCACGGCAAGACGACCACCACCTCCATGCTCGCCGTCGCCCTGGACGCGATGGGCCTGGACCCCTCGTACGCCATCGGCGGCGACCTCGACGGCCCCGGCACCAACGCCCGGCACGGCGGCGGGGAGATCTTCGTCGCCGAGGCCGACGAGAGCGACCGCAGCTTCCACAAGTACGCCCCCGAGGTGGCGATCGTCCTCAACGTGGAGCTGGACCACCACGCCAACTACGCCTCGATGGAGGAGATCCACGAGTCGTTCCTAACCTTCGCCGACCGCGTCCGCCCGGGCGGCACCCTGGTGGTCAGCGCCGACCACGAAGGCGCCCGCGAGTTCACCGCCCGCCTGCGCGCCCGCGCCGCCGGGGGCCCCCGGGTCGTCACCTACGGCGAGGCCGACGACGCCGACGTACGCGTCCTCAAGGTCCTCCCGCAGGGGCTGACCAGCGAGGTCACCGCCGTCCTCGACGGCGCGCAGCACACCTTCACCGTCTCCGTCCCCGGCCGCCACTACGCCCACAACGCCGTCGCCGCCCTGGCCGCCGGCGCGGCGCTGGGCGCCCCGGCCGCAGCCCTGGCCGCTGCGCTGGCCTCCTACACCGGTGTCAACCGCCGCCTCCAGCCCAAGGGCGAGGCGCGCGGGGTGCGGGTCATCGACTCCTACGCCCACCACCCCACCGAGATGACCGCCGACATCGAGGCCATCCGGGGAGCGGCCGCGGGCGGCCGGGTGCTGGTCCTCTTCCAGCCGCACCTGTTCAGCCGCACCCGGGAGCTGGGAGCGGAGATGGGGCAGGCTCTGGCACTGGCCGACGCCTCGGTCGTCCTGGACATCTACCCGGCCCGCGAGGACCCGGTCCCGGGCGTCACCAGCGCCGTCATCACCGACGCCGCACTGTCCGCGGGCGCGGACGTGCGGCCCGAGTCCGACAGACAGGCCGCCGCCGCCCTGATCGCCGGAATGGCCGAGCCCGGTGATCTCGTTCTCACCATGGGAGCGGGCGACGTCACCGAACTCGGCGCGACGGTGCTGGAGCGGCTGGCCGCCCGCCCGGCGAACCGATAGGGCCGAGGAGAAACCCATGGGTTACGAGATCGACAAGAGCGACGAGCAGTGGCGGCAGGAGCTCAGCCCCGCCGAGTACCACGTGCTGCGCGAGGCGGGCACCGAGCCGGCCTTCACCGGTGAGTACAACCACACCAAGACCACCGGCGTCTACCAGTGCCGCGCCTGCGGGTCCGAACTGTTCCGCTCCGACACCAAGTTCGAGTCGCACTGCGGCTGGCCCAGCTTCTTCGACCCGGCCGACTCCTCGGCCGTGGAACTGCTGGAGGACCGCTCCCACGGCATGGTCCGCACCGAGGTGCGCTGCGCACGCTGCGGCTCCCACCTGGGCCACGTCTTCCGCGGCGAGGGCTACCCGACCCCGACGGACGAGCGCTACTGCATCAACTCCGTCTCCCTGAAGCTGGTGCCCGAGGAGGGCTGACGGGCCCCGGGCCGTGCGCCCCGGCCCCCGCGCGGGGGCCGGGGCGCACGGCCCGACTACCGCAGCACCGCCGCCGAGTGCGGGCCCAGCCGCAGCAGACCGTCCCCCTCCGGCGCCTCGCACTCGCCCCAGGAGGCCAGCTCGGCGGCGGTGTGCACCGACAGCGGGATCTCGGCGGTGCCCTCCCCGGCCAGGTTCACCGCCACGTGCAGCCCGCCGTGGCGCACGCACAGCCAGCGCCGCTCCTCGTCGTGGGCGACGTGGACGTCCACCAGCCGGGTGCGGGGCGAGACATGGGCGCGGCGCAACGCGATCAGCGCGCGGTGCCAGGCCAGCAGGCCGGCGTGCGGCTCGCGGTGCGGCTCGTCCCAGTCCAGGCAGGAGCGCAGCCGGGTGGCCGGGTCCTGCGGATCGGGCACGTCCGCCTCCGACCAGCCGTGCGCGGCGAACTCCCGCCGCCGCCCCCGCCGCACCGCCTCGGCCAGCTCCGGATCCCGGTGGTCGGTGAAGTACTGCCAGGGGGTGCGCGCCCCCCACTCCTCGCCCATGAACAGCATCGGCGTGTACGGCCCGCACAGCACCAGCGCCGCCGCGCAGGCCGCCAGGCCGGGGGAGAGGTGGGAGGCGAGCCGGTCGCCTTGGGCCCGGTTGCCGATCTGGTCGTGCGTCTGGGCGTAGGCCAGGAAGCGGCCGGCCTCGGTGGCGGTGCGGTCCACCGCCAGGCCGTGGCGGCGGCCCCGGAAGGAGGAGTAGGTGCCGTCGTGGAAGAAGGCGCCGGTCAGCGACTTGGCCAGGGCCGCCATCGGGGCGCGGGCGAAGTCGGCGTAGTAGCCCTGCGCCTCGCCGGTCAGCGCGGTGTGCAGGGCGTGGTGGACGTCGTCGTCCCACTGGGCGTCCATGCCCAGCCCGTGCGCCCCGCGCGGCGCGGTGGTGCGCGGGTCGTTGCGGTCGGACTCGGCGATCAGGAACAGCGGGCGGCCCAGCTCGGCCGACAGGCCCTCCACGGCCGCCGACAGCTCGGCCAGGAAGTGCCCGGCCCGCTCGTCGATCAGCGCGTGCACCGCGTCCAGCCGCAGTCCGTCCAGCCGGTAGTCGCGCAGGAGGGCCAGCGCGCTGCCGGCGAAGTACGCCCGCACCTCGTCCGAGCCGGGCCCGTCCAGGTTGACCGCCGCCCCCCACGGGGTGTGGTGGCGCTCGGTGAAGTACGGGCCGAACTCCGGCAGCCGGTTGCCCGACGGCCCCAGATGGTTGTGGACCACGTCCAGGACCACGCCCAGCCCGTGGCCGTGCGCGGCGTCCACGAACCGCTTGAGCCCGTCGGGCCCGCCGTAGGGCTCGTGCACCGCCCAGGGCGCCACCCCGTCGTAGCCCCAGCCGTGAACGCCGGGGAAGGGGGCGACCGGCATCAGCTCGACATGGGTGACGCCCAGGTCGGCCAGATGGCCCAGCCGGCCGGCCGCCGCGTCGAAGGTGCCCGCCTCGGTGAAGGTGCCGACGTGCAGCTCGTACAGGACCGCGCCGTCCGGGCCGAGCCCCTCCCAGTCGTGCCGCCAGACGTATGCCTCCCGGTCCACCACCGCGGCGAGCCCGTCGGGACCGTCGGGCAGCCGGCGGGCGCGGGGGTCGGGCAGCACGGGCCCGTCGTCGACCGAGAAGCCGTAGCGGGTCCCGTGACCGGCGGACGCCTCGGCCCGCCACCACCCCTCGCGCTCCGGGTCGCGGTGCATGGGGTGCTCCTCGCCCCCCGCGTGCAGCGCGACCCGTCGCGCGTATGGCGCCCACACCTCGAACAACACCGGGGATCTCCTTCGGCCGACGGCACCTCAGGGGACCAGCATGCCCGTTTCGGCGGGTTTCAGCGTGCTGCGCGGCCCATGCGGACGCGGCGCTGCACCACCGGATATCCGGCACGGGCGAAGTGGGCGGCCATCGGGGTGTTGCCCACGTCGGTGGACGCCGCGATCGCACCGGCCCCCTCGGCGACGAGCCGGCGGGTGCACTCCACCAGCAGGTCGTAGGCGTACCCGTGGCCGCGCTGCCCGGGCACCACCCCGATGAACCCGACGCAGGGGCCGGACGGGTTGCGCGCCGGGACCTGAAGACCCACCAGCTCGCCCCGCGGCGTGTACGCCAGCCGCCACCAGTCACGCGGCGAGGGGCACCAGCGGAAGAAGTCCAGCTCCTCGCGCGCGGCCCGCTCCACGCCGCCGGCGGCGATCGCACGGAGGGTGTGCGCGTCCAGGGTGGCCGAGTGGATGCGGCGCAGTACCTCCAGGACCTCCTCGTCACCCGCCTCACCGTCCGGCACCGGGCGGAACTCCAGCCGGCCGGGGCGCCCGGGCAGCCCGCACTCCGGGGTCCAGAGGTAGCGCAGGCGCTCCACCAGGAACGCGTACCCGGCGGCCTCGGCCGCCGCGATACGGGCCTCGGCGGCGGCCCGCGCCTCCTCCCGGCCGCGCCAGTCGGGCGGCAGCATCAGCTTGTACTCGGCACGCAGCGGAACGCGCCGCAGCAGCTCCACCGCGGCGTCGCGGTCGGTGAAGTCGAACCAGTCGAGCGCGACCGGCTCGGTGTCGCCGGGCCCGCCCCAGAAGGCGGCGCGCGCGACGACCTCGCCGCCGCGCAGGGCCACCCAGGTCCACTCGGGACGGTACTCGCCGCCCTCGGCGACGGTGGCGTACGGGCGCCCCAGCAGGGAGCGGCCGACCAGGGAGGCGGTCGGGTCGGGTAGGGAGGTGAACAGCTCGCGCGCCTCGCCCTCGGCGAGTGCGCGGACGACCGTGGAGGCCGGAGAGGTCATGGAGTGGGTTCCTTCGCGGAGGACACGGGCGCCGCCGCGCTCCCGGTCAGGGAAGGAACGCCCGGCGGCCCGGAGGGCGTCCACGCGTTTTCCGGCCCGGCCGCCGGGGCCTGCCGGGACGGCTAGGTCTTCACCGGCGAGGTCAGGGTTTCGGCGCCCTTCCCCGTGAAGGTCGACCTCGGCCGGCTCCGAGCCGCCCGGGCCCTCCCGCGGCTTCGCCCGGAGCGGGCTGGACAGCTCTGGTGCGGGTCCGGAGAATGACGGGTCATGGCATCTGTGGAGTCCCGGGCGGTCCCGCCGCGTCCGTCGGAGGAGGACCGGGAACGCGCCCTGGAGGTGCTGCGCGAGAGCGCGGCCGAGGGACGGGTGTCGAGCGGGACGTTCGAGCACCGGATGGATCTGGTCCTCACCGCGCGCCGCTCCGACGAGATCGAGGCGGCGGTGCACGACCTGCGCCCCCGGCCGCCGGAGCCGGCGCTCATCAGGTTCGTCGGCGCGGTCTCGGCGTTGCCGGGGAGGCTGCGGCGGGCCTGGCGGACGGCCCGGCTGCCGGAGCTGATGCTGCCCGCGCCCGGCCCGTATCCGATGAGCATCGGCCGCGCGCCCGGTTCGGTGCTGCGGCTGAACGACGGGACGGTGTCCCGGACGCACGCCCAGCTGCACAGCTCGGCGCGGGGTTGGACACTGCGCGATCTGGGTTCGTCCAACGGCACCTGGGTCAACGGCCGCCGGGTGACCGGATCGGTGAGCGTGCGTCCGGGGGATCATGTGCGGTTCGGGCGGGTCGGCTTCCGTCTCGGCGGTCGCTGACCCGCCCTCACCTCTTCAGTCGGTGCCCGTGGGGGCGGGCGCCGCGATCAGTGCGGCATGCAGTGCGGTGCGGACGGGTCGCCCGCCCCGCCGTTCACCACGTAGCCGAAGGTCGCCGACTGTCCCGGTGCCAGAGCCGAGCCCTGCTGACTCTGGGCGTAGACGTTGGAGCCGTCGTAGGTGGGCGAGGCGTTCCACAGGCTGTCCACCCGCTGACCGGAGGCCAGTTCGAAGTGGACGGTCCAGCCGCGCAGGGTGGTGTCGCCGCGGTTGGTGACGGTCACCTCGCCCTGGTGGCCGCTGCCCCAGTCGTTGACCTTGCGCAGGACGGCCGCGCAGGAGGCGGTGCCCGGGTCGGTGGGCTCCTCACCGGGGTCGGTCGGGTCCTCGCCCGGGTCGCCCGGGTCCTCGCCGCCGTCCGAGCCGGGGAAGACCACCTCGCCGTTGCCGCCGTCGAAGGCGACGTCGGAGCAGCTGTAGAAGGTCTCGTTGCTGTCCGAGCGCGACCAGACCATGTAGATGATGTGGCGGCCGCTCTTGTTCGCGGGCAGGGCGCTGGTCCAGGTGTACTTGCCGTCGATGGTGCCGACCGAGCCGGACAGCTGCGGGTCGGTCACCGAGGCGAAGGGCTGGTCCTCCAGGTCGTCCCAGCCCAGCGGCTGGTTCGGGTCGTAGCCGTCCTTGGTGACGTAGAGGTGGAAGGTGCCCGGGTGGGCGGCCCACGCGTTGTAGGCGAACCGCATCTGGGCGCCGGAGGTCAGTCGGGTGTACGGCCAGTCGGAGCGGGCCTGGTTGAAGGCGGTGAAGTCGTACGGGCCGCCGGTGCCGCCGCTGCACAGCTCCCCGTCGGGGATGAAGCCCTCGGTGCGTCCGGCGCCGTCGGAGCGGAGCACGGCGAACCAGTTGTAGAACGGGGTGGACCCGCCCTGGGCCAGGGCGTCCGCGCAGGCGGGGTTGTCCGGCTGGAGCGCGCCGGAGGAGGTGTGGGCGTTCTCCCAGCACAGGTAGGTGCGGCTGCCCGGGTTCATGGGCGCGCCGTGTGCCTGGGCCTTGCCCGCGGGGAGGAAGAACACCAGGCACAGGGCCGGCAGCGCGGCCAGCAGCGTCAGCAGGACGCCTCTGCGGGGGCGGCTCGTTCTTGGCGTGGACATGCCATTCGTGGCGGGCATGTCGTCTAAGCGTGTCGTCATCGTGCCGGAGGTCCCTTCAAGCACGTGCGGGGGTGGGACTGTGATGGATGGGAGCGCTCCCATCCCCGGTGAAGGTAGCGCGGGGACCGGCGTGTGTAAATGCTCCGGTCACATCGCGACGGAAATTCCCTACCGGGCCCCGGCCCGGCGCCCTCAGCCGCGCACCAGCAGCGCCACCGGCCGCCCGTCCAGCAGCTCCGCCAGCCCCGCGCTCCCCTCCGCCTCCCGGCCGCCCAGCAGGTCCCGCCACCGCCCCGGCGGCAGTTCCAGGGCTGTCCCCCGCCAGCCGCCCGCCTCCGCCAGCCGCAGTGAGAGCCGGGTCGTGACGCAGACCACCGCACCCGAACGCGCGTACGCCACGCAGTGCCCGGCCGCGGGCCCCGCGGCCCGCAGCGGCTCGTAAGAGGCCTCCGCGCCGAACCACTCCGGGTGCTCCCGCCGAAGCCGCAGCGCCGCCCCGGTCAGGGCCCGCTTCTCCTCGGACAGGGACTCCGGCAGCCAGGCCGCGGCCTCCTGGCGGGCCTCCGCGGTCTCCTCCGGCGCTTCCCGCGCGAAGGGCGGGAAGTCCGGCAGCCGCCGGTTGTCGGGATCGACCAGCGCGGCGTACACCCGCTCGGTGCCCATGTAGAGGTCCGGCACGCCCGGCATGGTCAGATGCAGCAGCGCCGCGCCGAGCACGTTGGCCCGCACCGGACCGGCCAGCCCCCGCGCGAACTCCGCCACCGTGTACAGCTGCGGCCCGCCCGGCCCCGCCACCGCGAAGCGCTCGACGGCCTCCTCGTACGCCGCGTCCCGCTCCGTCCACGTGGTGCGCAGCCCGGCCTCCCGCACCGCCTTCAGCAGCGCGGGCACCAGCCGCTCCTGGTAGGGGAAGCCCATGCCGTACGCCGTCTGCCACGCCACCCACGCCACATGGCGGTCCGGGGCCTCCACCCCGGAGGCGCGCAGTGTCTCCCGCGTCACCCGCTCCAGCAGCTCCACCCACCGCTGTGGGCACTCCGTCAGCACCGCGAGCGCCGCCCGTACGTCCGCGCTGCGCTTGGTGTCGTGCGTGGACAGCACGGTGCCGGTGGCCGGCCAGTCGCGCTGGAGCCGGGCGCAGTACGCGTGGAACTCCTCCGGCGCCACCTGCGGCCCGCCCGGATCCCCGCCCACCTCGGCGGCCGACAGCAGCGGCGCGTAGCGGTAGAAGGCGGTGTCCTCCTCCGACTTGGCCCGCAGCGCCGCGCAGACCTGCGCGAACCGCGCGCAGAAGTCCCGCTGGGCCTCGCCGTCTCCCAACTGGCCCAGCGCCAGGTCACGCACCACGTCCACCGCGACGGCCTCCTGCGGCACCGCGAACGCGGCCCGCGCGCCCTCGGCCGCCTCCTCCAGCATCGCCCGGTCCTCCGCGCCCACCGGTCCGCCCGCGGTGACGTACGGCCGGTACACCGGCACCCGTGCCAGCACCTCCTCGACCGCGGTGCGCAGCGCCCAGGGCGCGTGGTCGCGCAGCGCCAGGCCGGGCGCGGCCTCGCACACGGCGGCGGCGGTGCGGGTCAGCCGCCCGACCTCGGCGGCCAGGTCGTGGGCGACCACCTCCCGGGCGGCCCGCCGCACGGTCGGCCCCCACTCGCCGCCCAGGTCCGGCGCGGCACCGGTGAAGCCGCGGTAGAGGGCGGACAGCTCCGCCAGCCCGTCCGGGTCGAGGAAGAGGCCGTCGACACGGTGCAGCGCGTCGTACCCGGTCGTCCCGGCCACCGGCCAGGACACCGGCAGCCGCTCGCGGGGGCCGAGGATCTTCTCCACCACCGTCCAGGCCCGGCCGCTCTCCTCCTCCAGCCGCAGCAGATACGCGCCCGGGTCGGCCAGCCCGTCCGGGTGGTCCACCCGCAGGCCGTGGACCACGCCCTCGCGCAGCAGCCGCAGCACGCACGCATGGGTGGCGGCGAAGACCTCCGGTTCCTCCACACGCACACCGATCAGGTCGGCGATGGTGAAGAAGCGCCGGTAGTTCAGCTCGGTGCGGGCCAGCCGCCACCAGGCCAGCCGGTAGTGCTGGGCGTCCAGCAGCTCGGGCAGCGGCAGGTGCTCGGTGCCCTCGCGCAGCGGGAAGCGGTGGTCGTGGTAGGCCAGGACACCGCCCTTGACCGTCAGCGCCCCCGGCTCGTCGCCCAGCCGCCCGCCCAGCACCGGCAGCAGCATGCGGCCGCCGCCCGCCTCCCAGTCGATGTCGAACCAGCGCGCGTACGGGGAGGCCGGCCCCTCGCGCAGCACCTCCCACAGCGCCTCGTTGAGCCGTTCGGGCACGGGGACGCCCATGTGGTTGGGGACGATGTCCACCACGATGCCCATGCCGTGCTCCCGCGCGGCGCGCGACAGCGACCGCAGCCCCTCCTCGCCGCCCAGCTCCTCGCGGACCCGGGCGTGCCCGGTCACGTCGTAGCCGTGGGCGGAGCCGGGGGCGGCCTCCAGCACCGGGGACAGGTGCAGATGCGAGACCCCGAGCGAGGCCAGGTAGGGCACGGCCCTCTCGGCGGCGGAGAACGGGAAGCCGGGCTGGAGCTGGAGCCGGTAGGTGGCGGTCGGCACGGCGGGCACGGCGGGGGGCTGAGGGGACATGTGGTGCATGTTCCCTCCGGGTGCCCGCCGAACCCGCCGCCTGTCGGGCGACATCCCCGGCGGTGGAGGGCGCGCGGGGCCGGCCGTACGGGCGGTCGGCCGGGCCGGTCAGGGGCCGGTCAGGCGGGGCGCTGGAGCACCGTCAGACTGCGGTCCACCAGGGTGATCCGGGAACCCGCCTTCACCGTGGGGCCGGTGCCCGGCGGCACCCCGTCCTCCCGCGAGGTGTCCACCACCACCTGCCACTCCCGCCCGTGGTCCACCGGCACGGTGAACCTGCGCGGGGTCGGCTGCGCGTTGAACATCAGCAGGAAGGAGTCGTCGGCGATCCGCTCGCCGCGCTCGCCGGGCTCGGAGATGGCGTTGCCGTTGAGGAACACCGTCAGCGCCCTGGCCTGGGCCTCCTGCCAGTCCCGATGGGTCATCTCCTCGCCCTCGGGGGTGAACCAGGCGATGTCGGAGAGCTCGTCGTGGGTGCCCTCCACCGGCCGCCCGTGGAAGAAGCGCCGCCGCCGGAAGGCCGGGTGGTCGCGGCGCATCCCCACCATGGCCTGCACGAACTCGCACAGGGGGTGCTTCTCGCCCGGCTTGGGCCAGTGCACCCACGACAGCTCGCCGTCCTGGCAGTAGGCGTTGTTGTTGCCCTTCTGGGTGCGGGCGAACTCGTCGCCGTGGCTGAGCATCGGCACGCCCTGGGAGAGCAGCAGGGTGGCGATGAAGTTGCGCATCTGCCGCCCGCGCAGCGCCATGACGTCCTCATCGTCCGTGGCCCCCTCCACCCCGCAGTTCCACGAGCGGTTGTGGCTCTCGCCGTCCCGGTTGCCCTCACCGTTGGCCTCGTTGTGCTTGTCGTTGTACGCCACCAGGTCGTGCAGGGTGAAGCCGTCGTGGCAGGTGACGAAGTTGATCGAGGCCAGCGGGCGGCGCCCGTCGTCCTGGTACAGGTCGGAGGAGCCGGTCAGCCGGGAGGCGAACTCCGCCAGCGTGCGCGGCTCGCCCCGCCACAGGTCCCGCACGGTGTCGCGGTAGCGGCCGTTCCACTCCGTCCACAGCGGCGGGAAGTTCCCCACCTGGTAGCCGCCCTCGCCCACGTCCCACGGCTCGGCGATCAGCTTCACCTGGCTTACCACCGGGTCCTGCTGCACCAGGTCGAAGAACGACGACAACCGGTCCACCTCGTGGAACTGGCGGGCCAGGGTGGCCGCCAGGTCGAAGCGGAAGCCGTCCACGTGCATCTCGGTGACCCAGTAGCGCAGCGAGTCCATGATCAGCTGCAACACGTGCGGGGAGCGCATCAGCAGCGAGTTGCCGGTGCCGGTGGTGTCCATGTAGTACCGGGGGTCGTCGGTGAGCCGGTAGTACGAGGCGTTGTCCAGGCCCCGGAACGACAGGGTCGGCCCCAGGTGGTTGCCCTCGGCGGTGTGGTTGTAGACCACGTCGAGGATCACCTCGATGCCGGCCTGGTGCAGCGCCTTGACCGCCTGCTTGAACTCCAGCACCTGCTGGCCCCGGTCGCCCCAGGACGCGTAGGCGTTGTGCGGGGCGAAGAAGCCGATGGTGTTGTAGCCCCAGTAGTTCGCCAGCCCGGCGTCGGCCAGCCGGTGGTCGGTGACGAACTGGTGGACCGGCATCAGCTCCAGCGCGGTCACCCCCAGCTTCGTCAGATGCTCGACGATCGCCGGATGGCCCAGCGCCGCGTAGGTGCCGCGCAGGTCCTCGGGCAGCTCCGGGTGGAGCATCGTCAGGCCCTTGACGTGGGCCTCGTAGATGACCGTCTGGTGGTAGTCGGTGCGCGGGGGCCGGTCGTCGCCCCAGTCGAAGTAGGGGTTGACCACCACCGACGCCATGGTGTGCGGGGCGGAGTCCAGGTCGTTGCGCCGTTCGGGTTCGTCGAAGTGGTAGCCGTAGACCGCCTCGTCCCAGTCGATGGCGCCGCTCATCGCCCTGGCGTAGGGGTCCAGCAGCAGCTTGGCGCTGTTGCAGCGCTTTCCCTTCTCCGGCTCGTACGGCCCGTGCACGCGGAAGCCGTAGCGCTGGCCGGGCATGACGCCCGGCAGGTAGGCGTGCCGCACGAACGCGTCGGACTCGCGCAGCTCGATCGCCGTCTCCGACCCGTCGTCGTGCAGCAGGCACAGTTCGATGCGCTCCGCCGCCTCCGAGAACACGGCGAAGTTCGTCCCGGCCCCGTCGTACGTGGCGCCGAGGGGATAAGCCCGTCCAGGCCAGACCTGCATGTCGACTCTTCCTGTCGCGGTCTCTACCCGTTACCCGTTTTCGCTGCATCCTTGCGCAGTACTGGTGCGGGAGACGGGCACCGGATGGGCGCAGCATCCATCTTCCCCCGGATGAGCGTACGGAGAAAGGAACTTGGTGGCGGGATACTGCTGCGTCCCCTCCCGGGAGGGCAGTAGGCTCCTTGATCGAACAGCAGGTCCGGAAGGCGGTGCGCAGGTGGGCTCGGGAGGGCTTGAGCTTCCCTCGGGGGACGGGGGCGGCGAGAGCGGTGCCGCCGGGGCGCCCGGAGCGGTGCCGCCCGGCACGGTCTCCCTGGCCCGGCCGATGGAGATCGGCGCGGACCTCGCCTGGGGCGCCGAGGAGTGGGCCGAGGTGCGGCTGCGCGCCCAGCGGGCGGGACGGGCCTACATCTGGCTCAATCTCGTCGAGCAGCGGCTGCGCGCCGTGGTCGCGGCGGTGCTGCGGCCGATCTACGAGCCGGTGCACGGCGAGGAGTGGGTCGTGGCGGCGGCCGGTCCGACCGGGCAGGAGTGGGTCCAGCGGGCCGCGGCCGTGCGCGAGGTCAGCCGCCGCAAGGGCTATCTGCTCGACCCGGCCGACGACACCCTGCTGTCCTTCCTCACCCTGCCGCAGCTGCGCGAGCTGGTGGTGCAGCACTGGCCCTGCTTCGAGCCCTACTTCGACGGGCGGCGCGAGCTGGAGCTGGCCCTGGACGAGCTGGAGGTGGCCCGCAGCGCGGTGGCGCGCAACCGCGCGCTGTCCCCGGCCGTCCTCGCCCAGGCCGAGCGGATCTCGGCCCGGCTGCTGGACCTGCTGGGCGCCGGCCGCGACATCCCCTCCGCCCACCGGCTGCCGGTGGACGCGGTGGAGGAACTGGTCGGCGACCGCTTCGCCGACGTCGTCGGCGTCCATCCGGACCGGGTGCGCCTGCAGCGCCAGCTCCCGGCCGAGGACCTGTTCGGCGGAGCGCGCCGGCTGGACGCCATCGGCATAGGACTGAACCTGCTGGTCCAGAACTACTCCGGGCGCCGCCTGGTGCGGCTGGCCGAGTCCGGCTGCCGGGTGCGGCTGCTCTTCCTCAACCCGGCCAGCAGCGCGGTGCGCCGCAGGGAGCGGGAGCTGGGGCTGAAGAAGGGCGAGCTGAGCCGTTCGGTGGAGATGAACATCCTCCACATGCGGCGGGTGCGCTCCCGGCTGCGGGACGCCGGCGCCTTCCAGATCCACGTCTTCGACGAGACCCCGCGCTTCACCGCCTACCTCGTCGACGGCGACGGGCCGGACGGTATCGCGGTGGTCCAGTCCTACCTGCGCCGCATCCGGGGGATGGAGGCCCCGGTCTTCGTGCTGCGCGGCGGCGGCCGGGACATCGTCCAGGACGGGACCGTCCGGGGCGGCCCGCAGGGGGAGGACGCCGAGGGCGGGCTGTTCCCCCTCTACCGCGAGGAGATGGAGTCGGTGTGGGCCGACTCCCGGCCGGTGTCCTGATCCGGCAGGTGCTGTCACCCCTCGGCACTAGGCTGCCGGGCATGACGGGACGGCCGGAGAGCTATGCGGCGCTGCTGCGCGGGATCAACGTCGGCGGGAACAAGAAGGTGCCCATGGCCGAGCTGCGCGAGGTGATGGCGGGGCTCGGCTGGGAGGACGTACGCACCTACGTCAACAGCGGGAACGCCGTCTTCACCGCCGGCCGCCGGGACACCGGCGAGCTGGCGGCCGAGCTGGAGGCGGCGATCGCCGGCCGCTTCGGCTTCACCGTCTCCTGCCTGGTTCGCACTGCCGGCGAGCTGCGCGCGGCGGCCGACGCCTGCCCGTACCCGGCCGCCGACGCCGACCCGGCCAAGCTGCTGGTCCTCTTCCTCGGCCGCGAACCGGACCGCGGGCGCCTGGCGGCGGTGGACACGGCGGCGTACGCGCCCGACGAGTTCCGGGCGGGGGAGCGCGAGCTGTACTGCTGGTTCCCGCAGGGCATGGGCCGCAGCAAGCTGCCCGGCGCGCTGGAGAAGGCCTGCCGGGGCACGACCGTCACCGGCCGCAACCGGCGCACGGTCACCAGACTGCTGGAGATGGTCTCCTCCTAGGCCGCCGTCGTCCCGTGCACCCGTCCGGGCGGTGTGGCCGCCGCCGCTTCGGGGCACACGCCCCCGGTCGTGGCACACACCGACCGGAAGGCACACCGATGGAGGGCACGCAGGAGACGGGGGCCGGGCAGGCGGGAGCGGAGCCGACGGGGGCGGGGTGGCGCGGCACCCGGATCGTCCTGCGGCCCGTCGCCACCCCGCTGCCCCTGGGGTTCCTCGCGCTGGGCTTCGCCACCTTCCTGTTCGCCGCGCTCCAGCTCGAATGGCTCCGGCCCTACGAGGGGCGCCTGGTGGCACTGGCCGTACTGCTGCTGACGGTGCCGCTGCAACTGCTGGCGTCGGTGTTCGGCTTCCTGTGCCGGGATCCGGGCACGGGCACGGCGATGGGGCTGCAGGCGGGCACCTGGGCCGTCGCCGCGGGCACCACCGCCCTCACCCCGCCCGGCTCGCACAGCGACGCACTCGGCCTGGCGCTGCTGGCCTCCGCCGTCGCCCTGCTGGTGGCCGCCGCGGCGGACGGCGGGAAACTCGTGGCGGCGGCGGTGGTCACCCTCTCGGCCGTCCGCTTCGCCGTCACCGGGATCGCGGAGCTGACCGCGTCCCCCGCCTGGGGGAGCGCCGCCGGGATCACCGGTCTCGTCCTGGCGGCGCTGGCCTGCTACGCAGCCCTCGCCTTCCTGCTGGAGAACGCCCTGGGGCGCGCCGTACTGCCGGTGCTGCGCAAGGAGCCGGCCGGGGACGAGCCGGGGGTGCGCCCCCGGCTGTGAGACCGCGGGCGTCCGGGGCCGCTCACGCGCCGGTGGGCAGGCTCACGCGCCCGGCCCACCGCACCAGCGCCTCGTCGTAGCGCCGCGCCATCAGGCGGGCCAGCTCAGGGGCGTCGCCCAGCACCGGCGCCAGCAGGTCGGCGCCCGCCTCGCGGGCGCCGGCGGCGATGCGGTCCGGGAGGAAGCCGGGCGCAATGACGTAAGGGGCGACGGCCACCCGCCGCACCCCCCGGGCGCGCAGCTCCCGCACCGCGTCGGCGGTGCGGGGAAGGGATGCGGAGGCGAACGCGGGCCGCACGGCACACCAACCGGAGATGTGCCGCCACTCCCGCGCGATATCTGCGATCACCGCGATCGCCTCCGGGTCGGAGGAGCCCGCCGAGGCCAGGACGACCCCGGTCGAGCGTTCGTCGCCGGGCCGCAGCCCGGCCTCGTACAGCCGCCGCTCCAGGGCGGCCGTCAGCAGCCGGTCCGGGCCCAGGACGTCGGCCTGGTGCACCGCCAGCCTCGGCAGCCGCGCCACCGTCTCGCCCAGCACCGCGGGGATGTCGGCCTTGGCGTGGAAGGCGCGGGTGAGCAGCAGCGGCAGGGCCACCACCCGCCGCACACCGTCGGCGTGCAGACGGGCCAGCACCTGGGGGACGGAGGGGGCGTTGAAGTCCAGATGGCCCACCTCGACCCGCAGCCGCGGGCGCAGCCCGCGCAGCCGGGCGCACAGCGCGGCCACCGTCGCCGCGTGGCGCGGGTCGCGGCTGCCGTGCGCGACGACCAGCAGGGCGGGACGGGCATCCCGGGCGCCGCGGGCACCGCGGACGTCCGGGGCTTCGCGGCCGGGGATGCGGAGGGTGCGCACGGGGTCGCTCACCGCCCGGTCGCCGACGCCAGGCCGCGGCTGTGCAGCACACGGCGCTCCACGGGCGAGAACAGCGCCGACTCCACCAGCACACCGACCGCCAGGATCAGCACCACCGAGGCCAGCACCAGGCTCAGCTCGCCGCCCTGCCGGCCCGCGTCCAGCATCCGGCCGATGCCGGGCAGGGGGGTGGCGGTGATGAGCTCGGCCGTCATCAGGGCGCGCCAGCCGAAGGTCCAGCCCTGCCGCAGCGCCGTCACGAAGCCGGGCAGCGCGGCGGGGACGAGGACGTGGACGGCTCCGCGCAGGCCGCCGGCGCCCATCGAACGGCCCGCCCGCAGCAGCAGCGGCGGAATCCGGTCCACGGCGGCGGTGACCCCGACGGCGATGGAGGGCACCGCGCCGAGCAGCACCACGGCGTACACCGCGCCCTCGGAGTTGCCCAGCGCGATCACCGCGACCGGCACCAGCGCGGCGGCCGGCAGCGACTGCACGGCGGACAGGATGGGCCCCAGGACCGTGCGCAGCGGAGCGACCCGGGTGAGCAGCAGCCCCAGGGGGACGCCGACGGCGGCGGAGGCGGCGAAGCCGGCCAGGCAGCGCAGCAGGCTGTGGCCGAGGGCGGGCAGCAGGGTGCCGTCCGACCAGGCGCCGGCCAGCTCGCCCCACACGGCGGCGGGGGAGGGCAGGGAGGCCGACCAGTTCAGCGCGTACGCCGTCTGCCACAGCGCCAGCACCAGGGCGACGGCCGCCAGCGGCGGCGCGGCCTTGGCCAGCACCCGCCGCGAGGTGGCGGCGGTGGCGGACACGGGGGACTCCAGGGCGTCCAGGCCGGACGCCATCTCGTCGGAGTCGTCGGTACTGCCCGGGGCGCCGCCGCCGCCGGTGCCCCGCCCCGGGGGCTCGTGCCGGGCGCCCCGCCGGGAGTCCTCGGTGTCAGTGGCGGGCATGTCGGACGATCTCCTCGTGCAGATGGCCGGTGATCTCCCGGGCGAGGGAGGTGACTTCGGAGTCCTCGATACGGCGGGGGTAGGGGATGTCCACGTCCCACTCGCGCGCCACGCGCCCCGGGCGCGAGGACAGCAGCACGACCCGCTGCCCCAGCCGTACCGCCTCGCGCACGTTGTGGGTGACGAACAGCACCGTCAGCTCCCGCTCGCGCCACACTCGGGTCAGCTCCTCGTGCAGCAGGTCGCGGGTGATGGCGTCCAGCGCGGCGAAGGGCTCGTCCATCAGCAGCACCCGGCTGCCCTGGGCCAGCGAGCGGGCCAGCGCCACACGCTGCCGCATCCCGCCGGAGAGCTGGTGCACCCGCTTGCCGTACGCGTCCGGCAGCCGCACCAGCCGCAGCAGCTCCTCGGCCCGCCCGCGCCGCTCGGACTTGGGCACTCCGGCCAGCTTCAGGGCCAGCTCCACGTTGCGGCCGGCGCTCAGCCAGGGGAAGAGCGCGTGGTCCTGGAACATCAGCGCGGGCCGGCCGTGCGGCACCCGCACCTCGCCGGAGGTCGGGTGGTCGAGCCCGGCCACCAGGTTCAAAAGCGTGGACTTGCCGCAGCCGGAGGCGCCCAGCAGGCAGACGAACTCGCCGGCCGCCGCCGTCAGATCGATGCCGTCCAGCACCTGCTGGCGGTTGCCGGGGGAGGAGCCGAAGGACTTCGAGACGTGGTCGAGCCGCACCGCGTACGGGCGGGCCTGCCCGGCCCCGGCACCGGTGACGGACGGCGCCGGGGCGGGGGTGGCGAGTTCGGTGGACACAGCGGGGTCCTCTCGTGGGTCGCCACCCGGTTCGGGCGGCTACGGCGGGGGAGAGCCGGCGTGTGCGGCGGGGACATGCCGCGCTTGGGGGACATATGGGGCGCCCCCGGGGCGCGGGTCGTACGGGTCGCGCTGGTCGTGCCGGATGTGCGGGGCGTGCGGCCGGGCGTCGGGCGTCACCGGCGGCATCCCGCCAGTCCGCCCTGCCCGCTGCCCCGGAGGCCGCTGCCGATCCGGCCGCCGGTGTGGTCGAAGGTGGAGAAGGCGTCGTGCACGGCGGCGCCCGCCGCGCTCAGAAGTCCCATCCGTCCTCCCGCGGGGCGTCGTTCCCGGCGGCACGTACCGCCCCGGCGGCTCCGGCGAAGGCCTCGCCGGACATGCCGGCGGTGAGGGTGGAGCCGTCGGCCGGGTCGATCAGCAGGAACGAACCGGTGCGGCGGGAGAGCGCGTAGGGGTCCAGCGGCAGCGGCTCGGCGGTACGGATCCGCACCCGGCCGATGTCGTTGGCCACCAGCTCGCCCGGCTCGGGGTGGGGCGAGAGGTCGTCCAGGGTCAGCCGGGAGGGGATCTCCTTGACGATCGCCTTGACCGTGCGGGTGGTGTGCTTCAGCAGCACCCGCTGCCCCACCC
Organism: Streptomyces verrucosisporus; assembly: GCF_017114865.1. GTDB lineage: Bacteria > Actinomycetota > Actinomycetes > Streptomycetales > Streptomycetaceae > Streptomyces > Streptomyces fenghuangensis. Next base: position 99,355 of record NZ_JADEYH010000017.1, on the reverse strand, counting down.
GCAGCGGGGTGTCGTGCAGATGGCAGACGGTGGCGGTGACGTCCTGGCTCACGGCGGGGGCGTCGTCGGCGGGTGCGATCAGGTCGCCGCGGGAGACGTCGAGGTCGTCCGCCAGGCGGACGGTGACCGACTGCGGCGCCCAGGCCGCCCGGACCGACCGGCCGAGCAGGTCGATGCCCTCGACCACCGAGGTGCGGCCCGAGGGCAGCACCGTCACCCGCTGTCCCACGCGCAGCACGCCGGAGGCGAGCTGGCCGGCGTAGCCGCGGTAGTCGGGGTGCTCGGCGGTCTGCGGGCGGATGACGTACTGGACGGGGAAGCGGGCCACGTCCCCGGCCGGATCGTGGTCGACCTCGACGGTCTCCAGGTGCTCCAGGACGGTCGGGCCGCTGTACCAGTCCATGTGCTCGGACGGGGTGACCACGTTGTCGCCGACCAGAGCCGAGATCGGCACGGCGGTGACCTCCGGCACGCCCAGCGAGGCGGCGTAGGCGGTGAACTGCTCGGCGATGGAGGCGAAGACCGCCTCGTCGTAGCCAGCCAGGTCCATCTTGTTGACGGCCAGCACCACGTGCGGCACCCGCAGCAGGGCGGCGACCGCGGCGTGGCGGCGGGTCTGCTCGACCACGCCGTTGCGGGCGTCGACCAGGATGATGGCCAGGTCGGCGGTGGAGGCGCCGGTGACCATGTTGCGGGTGTACTGCACATGGCCGGGGGTGTCGGCCAGGATGAACCGGCGGCGTGGCGTGGCGAAGTAGCGGTAGGCCACGTCGATGGTGATGCCCTGCTCGCGCTCGGCGCGCAGCCCGTCGGTCAGCAGTGCCAGGTCCGGGCCGGCGGCGCCGCGGCTGCGGGAGGCGTGCTCGACGGCCTCCAACTGGTCGGCCAGGACCGACTTGGAGTCGTGCAGCAGCCGCCCGACCAGGGTGGACTTGCCGTCGTCGACCGAACCGGCGGTGGCGAAACGCAGCAGCGAGGTCTCCCGCAGCAGCCCGGCGGCCTCGGCGGCGCCGGCTGTGGAAGTGGTGGCAGCGGTGGTCATCGGTCAGAAGTACCCTTCGCGCTTGCGGTCCTCCATGGCGGCCTCCGACAGCTTGTCGTCGGCCCGGGTCGCGCCCCGCTCGGTCAGCCGGGAGGCGGCGATCTCGGCTACGACCTGCTCGATGGTGGCGGCGTCGGAGTCCACCGCCCCGGTACAGGACATGTCGCCGACGGTGCGGTAGCGCACCCGGCGCTCCTGGACCGTCTCGCCGTCCTTCGGGCCGCCCCACTCGCCCGGCGCCAGCCACATGCCGTCGCGCTTGAAGACCTCGCGGGTGTGGGCGTAGTAGATGGCGGGCAGCTCGATCTTCTCCCGCCCGATGTACTGCCACACGTCCAGCTCGGTCCAGTTGGACAGCGGGAAGACGCGCACATGCTCGCCCGGCGCGTGGCGGCCGTTGTAGAGCTGCCACAGCTCCGGACGCTGGCGGCGCGGGTCCCAGCCGCCGAACTCGTCGCGCAGGGAGAACACCCGCTCCTTGGCGCGGGCCTTCTCCTCGTCCCGCCGCCCGCCGCCGAACACCGCGTCGAAGCGGCCCGTCTCGATGGCGTGCAGCAGGGGCACGGTCTGCAGCGGGTTGCGGGTGCCGTCCGGGCGCTCGCGCAGCTCGCCGCGGTCGATGAACTCCTGCACGGAGGCGACGTGCAGGCGCAGCCGGTGCTCGGCCACCACCCGGTCGCGGTAGTCGAGGACCTCGGGGAAGTTGTGGCCGGTGTCCACGTGCAGCAGCGCGAAGGGCACCGGGGCCGGGGCGAACGCCTTCAGCGCCAGGTGGAGCATCACGATGGAGTCCTTGCCGCCGGAGAACAGGATCACCGGCCGCTCGAACTCGCCCGCCACCTCGCGGAAGATGTGCACGGCCTCCGACTCCAGGGTGTCCAGATGGCTCAGCGCGAACGCCGTGCCGGAGGTGCCGGGAGCCGCGCCGGCGGCCGTGCCGGTGGCGCCGGCGGAGTCGGCGGTACTGTCCGGCGCGGGCCCGGTGGTCGGTTCGGTCGAGGTCGTCACGCCAGTCCCCTCTCGGCGAGCAGTGCGTACAGCCGGGCGGCGGAGTCGTCCACCGGCTCGGTGTGCGCCTCGATCCGCAGGTCCGGATCGGCCGGCGCCTCGTACGGGTCGTCCACACCGGTCAGCCCGGACAGCTCTCCGGCGGCCTGCTTGGCGTACAGGCCCTTCACATCGCGCTCGGAGCACACCTCCACCGGGGTGGCCACGTGCACCTCCAGATACGCCGTGCCCTCCGCCCGGTGGCGCCCGCGCACCGCCTCGCGGCTGTCGGCGTACGGCGCGATCACCGGGACCAGGGCCTTGACGCCGTTGGAGGCCAGCAGTTCGGCGACGAAGCCGATCCGCTGCACATTGGTGTGGCGGTCCTCGCGGGAGAATCCCAGGCCGGCGGAGAGGAACTCCCTGATCTCGTCGCCGTCCAGCACCTCCACCCGGTGGCCCTCGCCGCGCAGCCGCGCCGCCAGCGCGTGGGCGATCGTGGTCTTGCCGGCGCTCGGCAGGCCGGTGAGCCAGATCGTGGCTCCGGTGCCGGTGCCGGTGCCGGTGCCGGTGGTACTGCCGGTACTGCCGGTTCTGTCCGTGACGGAGGCGGTCGCCCCGCTCATCTGACGCTCCTCAACTGTCTGGGCCCCTACGGCCTTCGGGTTCGCCATCAGCCATGCAGTCCGCACTCGGTCTTGCCGCGTCCGGCCCAGCGGCCGGAACGGGCGTCCTCGCCCTCCAGCACCCGCCGAGTGCAGGGCGCGCACCCGATGGAGGGGTAACCGTCCATCAGCAGAGGGTTGGTGAGGACGCCGTGCTCGGCAACGTAGGCGTCCACGTCGTCCTGCGTCCAGCGTGCGATGGGCGAGACCTTGACCTTGCCCCGCCTCTCGTCCCAGCCGACGACCGGCGTCCCCGCCCTGGTCGGGGACTCGTCGCGGCGCAGCCCGGTGGCCCAGGCGTCGTACCCGCGCAGGCCCTCCTCAAGCGGCCCGACCTTGCGCAGCGCGCAGCACAGGTCGGGGTCGCGGTCGTGCAGGCGCGGCCCGTACTCGGCGTCCTGCTCGGCCACGGTCTGCCGCGGGGTGAGCGTGACGACGTTGACGTCCATCACCTCCGCGACCGCGTCCCGGGTGCCGATGGTCTCCGGGAAGTGGTAGCCGGTGTCGAGGAACACCACGTCCACACCGGGCGCCACGCGCGAGGCCAGGTGCGCGACGACGGCGTCCTCCATCGAGGAGGTCACGCAGAAGCGGGGGCCGAAGGTGCCGGCCGCCCAGCGCAGGATCTCCAGCGCCGGGGCCTCCTCCAGCTCGCGGCCCGCCTTCTCGGCGAGCCGGCGCAGCTCGCCGGCGTCCGCCCGCAGGTCGTAACGGTCCTCGGCGGCATTCATCGTGTGCTGTCTCCCTCGGTGGAACCGGACCGCCGCAGGCCGTCGGCCAGCAGTCCGAGGAACGAGAGCCTGAAGGCGCGGTTGCAGGAGGCGCACTCCCACGCGCCGTGGCCGTCCTCGGACGGCCGCAGGTCCTCGTCCCCGCAGTACGGGCAGTAGAACGGGGCGGCTCGCTCGCTCACGGTGCCTCCTCGTTCGCTTCTCCGTCCACGCGGCGAAGGTGCGGGTTGGCGGTGAGGTGCGGGGTGGTGGCCGCGTGTGCGTCGCTCACGGTGCCTCCTCGTTCGCTTCTCCGCCTACGCGGCGATCGTGTGCCGGTTTCGTGGTCGTCCGCAGGGTGGTGGCCGCGTGTGCGTCGCTCACGGTGCCTCCTCGTTCGCTTCTCCGCCCACGCGGCGATCGTGTGCCGGTTTCGTGGTCGTCCGCGGGGTGGTGGCCGCGTGTGCGTCGCTCACTTCAGAGCACCCTCGTCGGCCCGTGCCGCCCACTGGGCGAAGCGCTCGCCGTCCTGCCGCTCCTCGTGGTAGCGGGTCAGCAGGCGCTCGACGTAGTCGGGCAGCTCGGCGGCGGTGACCTTCAGCCCGCGCACCTTGCGGCCGAACCCGGGGTCCAGTCCCAGCGCGCCGCCGAGGTGGACCTGGTAGCCCTCCACCTGGTTGCCGTCCGCGTCGGTGACGAGCTGCCCCTTGAGGCCGATGTCGGCGACCTGGATACGGGCGCAGGCGTTGGGGCAGCCGTTGATGTTGATGGTCACCGGCTCGTCGAAGTCCGGCAGACGGCGCTCCAGTTCGTCGATGAGGGTGGAGCCGCGGCCCTTGGTCTCGACGATGGCCAGCTTGCAGAACTCGATGCCGGTGCAGGCCATGGTGCCGCGCCTGAAGACCGACGGACGCGCCGTCAGATCCAGCGACTCCAGGGCCTCCACCAGGGAGTCCACCCGGTCCTCGGTCACGTCGAGGATGATCATCTTCTGCTCGACGGTGGTGCGGACCCGGCCCGAGCCGTGGCCCTCGGCCAGCTCGGCGATCTTGGTGAGGGTGGCGCCGTCGACACGGCCGACGCGGGGAGCGAAGCCCACGTAGAAGCGGCCGTCCTTCTGCCGGTGCACGCCGACGTGGTCGCGCCAGCGCTGGACGGGGGTCTCGGGGGCGGGGCCGTCGGCCAGCCTCCGCCCCAGGTACTCGTCCTCCAGCACCCGGCGGAACCTCTCCGCACCCCAGTCGGCGACGAGGAACTTCAGGCGGGCGCGGTTGCGCAGCCGGCGGTAGCCGTAGTCGCGGAAGACCGAGACGACGCCCTCCAGGACGTCGGCCACGTCCTCCAGCGGCACCCAGGCGCCGAGCCGGACGCCGAGCTTGGGGTTGGTGGACAGGCCGCCGCCCACCCACACGTCGAAGCCGGGGCCGAGCTCGGGATGGCGTACGCCGACGAACGACACGTCGTTGATCTCGTGTGCCACGTCCAGCAGGGGGGAGCCGGAGATGGCCGTCTTGAACTTGCGGGGGAGGTTGGAGTAGGCCGGGTTGCCGACGACGCGGCGCTTGGCCTCCTCCAGCGCGGGCGTGCCGTCGACGATCTCGTCGGCGGCGATGCCGGCGACCGGCGAGCCCAGGAAGGCGCGCGGGGTGTCGCCGCAGGCCTCGGTGGTGGACAGGCCAACGGCCTCCAGACGGCGCCAGATCTCGGGGACGTCCTCGATGCGGACCCAGTGGAGCTGGATGTTCTGCCGGTCGGTGATGTCGGCGGTGCCGCGGGCGAACTCCTGGGAGATCTCGCCGATGACGCGCAGCTGCTCGGTGGTCAGCCGTCCGCCGTCGACGCGCACGCGCATCATGAAGTACTCGTCGTCCAGCTCCTCCGGGGCCAGGACGGCGGTCTTGCCGCCGTCGATCCCGGGACGGCGCTGGGTGTACAGGCCCCACCAGCGCATCCTGCCGCGCAGGTCGGAGGGGTCGATGGAGTCGAACCCCCCGTGGGCGTAGATCGTCTCAATGCGTGTCCGCACATTGAGACCGTCGTCGTCCTTCTTGAACTGCTCGTTGGCGTTCAGCGGGGTGAAGTGCCCGGCGGCCCACTGGCCTTCGCCGCGGTGGCGGCCGGCCTTGCGGCGGGTCGGGGCAGCGCTGGCTGGCTTGGGGGTGTCGGCCATGGCGGTGTGTTCGTCCTTCTGCTGGACTCGGCTGCGCGGGAAGCGGACCGGGTCCGCCCGGGCGCGCTGAAGTGCGCGAACCCGGACGGGAAGCGGGAATCGGGGGCGCCTGCCCGCGACGACGGGGGCGGCGGATGTGCGGTGGTGCTGGGACTGTCAGCCCGCCGGACAGATGGCGCTGGACATGCGGCCGAGGTCGACGTGCCGCCGACTCACCAAGGCAATTCCAGCTCGAGACATGGCAGAAGCGTGGCATGAGCATCTCGCGGCAGTCCACCGCTATCCACAGTCCGGACAAAGGTGTCCCGATCCGCGAGACGAGATGGCGTCGGGTCCGGGACCGAGGGGTCCCGGGCGGAGGTCAGAGCCCCGCCCCCGGCCAGGGGCCCGGGGCGGAAACGTCCGGTTCGTCCTCCGTCCTGGTGTCGAAGAGGCGGAAGCCCCGCCGCCGGTAGTTCGCCAGCGCGTGGGGGCCGTCCTTGCTGCAGGTGTGCACCCACACCCGCCGGGTGGGCTCCCGTCCCGGCCAGCGCTCCGCCAGGTCCCAGGCGCGCGCGGTCCCGTACGACAGCAGGTGCCCGCCGATGCGCCGGCCGCGGAAGGCGGCGATCAGGCCGAAGTAGGTGATCTCCACCGTCCCCCCGGACTGTGCCTCCAGTTCGATGTACCCGGCCGGGGTCCCGCGGTCGTACGCCACCCACGTCTCCACGCCGGGCCGCTCCAGGAACTCCCGCCACCGCGCGTACGTCCACCCCAGCCGGTCCGTCCAGGTGACGTCCCCGCCGACGGCGGTGTAGAGGAAGCGGCTGAACTCCGGGCTGGGTACCTCCGCCCGCGCAATCCGGATGCCGGACCCGCTGTCCGGAACGTGGGCGGGGGAGAGGTCGGAGGGAGAGGTCTGCTCCAGCGACCAGGTGGTGACGGCGACGGTGGTGCTCATGCGGGGCAGTGAAGCACGCCGCCGCAGGCGTCCGGGAAGCGGCCCCGCGGACCGCCTCCCGGCCGGCGGCGCGTACCAGAATGCCCCCATGCCCACACCCATGCCCACACCCGTGCCGGCGACCGGAGGACGCCCCGGACGCGCCCCCGGCCCCGCTGCCCCTCCCGTCGCCGTGCTCGGTGAGTGCGTCGCCGACGCCTTCACCGTCCCGGCGCCCGGCGGCCGTGAGCGCCCCTCCGCCTCCTCGATCGGGCTGGAGGTCCTGCCCGGCGGCGGACCGGCCAACACCGCAGTGGCCCTCGCCCGGCTCGGCACCCCCACCCGTTTCCTGGGCAGGCTGTCGCGGGACGTCTTCGGCCGCCTCTTCCGCGAGCACCTGACCGCCTCCGGCGTGGACCTGGCCGCCGCGGTCGAGGCGGCCGAGCCCAGCACCCTGGCCGTCGCCGACGTCGACGCCGACGGCCGCGCCGAGTACTCCTTCCACGCCGAGGGCACCGCCGACTGGCAGTGGACGGACGGTGAGCTGGAGCGGGCCGTGTCCGGCCCCGCGGCCTGCCTGCACACCGGATCGCTGGCACTGGTGCGGCCGCCGGGCGGGGAGGCGGTGGAACGGCTGCTGGCAAGGGTGCGCGGGCGGGCCACCGTCTCCATCGACCCCAACGTCCGGCCGCTGCTGGTGGAACCGGACGTCTGCCGCGAACGGCTGCCGCGCTGGTGCGCCGCGGCCGACATCCTGCGGCTGTCGGACGACGACCTCGGCCACCTCCTGCCCGGCACCGGGGTGGAGGAGGCCGCCGCGGTCCTCCACGGCCACGGCGCGGCCCTGGTCGTCGTCACGCTCGGAGCGGAGGGAGCGTACGCCTCGCTGGAGGGCGCGGGCGGCGCGGAGCGCGTACGGCTGAGGGTGCCGGCCGAGCCCACCGCCGTGGTGGACACCGTCGGCGCGGGCGACGCCTTCATGGGCGGCCTGCTGCACTCCCTCCACACCGCCGGGGCCCTCGGTGGGCGCCTGGAAGGGCTGGCCTCGAACGTCCTGGAACAGGCCCTCGCCACCGGCGCCGCCGTAGCCGCCGCCACCTGCGCGGTACGGGGCGCAGACCCGCCCCGGGCGCACCAGATGGGGCGCCATACGCGCAGGTGAGCGCCTTACCGGCCGGTACCGGGACCTTCGGCCCGCACCCCCGTCCGGGGCGGGACCTTCGGCCGCGGGGCGGGGCCCCTTCGGCGACTGCGCCGGGTGCCCCGGGCGGCGTGCAATGGAGTCACCGAGGCCCCCCGCACAGAGGTGATCCCCATGGCAGAAGCCACCGCACGTCCCGCAGCCCGTCCCGCCGCGCCGGCGGACGCCGGGCGCACCGGGAGCGGTGAGCACGCCGAGACCGTCCGGCACACCGTCGACACCCTGGTCGCACACGCCGTCAAGTCCCTTGACGAGTAAGGCTCCTTCACCCAGGAGCAGGTCGACCACATCGTGCGGAAGGCCTCCCTGGCAGCCCTGGCGAACCACTGCGAACTGGCCGAGCAGGCCGTCGCCGAGACCGGCCGGGGCGTGTTCGAGGACAAGGCGATGAAGAACCTCTTCGCCTGCGAGCACGTCACCCACTCGATGCAGGGGCTGAAGACGGTCGGCGTCGTCCGCCGCGACGAGCTGAACGGGATCACCGAGATCGCCGAGCCGGTCGGCGTGGTGTGCGCCATGACCCCGGTGACCAACCCCACCTCCACCACGATCTTCAAGGCGCTGATCGCGCTCAAGACCCGCAACCCGATCGTCTTCGCCTTCCACCCCTCGGCCCAGCGGTGCAGCGCCGAGGCGGCCCGGATCGTGAGGGAGGCGGCCGTGGCCGCGGGCGCCCCCGAGCACTGCGTGCAGTGGATCGAGGAGCCGTCGATGGAGGCCACCCGCCTGCTGATGAACCACGGGGACGTCTCCACCATCCTGGCCACCGGCGGCAACGCCATGGTCCGGGCCGCCTACTCGTGCGGCAAGCCGGCCCTCGGCGTCGGCGCGGGCAACGTCCCCGCCTACGTGCACCGCACCGCCGACGTACCCCGCGCCGTGCACGACATCGTGCTGTCCAAGGCCTTCGACAACGGCATGATCTGCGCCTCCGAGCAGGCCGCCGTCCTGGACGCCGAGATCTACGAGCGGGCCGTCGCGGAGTTCCGCAGGCTCCACGCGTACCCGGCCACCGCCGAGGAGAAGGAGAAGCTGGAGAAGTTACTGTTCGGCACCACCGCCCGGAGCGCCAACTGCGCCGGGGCGAAGCTCAACGCCGACGCCGTCGGCCGGCCGCCGCACTGGATCGCCGAGCAGGCGGGCTTCACCGTCCCCGAGGACACCTCCGTCATCCTCACCGAGATCACGGGCGTCGGCCCCGCCGAGCCGCTCAGCCGCGAGAAGCTCTCCCCGGTGCTGGCCCTGCTGCGCGCCCAGAGCACCGAGCAGGGCATCGAACTGGCCGCGAAGATGGTCGAGTTCGACGGTCTGGGCCACAGCGCGGTGATCCACGCCGACGACGAGGTGCTGACCGAGGAGTTCGGACGCCGCGTCAAGGCCGTGCGCATCATCGCCAACGCGCCCTCCAGCCTCGGCGGCATCGGCGACGTCTACAACTCCTTCCCGCCCTCGATGACCCTGGGCTGCGGCTCCTACGGCCACAACTCCGTCTCCGGCAACGTCACCGCCGTCGACCTGCTCAACATCAAGCGCATCGGGCGGCGCAACACCAACATGCAGTGGTTCAAGGTCCCGCCGAAGATCTACTTCGAGCGCCACTCCCTGCGCTACCTCGGCGACATGCGCGGTATGCGGCGCGTCACCGTCGTCACCGATCAGAACATGGACCGCCTGGGCTACCTCACCCGCGTCAAGGACATCCTGCGCTCCCGCACCGAGCCGGTGAACCTCCAGATCATCGACGACATCGAGCCCAACCCGGAGCTGGCCACCGTCGAACGCGGCGTCGCGAGGATGCGCGAGTTCGAGCCCGACACCATCGTCGCCCTCGGCGGCGGCTCGCCCATCGACGCCGCCAAGGTCATGTGGCTGATGTACGAGCACCCCGAGATCGCCTTCGCCGACACCAAGGAGAAGTTCTCCGACATCCGCAAGCGCGCCTTCACCTTCCCGCCGCTGGGGGAGAGGGCGAAGCTGATCGCGGTCCGCACCTTCCACGGAGCGCTGTGATGAACCGCCTGACCTACCAGGCGACCGCGCCGGCGGGGGCCGCCACCCCCGCCGGGGCGGCCACCCGCCGCCCGGTCACCGGATCGGTGCACTCCTGGGACCTGTCCACCGGCGTGGACGGTCCCGGCACCCGCTTCACCGCCTTCCTCGCCGGCTGCCCGCTGGCCTGCCTGTACTGCCACAACCCCGACACCTGGCGGCTGCGCGACGGCCGCCGCACCACCGCCGGCGAGCTCGTCGCCGAGGCGGCGAAGTACACCGCCTTCATCCGGGCCGCCGGCGGCGGCGCCACCCTCAGCGGCGGCGAGCCGCTGCTCCAGCCGGTCTTCACCGGAGAACTGCTGCACCGTTTCAAGCACGAACTCGGCCTGCACACCGCCCTGGACACCTCCGGCTTCCTCGGCGCCCGCGCGTCCGACGCACTGCTGGCCGACACCGATCTGGTGCTGCTGGACATCAAGTCCTGGGAGCCGGGGCTGTACCGGAAGGTCACCGGGGGCCGCGGCGAGATCGCCCCCACGGTGGCGTTCGCCCGCCGCCTGGCGCTGCTGGGCAACGAGGTGTGGGTGCGGTTCGTGCTGGTCCCCGGCCTGACCGACGGGCCCGAGAACATCGAGGGCGTCGCCGCCTTCGCCGCCTCCCTGGGCAACGTCTCCCGCGTCGACGTGCTGCCCTTCCACAAGCTGGGCGCAGCCAAGTGGGAGGCCGTCGGGAGGACCTTCCCCCTGGCCGGCACCCCCGTGCCCACCCCGGAGCAGGTGGCCGAGGCCCGCGGGATCTTCGCCGGCCACGGGCTGTACGCGGTGTGAGCCCCGGGCCGGCACGCACCCGCACCGGTGCGCGGGCCGCGCGGGCCGCCGGGAAACCGGCAGGCCACGGTGTGAGCCGCGATCACCGGGCCGGATACGTTATGGGCGTGCAACCGGCCCCCTCACCCCCGAACCGCTCCTCGAACCCGCTGCGCAGGGCGCGCGCCCTGTACCGCAACGTCCCCAAGCGGAAGCTCGCCTGGCTGCTGCTGAAGGACACCGTCAACTCCGCGATGGAGTACCGGATCCTGGGGCTGGCCGCCGAGGCGGCCTTCTTCACCCTGCTGTCGCTGCCGCCGCTGCTGCTGGGCCTGATCGGGCTGCTCGGCTACCTCGACGCCTGGATCGGCACCGACACCATCGACAGCGTCCGCGCCAACATCCTGAACGCCTCCGCCACCGTCCTGTCCGACCGGGGCGTCAGCCAGATCGCCGAACCGCTGATCGACGACGTGATCGAGGGCGGGCGGCCCGACGTGATCTCCTTCGGCTTCGCGCTGGCACTGTGGTCCGGCTCGCGCACGATGAACGTCTTCATAGACACCATCACCGTCATGTACGGCCTCGACGGCCACCGCGGCATCGTCGCCACCCGGCTGCTGGCCTTCGGGCTGTATCTGGTGGCGCTGCCGCTGGGCGCGGTCGCCCTGCCGCTGCTGATCGTCGGGCCGGACGCGGTGGTCGGCTGGGTGCCGCAACTGGAGCTGCTGGTCGAGGCCTTCTACTGGCCCGTGGTGGTGGTCGTCTCCATCGCCTTCCTCACCACGCTCTACCACGTCTCGGTGCCGGCGCGCTCCCCCTGGGTGGAGGACGTCCCGGGCGCGCTGGTCGCCCTGCTGATGTGGATCGCCGGCAGCTTCACGCTGCGCCTGTACCTCACGCGCACGGTGGACGGGCCGTCGCTGTACGGCTCGCTGGCCGCGCCCGTGGCCGTACTGCTGTGGATCGGCGTCTCGGCCTTCGCGGTCCTGGTGGGCGCGGCCGTCAACGCCGCCATCGACCATGTGTGGCCCTCGGTCACCACCGCCGCCGCCCGCCGGGCCAGCGAACGGGCCCGTGAGCAGGCCGCCGCCGAGGTCGTCGCCGCGGCGGCGGCGCGGCGCGCGATGCGGGGGGCCGAGGGGAGCGGGGACGAGGGGGAGGCCGGAGAGGCGCCCGAGCCGCCCGCGGAGTTTCCCGAGCGCTGGACGAAGTTCCTGCCGCCGTCCGACATACGCTCCCGGCTGCGCTCCCGCCGCCGCGACGACTGACGGCCGACGCCCCGACGGCGGGCCGGGAGGCCGGAAAGCCTCCCGGCCCGCCGTGTGCCGGTGGTCGCCGGGTCCGGGTCACCCCCTCTTGTGCGCGCGGCTGCTCTTGCCGCCCTTCCGGCCGAGGGCCAGCAGCGCCAGTCCGAGGAGGAAGACGATTCCTCCGGTGATCACATTGGTGAGGATCGTCCTGACGGTGTCCACGTTGCCGGCCACCAGCCAGGGGGACACCACCGTCCAGGCGCCGATCGCGCACACGGCCATGCTCAGGCCGTAGGCGCGCTCGAACGCCACCGCGAGCGCCAGGCCGATCACCGCGAGGGCGATGCCGGTGACGAAGTTGTTGACGGTCAGCGAGTTGAACTGACTGAACCCCACGATCCATGGAGACGCCAGCAGGAAGACGCCGCCCAGCACGGTCAGCGCCTCCATCCCCTGTGCCGTCGGCGACGCCGAGGCCTCCGCGTAGCGCGCACGCATCCCGATCAGATCAGGGTGTTCCTCGATGCGTGACGTGGGTGTGGCCATCTGAGCCACCTCCTATGAGACTTTCACCCTTATGCTCTGATTTTCCACCAAACGGCAGGTTATGTCTTCTCGGGGAACACTTTTGTCCGTGTGACCCATGAGGTTCCCCCGGACGGGTGAAGGCGGCCGGGAAAACCGGTGGTGTGCGAGCCGCCCGTCGTCCTAAAGTCGGCGGCGCGAGGGCCCGGGAGGCCATGGAGGGGCCTGATCGACCTTGATCGGCATGGCCCCGGGGAGGCCGTCGACGATCCGGGAACGGGAGGTGGGCCCCATGACTGCCGACGCCGCCGCCGCGGGCACGACCCGCGGCGACGAGTCCGTCCGTTCCACCTCCGCGGCCTCCGGCTGACCACCTCCGGCCCGTCCGTCGGGCCACCATCCCGGGGCCGCCCATCCCGGAAGGGCATCCGCGTTGCGTCCTCTCGACGTACCCGCACACCCCGAACACCCGCTCGCCCCCTACGGCTGGGACGAGCACACCGCCGAGGCCTTCGCCCCGTACGGGCGCCGGGGCCTCACCCCCGCCCGCGTGGTCCGCGTGGACCGCGGGCTGTGCGACGCCGTCACCGCCGGCGGCCCCGTACGGGCCGGCATCGCATCCGTCATCTCCCCGGACCCGCTGCTCACCGTCTGCACCGGCGACTGGGCCGCCCTCGAACCCGGCGGGCGCCGGACGCCGTGGACGGTCCGGGACCTGCTGCCCCGCCGTACCGCCTTCGTGCGCTCCACCTCCTCCAAACGCTCCGAGGGGCAGGTGCTGGCCGCCAACGTCGACCACGCCGTCGTCGCCGTCTCGCTGGCCGTCCCGCTCGATCCCGGAAGGCTGGAGCGCTTTCTCGCCCTGGCCTGGGAGAGCGGGGCCCAGCCGCTGGTGGCCCTCACCAAGACCGACCTGGCACCGGACGCCGCCCATGCCGCCGCCGACGCCGAGGCCGCCGCGCCCGGCGTGACGGTGCTGCCCGTCAGCGCGCTCACCGGCGAGGGGCTGGACGTGCTCGCCGCCGCGCTCGGCGGCGGCACCGCCGTGCTGCTCGGGCAGTCCGGAGCGGGCAAGTCCACCCTGGTCAACGCGCTGATCGGGCAGAAGGCGCTGGAGGTGCGCGAGACCCGCGCGAGCGACGGCAAGGGCCGGCACACCACGACCACCCGCGAGCTGTTCGCACTGCCCGGCGGCGGAGTCGTCATCGACACCCCGGGGCTGCGCGGCGTCGGGCTGTGGGACGCCGAGGAGGGTGTCGGCCGGGCCTTCGCGGACATCGCGGACCTGGCGCGCGCCTGCCGCTTCCACGACTGCGCGCACACCGCCGAGCCGGGCTGCGCCGTCCTGGCCGCCGTCGACGGCGGCACCCTGCCGCCGCGCCGGCTGGACAGCTACCGCAAACTGCTGCGCGAGAACCAGTACCTCGCGGCCCGCACCGACGCCCGGCTGCGGGCGGAGCCGCGACACGACTGGAAACGCAAGCAGGAGCTGGGCCGCCACATGGCGAAGCGCAAACGCGGCCCGCGCTGATCCGCGGCGGACGGGCACCGGGCGGGCCCGGGGCGGCGGGAGCAGGTTGCTAACGTCGCCCCGTGCCCGACCGCAGCGACACCCCCGCCCAGCCGTTCGGCCCCCGGCAGTTCCAGCTCGTCCTGCTGCGCCGGATGGCCGACTTCCAGCCGGACCTGGTGCTCGACGCGCTGCGCGCGCTGGACGCCGACCGGGCCGAGATGCGCGAGGCCAACCGCCGCTGGCAGGCCGCCGGCCGCTCACCGCGCTCGCGCGGCGCGGCGGCCCGGTACCGCTCGGTGCTCGGCGAACCGGAGACGGACGAGCCGCGCCGGGTGGGCGACCTGGACTGCCGGGCGCTGCGCTGGCCGCTGCCGCTGTGGCCGGACCTGCGCCTGGAGGTGCTGACCGCGCCGGGCGGCGCCGTGTGGAACGAGTGGTTGGTGCGCGCTCCGGGAGCCCCCGGCCCCGGGCTGCGCACGGTGGAGGACCTGCTGCCGTGGACGTGCACGGTGGACGAGGTCGCCCGCGCCTTCACGCCCGCCCGCCCGGTGGAGGGCTCGGCGCCCACCCGTTGGCGGCTGGCCTTCACCGCCCCGGACCGGGCGGGGGCGCGGCACGAGGTGATCGCGGAGTTCACCTGGGGCCTGCTCCAGCGACTCCCGTGACACCGACGGCCGCCGTGCCCGCCGCGGTGTCAGGGCGTCGCGTGGCACTGAGACGGGAGGTCCGCGCCCCTGGAGGGTCGGGGACAGGCTTCACCGCCGCGTCCGATTTCCGCCAGTGGCGGACCGCCGCGCGGCGCACACTGGATCGCGTGATGGACGACGAGGCCAGGTACGAGGCGGTCCGCAGCCGCGACGAGCGGTTCGACGGAGTCTTCTTCACCGGCGTGCTGACCACCGGCATCTACTGCCGCCCCAGCTGTCCGGCGGTCACCCCCAAGCGGGGCAACGTGCGGTTCTTCCCGTCGGCCGCCGCCGCCCAGCGGGCGGGCCTGCGGGCGTGCCGCCGCTGCCGGCCCGACGCCGTGCCGGGGTCGGCCGAGTGGAACACGCGGGCCGACCTCACCGGCCGCGCGATGCGGATGATCGCCGACGGTGTCGTGGACCGCGAGGGCGTCGAGGGGCTCGCCCGGCGGCTGGGCTACAGCGCCCGCCAGATACACCGCCGGCTCACCGCCGACCTCGGCGCCGGGCCCGTCGCCCTGGCCCGCGCCCAGCGGACGCACACCGCCAGGGTGCTGCTCCAGACGACCGCGCTGCCGGTCACCGAGATCGCCTTCGCCTCCGGCTTCGCCAGTGTGCGGCAGTTCAACGACACCATCCGCGAGGCCCACGCCTGCACCCCGCGCGAACTGCGCGCCCGCAGTCGCGACAGGGCGGCCGTCCGGGCCCGGGAGGCGGCCGAGGGCGGGGGAGTGGCGCTGCGGCTGGCCCACCGGGGCCCGTACGCGACCGCGGAGATCTTCGGCTTCCTCCAGCGGCGGGCCGTTCCCGGCGTCGAGGAGGTCACCGGAGAGGCCGGTGCCCGCGTCTACCGGCGTACCCTCGCCCTGCCCCACGGCCACGGCGTCGCCGAGGTCCGCGAGAGGACGGACGGGGCGGGCGGTGGTCCGGGTAGCGGCTGGCTGCCGTGCCGGCTGCGCCTGGCCGACCTGCGGGACCTGACCACCGCCGTGCAGCGGATGCGGCGGCTGTTCGACCTGGACGCCGACCCGTACGCCGTCGCCGACCGGCTGGGCCGCGACCCGCTGCTCGGCCCCCTGGTCCACCGGTTGCCGGGACTGCGCTCGCCGGGCGCGCCCGACCCGCACGAGGCGGCCGTGCGCGCCGTGCTCGGCCAGCAGGTCACCGTGGGCGCGGCCCGTACGCTGACGGGTGCGCTCGTGGCGGCGTACGGCAAGCCGCTGCCCGCGCCCGACGGCGGCCTCACCCATCTCTTCCCCGACGCCGGAACCCTCGCCGGGGCGCCCCTGGACGAACTGCGCATGCCCGGCTCCCGCCGCCGGGCGGTGCGCGCGGTCGCCGCCGCCCTCGCCGACGGCGTCCTCGTCCTCGACCCCGGGGCCGACCGGGGCGAGGCCGAGCGGGCCCTGCTCGGCCTGCCCGGCATCGGCCCGTGGACGGCCGGCTACGTCCGGATGCGCGCACTGGGCGACCCCGACGTCTTCCTGCCCGGCGACGCGGGGGTGCGGCACGGGCTGGAGCGGATCGGGGCCCGCGTGCCGGACGCCGAACGCTGGCGCCCCTGGCGCTCCTACGCCCTGCACCACCTGTGGAATGCCACCCTCGCCCCGCCCCCGGCCGAAACCGGGAACGAGACCGAGACAGCGGAGAAGCGATGAGCACCCTCTACACCACCTGCCCCAGCCCGCTGGGCGAGCTGCTGATCGCCGGGCCCGAGCCCGGCGTGGTGGCCTCGGTCAGCGTGCCCGGCCAGAAGGGCGGTGCCCGTGTGCTGCCCGGCTGGCGGCGCGACGACGCGGCCTTCGCCGGCGTGGTGCGGCAGTTCGACGCCTACTTCGCCGGGGAGCTCAAGGAATTCGACCTCGACCCGGCCCCCGGGGGATCGGAGTTCCGCCGGCGGGTGTGGGCCGCCCTGGAGCGCGTCCCCTACGGAGCCACCGTCACCTACGGTGAACTCGCCGCCATGGCGGGCCTGGAGCCGAACTCGGTGCGGGCTGTCGGGGGAGCGGTCGGCGCCAATCCGCTGATGGTGGTGCGCCCCTGCCACCGCGTCATCGGCGCGAGCGGGGCGCTGACGGGATACGCGGGCGGGCTGGAGCGCAAGAAGCTGCTGCTGACCCTCGAAGGAGTGCTGTGAGGGTTCCGTGAGGGAGCTGCGGGCCGCCGTGCCGCGGACCGCCGGGGAGCGCCGGTGAAACGGTACGGCCGCCGCGACCGGTGGGAACCGGCCGCGGCGGCCGCGGGGAAGAACCGGGATGATCAGCCGAACTGCTTCTCGATGGCGGCGAGTTTGGCCTCAAGCGAGTCCAGCCGGGGGCTGGTCAGGCTCTCCTCGGAGCCGAACGTGTCCGCCGGGCGGGGCGGGTCCACCTTGCGCAGCCCGTCCGCCCCCAGCGCGCCGCCGGCGTCCTCCGAGGCGGCCCCCAGCGCGGCGCGCGGCCGCGCGGGCTGCGGGGAGCCCGCGCTGACCTCCAGCTCCACCTGCTGCGTGTCGGCGCCGCGGCCCAGCCGGCTGATCGCCCGCAGCCGGGCCCGCTCCAGCTTCCGCTGCTCGCGCTTGCGGGCACGCTCCTCCTCCTTGCGGCGGCGGTCCTCGCGGACCTCGTCGACCGCCTCGTCCAGCGTCCGCACGCCCTCCAGAAGCATCAGCGACCAGGCGGCGTAGGTCTCGCGCGGGGCGCGCAGCCAGCGCACCACCCGGATCTGCGGCAGCGGACGCGGCACCAGGCCCTGCTCGCGCAGGGCGGCGCGCCGGGTCTGCTTGAGCGCCCGGTCGAAGAGGATGGCCGCCGCGATCGACATGCCCGCGAAGAACTGCGGGGCGCCCGCGTGCTCGTCGCCGCGCGGGGCGTGCACCCAGTTGAACCACGCCGCGGCGCCCGCGAAGAGCCACACCAGCAGCCGCGAGCCGAGGGAGGCGTCACCGTGGCTGGCCTCGCGCACGGCGATCACGGCGGAGAACATCGCCGCGCCGTCCAGACCGAAGGGGACCAGGAACTCCCAGCCCCCCGACAGGCCGAGGTTCTCCCGGCCGAATCCCACCAGGCCGTGGAAGGAGAGCGCGGCGGCGACGCCAGCGCAGCAGAACAGCAGGACGTAGGAGGCGATGGCGTAGACCGTCTCCTTGCGGCGGCGGCGCTCCTCCATGCGCTCCCAGGAGTCCGCCCCCTGGTCGTCCTCGGTCCTGTGGCGTCCGCTTCCGCGGCCCATCAGCACGACCGCGACCAGGGCGCCGACGAGCAGTACGGCACCCGCCAGCACCCAGTTCATCGATATGTCCGTCAGTCTCATCCGGGTGTGTCCCTTGCCTGGCGGCATGCCGTCAAGACGGCCCCGCCGTGCTCGCGTTGGCTTCGTTGACCCGCAGCATCCTGGCGGAAAAAAGATTGTGTGGCAGGCCCTTTGGGCCCAAAAAACCGCCGAGGGTGGCCAGAACGTGCGAACAGGAGTGTAGCGAGCCGGAATCGCCGCCGGTTACCGGCCGGATGCTCGAATCCTCAGAGGAGTTCACCCCGCCCGCCCCGTCCGTCCCACACGGCCGGCCCGGCTCGCGCGGGCGCTCCCCGGCGCGGGGACGGGCGGCGGATCAGGCGCGCGCGGCGCTCAGCCGCTCCACCCGGTCGGCGTCGCAGGTGCGCGGGCAGGTGACGCAGGTGTCCTGCGGGCGCAGCGTGTAGAACATGCAGCAGCTCGCCCGGTCCCGGGTGGGGTACCTCTCGCCGTCCGGCCCGGACAGCTCCCGGAAGGCGGCGCCCCGCGGGAAGGGGGCGACCGAGCCCGGCAGCAGCAGCTCGGCCTCGGCCATCGCGCGCCGCTCCTCGCCCAGCAGATGGCCGATGTACCACAGGCCCTCGGTGATCTCGTCCGTCGCCATGCCCCACAGCGCGCGCGGTCCGCGGCGCATGCGCGGCCCGAACGCCTCCAGGAGGGGACCGAGGTGCTCGGCCACCGACTCCCGCACGGCCGCCCGCAGCGCCTCCTCGCCGTGGACGACACGGGCGCCGGGCAGTGCGGCGGCCGGGTCGCCGGGCAGGCAGGAGAACTCCTCGGCGCGCACCGCCATCCGGCCCGAGGCGCGGTCGTAGGCCACCGAGTCCAGCGGGACGCGCGGCACCCGGCGGTGCAGGAACCAGGGGAGCGTCACCAGCAGGCAGACCGACCAGGCGTAGCGGTGCAGACCGAAGCCGGCGACCACGTCGGGCCGGGCCCGTTCACCGTAGTCGCGCCGCACCTGCTCGTCGTCCCAGGCCAGGAAGGCGTCCAGAACGTCTCCGCCCTCGGCCAGCTCCGCCGCCCGCACCCAGCCGTCGCCGCGCGGCAGCTCGCCGGCCTCCCGGACCTCGGTGACCCGCAGGCCGGGGAAGACCTCGGCCAGACGGTCGTAGGCCGCGGCCAGCGGCGACGCGGTGGGCGCCTCGGGGGCGGGGGCGAGGGTGCACATGGCCATGCGGGTACCACCGAATCGACGGCTATAACAGGTAAGGCTTACCTTAGCTCACATGATCGGTGCCGGTGCAAGGCCAGCCCTTACGAGTGGCGCGCGTCACTCGGCGGGACCCTCCGCCGGTGCCGGTGCCGGTGCCGGTGCCGGTGCCGGAGGCCGCTCCCCGTCCTCCTCCGCCAGCCGGCCGGCCAGCCAGCTCGGCACCCCGTCCAGCAGACGGAACAGCCGCCGCGCCTCGGCCCGGAGCCGCTCCGCCTCCGGCTCCGGCTGGACGTCCGCCAGGGCCACCAGGGCCGGCGCCATGCCCACCAGATAACCCAGCTCCTCGCGCAGCCGCAGCGACTCTGCGAAGCCGTGCCGCGCCTCGGTGAGCTCACCGCCGCGCAGGGCCAGTCCGGCCAGATGCCGCCAGGTGAAGGAGCACAGAAGCGCGTCCCCCTGGGCGGTGGCGGCGGCGTGCGCCCGGCGGTACGCCGCCCGCGCCGCCTGGGGGCTGTCCCCGAAGTGCTCGGTCATCAGGCCGCGCCGGAAGTCCAGCATCGCCCGCCGGGAGGAGCCGGGCGGCAGCAGCGCGGCGGCCCGCCCCAGCGCGGCACGGGCCTCGTCGGCCCGGTCGCGTACGGCCAGCACCGTCGCGGCGTAGGCCAGATGGCCGCGCTCGCAGGCGGCCGCCCCCCGCTCCTCGTCCGTCGCCGCCAGGGCCTCGGCCACCCGCAGCGCCTCCTCGGCGCGCTCCCAGCCGTCGGCGGTGAACATGCAGCGCTCCACCAGCAACCCCGCCCGCCGCAGCGCCGCGGAGGCGTCGTCCCGCGCCACCCCCGGCTCCAGCAGCGCCGCCGCGTCCTCCCAGCAGCCGCGCGACCTCAGCCGCCACACCGCGTGGTCGAGCGGACCGCCCTCCGCCCCGGCACCCGGCCCCGACCCCGCGCCCGACCCCGCGCCCGATCCCGCACCCTCCCGCCGTACCGAACGTGACATGGCGGTCTCCGCCACAGTGCCCTCCCCAACCAAGCGCGCCGTCGAGCCGGATGTGAGCGAATCCCAGCACGAACACCTGGGCCCCGCCAAGGGGTAAGTGTGAACGGTTTCACAATCTTGGTCAGCTCTTGACACACCCCGGACGGCGTGCGTCACCGGCCGCCGCGGTCATTCGTCCCACCAGCGGTCGTCCGGCTCGCGCCGGTTGGCGACGACCGCCGCGACCGGCGGGATGACCATGGCCACCACGCACATCGCGATCGCCAGGGGCACCGACCACAGGCGCACGAAGGCCCACGCGCCGACGAAGAGGGCCAGGCACAGACCCATCAGCGCGAAGTAGCGGCGCCGCCTGCGCGCGTACACACCTCCAGCCTAGGCGGGCCGGGGAGGTTCGATCCGGTCCGGGCGGATTCGGGAGGATTCGGGAGGGGGCTCAGCGCATGCGCAGGGCCAGGAGGAAGTCCACCCGGTCCTCCAGCCGTGACAGGTCGCGGCCGGTGAGCCGCTCGATACGGCCCACCCGGTAGCGCAGGGTGTTGACGTGCAGATGGAGACGGGCGGCACAGCGCGTCCAGGAGCCCTCGGAGGCCAGGAACGCCTCCAGGGTGGGCACCAGCTCGGCGCGGTGGCGCCGGTCGTACTCGTACAGCGGGTCCAGCAGCCGGGCGGTGAAGGCGCGGCGCACGTCGTCGGGCACGAACGGCAGCAGCAGGACGTGGGAGGCCAGCTCCTCGTGACCGGCCGCGCGGACCCGCCCCGGCCGGGCGGCGGCCACTCGGCGGGCGTGGCGGGCCTCCTCCAGGGCCCCGCGCAGGCCCTCGGCGGAGTGGACGGCCGCGCTGACGCCCAGGGTCAGCCGTCCGTCCGGTCCGCCGAGGCCGTCCAGGCCGCGCTCCAGCGGGGCCCGCAACGCGTCGAGCAGGACGGCGGCCGCGAGCGCGCCCTCGGCGCCGGCGGACGGCACGGCCCCATCGCCGCCGCTCCCCTCGCCGCCGGTTTTCTGACCGGAAGCCGCCGCGAGCGGGACGAGCGCGACGGCCTCCCCGCCGGCCGCCGCCACCGCGACCCGGTCCGCCGCGTCCCGGCCGCCGGCCGGACCGGCCAGCGCCTCCTCCAGCAGGGCCCCGGCCGCCCGGGCCCGCTCCTCCTCGGACAGGCCGGGACCGCCCTCCCACTCCAGCCGGGCGACGACCACCTGCCACAGGGACGCGGCCCCGGACCCGGGCAGCAGCGCGGACGCCGTCACCCGCAGCCGGGCGGCGACCTCGGCCGACGGAGCGCCGGAACGCAGCAGCTCCAGCACCTCCCCGGCCAGACGGCGGCCCACCGAGCGGGCGGCGTCCCGCCGCTCGCGCTCGGCCGCGATCAGCCGGGTGACGCCGTTCAGCAGGTCCAGCCGCTCGGCCGGCCACTCGTCCGCGTCGGCCTCCACGGCCAGCAGCCAGCCCGACAGCGCCGACAGCACCGCCTCGCGGGGGTCGGCCCCCTCCGCGCCGGCCGGCGGGCCGCCCACCGGGAACAGCGAGTACACCGTCTCGCCGGCCACCGCGCGGTGCGGACCGGGGCGCCCCGCCCGCAGCGCCGCCAGGTGCTCGCCCGCCAGGCGGGTGCGGACCGCGGCCGGCAGCCGTTCGGCGCCGGAACCGGCGACCGGGCGGCCGACGGGGGAGAGCACCCACGCCCGCAGATCCAGGTCGGAGCCCAGCAGGTCCAGCACCGCGTCCGGGCCGCCGCCCACCGGGTCCGGGGACATCAGCCGCCGGTGCCGCTCCACCACGGCGGCCAGATCGCCGGCCCGCTCGCCGGAGACCTGCCGCACCACGTGCTCGGTGACGGTGGCGAAGGCGACCTTCTCGTCCACCGAGAACAGCGGCATCCGGTGCCGTGCGCAGGCCGCCACCAGATCCGCGGGCACCGGGCCCAGCTCCGCCTCGCCCGCCGCCAGCGCGGCCACGCCCGCGGCGGCCAGGATGCGGACGAACGGCTCGGAGTCCTCGGGTCCGCGCCGCCAGGCCAGCCCCGTCAGGACCAGCTCACCGCCCGACAGATAGCGGCTCGGGTCGCGCAGGTCGGTGGTCATCACGCCCCGTACCGGCCGGTCGAGCCCCTCCTCGCCGCTCAGGAGCCGCAGCCCCGGCCAGGGGCTGTCCAGGAGTGCGCGCAACCGCATCGTCGTCGTCCGCCGATCTTTCCGTACCGCTGGTGCCTTACCGCCGGTGCGCGGGGCGCGTGTGCCGCGCCCCGGCTCCCGCGGGCCTTCGTTCGAATCTACAAGACCTGCTCGTGGGCCGTACGGGTGCTTCGTGCCGGCGGTGACCGCACCGGCCGGTCGGCGAGCCGGTCCGCCCGGGGGGTGCGGTGTAACACGGGTGTAGCCGCCCGATCCCCCGCACTCCCGCCCGGCACCGGACCCCTCCGCGGGCCGGCGGCGGGGAAACCCCGCGACCGACCGAGAAGAGCCGACGACATGTACTTCCCGTGCCCCGCCGACCGGGAGGCGGTGCCCGCCGCCGGCGCCGGGCGCCCGAGCGGCCGATGAGCCCGAAGGACCCCGGCGGGCCCGAGCGCCCCGGGAGGCCCGGACGCGGCGGGGAAGCCGGACGCCGCGGGAAGGCCGAGCCTCCCGAGGACCCCCGGGTGGTCGGCCCCCCGCCCTCCGGGGGATCGCGCGTGGACCGCTGGTTCCACATCTCCCGCCGCGGGTCCACTGTCGCGCGCGAGGTGCGCGGCGGCGTCACCACCTTCATGGCGATGGCCTACATCCTGCTGCTCAACCCCGTGCTGCTGTCCGTCCCCGACCGCTACGGGAACCGGCTGGAGACCGCCGAGGTGATCACCGCGACCGCGCTGGCCGCGGCCGTCACCACCGTCGCCATGGGCGTGATCGGCCGCGCTCCGCTGGCGCTGGCGGCCGGGCTGGGAGTCTCGGGCGTGCTGGCCACCCAGGTCGCCCCCGAGGTGAGCTGGCCGCAGGCGATGGGAATGTGCGTGATCTACGGCTCGGTGATCATCCTGCTGGTGGTCACCGGGATGCGCGAGCGGATCATGAACGCCATCCCGACGGCGCTCAAACACGCCATCACCATCGGCATCGGCCTGTTCATCGCGATGGTCGGCCTGGTCAACGCGGGCTTCGTCGGCCTGGGCGAACCGGGCTCCCCGGTCACCCTCGGCCAGGGCGGCCGGCTGACCGGCTGGCCGGTGCTGGCCTTCTGCGTCACCCTGCTGCTGATCTTCATGTTGCTGGCCCGCGGGGTGCCCGGCGCCCTGCTGATCGGCATCGCCGCCGGCACCGCCTTCTCGACGGCCGCCACCGCCGCCTTCGGCATCGGCGGCCAGGAGTGGGGCGGCGCCGTGCCCGAACTCCCCGAACGACTGGTCTCCGCCCCCGACTTCGGCCTGCTGGGGAACGTGGAGATCGGCGGCCTGGCGGGTCTGGGCGTCACCGGCTTCACCATGATCGTCTTCACCCTGGTGCTGGCCGGGTTCTTCGACGCGATGGCCACCATCATCGCCGTCGGCCACGAGGCGGGCCTGACCGACGAGCGGGAACGGATGCCGGGGCTGGGCCGGGCACTGCTGGTGGACGGCGCGGGCGGGGTGGTCGGGGGTGTGGCGAGCGCGTCGGGCCAGACGGTGTTCATCGAGTCGGCCACGGGCGTGGGCGAGGGCGCGCGTACGGGGCTGTCCGCCGTCGTCACCGGGCTGCTGTTCGCGGCGGCGCTGCTGTTCACCCCGCTGGCGCTGATCGTGCCCGGCCAGGTGGCCTCCGCCGCGCTGGTCGTCATCGGCGCGATGATGATGCAGAACTCCCGGTACGTGGACTGGACCGACCGCACCACGGCGATCCCCGTCTTCCTCACGGTCGTCCTGATGCCCTTCACCTATTCCATCACCACCGGCATCGGCGCCGGCGTCATCGCCTACACCGCCGTGCGCACGGCGGTGGGGCGCTGGCGCGAACCGGGGTTGCTGATGTGGCTGCTGACGGCGGTGTTCCTCGTCCACTTCGCGGTGGGTGGCGCGGGAGGGGCGTAGGGGAGGAGCAGGCCGGTGCCGGACCGGACGACCGTCCGGCCCGGCACCGGTGGGGTGCCCGTCGGGCCCGGTCAGCCCCGCGGGCCCTCCGTCATCTCGGCCCAGCCGCTCTGGACCATCGTCTGGAAGCGCCAGACGCCGCCCCGGCGCACCAGGATGTCGGCGTAGCGCATGCGGTGCTCCTCGCCTCCCGCCGTCATCACCGAGTCGGTGAACACCACGACGAGGCAGGAGGAGAGGAAGAGCGGGGTGCGCGCCGACTCGAAGCGGACCTCCCCGTCCCCCGCGCCGCCCATCACCGCGTTCATCGTCCCGGTGTAGCGCCGCCGGTCCCACTGGCCCGTCCGGCCGTCGCCGTCGGAGCCGTCGGTCACCAGGTTGAGCGGGAAGACGGCCATGTCGGCCATGCGCTCGATGTTCTCCGGGGTGGGGGAGGAGGCGAGTTCGTCGTAGGAGGCGAACCACTCCTCCACGCTCCGCAGGTCCTCCTCGGTCGGGGTGTAGCCGGTCAGGGCCGCGGCGGTCTCGGTGTTCCGGAGCAAGGCTCTCCATTCGTCAATTTTGACTAGTTACGGGAAGGGTAACGTCCGTCTCCCTGGTAGTCAAACTTGATTAAGCGGGCTCCGCCGGAGGCCGGTGGGGGCCGCCGGTGCCCAGCAGCGCGTGCGCCGCCTCGCTGACCGGCTGCGGAGTGCCGGCCAGATCCAGTGTGAAGAGCGGCAGGCCGAGAGTGTCCGCGCGGCCGAGCGCCTGGCGGGTGTAGTCGGCCAGGGAGAAGCAGACGGCCACCGCCGACTCGTTGAGGCCGTGCAGCCACAGCGTCTCGACGGCGTCCGGCCCGGTCGGCGAGGTGGTGGGGTCCACCCGGGCCAGGACATCGGGCCCGCGCAGATCGACGCCGGGGACCGGGTGGGCCCCGGCCACGGGGCGCACCCGCTCGAAGCCCAGCCAGCCCAGGAAGAGCGCGGCGGCCGTCACCACGTCCCGGGCGGTGCGGATGGCGACCGGCCGGAAACCGGGCCGCCCGCCGGCCGCCCCCGGCGAAGGCGCGCCCGGCGCCTCCCCGCCGCCGGCCACGGCGGACGGGAGGACCGCGCCGGGGAGCCGGCCGGAGGACTCGGCCAGGGGAGGCCGCAGCAGCGCGCCGCACGGGCAGCCCAGCTCCGGCCGGGGCCACTCGTCGTACCGCCCGCAGGCGGAGCAGCGCAGCGTCAGCCAGGAGTCGGCCCACACGCGGTGCCGGACCCGCACGGGAATCCCGCCGCGCAGCAGCGCGGGCGCCACGGGGGCACCGCAGCGGCACGGATAGGTGGGCACGATGTAGAGGTGCTCGCGGCGGCACTGGGGGCACCGCACCGGCACGGTCTCTGCCAATCTGGGCTCCAGGCGGACGTTCGGGCCGAAGGGCCGCGGGGACGGGGGGCTCGCCGGCTCATCGTCCCCGACGAAGGCGCCCGCCGGGAACGGGTTCGCACGGCCGCGTGCCCCGCGGCGGACCGGAGGATCGAATTCCGGTCACATTCCTCCGGCGGTCAGGCAGCCCCGGCAGCCCCGCGGCCCGGCGTGCGGTGCGCCACCACCCGGCGCCCGGCGCGGCTCAGTCCAGCAGCTCGTACGCCGGCAGGGTCAGGAACTCCGCGAAGTCCCCGTCCAGCGCGACCCGCAGCAGCAGGTCGTGCGCCTGCCGCCACCTGCCCGCCGCGTACGCCTCCTCGCCCAGCCCGGCGCGGATGCCCGCCAGGTCCTCGGCGGCCAGCGAGCGCACCAGTTCGGGGGTGACCTGCTCCCCGGTGTCCAGTACCACGCCGGCGTCGACCCACTGCCAGATCTGGGAGCGCGAGATCTCGGCGGTCGCGGCGTCCTCCATCAGCCCGAAGATCGCCACGGCGCCCTGGCCCCGCAGCCACGCCTCGATGTAGCGGATGCCGACCCGGACCGCGCCCACCAGCCCCTCGCGGGTGGGCCGGGCCTCCAGGGAGTCGACGGCCAGCAGATCGGCCGCGGTGACGCGCACGTCCTCGCGCAGCCGGTCCTTCTGGTGCGGCCGGGAGCCGAGCACCGCGTCGAAGGAAGCCCGCGCGACGGGCACCAGATCGGGGTGGGCCACCCAGGAGCCGTCGAAGCCGTCCCCCGCCTCGCGGTCCTTGTCGGCCCTGACCTTGGCGAAGGCCCGCTCGTTGGCCCGCGGGTCGCGCCGGTCGGGGATGAAGGCGGACATGCCGCCGATGGCGTGGGCCCCGCGCTTGTGGCAGGTGCGCACCAGCAGCTCGGTGTAGGCGCGCATGAAGGGCGCGGTCATGGTCACCGCGTTGCGGTCGGGCAGCACGAACCGCTCGCCGGCGTCCCGGAAGTTCTTCACGACGGAGAACAGGTAGTCCCAGCGGCCCGCGTTGAGGCCGGAGGCGTGGTCGCGCAGTTCGTAGAGGATCTCCTCCATCTCGAACGCGGCGGTGATCGTCTCGATCAGCACGGTGGCGCGGACGGAACCCCGCGGGATGCCGCAGTAGTCCTGGGCGAAGACGAAGACGTCGTTCCACAGCCGCGCCTCCAGGTGGGACTCCAGCTTGGGCAGGTAGAAGTACGGGCCCCGGCCCGTCTCCAGCAGCAGACGGGCGTTGTGGAAGAAGTACAGGCCGAAGTCGGCCAGCGCGCCGGGTACGGCGCGGTCGCCGACCCGCAGACGGCGCTCGTCCAGGTGCCAGCCGCGCGGCCGTACCACGACGGTGGCCAGCTCCTCCTCGGGCCGCAGCTCGTAGCGCCTGCCCCCGGGCGCGGTGAAGTCGATGCGGCGGCGGTGGGCGTCCATCAGGTTGATCTGGCCGCCGACCACGTTCTCCCAGGTGGGGGCGGAGGCGTCCTCGAAGTCGGCCAGCCAGACGCGGGCGCCGGAGTTGAGGGCGTTGACCGTCATCCTGCGGTCGACCGGGCCGGTGATCTCCACCCGGCGGTCCCGGAGCGCCTCGGGGGCCGGCGCCACCCGCCAGTCGCCCTCGCGGACGTGGGCGGTCGAGGCCGGGAAGTTCAGGGTGCCGGTGCGGGCGATCCCGGCGCGGCGCTCGGCCCGGCGGGCCAGCAGTTCGTCGCGGCGCGGGGTGAAGCGCCGGTGCAGCTCGCCCAGGAAGGCGAGTGCGGCGTCGGTGAGGACCTCCCCGTGGCGCCCCTGGTGCTCCTCGGGCGTCCGGGCGGGATCGGCGCCGGTGACGACGGCGGGCGGGGGCGGTGCTGCTGCGGACATGGGCGTGTCACTCCTTCGTCGGGGCGGCGGGCAGGGGCCGCTTCCGCCGGCACGTTCCGCCGCCGCGGACCAGTCTCCCCACCGCGGCGGAACGGGGCCCGCCGGGCCCGGTCCCGATGGCCTGAACCATGCCCCGAGTCTCGCCCTCCGTGTAGCGCGATGTGCGGAGAGTGGCGTTTACTGTGCGCACCCCTTTCCCGGCCGTACGCCGCCGGGAGGGGCCGGTCCGCGAGTCCCCGGCGGGCGCGGAGCGGCGGCGGAGCGACGGGGGAGAGCCGCGCGGGACCGGGAACGGTAGGACGGAGCACGACGGCAGACGACAACCGACGGCGGACGACGAGAAACACAGCATCCGTGTGGGGGGAGCTGCGTTGCGAAAAGAAGCGGTAGGACGCCGGACGGTCGTCCACGGACAGGACGACCCGCGGGTCGTCGCACTGCGGCGGGCCGTGTCCCGCCTGCACCGGGAACTCGCCGGTTACCGCGCCCAACTGGCGGACCGGCGGATAGCCGAGGACGAACTGGCCGCCGTGGACGCCGAGCTCCGCGCCGGTGCCCCCGAGGTCGCCCGGCTGCGCCACTCACTGCTGCTGATCGCGGGGGCGGTCGGTTCGGTGAGCGCCCTGGCCGAGGCGCTGGCGGAGGTGCGCAAGGCCGTCGAGCTGTTCGGCGCGCCGTCGCCCTGACGGGGGCGCCCCCGTGCTCCGGCGGCCGGGCTCGCGGGCCGGGCGCGGCCGGGGAGGCCCCGTACGGCCCGTACAGCCCCGTACGGCCCGTTTCGGCCCACCCGCGGCCCGCCGGGCCACCTGGCCGGATAACGGTGTCGCCGCGGGACCCCCGCTGGCATCATCGGCGGCGGACGGCCACACAGGGGAGGCGCGGATGAGCACGGACGAGCGGGCAGCGGTCGATCTGGCCTCCCTGGGCGAGGACTTCGTCCGCGACCCCTACCCCGTCTACGCCGAACTGCGGGCACGCGGCCCGGTGCACCGGGTGCGGGTGCCCGAGGGAGCCGAGGCCTGGCTGGTCGTCGGATACGAGGAGGCGCGGGCCGTCCTGGCCGACCCGCGCCTGTCCAAGCACTGGGGCAACGCCTCGCCCGCCCTGCCGGTGGGCCCTCTGGCGTCCGGGGTCAGCATGCTCAGCTCCGACCCGCCGGACCACACCAGGCTGCGCAGGCTGGTCGCCCGCGAGTTCACCGCGCGGCGCACGGCGGCCCTGGAGCCGAGGGTGCGGGAGATCGCCGACGGGCTGCTGGAGGCGATGCTGAAGGAGCCGGGCCGGCGGGCCGACCTGGTGGACGCCTACGCCTTCCCGCTGCCCATCACGGTCATCTGCGAGCTGCTGGGCGTGCCGTTCCTGGACCGGGACGCCTTCCGGGCCTGGTCGGCCACCGTCGTGGGGGACGCGGGTTTCGAGGAGAAGCGGGCCGCCAACGAGGCCGTCACCGCGTACCTCACCGAGCTGCTGGAGGAGAAGCGCCGGCAGCCGGGCGAGGACCTGCTGAGCGCCCTGCTGCACACCGCCGACGAGGACGGCGACCGGCTGTCGGCCGAGGAGCTGCTCGGCATGGCCTGGTTGCTGCTCGTCGCGGGCCACGAGACCACCGTCAACCTGATCGCGAACGGCACCCTCGCCCTGCTCACCCACCCCGACCAGCTCGCGCTGCTGCGCTCGGACCCCTCCCTGACCGAGGGCGCGGTCGAGGAGATGCTGCGCTACGACGGCCCGGTCGAGACGCCCACCTACCGCTTCACCACCGAGCCCGTCGAGATCGGCGGGACGGTGGTCCCCGGAGGCGGGGAGCTGGTGCTGGCGGCCCTGGCCGACGCCAACCGCGACCCGGGACGATTCGCGGACCCCGGCCGCTTCGACATCCGCCGCGAGTCCCGCGGCCACCTCGCCTTCGGACACGGCATCCACCACTGCCTGGGCGCCCCGCTGGCCCGGCTGGAGGGTCGCGTCGCCATCCGTGCGCTGCTGGACCGCTGCCCGGACCTGGCCCTCGACATCCACCCCGCGGCCGTCTCATGGCGGCAGGGCATGCTCATCCGCGGTCCGCACCGCCTTCCGGTGCGCTTCTGAGGGACCACCCCTTCCGGCCCGCCGGCCTCCCTCGTCACACCCGCACCGCCCGTTTCCTCCCGCGCCACCCCCGATCCCCGTGCGAGCGGCGGTGACGGATACTTGGTCGGCCGGGGCCGGGCACCGCCCGCGCCCCGGCACGGCACGAAAGCCGGCCGCCAGGCCGGCACTCACGCAGCGAGAGGGCGGAAACCGCGTGGCCACGGCAGGAGGGGTACGCAGGGGCGTACGGACCGGTGCGCGTACCGGTATACGGGCCGGTATACGGACGAGGGCCACGGCGTCGGCGGCGGTCCTCGCGCTCGCCCTGGCCGGATGCAGCAGCACCGGCGGCAAGCGGGCCGAGGAGGAGCGCGAGCGCGCCGGAGGCCGCGCGGCGGTGGACACCCCGCGCTGGACGTTCGCGATGGTCACCCACTCGGGAGACGGCGACACCTACTGGGACATCGTCCGCAGCGGCGCCGAGCAGGCCGCCGTCAAGGACAACGTGGAGTTCGTCTACTCCCACGACAAGGAGGCCGGCCGTCAGGCCCAGCTCGTCCAGACCGCCATCGACCGGAAGGTGGACGGGCTGATCGTCACCCTCGCCAAGCCCGAGGCGATGGATGCGGTGGTGCGCGAGGCGGTGAGGGCCGGCATTCCGGTGGTTACGATCAACTCCGGCCAGGAGGAGTCCGCCGGCCTCGGCGCCCTCGCCCACATCGGCCAGGACGAGTCCGTCGCCGGCGAGGCGGTCGGCGGGGAGCTGAACGAGCGCGGCCACGACAAGGCCCTGTGCGTCGTCCACGAGCAGGGCAACGTCGGCCACGAGGAGCGCTGCGACGGAGTGCGCGAGGCCTTCGACGGCGAGGTGGAGAACCTCTACGTGGACGGCACCAACATGCCCTCCGTGGAGTCCTCCGTCGAGGCCGAGCTCCAGTCCGACCGGGACGTGGACACCGTCGTCACCCTCGGCGCCCCCTTCGCCGCCACCGCCGTCAGGGCCGTGGAGCGGGCGGGCAGCGACGCGGAGGTCAACACCTTCGACCTCAACGCCCAGGTCGCCGCCGGACTGCGCGACGGCACGATCGGCTTCGCCGTCGACCAGCAGCCCTACCTCCAGGGCTACGAGGCCGTCGACCTGCTGTGGCTGCACCGCTACAACGGCAACATGCTCGGCGGCGGGCGGCCGGTCCTCACCGGCCCGCAGCTGGTGACCGGGGAGGACGCCGCCGATCTGGAGAAGTACACCGAGCGGGGCACCCGATGACCGCCACCCCCGCGGCCCTGGCGAAGGACACCGCCGCACGCGGCCCGGTGGCACGGCGCCTGTCGGCCCGCCCCGAGCTGGGCGCGATGGTCGGGGCCGTCGCCGTCCTGGTCTTCTTCGCCCTCGCCGCGGACGGCTTCCTGCGCCCCGCCGGCCTGGGCACCGTCCTGTACGCCGCCTCCACGATCGGCATCATGGCGGTGCCGGTGGCCCTGCTGATGATCGGCGGGGAGTTCGACCTGTCGGCGGGCGTGATGGTGACCAGCTCGGCGCTGGTCTCCTCGATGTTCAGCTACCAGATGACGGCGAACACCTGGGCCGGCGTCGCGGTCTCCCTGCTGGTCACCCTCGCGATCGGCTTCTTCAACGGCTGGACTCTCACCCGCACCCGCCTGCCGAGCTTCATCATCACCCTGGGCACCTTCCTGATGCTCACCGGCCTCAACCTCGGCCTCACCAAGCTGATCGGCGGCACGGTCTCCACCAGGGCGATCGGCGACATGGAGGGCTTCGCCTCCGCCCGCGCGGTCTTCGCCTCCGACATCACCGTCGGCGGCTTCCAGCTGAGGATCACCATCGTGTGGTGGCTCGCGCTGGTCGCCGCGGCCACCTGGATCCTGCTGCGGACCAGGGCGGGCAACTGGATCTTCGCCACCGGCGGCAACGCGGACGCCGCCCGCGCGGTCGGCGTCCCCGTCGACCGCGTCCGGGTCGGCCTGTACATGGGAGTGGCCCTGGCCGCCTGGATCTCCGGCCAGCACCTGCTGTTCAGCTACGACGTCGTGCAGTCCGGCGAGGGCGTGGGCAACGAGCTGATCTACATCGCCGCGGCCGTCATCGGCGGCTGCCTGCTCACCGGCGGCCACGGCTCGGCGGCCGGCGCCGCCGTCGGCGCCCTGATCTTCGGCATGACCAGCAAGGGCATCGTCTACGCCCAGTGGGACCCCAACTGGTTCAAGTTCTTCCTCGGGGCGATGCTGCTGCTCGCCACGCTGCTCAACGCATGGATCCGCAAGCGGGCGGAGGCATCCTCGTGAACGGGACGTCCACGGCGGCGGCCGGTTCCCCCACGGCACTGGTCGAGCTGGCCGGCGTCGGCAAGCGCTACGGCAACGCGACCGCGCTGGAGGGCGTGTCGCTGGCGGTCCGCCCCGGTGAGGTCGTCTGCGTGCTCGGCGACAACGGCGCCGGCAAGTCGACCCTCATCAAGATCATCTCCGGGCTGCACCGGCACGACGGCGGCGCCTTCCGCATCGACGGCGAGGAGGTCCGCCTCGCCTCCCCCCGCGAAGCCCTCGACCGCGGCATCGCCACCGTCTACCAGGACCTGGCCGTCGTCCCGCTGATGCCGGTGTGGCGCAACTTCTTCCTCGGCTCCGAGCCCGTCACCGGGCGCGGCCCCCTCCGCCGCCTGGACACCGCCGCCATGCGCCGCACCACCCGCGAGGCCCTGCTGCGCATGGGCATCGACCTGCGCGACGTGGACCAGCCCATCGGCACCCTCTCCGGCGGCGAGCGGCAGTCGGTCGCCATCGCCCGCGCCGTCCACTTCGGCGCCCGGGTGATCGTCCTGGACGAGCCGACCGCCGCCCTCGGCGTCAAACAGGCCAGGGTGGTCCTGCGCTACGTCGCCGCCGCCCGCGACCAGGGGCTGGGCGTCGTCCTGGTCACCCACAACCCCCACCACGCCCATCTGGTCGGTGACCGGTTCGTCCTGCTCAGGCGCGGCTCCATGGCCGGCAGCCATGCCCGCGAGGAGATCGCTCTGGACGAGCTGACCCGCCAGATGGCGGGCGGCAGCGACCTGGACCGGCTCGGCCACGAACTGGCGCGCACCCGTCCCTCGGGCCCGGACCGCGGCGCTCCGTAGGGCACAATCGACGGTGATGAGTACGTACCGTGACCGGGCGCACCGGGGCTCTGTCGGAGCGACTGCCGGAACGAGCGCCGGGACGAGTGCCAGGGCGACCGCCAGAGCGACGGTGTTCAGGGCCGTGGCCACGCGTGAGCGGCGCTCCTACGTCTCCGCGCCGCGTGTACCCACGGTGGGCATCGACATCGGCGGCACCAAGGTGATGGCGGGCGTCGTCGACGCCGACGGCCGCATCCTGGAGAAGGTCCGGGCCGAGACCCCCGACAAGTCCAAGAGCCCGCGGGTCGTCGAGGACACCATCGCCGAGCTGGTCCTGGACCTCTCCGACCGCCACGACGTGCACGCCGTCGGCATCGGGGCGGCCGGCTGGGTGGACGCCGACCGCTCCCGGGTGCTGTTCGCCCCCCACCTGGCCTGGCGCGACGAGCCGCTGCGCGACGCGCTGACCGCCCGCCTGGCCGTGCCCGTCATGGTCGACAACGACGCCAACACCGCCGCCTGGGGCGAGTGGCGCTTCGGCGCCGGCCGCGGCGAGGACCACCTCGTCATGATCACCCTCGGCACCGGCATCGGCGGTGCCATACTCGAGGACGGCCAGGTCAAGCGGGGCAAGTACGGGGTGGCCGGGGAGTTCGGCCACATGCAGGTCGTGCCCGGCGGCCACCGCTGCCCCTGCGGCAACCGCGGCTGCTGGGAGCAGTACAGCTCCGGCAACGCCCTGGTCCGCGAGGCCCGCGAGCTGGCGGCGGCCGAGTCGCCGGTCGCGTACGGGATCATCGACCGCGTCGGCGGCAACGTCCGCGAGATCACCGGGCCGCTGATCACCGAGCTGGCCCGCGAGGGCGACGCGATGTGCACCGAGCTCCTCCAGGAGATCGGTGAGTGGCTCGGCGTCGGCATCGCCAACCTGGCCGCCGCACTGGACCCCTCCTGCTTCGTCGTCGGCGGCGGGGTCAGCGCCGCCGACGAACTGCTGATCGGCCCCGCCCGGGACGCCTTCCGCCGCCACCTCACCGGCCGCGGCTACCGCCCCGAGGCCCGTATCGCGCGAGCCGAGCTCGGCCCGGAGGCCGGCATGGTCGGCGCCGCCGACCTCGCCCGGCTGGTCGCCCGCCGCTTCCGCCGCGCCAACCGCCGCCGGGTGGAGCGGTACGAGCGCGCCGGGGCCGGTCTGCTGCCGACGCGCGGCTGGGGGGCGGGCCGTTGACCGCCACCGTGTCCCTGCCGCAGCCCGGGACCCCGCCGCACCGGCCCAGGCACCGCTGGCTGGTTGCGATCATCGTGGTGCTGCTGATCGCCGTGCCCGCCGGCTATCTGGTGCTCTCCGCCTACCAGAGCCGCGACAGCGGCAAGGACAAGCAGCGCGCCGCCGCCGCCACCGGCCTGGTGTGGAAGTGGCCCAGCAAGCTGGAGAGCCGCATCTACGAGGTGCCCGTGCCCGGCGGGTCCAGCTATGTGGCGCACTACGAGACCAACAGCTGGCAGCGCAGCACCTTCTACGTGCAGTTCCGCACCTCCCGGCAGGGCCTGGAGAGGTTCATCGAGGAGGCCGGCGGCGACCCCGGCGCCCTGCGCGAGGGCACTTCCGGGGTCACCGGACGGCAGGCCGAGACGGTGGGCTGGGAGTTCGACGCCCCCGGCCGCCGCTACGCGGGCGCCAGGATCGAGCGGCCCGGCGAGCGGCCCGACCTGGCCGTCACCGTGGACGTCACCAGCGAGGACCGCCTGCGGGTCTACGCGGTCTCCACGGTCGAGTTCTGACGGAACCGGCCGCCGGCCGGTGATCTGAACGGGGCCGGTGCCCTCCCCTCACGCGGGAGGGCACCGGCCCCGTTCGCGCTGGTGCGGCCGGACTCCTGCGGCGGCGCCCGGTCGCGCGTCAGGCCGTCGCGGTCCGTGTGGAATCCGGGGGGCTGTCACAGCCGGTTCCCCGGCCGCAGGGGCGTCGACCGCCGGTGCCGGGGACCGGCGCCTCCCGCCGGAAGGCCGCGCGCCGGCCCTCCCCGGGGGCGTTCCCGCCGACTCGGGGGAACCTTTGATTGAAGTAAGCGTGCGGTCGACCGTATGCTCAAGTCGAACTCGGACCGCTGAGCCCGTGCACCTCGATGTGAAGGGATGTCCACGTGTCGAACGCCAGTCGTGCCCCGAGAGCGGTACCCGGTGCGCAGTCGAGCCCCGGGGCCGAGGCACCCGGGGCCGAGGTGCCCTGGGTCGCGATGTCGACCGTCATGATCGGCATGTTCATGGCAATCATGGACTCGTTCATCGTCGTCGTGGCGGGCCCCGGCATCCAGGCCGATCTGGGGGCGAGTGCGAGTGAACTTCAGTGGGTTCTCGCCGGCTACCAGTTGAGCTACGCGGTCTTCATGATCACGGGAGGCCGGATCGCGGACCTGTACGGGCGTAGACGCGTCTTCGTCCTCGGAGCCGCGGTCTTCACGCTTTCGTCCATCGCCTGCGCCGTGGCCGCAGGCCCGGCCGCGCTCATCGGTGCCCGCATCGTCCAGGGGCTCGGGGCGGCGCTGATGGTGCCGCAGGTCTACGCCATCGTCACGCTGACGGTCTCCCCGCGGAACCGGCACCGTGTCTTCGGTGTTCTCGGGGTCGTGATCGGCATGGCGACGGTCAGCGGTCAGCTGGTCGGAGGTCTGCTGATCGGCGCCGACCTCTTCGGCTCCGGCTGGCGTTCGGTGTTCTGGGTGAACGTCCCCATCGGCGTCATCACGATCCTGTCGGCCCTCAAGTACGTGCCGGAGTCACGGGCGCAGCGGGCCCGCAAGCTCGACGTCCCCGGGGTCCTGGTCCTCAGTGCGGCCCTGTTGCTGCTCATCTGTCCGCTCATCCAGGGGCGCGACGCGGGCTGGCCGTGGTGGACGTGGGCGTGTTTCGCGGGCGGTGCGGCGGCGTTCGCCCTCTTCGCCGCGCTGGAGCGAGGAGTCGACCGGCGTGGCGGCGAGCCGCTGATCGAGCCGTCGCTCTTCTCGCAGCGCTCGTTCTCGCTCGGCGTCGTCCTCGTCCTCGCCGTGTACGCGCTCCTGACGTCCTACTACCTGTCGCTGTCCGTCTCGATGCAGGACGGACTGGGCATGTCCGCCCTCGGCTCCGGGCTGGTCTACACGCCGGCCGCGGTGACCTTCTTCGTCTGCAGCATGGTCGCCGGACGTATCGTGCCGAAGTACGGCCGACGCGTACTGGAGGTCGGCGCGATCGTCCTCGCGGCCGGGTATCTGACCACCGCCGTGGTGCTGCTGTCCGGGCCGCGCCTCACCCCCCTCCTGGTCATCCCCACCCTGATGCTGCAGAGCGTGGGGGGCGGGCTGCTGGTCACACCGCTGCTCAACACGGTCCTCGCGCGAATCGACCCGCGGGCCGCGGGCATGGCCTCGGGCTCCTTGTCCACGGCCCAGCAGGTCGGTGGCGCGCTGGGCGTGGCGGTCGTCGGAGCGGTGTTCTTCCACTCCTTCCACACGGGCGCCGCCACGGGCGACGAGGTGGGCGCGGCCGGACACGCCTTCGCGCTGACGTCTCTGGCGGCCTTCGCCATCGCGGCACTCGCGGCCCTGCTGGTGTTCCTCCTGCCGAAGGAGCCGGCGACGAAGGCGGGATGACGTGAAGGAGGCCGGCGCCTCCCGGGGATCCCGAGGAAGCGCCGGCCCTTCCGGGTGACGAGGACCCGCGGCAGCCGGTCAGGGCGTCCTGAGCAGGTCCTCCACGGTGCGGCGGACCTTGGCGACGACGCCGTCGTCCCCGAGGCGCAGGGCGGTGTCGGCCGCGCGGAGGACGGCATCGATCTGGAAGACCGCGAGGTCGACGTCGAGTTCCGCCGTCTCGTGGCGCGCGACGGCGTGCCGGAGTTCCCTCTCGATGACGTCGAGCCACTCCCGCTGAATACGGAAGACCGCGTCCCGGACCGGCCCCGGCTTGCTGTCGAAATGGGCCATGTTCGCGACCAGGAGGCAACCGCCTTCGAACAGCGGGGTTTCGGCGTACGTGATCCAGTGCTCGATCAGGGAGCGCAGCCGTTCGACTCCGGCGGGTGCTGTCCTCGACGGACGGATGACCGCATCGATGAACATGTCCCGCGCATGGTCGAGGGTCGCGAGCTGGAGTGTCTCCTTGGTCCTGAACAGGGTCTGGATGCCGGCCTTGCTCATGCCCGTGTCGGTCGCGAGACGGCCGAAACTCACGTTGTCCAGCCCTTCGAGGGAGGCGATGTCGATGGCGCGCCGCAGCACCGTCTCACGCGTCCGGGCTCCTCTGAGCAGGCGTTTGTCGGTGATCGGAGCCTTTCCCCCGCGCGTGGGGAAGGTCCGCGTCTCAGTGCCCATACGGTCGATCGTACCTTTTGTGTGCGGGGCTGTGGACAGGCGCGCGAACCGCCTCGGGGCCTCGGAGCTTCGGTTCTTCGGTGCCCGTCATCGCTTCGCGGCGCGATTCCCCGTCGCGCCGGAGCCGGGACCGGCGGCCCGGGCAGGCTCTCGCGGTCCGGGGGGCGGGCGGGGCGGCCGGATCCCACCGGAGCGCTCCGGTGGGATCCGGCCGCGGGCCCGGTCCGTTTGGTCCCCGGCCCGTCCGGTCAGCTCCGTGAACCGCCCGCGGCGGCGCAGGCGGCGCCGTTGAGGGTGTAGGAGCCGGGCGGGGCGGTGTCGCCGGTGTGGGTGGCCTGGAAGCCGATGTCGACCGACGCGCCCGGGGCGATGGTGGCGTTGTAGGAGACGTTCCTGTGTTCCGGACGAACCTGTCTCGCATCGCCCGGCCGCCGGAGATGCCGAGGACGCTGTCCCTGAGGCCGTGCACTCCGAAGTAGGCGATGGGCCCGGTGCCGTCGTCGCACCCGCTGAGCACCCCGGCGCTCTGGACCGCGACCGCGCGGAAGACCGTCGCGCGCGAACACGCCAGCGAGTACGACATCGCGCCCCCGTAGCTGAACCCCAGGGCGAAGCGCTGCTCCTGGTCGACGCACAGGTCCGCCTCGATCAGCCGGACCATGTCGTCGACGAAGGCGGTGTCCCGCCCGCCGGTGTTGGCCCAGCCGTTGTCGAGGCCCTGGGGCGCGACGAAGGCGGCGCTCTCGTCCGCCAGCCGCTGGAGCCCGTAGTAGGCCCAGGTGCCCGTGTCCACGGTGCGGCCGGTGGCCACGTCGGTGGAGGAGCCGCCCAGCCAGTGGAATCCGAGGACCAGCCGGTAGGGGCGGTCGCGGTCGTAGCCGCCGGGGATCCGCAGGATGAAGCTCCGGTCCCTGCAGCCGCTCCGGATCGTGTGGGTACCGCTCGTCAGGGTGGGGGCCCTGCCGCATCCGGAGCTCGCGGCGGCGGCGCCGGCATCCGCGCGGGAGGCCGTGAGCGGGCCGCTCTCGCTCCGGCCGTGGCCCAGCGCGGCGCCGTCCACGCCCAGGACGAGCAGTACGGCGACGACGGCTGTCCATAACAGGGACCTTGGCCTTGCCGTCCTTGTCATCTTGAGACTCCTCTTCGTGTGGGGGGTCGTCCCGGCCCGGCGGCCGCAGTGGTGGAACGGGAGCAGTCGCGGTGTCGTCCGCCGATTGTTCGAAATTCCGAACATTGTTCGGAAGCCGGGATGCCCCGGATCCTGGAGAGGCGACCGGCCGTGTCAACACCGCCCGCGAAACCCGAAGGCCGCGCGCCCGGTCGCGCGGGCCGGACGACCGGGCGCCCCGCGAGCCCCGACTGCACCCCCGTCCGCGAGGAACCGGGGGATGTGGGAGCGTGAGCGGGTGAGCGAGAAGAACGTCGACACCCTGCAGTACCGCGTTGACGGGCCGGAACACGCCCCGGTCCTGATCCTGGGACCGGCCCTTGGCACCACATGGCACATGTGGGACCGCCAGGTCCCCGAACTCAGCCGCCACTGGCGGGTGCTCCGCTACGACCTGCCCGGCCACGGCGGCGCGCCCGCCCGCCCCGCCACCTCCGTCGGCGACCTCGCCGCCCGGCTGCTGGCCACCGCCGACGCCGCGGGCGCCGACCGCTTCGCCTACGCGGGCTGCTCCCTGGGCGGCGCGGTGGGCGCCCGGATCGCGCTGGACGCGCCCGGCCGGCTCACCTCCCTGGCGCTGATCTCCTCCGCTCCCCGCTACGCCACCCCCGACACCTGGCGGCAGCGCGGCGTGGTGGTGCGCACCAACGGACTGGACCCCATCGCCCGCTCCACCCCCGAGCGCTGGTTCACGCCCTCCTTCGCCGCCGCCCAGCCCGCCATCGTCGAGTGGGCCGTCCAGATGGTCCGCACCACCGACCCCGGCTGCTACATAGCCGCATGCGAGGCGCTGGCCTCCTTCGACATACGCCAGGAGCTGGCCCGTGTCGGCGTGCCCACCCTGGTCGTCGCCGGGGCCGAGGACCGGGTCACCCCGCCCTCCGACGCCCGCGCCCTGGTCGCGGGCATCCCCGACGCCCGGCTCGCCCTCGTCCCCGACGCCTGCCACATGGCCCCCGTGGAGCGGCCCGGCGAGGTCACGGAACTCCTGGCCGGACACTTCTCGGCGGCCCTCCCCGCCGGCCGGCGGGACGCCCCGGCGGCCGTCCCGGTCCCCGGGGTGTCCGCAGGCGGCGCCGGCCGCGCGCCGGAGGCCCTGCCCACCCGTGCCGCGATCGCCGCCCTGACCGCCGGGGAGCAGAGCCAGGACCACCCCGGCGCCGCCGCGTACGACACCGGCCTGAGGCTCCGCCGCGACGTGCTCGGCGACGCCCACGTCGACCGCGTGGCAGAGGAGACCGACGACTTCACCGGCGACTTCCAGGACCTCCTGACCCGCTACTCCTGGGGCGAGGTGTGGGCCCGCACCGGCATCGACCGCCGCACCCGCTCGGTGGTCACCCTCACCGCGCTCACCGCCGGCGGGCACCTGGAGGAGCTGGCCGCCCACACCCGCGCCGCGCTGCGCAACGGGCTCACCCCGCAGGAGATCAAGGAGGTGCTGCTGCACACGGCCGTCTACTGCGGAATGCCCGCCGCCGGAGCCGCGTTCGCCGTCGCCCGTCGCGTCATAGCGGAGGAGACCACCCCTCGCGACTGAACCCGCGCCCGGACCCCGGGACGGGTTCCGGGCGGTGGCGGGACTCCGCGGCGAAGATCGCGGGCGGGCAGCACAATGGGCCCCATGGAGCTCACCAAGAAGGGCCACGCCTGCGTCGCCCTGCACCGCGAAGGACGCACGCTCGTCATCGACCCGGGCGGTTTCAGCGAGGCGGACGCCGCCGTCGGCGCCGACGCGATCCTGGTCACCCACGAGCACCCCGACCACTTCGACGAGAGCCGGCTGCGCGCCGCGCTGGAGGCGAACCCGGCCGCGGTGATCTGGACGCTGCGCAGTGTCGCCGAGCGGATCTCGGCCGCCTTCCCCGGACGCGTGCACACCGTCGGCGACGGGGACGCCTTCACCGCCGCCGGTTTCGAGGTGGAGGTGCACGGCGAGCTGCACGCCGTCATCCACCCCGACATCCCGCGTGTCACCAACGTCGGCTACGCCGTCACCGCCCCCGGCGCCGGCACCGTCTTCCACCCCGGCGACGCCCTGACCGTCCCCGGCCGCCCGGTGGACACCCTGCTGCTGCCGGTGCACGCCCCCTGGAGCAAGGTCGCCGAGGTCGTCGACTACGTGCGCGAGGTGCGGCCGCGCGTGGCGTACGACGTCCACGACGGGCTGCTGTCGGACTTCGGGCATCTGATCTACGGCCGCCTGCTCGGTCCGGACGGTCCCGGCATCGCCGGCGCGCAGCACACGCGGCTGGAGCCCGGGCAGAGCGTCGCACTGCGGGAGGACTGAGCCCCGCCGGAAGGGGCGCCCCGCCGGCGGCCGGCCGCCGCCCGCAGTCCGCCGGCCGTCGGTGCCGGGCGGTAGATTCGCTGCCATGCGTATCGCCACCTGGAACGTCAACTCGATCACCTCGCGGCTCGAGCGGCTGCTGGCCTGGCTGGAGAGCAGCGGCACGGACGTGCTGTGCCTGCAGGAGCTGAAGTGCGCGGCGGAGGCGTTCCCGGCCGAACCGCTGCGCGAGCTGGGCTACGAGGCCGCGGTCAACGCATCGGGCCGGTGGAACGGGGTGGCGGTGCTGTCCCGGGTGGGCCTGGAGGACCCGGTGATCGGCCTGCCCGAAGGGCCCGACTACGAGGGCGCCACCGAGCCCCGCGCGGCGGGCGCCACCTGCGGCGGGGTGCGGGTGTGGTCGGTGTACGTGCCCAACGGCCGCGAGGTGGGCCACCCGCACTTCGAGTACAAGCTCCGGTGGTTCGCCGCGCTGCGCGAGCTTGCGGTACGGGAGACGGCGGGGGAGGCCGGAGGGCGGCCCTTCGCCATCCTCGGCGACTACAACGTCGCGCCGGCCGACGAGGACGTCTACGACCCCGCCGTCTTCGAGGGCACCACGCATGTCACCCCGGCCGAGCGCGAGGCGCTGGCCGAGCTGCGCGCGGCGGGCCTGGCCGACGTCGTGCCGCGTCCGCTGAAGTACGACCGCCCCTACACCTACTGGGACTACCGCCGGCTCGGCTTCCCCAAGAACAAGGGCATGCGCATCGACCTGGTCTACGGCAACCCGGCCTTCGAGTCGGCGGTGAAGGACGCCTACGTGGACCGCGAGGAGCGCAAGGGCAAGGGCGCCTCGGACCACGCGCCGGTCGTCGTCGACCTGGAGGTGTGAGGGTCCGGCCCGCGTGCCTTGTGCCGTTCACCGCGCCGGTGATGTCACGCTGAGGCGTATGAACATCCCCTTCCTGGACAACTGGCGCAAGAGGCACGGCATGTCCCGTGGGGTGGCGGTCATGCAGGCCGCCCCCCATGACGCCGAGGGAGTGGCGCAGCTGCTGTCCGAGTGCGAACTGCTGCGCAGGCAGGCAGGGTCGGCGGGGATCGAGCTGGAGGACACTCCCGGTTCGCTGGCCGCCCTCGACCAGCTCCTGCCGCGCTGGCGCGACGAGGACCCCGAGGCGCTGACCTGGCTGGGCAACGACGCGGGCCTGTATCTGGGCACCGTCGTCGTCCGTACGGTGCCGGGCGCGGCGTGGCAGGTGTGGCCGAACGGCCGTCCGGTGGTGCGCCTGTCCTCCGGGCGTGAGCTGGATGTGGTGGCGGCGGGCCACGAGTGGGCGCTCAGCGGCACTCCGGAGCTGTCGCAGGTGTACGCGGAGGCATCCGAGGCGTGACGGGCGCCGGCCGTACCGACGGCCGGGTCGCGGTTCGTCACCGGGGGAAGTCGATGCGGTACTCCAGCCGCCACCGGTCCGCGCGCACCACGATGTCGGAGGTCTCCACGGCCCGGCCGCCCGCCGTGTGGTGGGTGCGCTCGATGACCGTCACGCACTGCCCGGGGGAGCACCCCAGGGCCTGCGACTCCGCGCTGGTGGCCGACCGCGAGCCGACCAGCTCGGTGGCCCGCGCCACGGGGAGGCCGATGGCCGCGAACCGCTCGCACACCCCGCGCCGGGCGTACGGGCCGCGCTCGGGGAAGACCACCTCGGTGCCCTCGGTGAGCGCCAGCGGCTCCCAGCTGGTGGCGAGCTGGAGCGGGCGCCGGTCGGCCAGGTACTCGTACCGCGTGCACATCACCGGGTCGCCCGCGCCGATCCCCAGCCGCTCGGCTATCCGCGGCGGGGCCCCGGTGGCGGCGGAGGCGGCCTCCCACAGCAGCGTGGGGACGGCCGGGGGGCCGGTGAGCAGCCGGGCCGCGAACGGCGAGTCCACCGCCTCGCCGGTGCGCAGCAGGCTGCCGACGGGGCTGCGGTCGGTGACGAAGACCCCCCGTCCGAACTGCCCCTCCGCGTAGCCGGCGGCCTTCAGTACGCGCACCGCCCGGTCCACGGTCTGGTCGCTGGCGGAGTAGGTGCGCTTCAGCTCCGAACGCGAGGGGATGCGGGAGCCCACGGCCAGGGCCCCCTCGTCGATCTGCTGCCGCAGATCGTCGGCGATCCGCTGGTAGACCGGTCTGCTGTCGCCCATCCGGGACTCCTCTCCGTGCTGCCGCCTGCGGGGTGGGAACGGTCTCCGTACCTGGGTCAACAGGGTAGGAGGGGGGCCTGTGCCGCATGAGGCGTCGTGGGCAACATCATCGGGAACACCTCGGCGACATCGGTACCCGGTTCCGCAAACTCCTTGCACAATGAAGCACTTGACCGGTTCATCCCTCGGCCCGGCCGCGTGCCCGGTGCTGGCGGCGGGCGGGCGGGGGCACGGAGGCGGGCGCGGAGGGCGCGGTGGTGGCGGCCCGGGTGACGTCCGCGACCAGTTCGACGACGTCGGGCCCGTAGGCCTGGGAGTTGACCACCTTCAGCAGCAGGCAGAAGTCGCCGTCCGTGCCGTGCCTGCGGGCCAGCCGGGCGTGGTGGCGGGCGAGGTGACGGGCGGCCGCCTGGTTGGTGACGGCCCGCTGGCCGCACAGGACGAACACCGGGTGGGAGCCCTCGCCCGCGGTGAGCCGGGCGAGCAGGACGTACTCCACCGATCCCCGCTCCATCCGGTAGCGCTCGCCGCCGATGGTGAACGCGGCCTGGTCCGGTCCCGGTTCGGGGGTGGTGTCGATCCGCACCCCCGGTAGCAGGGAGTGGAGATGGGCAGCCGTCCGCCGGTTCGCCGCCGGGCCTCCCACACAGAACTCGGTCCGCTCGCCGAAGCCCTGGCGGACGTTCTCGTGCGACAGCACCTGCGCGTTCGCGCCGCAGTCCTTGACCAGGGCGGACAGCTCCAGCAGGGCGAACACGTCGTCACGGGAGACGGCGCCTTCCCCCGTGGCGGCCTTGCGGCCGACCACCAGCAGGCACTCGGAGTGCTCCGGCATCCCGAAGAAGCGCTGTTTGCGGCGGAGCGCGCGGCGCCACAGGTAGGTGCGGCCGAACCAGCCGAGCGAGGTGGTGACGCCGGCCGCGAGCACGCCCAGCACGATGTCGCGCAGGTTCTCGTTCATGGGGCGGAAGCGTATCGCCGGATGCCGTCTCTGTTCGAAACATGACAAGGGAATGGGGCGAGGAGCCCGGCCCGCATCACCGCGCCCCGCCCCACTCCCGTGCGGCGGGGCGCCTCAGCCCGCCGCCAGCTCCTCCAGCAGGGCCGGCAGCGCCCGCCCGATCGGCTCGCGCACCACCCGCTCGGCCAGCGGGTCGTACGGCGTGCGCTCGGCGTTGATGATCACCAGCCGCGCACCGTGCTCGGCGGCGATCCCGGCCAGCGAGGCGGCGGGCTGCACCTGCAGGCTGGTGCCGACCGCGACGAACACCTCGCACGCCCTGGCGATCGCCAGGGCCTCGCCCAGCACCTGCGGGTCCAGCGCCTCGCCGAACATCACGGTGGCCGACTTCAGGACGCCGCCGCACCGCAGGCACTCGGGGTCCGCGACCCCGGCCCGCACCCGCTCCAGCGCCCGCTCCATCTCCGAACGCGCGCCGCACCCGGTGCACACCGCGGCCCGCGCGGTCCCGTGCAGCTCCAGCACCTTGCGCTCGGGCATCCCGG
This sequence comes from Streptomyces verrucosisporus, assembly GCF_017114865.1. Lineage (GTDB taxonomy): Bacteria > Actinomycetota > Actinomycetes > Streptomycetales > Streptomycetaceae > Streptomyces > Streptomyces fenghuangensis. The sequence goes on along the minus strand of NZ_JADEYH010000017.1, from coordinate 55,520 downwards.
CCATCTGGTGCAGCCCGTCCACGTTCTGGGTGATCACCCGCACCGGCACCCCGGAGCGCTCCAGGCGCACCACGGCCTCGTGCGCGGCGTTGGGCCGGGCCCGCAGCGCCGGGCTCTCCAGCCGCATCCGCCAGGAGCGGCGGCGGATCTCCGGATCGTTCATGTAGTGCTCGTAGGTGACGAGCTTCTCCGCCTCGGGATCCTTGCGCCACACCCCGTCCGGGCCGCGGTAGTCGGGGATCCCGGAGTCGGTGGAGACGCCCGCGCCGCTCAGGAGGGCCACCAGCGGCCTCCGGCCCGCCCCGGCCTCCCCGCCCCGGCCCTCCCCGCTTCCACCGGGGGCCTGCGCGCCCTGCCTGCCCTGCGTGCTCATGCTCCCGAGCCTACGCAGCCGGAAGCCCGGACCTCGACCGCGTTTTCCGGGGTCCCGCCGTGCGGTGGTGGCACACTGCGCCCGGACACGCCCGCACCCGCCGGCCGTGCCGCCCCCTGCCGACCACCCCCGGGAGCCGCGCCGATGACGTTCACCACCCGCCCGACCCTGCAGGGCACCTTCGGAATGGTCTCCAGCACCCACTGGCTGGCCTCCGCCTCCGCCATGGCCATCCTGGAGGACGGCGGCAACGCCTTCGACGCGGCCGTCGCGGCGGGCTTCGTCCTCCAGGTCGTCGAGCCGCACCTCAACGGCCCCGCCGGGGAGGTGCCGATCATCCTGGCGCCCGCCGGCGGCCCGGTGCGGGTGCTGTGCGGGCAGGGGCCCGCGCCGCGCGGCGCGACGGTGGAGCACTACACCTCGCTCGGACTGGAACTGGTGCCCGGCACCGGCCCGCTGGCCGCCGCCGTCCCCGGCGCGTTCGACGCCTGGATGACGCTGCTGCGCGACCACGGCACCCGCGAGCTCACCGACGTGCTGAAGTACGCCGTCGGCTACGCCGAGCACGGCCACCCGGCCGTACCGGGGGTCGGGGCGACGGTGGAGCGGGTGCGCGAGCTGTTCGAGACGGAGTGGACGACCTCCGCCGAGCTGTATCTGCCCGGCGGGCGCTCCCCGGTGCCCGGCGCCCTGCTGCGCAACCCCGCCCTCGCCGCCACCTGGCGGCGGCTGCTGGCCGAGGCGCAGGCGGCCGGGACGGGACGCGAGAGGCGCATAGAGGCCGCCCGGCGGGTGTGGCGCGAGGGCTTCGTGGCCGAGGCGCTCGCCGACTTCGCCGCCCGTCCCGCCGTGGACACCTCCGGCGAGCGCCACGCCGGCACCCTCACCGGCGACGACATCGCCTCCTGGTCGGCCGCCTACGAGGAGCCCGTCACCCACGACTGGAACGGCTGGACGGTCTGCAAGGCCGGACCCTGGTCACAGGGCCCGGTGATGCTCCAGCAGCTCGCCCTCCTGGCGGACCTGCCCGGAAACGGGCCGGAGTACGGCACGGGGGAGTACCTCCACACCGTGATCGAGGCGAGCAAGCTCGCCTTCGCCGACCGAGAGGCCTGGTACGGCGACGCGCGGGGGGCCGGCACCGTACCGCTGGACGACCTGCTCTCGGGCGCCTACACCGCGCGGCGCCGGGCCCTCGTCGGCGAGAGCGCCTCCCACGAGCTGCGCCCCGGCGGCCCCGGAGGACGCACCCCCCGGCTCGGCGCCCACGCGGCCGCGGCCGCCGCACGGGCGCAGGACAGCGCGGCCGGCACCGGCGAGCCCACCGTGGCCCGCGACGGCGCGACCTCCGGCGACACCTGCCACCTGGACGTCGTGGACCGCTGGGGCAACATGGTCAGCGCCACGCCCAGCGGCGGCTGGCTCCAGTCCAATCCCGCCGTGCCCGCCCTCGGCTTCCCGCTCGGCACCCGGCTCCAGATGGCCTGGCTGGAGCCCGGACTGCCGAACACCCTCACCCCCGGCCGCCGCCCGCGCACCACCCTCACCCCCTCGCTCGCACTGCGCGACGGGGAACCGGTCCTGGCCTTCGGCACACCCGGCGGGGACCAGCAGGACCAGTGGCAGACCCACTTCCTCCTCGCCGTCGCCCTGCGCGAGCCGGTGCGCGGCGGATACGACCTCCAGGGCGCCGTCGACGCCCCGAACTGGCACCACGAGGGCTTCCCCGGCTCGTTCTGGCCGCGCGCCATGCGTCCGGGCGCCGTCACGGTCGAGTCCCGTATCGGCGAGGCGGCCGTACGCGAGCTGCGGCGGCGAGGGCATCTGGTGACCGTCGGCGGCCCCTGGACGGAGGGGCGGCTGTGCGCGGTCGCCCGCGACCCGGAGACGGGCGTGCTGTCGGCGGCGGCCAACCCGCGCGGCATGCAGGGCTACGCGGTCGGCCGCTGACGGCGCGGAGCGGGCCGGGCGGCCGGGCGGCCGGGCGGGTGGGCCGCGAAGGGGGCCGTTCACCCCGCGGCCACCCGCCGTCCGGCGGGAACCCCCGGCGGCGTGCTTCCATGGACGGATGATCGACGACGAACTGCTGGCGGGTGTCGAGGAGGCCGTGCGCAAGGCCGCCGCGGCCGAGGTCATGCCGCGCTGGCGGCAGCTTGCCGAGCACGAGGTGACCGAGAAGAGCGGCCCGCACGACCTGGTGACCATCGCCGACCGGCGCGCCGAGGAGTACCTGACCGGGGCCCTGACCGCCCTGCTGCCCGGCTCGGTGGTCGTCGGCGAGGAGGCGGTGCACGACAACCCGGCGGTCTACGGGGCGCTGGGCGGCCAGGCGCCGGTGTGGATCGTGGACCCGGTGGACGGCACGCACCAGTTCGTCCACGGCGACCCCGGCTTCTGCACCCTGGTGGCCCTCGCCCGCGGCGACACGCTGCTGGCCTCCTGGACGTACGCGCCGGCCCGCGAGGAGCTGGCCGTCGCAGTGCGCGGCGAGGGCGCGCACCTCAACGGCGAGGAGATCCGCTCCGGCGGCCCCGTGCCGGGCGCGCCTTTGGAGGTCGCCCACTCCCACCCGGACTTCACCACCGACGCGCAGAAGCGCTCCCTGGAGGGCCTGTACGCCGACGGGATCAGGCCCCGGCCGTGCGGCTCGGCGGGTCTGGAGTACCTGAACGTGGCGCGCGGCGCGCTCGACGCGGTGGCCTTCACCTGGGAGAACGCCTGGGACCACGCCGCCGGGCTGCTGCTGGTGGCCGAGGCGGGCGGCGGCCACGCCACGCGCACCGGGGAACCGTTCCGCCTGGCGGGCGGCAACGCGCTGCCCTTCACCGCCGCACGGGACGCACTGACGGTGCGTCGTATCCTCTCCCTGCTGGCCTGAGCCGGTCAGACCTCAGCGCCGAGGGGAGAATCCGACGTGGCGTCGATGCGGGACGTGGTCGTGGTGGGAGCCGGTCCGAACGGGCTGACCGCCGCGGTGGAGCTGGCCCGGCGGGGCTTCTCCGTCGAGTTGTTCGAGGCGATGGAGTCGGTCGGGGGAGGGGCGCGCACCGAGGAGCTGACGCTGCCCGGCTTCCGGCACGACCCCTGCTCGGCCGTGCACCCGCTGGGCGTCGGCTCGCCCGCCTTCTCCGCGATGCCGCTCACCGAGCGGTACGGGCTCGAATGGCTCCACCCCGAACTGCCCCTGGCCCACCCCTTCCCCGACGGCACGGCCGGGGTGCTGGCCCGCTCGCCGGCCGAGACGGCCGCCTCGTTCGGACCGCGCGACGCGGGGACGTACCGCCGGCTGGTGGCGCCGTTCCTGGGCCGCTGGACGACCCTGGTCGGGGACTTCTTCAAGGTGCCGTGGGACGGGCTGCCCCGCGACCCGGTCACCCTGGCCCGCTTCGGGCTGCTGGGGCTGCGGCCGGTGGACTGGCTGGCGCGCCGCTTCCGCGACGACACCGCCCGCGCCCTGATGTTCGGACTGGCCGCCCACGCCATCGGCCCGACCACCTCGCCCGCCACCGGCGGCATCGCCCTGGTCTTCGCGCTGGCCGCGCACGAGGTCGGCTGGCCGATGCCGCGCGGCGGCTCGCAGTCCCTGTCCGACGCACTCGCCGCCTACCTGCGCGACCTGGGCGGGCAGGTCCACACCGGGGTGGAGGTGCGGCGGCTGGACGAGCTGCCGCCCGCCCGCGCCTACGTCTTCGACACCTCGCCCACCGCACTGGCCCGGATCGCCGGGCTGGGCGACGCCTACCGGCACTTCCGCTACGGCGCCGGCGTCTTCAAGATCGACTACGCGCTGGACGGCCCGGTCCCGTGGACGTCCGAGGCCGCCCGCCGCGCCGGGACCGTCCACATCGGCCCCTCCAGCGGCGAGATCGGCGCCGCGCTGCGCGCCGCCTCCGCCGAGGGCGTCCAGCCCGACCCGCCGTTCCTGATCACCGCCCAGCCCACCGTGGTCGACCCGGGCCGGGCGCCGGAGGGCAAGCACGTCCTCTGGGCGTACGGCCATGTGCCGCGCGGCTGGAGCGGGGACGCCACCGAGGCGATCGAGCGGCAGATCGAGCGCTTCGCGCCCGGTTTCCGCGACCGGGTGCTGGCCCGCGCCACCGCGGGCCCGCCGGAGCTGGCGGCCCGCAACGCCAACTACGTCGGCGGTGACATCGCCTGCGGCGCCTTCACCGGGCTGCAGACGCTGCTGCGGCCCAAACTGGCCCGCGTCCCGTACGCCACCGCCCACCCGGCCGTCTACCTGTGCTCCTCGGCCACCTGGCCGGGCCCGGGCGTCCACGGCATGCCCGGCCACAACGCGGCCAAGGCGGTCTGGCGCCGCCTGCGGGCGCGCGCCTAGCGCGCGGCCCGGACTCCGCACGGCGCTCCGGGCTCCCGGCTCCGGTGGGTTCCCGCGACGGGCTCCCGACCCGGCCGGGCGGTGGCTAGAGTGCCGCCATGGCGAAGACTGAGATCCCGCTCGACACCGAACTGGTCGTCGAGGTGATGGTGTTGAGCGGGATCGGCGATCCCCGCGACGCTATCGAGGCGGTCGTGCGCGACTACGTCGCACGCGGCCACCGCACGGAGACGCGCACGGGCGAGGAGGCGGAGGCCCGGCTGCGGGAGATCGACACGACGCCCAGGATCCAGGAGGGCTGAGCCCGCCGCGGGGGCGGGCCCGGAGCCCGGTGCCGCGACCGGACAGGTCACGCCCGTGAAGAAGTCGCGCCCCCGGCCGTACCCGCCGGGAGCGCCGGGCCCGGCGCTCCCGGCGGGGCGGGGCCCCGCCGGGAGGGGTGCCCAAAGGCGTCAGGAACCCTGGGAGTCCTCCCCGTCCCGTGCGGACGTCTTGCCACCCCCGGCCGCGCGCCGCAGCCGCGGGTGGCGACGGGAGCTCTGCTGCTCGCTGACGGCCTCGCCGACCATCGCCCGGATGGCCGCGCGCGCCCCGTGCAGCGGATGGTGGCGGGGCGGCCCCGCGCCCGGGTCCTCGCGCAGCTCCTTCACCAGAGACCAGCACAGCGCCAGCATCACCATGACGAAGGGCAGCGCCACCAGGATCGTCCCCGTCTTCAGCCCCTCCAGGCCGCCGGCGACCAGCAGCACGGCGGCCACCGACGCCATCAGCACACCCCAGGTGACGACCAGCCACTCGCGCGGGTGCAGCGCGCCGCGGGAGGTGAGCGAACCCATCACCAGGGAGGCGGAGTCGGCGCTGGTGACGAAGTAGGTCATCACCAGGATCATCGCGATCACCGAGGTGACCGTGCCCAGCGGCAGGGCCTCCAGCAGGCCGAACAGCGAGGCCTCCACGCCGTCCTCCAGCCTCCCGGCCAGGTCGGCCTCGCCGGTGGCGTCCAGCCGCATGGCGCTGCCGCCCATCACGCAGAACCAGACGACCGTGGCGCCGCTGGGCACCAGCAGGACACCGGTGAGGAACTCGCGGATGGTGCGGCCGCGGGAGATGCGGGCGATGAAGGTGCCCACGAACGGCGCCCACGACAGCCACCACGCCCAGTAGAAGATCGTCCAGGTGCCCAGCCACTCCTTGCTGCCGAACGCGCCGGTCCGGGAGGAGAACACGACGAGGTCCTGGAGGTAGGCGCCGACTCCGGCCGGGATCGCGTCCAGGATGAACACGGTCGGGCCCAGCAGGAAGACGAAGAGCATCAGCGCGGCCGCGAGCACCACGTTCATGCTGCTGAGCCACTTGATGCCCCGGTGCAGTCCGGAGAACGCCGAGATGACGAACGCGGCCGACAGCACCAGGATGACGAGCAGATGCAGCTCCCGGCTGTCGTCCCAGCCGACCGTCAGGTTCAGGCCCTTGGCGACCTGCAGGGCGCCCAGGCCCAGACTGGTGGCGGTGCCGAAGACCGTGGCGAAGACGGCCAGCAGGTCGATGACCCGGCCGGGCCAGCCGTTCGCGCGGCGCTCGCCCAGCAGCGGGACGAAGACCGAACTGATGCGGTTGCCGCGGCCCTTGCGGAAGGTGACGTAGGCCAGCGCGAGGCCGGCCACGCCGTAGATCGCCCAGGGGTGCAGCGTCCAGTGGAAGAAGGAGTACTCCAGCGCGATGCGCTCGGCGGCGCCGGTGCCGCTCTGCACGTCACCGAAGGGCGGCGGGTCGACGTAGTACGTCAGAGGCTCGCCGACGCCGTAGAACATCAGGCCGATGCCCATACCGGCGCTGAACATCATCGCGATCCACGCAAGGTTGGAGAACTCCGGCTCGTCGGAGTCCTTGCCGAGCCTGATCCGGCCGAAGCGGCTGATCGCGATCACCAGGCACAGCACCAGGAAGAGGTCGGCCGCCAGGGTGAACAGCCAGCCGAAGTTGCCCAGTACCCAGCTCAGCGCCGTGGTGGAGACGGAGGAGAAACCGTCCGTGCCGATGGCAGCCCAGGCCACCACGGCCAACACGGTCACCACCCCGATGGCGATCACCCCGGTGTCCGGGGGCGGGTCCTTCCGGGCCGTCTCCGGGGCGGGTTCCTGGGGCGGATTGCTCACATCGGTGCTCATATCACCCAACTATTAAATGGTTCTTCCGGTTCGCCGGACGGGCGCGCCGAGCGGCCGCGGGCCGTCCAAAGGCGCATCGTGGTCCCGCGTGCCCGCCGCCGGTAGGGTCTAGACGGCGCGACAGCCTGTTCGAGACACAAGAGAGACCGCGTGGAAACGACACACACCGAGACAGGCCGCGTGCTGATCGCCGCGGACAAGTTCAAGGGGTCGCTCACCGCCGCCCAGGTGGCCGAGCACACCGCGGCCGGGATCCGCCGGGTCCGCCCCGGTACCGAGGTCGAGGCACTGCCCGTCGCGGACGGCGGCGACGGCACCGTCGACGCGGCGGTCGCCGCCGGGTTCGCGCTGCGCCAGACGGCGGTCACCGGGCCGCTGGGCAAGGCGGTCACCGCCTCCTACGCGCTGCGCGGCGACACCGCCGTGGTGGAGATGGCCCAGGCCTCCGGCCTCCAGAAGATGCCCGAGGGCGTCCTCGCCCCGCTGTCGGCCACCACCTACGGCACCGGCGAGACGCTGCTGGCGGCCCTGGAGGCCGGAGCGCGCACGATCGTCCTGGGCGTGGGCGGCTCCGCCACCACCGACGGCGGCGCGGGCATGCTCACCGCGCTCGGCGCCCGCTTCCTCGACGCCGGCGGCAGGCCGCTGCAGCCCGGCGGCGGACCGCTGCGCCACCTGGCGACGGCCGACCTGTCGGGCCTGGACCCGAGACTGAAGGACGTGGAGATCGTCCTGGCGAGCGACGTCGACAACCCGCTCACCGGCCCCCACGGAGCCGCGGCCGTCTACGCCCCCCAGAAAGGGGCGCGGGAGGCGGACGTGGAGCTTCTGGACGCCGCGCTCGCCCACTACGCCCGCGTGCTGGAGGGCGTCCTCGGCCCGCGCGCCGCGCACCTGGCACAGCGGCCCGGTGCGGGCGCGGCCGGCGGTGTCGGCTACGCCGCCCTGGCCGCGCTCGACGCCTCCTTCCGCCCCGGCATCGAGGTGCTGCTGGAGGTGCTGGGCTTCGCCGGGGCCCTGGAGCGCGCCGATCTGGTGATCACCGGCGAGGGCTCGCTGGACGCCCAGACCCTGCGCGGCAAGGCCCCCGCCGGGGTGGCCGCCGCCGCCCGGCGGGCGGGCCGGCCCGTGGTCGCGGTGTGCGGGCGCCTGGCGATCGGCGAGGAGGAGATGCGGGCCGCAGGGATCGAGGCGGCGTACGCCCTGACCGACCTCGAACCGGACCCGGCCGTCTGCATGGCGCAGGCCGGGCCGCTGCTGGAGCGGGCGGCCGGAAGGCTGGCGGCCGACCGCCTGTGACCTGCCCCGAGGGCCCGGACCGCACCGCGCGGTCCGGGCCCTCGGCATGTCCGGAGCGGCCTTTCCCCCGCGTTCGACCGCGCCATCTTCCGCGACGCCCCGCCACCCGCCCGGGAGCGGAGGGCGCAGCTCCGCTGTGCCCGTGCACAGCCGGGTCCGGGCACCTCTGGTCACCGGCAGCGATTCGCCCACCGGCCGTGGACGGCCCTTCCGGCCGGTGCTGGGGTGAGCGCCGTGATCCCGGTGGAGCCCACCGGGGGACAGGACGGAAGAAGAGGAGGGCCGATGACGGCCGCTTCGCTGGAGGTCCGGGAGGTGTCCGTGGGCTACGGCCCGGTACGGGCGCTGAACTCGGTCTCCGTTGATGTACCCGAGGGCGCGGTGGTCGCCGTCCTCGGCGGCAACGGCGCCGGCAAGACCACCCTGCTGCGCGCCGTCTCGCGCACCCTGCGCTTCCACGGCGGGACGATCTCCTCCGGCACGGTCTCCTTCGACGGACGGCGGCTGGACGGGCTGACCCCCGCTCAGGTGGTGGCCGCCGGAGTGGTGCAGGTGCCCGAGGGACGGCAGGTGTTCGCCCGGATGACCGTGGCCGACAACCTCCGCGCCGGCGCGCTGGGCGCGGCCGGAGGCCGCCGCGCGGCCGCCGGGGCGCAGGCACGGGTCCACGAGCTGTTCCCGGTGCTGGCCGAGCGGGCGCACCAGCGGGCCGGGCTGCTCTCCGGCGGCGAGCAGCAGATGCTCGCCATGGGCCGCGCCCTGATGGCCCGCCCCAGGCTGCTGCTCCTGGACGAACCCTCCCTCGGCCTGGCCCCCCTGATGGCCGACCGGATCGCCGAGACCGTGCGGGAGATCAATGCCCAGGGCACCTCGGTGCTGCTGGTCGAGCAGAACGCGGCGATCGCGCTGCGACTGGCCTCCTCGGCGGTCGTCCTGGAGGTGGGGGAGGTGGTGCTGTCGGGGGACGCGGACGAACTGGCCGCCTCCGACGAGGTGCGCCGCCGCTATCTGGGCGTCACCGACGACGCCGGGCACCCCGGAGTCCCGGAGGGCGCCGACACCGGGGACGTGCCCGGGAGCGTGTCCGCCGGAGCCCCGCGCCCGGCCGCGACCCTGCGCAGGTGGTCGGCGTGAAGACCTCCGGCACCCCCGAACCGGCCCGGGCACCGGCACCCGCCGGGGATGACGTACCCGCGCTGCGGGTGGAGGACCTCACCGTCCGCTTCGCCGGGCTCACCGCGCTGGACGCCGTCTCCTTCACGGTCGAGCCGGGCAGCGTCCACGCCGTCATCGGCCCCAACGGCGCGGGCAAGTCCACCACTTTCAACGTCCTGTCCGGCGTCTACCGCGCCGCCGCGGGCAGCGTCCGCTTCGGCGACGAGGAACTGACCGGGCTGGCGCCGCACGCGATCGCCTCCCTCGGCGTGGCCCGCACCTTCCAGAACATCGCGCTCTCCCCGTACACCACGGTCGCCGACACGCTGATGCTCGGCCGCCACCGGCTGACCCGCACCGGCTACCTGGCCGCCGGGCTCCGCCTGCCGCGGGCCGCGCGCGAGGCGGCCCGGCACCGCGAACGGGTGCGGGAGATAGCCGAGTTCACCGGTCTGGAGCCCTATCTGGGCCAGCCCGCCGGCTCACTGCCGTACGGGCTGCAGAAACTCGTCGAGCTCGGCCGCGCGCTGTGCATGGAACCCCGGCTGCTGCTCCTGGACGAGCCCGTGGCCGGTATGACCGCCGACGAACGCCGCCGCACCGCCTCCCTGATCGCGGGCGTGCGCGAGGGTCTCGGCATCTCGATCGTCCTGGTGGAGCACGACATGGGAATGGTGATGCGGCTCGCTGACGCGGTGACCGTACTCGACTTCGGCCGCAGGATCGCCGACGGCACACCCGACGAGGTCCAGCGCGACCCCGCGGTCGTCCGCGCCTATCTGGGACAGGAGGCGGCGAGCGCATGACGACCTTCGTCGAACTGCTGCTGAGCGGGCTGTCCATCGGCTCGGTCTACGCACTGATCGCACTCGGCTTCGTGATCATCTTCAAGGCGACCGAGGTGGTGAACTTCGCCCACGCCTCACTGCTGCTGGCCGGCGGCTATCTGACCGCCGTGCTCCGGGACGACATCGGGTTCTGGGCGGCCCTGCTGGTGGGTGTCGCGGGGGCGGCGGCGGTGGGCGCGCTGGTGGAGTTCCTGGTGATCCGCCGCTACCGCGGACACGACCACAGCGTGCTGGCCATCGTCACCATCGGCGTCGACATCGTGCTGGTCACCGAGCTGACCCGGCAGATCGGCGCCCGCGTCATGCCCATGGGCGACCCGTGGGGCGACCGGGTACTCACCTTCGGATCGGTCAGCATCCCGCAGACCCGGGTGGCCGCGTTCGTCACCGCCGCCCTCATCATCGGCGCCTTCCTGCTGGCCTTCCGCTTCACCTCATGGGGGGTGGCGATGCGGGCGGTGGCCGAACACCCCGAGACCGCGGCGCTGATGGGCATCCGGCTGGGCCGGGTCTCCTCCTCGGCCTGGGCGGTGGCGGGAGCGCTGGCCACGGTCGCCGCCCTGTTCCTGACCGTCTTCCCCACCCCCGGCCTGGAGCGCGGCACCTCCCTGGTGGCGCTCAAGGCCTTCCCCGCCGCGATCCTGGGCGGACTGGACTCCACGACCGGGGCCCTGGTCGGCGGACTGGTCATCGGCGTCACCCAGTCCATGGCCGCCGGCTACCAGAGCGACCTGGCCTTCCTGGGCCGGGGCATCGGCGACCTCGCCCCCTATCTGGTGATGCTCCTGGTCCTGCTGGTGCGCCCGGCGGGCCTGTTCGGAACGAGGGAGCTGTCCCGTGTCTGAGTCCACCACCGCAGCGACCACCGGGCCCGCCGGGACGGCCGGGGAGTCCGGAGCCGGCTCCGCCACCGGGCGCGGCCGCCGCGCACGCGTCCGCGTCCGGCCGCCGCGCCGCGCCGCCGCTCGCACGGTGGCCGCGGTGGCCGCGGCGGGCCTGCTGCTGCTCGCCCTGCCCTTCTACCTCGACCGCTTCTGGCTCCAGGCGGGGCTGCTGGCCATGGCCGCCGCCATCGGCGCGATCGGGCTGAACCTGCTGACCGGCGCCACCGGCCAGCTCTCCCTGGGCCACTCCTTCTTCCTGGCCGTCGGCGCGTACGGCTACTGCGTACTGGCCGGCGACCGCGACGGTGAGCTGACCGGCCTGGGCCTGCCCGGCTGGCTGGCGGTGACCGGCGCGGTGGCCATGGCCGGTGCGGCGGGTGGTCTGTTCAGCCCGATCGCCGGACGGCTGCGGGGCGCCTACCTGGGCATCGCCACCCTGGCACTGGTCTTCATCGGCCAGCACGTACTGCTCAACGCACACGACCTGACCGGCGGTTACAACGGCCGCCCGGTCCCGCCGCTGTCGCTGTTCGGCATCACCTTCGACGACACCGAGACCGTGGTCGCCGCCGTGCCGTTCCAGTCGATGGAGAAACTCTGGTACGCCGGGCTGGCCCTGCTGACGGTGTGCGCCTTCTTCGCGCACGGCGTGCTGCGCGACCGCCCCGGCCGGGCGCTGAACGCCATCCGCGACCACCGGATCGCGGCCGGGGTGATGGGCGTGCCGGTGGCCCGCCAGCGGGCCGGGGTGTTCGTCCTGTCCTCGATGTACGCGGGCCTGGCCGGGGTGCTGCTGGCGCTGGTGTTCCAGCAGACCGTGCCCGAGTACTTCGGCATCGTCCTGGCCCTGGAGTACCTGGCCATGATCGTCATCGGCGGTCTGGGCTCGGTCTCCGGAGCCGTCACGGGGGCCGTGTTCGTCACCCTGCTGCCCCAGATCCTCACCCGCTACAGCGAGGCACTGCCCCTGGTCTCCGCCCCCGGTACGGGCGGGGTCGCACCGGGCGAGATGTCCCGCTACCTGTACGGCGCCGCGATCGTGGCGATCGTGCTGTTCCTGCCGGGCGGCCTGGTGCGGCTCGCCGCCCGCCGCGGTCACACCCAGAAAGACGAGGCATGAAGACTGTGAAGACGCAGAAGAAGCGCACGGCGCGCACCGCCGCGGTGGTCGCCGCCACCGCCCTCGCCCTCATCGCGACCGGATGCAGCTCCAAGGCGGGCGGCGGCGACTCCGGCGGCACCGGCGCCGACGGCGTGCGGACCGACAAGGGCGTGACGGACGACACCATCCGCATCGGCGCCCTCACCGACATGACCGGTGTCTACGCCTCCCTGGGCAAGAGCGTCACCCAGGCCCAGCAGCTCTACATCGACAAGATCAACGCCGACGGCGGGATCTGCGGGCGGAAACTGGAGCTGACCGTCCGCGACCACGGCTACGACGCGGGCAAGGCCATCCCGGCCTACACCGAGCTGCAGCCCAAGGTGGTGGGCTTCGTGCAGTTCCTCGGCTCGCCGTTCGTCAGCGCGGTCAAGGAGCGCATCGACGGCCAGCACAAGGTGCTGGTGCTGCCGCAGGCCTGGTCAGCCGACCTGCTGGGCAGCGAGTACATCCGGGTCATCGGCGCCACATACGACGTGGAGACGGTCAACGCGATCGAGTTCCTGCTGGAGGAGGGGAGGATCGCCGAGGGCGACAAGCTCGGCCACGTCTACTTCGAGGGCGACTACGGCGAGAACGCCCTCAAGGGGGCGGAGTACGCGGCCGGGAAGGCCGGGCTGACCCTGGTGGAGCAGAAGATCAAGCCGACCGACGAGGACATGTCCGCCCAGGTGGCGGCGTTCAAGAAGGCCGGTGTGAAGGCCATCGTGATCAGCGCCGGGCCGCGCCAGGCGGCCTCCCTGGTCGGCGTGTCGGCGGCCGGCGGCCTGAACGTGCCGATCATCGGCAACAACTCGGCCTTCGCGCCGCAGCTGCTGAAGACCCAGGCCGGCCCGGTCCTGCAGAAGGACTACTACGTGGCCGCCTCGACCCTGCCCATCGGATCGGAGGAGCCGGAGCCGGCCAGGCTGGCCCGGGAGTACGCCAAGGCATACCCCGACGACATCCTCGACAACGGGGTGGCCGCGGGCTGGAGCGCCGCCTCCGTCTTCGGCGCGGCGCTGAAGCAGGCGTGCGACGACAAGGACCTCACCCGGGAGGGTGTGGCCGGGGCGCTGACGTCCATGGAGGACCACGACGGGGGCTTCGGCATCCGGCACGACTTCACCGACCCGGAGCTGCCCTCGACGCGGGAGACCTTCATCCTCAAGCCGGACGGGAAGACCAAGGGCGGGCTGAAGGTGCTCCGCGAGGCGGAGGCGTCGAAGAACGCGCAGGCGTTCTCCTTCGGGGAGTGACCTTCGGGGAGTGACCGCGCGCCGACCGGGCGTCCGTGCCCGCCGTGACGGGGGCCCCGCGCCGCGGAACGCCTCCCGCTCGCCCGCCGGCACCGTGCCCGCGCCCTGCCCGGAGCGCTCCCGCGGCTCCGCACTCCTTCCGGCGGCCGTGCCGGACCCCGGCACGGCCCGCCGGTGTATTCCGGCAGATCCGCCTGTGTATTCCGGCGAGGGCCGGGAAGGCGCGGAGCAGGAGGAGAAGGCGGGAAAACCCCGGGCGCCGGACGGATTCCATGGAATCCGTCCGGCGCCCGGGGTGCGAACCGGCCGCCGCCGGCGGCTAGGGCTGAGCCGCGGCCCGTGCCTCACGGCGGTTGTCGCGGAAGGTGTTGACCCGGCGCGCGGTGGCGAACAGCGGGATCACCGCGCCCAGCACCAGCTGCAGCGCGCAGCCGGTCTGCAGCAGCAGCTCACCGCCCGGGGCGTCGAAGGCCCAGGCCGTCAGCAGGCCCATGCTCAGCACGATCCAGCCGAGCATCGCCACGGCCAGCAGCCCGCGCGGCTTGGGGTACTCCACCCGGCTCACCATCAGCCAGGCCACTCCGACGATGGCCAGCAGCGTCGGGACGAACGGCAGCTCCAGCAGCACGATCGAGACGACCGTCAGCGCCCCGAAGGGGCTGGGCATGCCCTGGAACACCCCGTTGGGCAGGGTGACGCAGGAGAACCTGGCGAGCCGCAGCACCGCCGCCAGCACCACCACGATCCCGGCGAGCGCCGAGACCCCCTGGTGCGCGTCGTTGGCCACCATCCCCCAGACCAGCACGAAGTACGCGGGCGCCAGCCCGAAGCTGATCAGGTCCGAGAGGTTGTCCAGCTCCGCGCCCATCGCCGAGCTGCGCAGCTTGCGGGCCACGAGCCCGTCGAAGAGGTCGAAGACCGAGGCCAGCAGCATCAGCATCACGGCGGTCGCGGCGCTGTGCCGGGCCATGCCGCCGTCGCCGTTCCCCGTCAGATGGGGGATCAGGACGCCGGTGGTGGTGAAGTACACCGCCAGGAAGCCGCAGGTGGCGTTGCCCAGGGTGAGCGCGTCGGCTATCGACAGCCGCATGGACAGCGGCATGTCGCCCATCTCGTCGCCGTCGTCCTCCGGGCCGGCCTCGGGGACCCACTGGGTCTTGGGGTCAATCACGGTCAAGGCGAGTCACCCCCGCGGTCGTGGGCTGGCCGACCTCGACGTCGACCTCGACGCCCTCCGGGAGGTAGAGGTCGACGCGGGAGCCGAAGCGGATCAGGCCGATCCGCTCGCCCTGCTCGACCTTGGCGCCCTGCTCGGTGTACGGGACGATCCGCCGGGCCACGGCGCCGGCGATCTGGACCATCTCGATGTCGCCCAGCTCGGTGTCGAAGTGCCAGACGACCCGCTCGTTGTTCTCGCTCTCCTTGTTGAACGCCGGAACGAAGCCGCCGGGCACGTGCTCGACGGACGTCACCGTGCCCGCCAGCGGGGCGCGGTTGACGTGGACGTTCAGCGGGCTCATGAAGATCGCGACGCGGGTGCGCCCGTCCTTCCACGGCATGATGCTCTGCACCACGCCGTCGGCCGGGGAGATGACACGACCCTGGGCGATCTCTCGCTCGGGGTCGCGGAAGAACCACAGCATGCCCGCCGCCAGGGCGGTGGCGGGCACTGCCGCCACGGCCGCGCCTCTCGAGCGCCTGGCGCGGGCCAGGCTGAGGGCGGCGGTGGCGACGGTCGGGAGGAGCCACGGCGACGCTCCGCGCGCGAGACGGACGCGGCCGCGTTGTGCAGAGGATGAGCTGTGGGGCATGGATGACCTTCGTAGCGGAGGGTGCCGCGTAAACACGGGGGACGGCGGCTTTCCCGGGATGCTATCGGTTACCGGTGGCAACTGGGCAAGCCAGAGCACCTGTCGGGACCGCGGGCTCCCCGGAAGGCCTCGGTTCGGGGTGTCGTCCCTCTGGAGGGAAAACACCCCGAATAAGGCATTCTACCCCTGGATCTTGTACTCCTCCAGGAGTCGGCGTCCCACGATCATCTTCTGGATCTCGGCGGTGCCCTCGCCGATCAGGAGCATCGGGGCCTCACGGTACAGCCGTTCGATCTCGTACTCCTTGGAGAAACCGTAACCGCCGTGGATGCGGAACGCGTCCTCCACGACCTCCTTGCAGTACTCCGAGGCGAGGTATTTGGCCATCCCCGCCTCCAGGTCGTTGCGCTGCCCGGAGTCCTTCTTCCGTGCGGCGCCGACCATCAGGGCGTGCGCGGCCTCCACCTTGGTTGCCATTTCGGCCAACTTGAACTGAATTGCCTGGTGCTGGGCGATGGGCTTTCCGAAGGTGTGCCGCTGCTGGGCGTAGGAGACGCCCAGTTCGAAGGCGCGCTGGGCCACGCCGCAGCCGCGCGCGGCCACGTTGACCCGGCCGACCTCGACGCCGTCCATCATCTGGTAGAAGCCGCGGCCGGTCGCACCTCCCAGGACCCGGTTCTCCGGGACGCGCAGGCCGTCCAGGATCAGCTCGGTGGTGTCGACGCCCTTGTAGCCCATCTTGTCGATCTTGCCGGGGATCGTCAGACCCGGCTTGACCTCGCCGAAGCCCGGCTCCTTCTCGACCAGGAAGGTGGTCATCGACCTGTGCGGGGCCGTACCCTCCGGGTGGCCCTCGTCGGTGCGGCACAGCACCGCCACCAGCGAGGAGGTGCCGCCGTTGGTCAGCCACATCTTCTGGCCGGTCAGGACGTACTCGTCGCCGTCGCGCACACCCTTGGTGGTGATGGCCGACACGTCCGAGCCCAGGCCCGGCTCGGACATCGAGAAGGCGCCGCGGACCTCGCCGGCCGCCATCCTCGGCAGGAAGTACTCCTTCTGCTCGTCGGTGCCGTGCTGCTTGAGCATGTACGCGACGATGAAATGGGTGTTGATGATGCCGGACACGCTCATCCAGCCGCGGGCGATCTCCTCCACGCACAGGGCGTAGGTGAGCAGCGACTCCCCGAGACCGCCGTACCCCTCCGGGATCATCAGACCGAAGATCCCCAGCTCCTTGAGGCCCTCCACGATCTGCGTCGGGTACTCGTCCCGGTGCTCCAGATCGGTGGCGACCGGGATGATCTCCTTGTCGACGAAGTCGCGGACGGTGGAGACGATCTCCCGCTGGATGTCCGTCAGGCCCTCGGTCTGCGCCAGGCGCCCCATGTCACTTGCCTCCCTTTCCGGAGTCCCGCCCGTCCGTGCGCAGCTCGGGGCGGCCGGGCTGCTCACCTCCGCGCGCCTCGATGTACTCGGCGGTGGGCACCATCACCTTGCGGCGGAAGACGCACACCAGGGTGCCGTCCTGCTTGTAGCCCCTGGTCTCGACGTGGACGATGCCGCGGTCGGACTTCGAGCGCGACGGCGTCTTGTCCAGGACGGTGGTCTCGCCGTAGATGGTGTCGCCGTGGAAGGTCGGCGCCACGTGCCGCAGCGACTCGATCTCCAGGTTGGCGATCGCCTTGCCGGAGACGTCCGGCACGGACATGCCCAGCAGCAGCGAGTAGATGTAGTTGCCGACCACCACGTTCCTGCCGAAGTCCGTCGTCTTCTCGGCGTAGTTGGTGTCCATGTGGAGCGGGTGGTGGTTCATGGTCAGCAGACAGAACAGGTGGTCGTCGTACTCCGTGACCGTCTTGCCGGGCCAGTGCCGGTAGACGTCCCCGACCTCGAACTCCTCGTAGGTGCGGCCGAACTGCATGGTGTGAGTCTCCGTGGTGTGGTGGAAGAACGGGGTACCGGACCGGGCCGCCCCCCTCCCCGGTCCCTCTCCGGCGCCCCCGGGGAGGCGGCGGGGGAGGAGGGGCGGGGAGCCGGGAGCGGCCCGCGGCGGTGGGGCTCAGGCGGCCGGCGGCTCGAACTTCGAGGTCCGCTCCATGCCGGCGGCCCGGCCCTTGCCCGCGATGACCAGCGCCATCTTGCGGCTGGCCTCGTCGATCATCTCGTCGCCGAGCATCGCCGAACCCTTCCTGCCGCCCGCCTCGGAGGTGAAGTACTCGTAGGCGTCCAGGATCAGCTCCGCGTGGTCGTAGTCCTCCTGGGAGGGGGAGAAGACCTCGTTGGCCGCCTCGACCTGGCCGGGGTGCAGCACCCACTTGCCGTCGAAGCCGAGGGCCGCGGCGCGCTCGGCGACGGCCCGGAAGCCGTCCACGTTCTTGATCTGCAGGTAGGGGCCGTCGATGGCCTGCAGGTTGTGGGTGCGGGCGGCCATCAGGATCCGCATCAGGATGTAGTGGTAGGCGTCGGCCGGGTAGCCGGGCGGCTGCTCGCCCACGACCAGGGACTTCATGTTGATGGAGGCCATGAAGTCGGCCGGGCCGAAGATGATGGTCTCCAGCCGGGGCGAGGCGGCGGCGATCTCGTCGACGTTCACCAGGCCCTTGGCGTTCTCGATCTGCGCCTCGATGCCGATGCGGCCGACCTCGAAGCCCATCGTGGTCTCGATCTGCGTCAGCAGCATGTCCAGCGCCCTGACCTGGGCGGCGTCCTGCACCTTCGGCAGCATGATGCAGTCCAGGTTGGGGCCCGCGCCCTCGACGACCGTGATCACGTCGCGGTACGTCCAGTGGGTGGTCCAGTCGTTGACGCGCACGACCCGGGTCTTGCCCGTCCAGTCGCCCTCGTTGAGGAACTTCACGATGGTGTGCCGGGCCTCGGGCTTGGCCAGCGGGGCGCAGGCGTCCTCCAGGTCCAGGAAGACCTGGTCGGCGGCCAGGCCCTGGGCCTTCTCCAGGAAGCGCGGGTTGCTGCCCGGGACCGCGAGGCAGGAGCGGCGGGGGCGCAGCCGGTTGACGGGCGTGGTCATGCGGGGACCTCCAGGGGATCGAGCTTGTTCGCGGTACGGATCTCGTCGACGATACGGCCGATGATCTCCGTGATGCCGAAGTCCTTCGGGGTGAAGACCGCCGCCACCCCGGCGGCACGCAGTGCCTCGGCGTCCGCGTTCGGGATGATGCCGCCGACGATGACGGGGACGTCGTCGACGCCGGCCCGGTGCAGCCGGTCCAGTACGTCGGGCACCAGCTCGGCGTGCGAGCCGGAGAGGATCGACAGCCCCACGCAGTGCACGTCCTCGGCGACGGCCGCCGAGACGATCTGCTCGGGGGTGAGCCGGATGCCCTGGTAGACCACCTCGAAGCCCGCGTCGCGGGCCCGTACGGCGATCTGCTCGGCCCCGTTGCTGTGCCCGTCCAGACCGGGCTTGCCCACCAGCAGGCGCAGCTTGCCCGAGCCCAGCTCGGCGGCGGTGGCCGCCACCTTCCGGCGGACCTCGGCCAGACGCGAGCCCTCCTCGGCGGGGGCCGCCACGGGCGCGGAGCTCACGCCGGTGGGGGCCCGGTACTCGCCGAAGACGTCGCGCAGGGCCCAGGCCCACTCGCCGGTGGTCACCCCGGCCCGGGCGCACTCCAGGGTGGCCGGCATCAGGTTGTCCTTACCCGCCGCGGCCCGCTTCAGCTCGGCGAGCGCCCGGTGGGCGCGGTCCTCGTCCCGCTCGTCGCGCCACCGCTGGAGGGCGGTGACGACGTCGCGCTCCACCGCGGGGTCCACGGTCATGATGGCCGTGTCCAGGTCGGCGGTGAGCGGGTTGGGCTCGGTGGACTCGAAGCAGTTGACCCCGACGATCCTCTCCTCGCCGGACTCGATGCGGGCCCGGCGCTCGGCGTGCGAGGCGACCAGCTGCGACTTCAGATAGCCGGACTCCACCGCGGCCATCGTGCCGCCCATCTCCTGGATGCGCTCGATCTCGGCGAGCGCGCCCTCGGCCAGCTCGGCGGTCCTGGCCTCGACCACGTGCGACCCGGCGAACAGGTCCTCGTACTCCAGCAGGTCGCTCTCGTGGGCGAGGACCTGCTGGATGCGCAGCGACCACTGCTGGTCCCAGGGCCGGGGCAGGCCGAGCGCCTCGTTCCAGGCCGGCAGCTGCACGGCGCGGGCGCGGGCGTCCTTGGAGAGGGTGACCGCCAGCATCTCCAGCACGATGCGCTGGACGTTGTTCTCCGGCTGCGCCTCGGTCAGTCCCAGGGAGTTGACCTGGACGCCGTAGCGGAAGCGGCGGTGCTTGGGGTTCTCGATCCCGTACCGCTCGCGGGTGATCTTGTCCCAGATGCGGGTGAAGGCCCGCATCTTGCACATCTCCTCGACGAAGCGGACGCCCGCGTTGACGAAGAAGGAGATGCGCCCGACGACGTCGCCCATCCGCTCGGCGGGGACCTGCCCGGAGTCGCGCACCGCGTCCAGCACCGCGATGGCGGTGGACATGGCGTAGGCGATCTCCTGAACAGGGGTGGCCCCGGCCTCCTGCAGGTGGTAGCTGCAGATGTTGATCGGATTCCACCTGGGCATGTGCGCCACGGTGTAGGCGATCGTGTCGGTGGTCAGACGCAGTGAGGGCCCCGGCGGGAAGACGTGCGTCCCGCGCGAGAGGTACTCCTTGACGATGTCGTTCTGCGTCGTCCCCGACAGCCCCGAGATGTCCGCGCCCTGCTCCTCGGCGACCACCTGGTACAGCGCCAGCAGCCACATGGCCGTGGCGTTGATGGTCATCGAGGTGTTCATCCGCTCCAGGGGGATGTCCTGGAACAGCCGGCGCATGTCACCGAGGTGGCAGACCGGGACCCCGACCCGGCCGACCTCGCCGCGGGCGAGGACGTGGTCGGGGTCGTAGCCGGTCTGGGTGGGCAGGTCGAAGGCGACCGACAGGCCGGTCTGCCCCTTGGCGAGGTTGCGCCGGTACAGCTCGTTGGACGCCTCGGCCGTGGAGTGCCCGGCGTACGTCCGCATCAGCCACGGACGGTCTTTCTGGCGCTCAGCCATGGGGATGACCTCTACACGTTCCGGAAGCGGTTGATGGCGTCGGTGTGCTTGGCCCGCATCTCGGTGTCGCGCACGCCCATGCCCTCGCGCGGGGCCAGGCACAGCACGCCGACCTTGCCCTGGTGGGCGTTGCGGTGCACGTCGTGGGCGGCCTGGCCGGTCTCCGCGAGGGAGTACGTCCTGGACAGCGTGGGGTGGATCTTCCCCTTGGCGATCAGGCGGTTGGCCTCCCACGCCTCGCGGTAGTTGGCGAAGTGGGAGCCGATGATGCGCTTGAGCGACATCCACAGGTAGCGGTTGTCGTAGCTGTGCATGTAGCCGGAGGTGGAGGCGCAGGTGGTGATGGTGCCGCCCTTGCGGGTGACGTAGACGGAGGCGCCGAAGGTCTCGCGGCCGGGGTGCTCGAAGACGATGTCCACGTCCTCGCCGCCGGTCAGTTCGCGGATGCGCTTGCCGAAGCGCTTCCACTCGCGCGGGTCCTGGGTGTTCTCGTCCTTCCAGAACCGGTAGCCCTCGGCGTTGCGGTCGATGATCGACTCGGCACCCATGGAGCGGCAGATCTCGGCCTTCTGCGGGGAGGAGACCACGCAGATGGGGTTGGCGCCGCCGGCCAGGGCCATCTGGGTGGCGTAGGAGCCCAGGCCGCCGGAGGCGCCCCAGATCAGCACGTTGTCGCCCTGCTTCATGGCGGCGCCGTTGCGGGAGACCAGCTGCCGGTAGGCGGTGGAGTTCACCAGGCCGGGGGCCGCGGCCTCTTCCCAGGACAGGTGGGCGGGCTTGGGCATGAGCTGGTTGGACTTCACCAGTGCGATCTCGGCCAGGCCGCCGAAGTTGGTCTCGAAGCCCCAGATGCGCTGCTCGGGGTCGAGCATGGTGTCGTTGTGGCCGTCGGCGTTCTCCAGCTCCACCGACAGGCAGTGGGCGACGACCTCGTCGCCGGGCTGCCAGGCGTTGACGCCGGGGCCGGTGCGCAGCACCACGCCCGCCAGGTCGGAGCCGATGATGTGGTACGGCAGGTCGTGGCGCCTGGCCAGCTCCGAGGTGCGGCCGTAGCGCTCCAGGAAGCCGAAGGTGGAGACCGGCTCGAAGATCGAGGTCCACACCGAGTTGTAGTTCACCGAGGAGGCCATGACCGCCACCAGGGCTTCGCCGGGGCCCAGCTCCGGCAGGGGCACCTCGTCCAGGTGCAGGGACTTGCGCGGGTCCTTCTCCCGGGTGGGCATCCCGGCGAACATGTCGGCCTCGTCCTTGTGCACGGTGACCGCGCGGTAGGACTCGGGCAGCG
Organism: Streptomyces verrucosisporus; assembly: GCF_017114865.1. Taxonomy (GTDB): domain Bacteria; phylum Actinomycetota; class Actinomycetes; order Streptomycetales; family Streptomycetaceae; genus Streptomyces; species Streptomyces fenghuangensis. Next base: position 33,924 of record NZ_JADEYH010000017.1, on the reverse strand, counting down.
CCAGGTTGGCGAAGTCGGCGGGCTTGCTGTCCGACGCGAGGATCGCGTCCAGGATTTCCTTCACTGGGGCCTCCGGCGAGCGTTCGGGGACGCTTGAGGGGTCGCTGGGGTCTTCTTCGGTCTTGGGTGAGCTGCTGGTGCCGTCGGTTCGGCGGTGGTGCTGCGGCTCGGCGCGGTAGCGCTGAAGGTGCCTGTGACGCAGGCGCCCGGGCGCACGGCAGTGACCGCGGGGACAGTGCCCGGACACCGCTCACGTTATGGCACTGCGTGCCAGCACACAAGACACTGCGTGCCAAGAATTTCCCTCAGTTGTCACCGGGGGTGCACGCATGAGCGGGGCGCAGGCGGAAACGACCGCCTCCCGGAGGAGGCGGCCGTATGTCCGTGTCCGATTGTGTCTGATTATGTCCGGTTGTTTCGGTTCTCGCTCACGCTGAGGGCCGTGGGGTGCTCAGCCCCGCCGCAGGGCTTCCTCGATCGCGCGCATCACCTGGTCCAGCGGGGCGTCGGTGCGCGCCACCGTCACCAGCACCTCGCCCTTCCGGCCGCCGGCCCCGTTCGCCCCGCCGGCCCCGGCCGGGAGGTCGGCCGCCGCCCGGCCGGCGACGAAACCGGTGCCGAAGGTCCGCCGCACGGTGGCGAAGGCCCGGTCCAGCTGGGCCTCCACATCGCCCCGGCCGCCCGCGCGCAGCCAGCGCCGCAGCACGTGGTTGTGCGCGGTGACCACCGCCGACGCCGCCACCTCGGCCAGCAGCGGCTCGTCGAGGCCGTCCTCGTCGCCGTCCCGGCCGGCCGCGGCGGACTCGTCGAAGTGGCCCAGCAGATAGCGGGTGAACAGCCGCTCATAGCGGGCCACGGACGCGATCTCCCGCTCCCGCAGCGTGGGCACCTCGCGGGTGAGCCGGTAGCGCTCCACCGACACCGCCGGGGAGGCCGCGTACATCCGCATGACCTCCTTGATGCCGCGGCACACGGTGTCCAGCGGGTTCTCGTGCGCGGGCGCCGCGTCCAGCACCGCCTCGGCGCGCTCCAGGGTGTCGTCGTGGTCCGGGAAGATCGCCTCTTCCTTGGAGCGGAAGTGCCGGAAGAAGGTGCGCCGGGCCACCCCCGCCGCGGCCGCGATCTCGTCGACCGTGGTCTCCTCGTACCCCTTGGTGGCGAAGAGCTCCATCGCGGCCGCGGCCAGCTCACGGCGCATCTTCAGACGCTGGCTGGGCACATTGGGGCGGGCGGACCGAACGGACTGCGACATGTGGGGAACGTTACACGGCGCACCGCCGCCGGCGGGCGGGCCGCCGGGGTCCAGCAGCCCGCCCCACCCGGAGTCCGCCCGCGGCGGGAACGCCGGGTTCGCCGGGCTCACCGCCTCGCGTACTCGCGGAAGCCGCGCCCGCTCTTGCGGCCCAGGCAGCCCGCCGCGACCAGGTGCTCCAGCAGCGGCGCCGGGGCCAGGCCCGGCTCGCGGAACTCTTCGTGCAGCACCCTCTCGATCGCCAGGGAGACGTCCAGGCCCACCACGTCCAGCAGTTCGAACGGGCCCATCGGGTAGCCGCCGCCGAGCTTCATGGCCGCGTCGACGGCGTCCATGTCGGCGTAGTGCTCCTGCACCATCTTGATCGCGTTGTTCAGGTACGGGAACAGCAGCGCGTTGACGATGAAGCCCGCCCGGTCGCCGCAGTCCACCGGGTGCTTGCGGATCCTTCCGCACACCTCGCGCACGGTGGCGTGGACGTCGTCGCCGGTCAGGACGGTGCTCACCACCTCCACCAGCTTCATCGCGGGGGCGGGGTTGAAGAAGTGCATGCCGATCACGTCCTGCGGGCGCGAGGTCGCGCGGGCGCAGGCGACCACCGGCAGCGAGGAGGTGGTGGTGGCCAGCACCGCGCCCGGCTTGCACACCTCGTCCAGCGTCGCGAACAGGCCCTTCTTGACCTCCAGGTCCTCGGCCACCGCCTCGACCGCCAGGTCCACGTCCGCCATCGCCGACAGCGAGCCGGCCGGGGTGATCCTGGCGAGCGTCTCGTCGCGGGCCCCGGCGCTCATCCGGCCCTTCCTCACCGACCGCTCCAGCGAGGAGGCGATCCGCGCCCTGGCCGTCCCGGCCTTCTCGTCGCTGCGCGCGACCAGCACCACGTCGTAGCCGGCCTTGGCGAACACCTCGGCGATGCCACTGGCCATCGTCCCCGAGCCCGCCACACCGACGGAGCGCACCTGGCGCGGGGTGCCCCGCAGCTCGCCCTCGCGCGGGGTGAGCGCGTCCGGCACCACCGTCGCCGAACCCGGCGCCCGGTAGGTGTAGAAGCCGCGCCCGGCCTTGCGGCCCGTCAGGCCGGCGGCGCTGAGCTGGCCCAGGATCGGGGCGGGGGCGTGCAGCCGGTCGCGGGACTCGGCGTACATCGCCTCCAGCACGGTGCGGGCGGTGTCGACGCCGATCAGGTCCAGCAGGGCGAGCGGGCCCATCGGCAGACCGCAGCCCAGGCGCATCGCGGCGTCGATGTCCTCGCGGGTGGCGTACTTCGACTCGTACATCGCCGCGGCCTGGTTGAGGTAGCCGAACAGCAGCCCGTCGGCGACGAAGCCGGGCCGGTCGCCGACCGGGATCGGCTCCTTGCCCAGATCGGCGGCGAGATCGGTGACCGCGGCGACCGCCTCGGGGGAGGTGAGCACGCAGGAGACGATCTCAACCAGCCTCATCGCGGGCGCGGGGTTGAAGAAGTGCATCCCCAGCACGCGCTCGGGGTGCGCGGAGTCGGCCGCGAGCCGGGTGACCGACAGGGCGTTGGTGCCGGTGGCGATGACGGCCGACGGCTTGACGATGCCGTCCAGCTCGGTGATGACGCGCTGCTTGAGCCCGTAGTCCTCCGGCACCACCTCGATGACCAGATCGGCCTCGGCCGCGGCCTGGAGGTCGCAGAAGGTGCGGAAGCGGGCGAGGGCGTCGCGCCGCTCCTGCTCGGTGATCCGCTCGCGCTCCACGGCGCGGGCTGTGGAGGACTCCAGCGCGGTGACGGCCCGGCGGGCGGCGTTCTCGTCGGTGTCGATGCCGATGACCTCGCGGCCGGCGCGGGCCAGGACCTCGGCGATGCCGGTGCCCATGGTGCCGAGGCCGACCACGGCGACAGTGGTGAGGGTGGGACGGTCCATCACGGGACTCCAGAGAAGAGGAAGAGACGGTGACGACTGCGGGGGAGAGAAGGGGAGAAGGGCGGGCGGGGGCGCGTGGGAGCGCCGGGCCCGCGGCGTCGCGCAGGGGTGGCACGAGCGAGAGCGGCCCTGTCCCGGGGCCGTGCTCGACCTGCGTGTACGCGTGCTGAACCGACTGCACACCGGACGGCTGCGTCACCAGGCCGTCCGACTGAGCGGGGGTACCGCTCCGATGAGCAGGCTAACCTGCGGGTAACCCGAATGCCAGAGGGTAGACCGCTTCCAGGAATGTGGCACATACCACAGGGAGGTGACGTGCCGGTGGGCAGGGCGGGCACGATGGACCGCGAAATGGTGGACCGGCTGCGGGCCGAGGCGGATTCGGAGGAGTACGGGCGGCTGCTCGCCCTGGCCCGGCGGGACACGGCCGCCGCCCGTGACGCGCTGGCCGCCGAACTCACCGCACCCGCCCGGCCCCTGTGGGTCCGGGAGCTGGCCGCCTGCACCCTGGGCCGGGCCGGGGACCCCCGGGCCTTCGAGACGCTGGTGTTCCTGCTCAACCACCGCGAGCCGGCCCGCTGCGCCGCGGCGGCCCGTGCCCTGCTGCGCCTGGGTGATCCGCGTACCGCCCGCGCCGCGGCGGCGCTGGCGACCAACGAGCTGCGCACCTCCTACGCGTTACACCCCGTCCGGCTGCTGGCCGCCCTGCGCGCACCGCAGTCCGCGCCGACCCTGATCCGCGTCCTGGACCGGCTGCTGGCCGGCCCCGTCCACCACTGGCAGGTGGCCCGCGCCTGCGTGGACGGGCTCGGGGCGCTGGGCGACGCGCGGGCCCGGCTGGTGCTGCTGGCCGCCCGGGAGCGCGAGGAGCTGCGCGCGGCGGCCGACGAGGCACTGCGCAGGCTCTGACCCGGGGCCGGCGCCGGACCGGTGCCGGTGTCCCCGCGGAGGCGGGACGCGGCGGTCGGTTGCCGGCCGGACGTCGGAGGGGGCGCGGGTTGGTCGGCGCCGGCCCGGAGCCCGGAGGGCCGGGACCTTCGCCGGCCCCGGCCGGGCGGGAGGCGGGGAGCGGGAAACCCTTCCCCGACGTAAGGGATGGGACGGCCCTCGGGGTGTGAAACGCAGGCCGTTCCCGTGTGAAGCCTTGTGAAATGCGACATAGGAGGCTTGGAAGCGATGCTTCCAAGGTGGAGGCGGGCGGGGTGGATCGACGGGGGCGGGGTGGGTGCGCGGCGCGCCCGGGGTGTCCGGCGCGGAGGCGGCGGCCCTGACCGGCCGGCCCGGGCCGCGGGAGCCGTCAGTAGCTCCACCAACTCCCCTCGGAGGGCTGCGGGATCCAGGTGTAGATGCCGCTCTCGGCGGGACCGCGGCGCCAGACCGCCCTCACGCGGTCGGCCGGGTACTCCTCCAGGCAGTCCCACACGCCCAGGGAGTCGGTGTCCTCGATGACGATCTGGCCGTCGGCGGTACGTCCGGCGCGCCCGGCCTCGACCAGCCTCTCCCGGCCATCCGTGAGTTGCAGCTTGAAGACGGCCATCCCTGATGCCTTTCCCCCGGCGGGACCGCCGTACGGTGGCGGCGGACCGCGGGTCCTTGCGGTGTCTGCGGTGCGGTTGGGGCGGCCACCCCCGAGGCTCCGGACGACGACGGAGCGGTGGCCCCGGAGGTGGCGTGGAAGCAGGCCGACCATGTCGGCGAGCAGCTTTACTCTAACGCAGGGGGAGGGTTGCACCACTTCCTCGCGCCCCGGTGGAGGCGTCCGAACGGGGAACGGAAGCGGGAAGTGAGGGGGCGACGGTGAACGGACGGGAGCCGGTGCGCGTACGGGAGGCGGCCGAGGCGGACCTGGAGGCGGTGGCGGCACTGCGGGTGCGGGGCTGGTGGTACGCGTACCGCCGTCTGATGCCCCGTGAGTACCTGGAGGCAATGGACGCCACCGCGTACGCCGCCCGGCGCCGGGAGACCTTCGCCGAGACGCGGGAGACGGTCACCGACCTGGTCGCGGTGGACGGCGGCGGCCGTATCACCGGATGGGCCGCCCTCGGCCCGTGCCGGGGGGAGGGCGGCGGCAGCGGCGGTGGTGGGTGCGAGGAGGAGGACTGCCGCGACGGCGAGCTGTACGCCCTGTACGTGGAGCCGGAGCTCATCGGCTCGGGTCTCGGGCGCGCGCTGCTGGCCGAGGTGGTGCGGCGGGCGGACGCGCGCAGGATGCCCCGGCTGCGGCTGTGGGTTGTGGAGGGCAACGAGCGGGCCCGCCGCTTCTACGCGGCGGCGGGCTTCGCCCCGGACGGGGCGAGGTCGCTCTTCGACGCCGGAGGGACGCCCGTGGCGGAGGTGCGCTACACGCGTGAACCGGGCGGGGCGGGTCTCACAGCAGGGTGAGCTGCGTCGGGCCCGGCTCGGGGGCGCACCGGGGCTCGGGGACGCCCCGGTGCGCCCCCGGCCCGGACGGCCCGATGCCGTACTCCTCGGCCAGTTCGTGCACCTGCCGGGTGATCCGGCGCTGGTACCACCTCGGGGCGTAGGCGCCGTCGGCGTACAGCCGCTCGTAGTGGCCCACCAGGCCCGGGTGGTGCCGGGCCAGCCAGGCGGTGAACCACTCGCGCGCACCCGGCCGCAGGTGCAGGGCCAGCGGCGTGACGGAGGTCGCGCCCGCCGCCGCGATCGCCCGCACCGTCGCACGGAGCTTGCCGGAGCTGTCGGAGAGGAACGGGATCACCGGGGCCATCAACACCCCGCAGCCGATGCCGTGGTCGGTGAGGGCGCGCACCACCTCCAGGCGCCGTTCGGGTGCGGGGGCGCCGGGCTCGACGGTGCGCCACAGCTCCTCGTCCAGGAAGGCCACCGACACCGAGACGCCCACCTCGGCCACCGCTCCGGCCGAGCGCAGCAGGTCCAGGTCGCGCAGGATCAGGGTGCCCTTGGTGAGGATGGAGAACGGGTTGGCGTGGTCGCGCAGGGCGGTCAGGATGCCGGGCATCAGCCGGTAGCGGCCCTCGGCGCGCTGGTAGCAGTCGACGTTGGTGCCCATGGCTATGTGGTGGCCCGGCCAGCGCGGGGAGGCCAGCTCCCGGCGCAGCAGCCGGTCGGCGTTGGTCTTCACCACGATCTGGGTGTCGAAACCGGTGCCGGTGTCCAGGTCCAGATAGCCGTGGCTGCGGCGGGCGAAGCAGTACACGCACGCGTGTGAGCAGCCCCGGTAGGGGTTGACGGTCCACTCGAACGGCATCCGGGAGGCGCCCGGCACCCGGTTGATGATCGAGCGGGCCCGCACCTCGTGGAAGGTGACGCCCCTGAACTCCGGGGTGTCGATGGTGCGTGTGACCACGTCGGAGCCGAAGAGGGCGGCGGTGCCGCTCGCGTCCGGTGTGTCCCGGTGCAGATTGTCCCAGCGCATGCGACCTCCTCGTTCGGTCCGCACAAGAATAGAACATCTGTTCCCATCGGTGGTAACCCCGATTTGGGCGGGCGCGTCACGGGTGGTTGGCTGGCGCCAGCGGCTCCGCCGTGACGGCCGGCCGTCACGGCGGAGCCGCTGGACCACCCGGACCACCGGAATCACCAGGACTCCCAGGGGAGCAGCCATGGCGCAGGTCGAATCCACCACGCAGCGCGAGATCGCGGCCCGCCCGGAGGACGTGTTCGACGCGCTCGCCGACTACAGCGGCACCCGGGGCAGGCTGCTGCCCGGGCAGTTCGGCGAGTACGAGGTGCGCGAGGGCGGCGACGGCAAGGGCACGCTCGTCCGCTGGAAGCTCCAGGCCACCTCCAAGCGGGTCCGCGACTGCCTGATGGAGGTGGACGAGCCCATGGAGGGGCAGCTGGTCGAGCGCGACCGCAACTCCTCGATGGTCACCACCTGGACCGTCACCCCGGGCTCGGCCGAGGGCGCCTCGCGGGTCACCGTCACCACCGCCTGGAAGGGCGCGGGCGGCGTCGGCGGCTTCTTCGAGCGCGCCTTCGCCCCCAAGGGGCTCGCCCGCATCTACGACGAGCTGCTCGCCAACCTCGCCGCCGAGACCGAGACCGAGGCCGAGGGCCGCGCGGGCGCCTGACCGCCCGCCTCGCCTCCACCCCGCCTCGCCCCGCTCCGGCCTGGCGCGTTCCGCCCCGCGGCGCCTCCGGCCGGACGGCACGGCACCCGGATGCACGAACCGCGCCGGACGGGGTAGCCGGGTTCTCCCGGCGGCCGTACCCGCGGCCCGCGGACGCGACGAGGGAGAGACCCCGTGAATGCCACACTCGAAGACGGCGGCTCCTCGCAGGGCATCCGGAGCACCGACCCCGCGATCACGGCCGCCGTGCACATGCCGATCTTCGAGAAGCACTTCGCCCCGGACCTCCCGCTGGTCGACGCCGACTGCGGCAACGGGGCCCAGACGGTCTTCCTGGCCGGGCGCTTCCACCCGTGCGTCGGAATCGACCGCTCGGCCGCCGTCCTGGAGCGAGCCCGGACGGCGGTGGGGGAGGGGGCCGGCGGGCGCTCCGCGCCCGACTTCCGGCAGCTCGACGCCGCCGACCCCGCCGCGATGCGGCGGCTGCACGGTGAACTCGGCGACGCCAACGTCTACCTGCGCGGCGTCCTGCGGCGCAGCGGACCCGCCGGCCGCGCCCGTGTCGCCGAGTCCGTCGCGGCGCTGGTGGGGGAGCGCGGCCGCGCCTTCGTGGTGGAGGCCGCGCCCGAGGCCGAAGCGGCCCTGGCCCAGGGGGCGGGCGCCACCCACCCCACCGAGCTGCCCGGCTCCCTCGACACCCCCGGCCTCCTCGATCTGCCGCACACGCAGGGCGCCCCGCGGACCCCCGGGCGGGAACCGGCCGCATCCGCCGAACCGGCCGAACCGGCCGAACCGGCCGAACTCACGGAACAGGCCGCGCCGTTCACCGCGGCCGGACTACGGGTGCTCGCCGGGGGCTCGCTGCCGCTGTCCACGACCGGCTTCGAACCGGACGGCTCACGCCTGGACCTGCCGTCGAACTGGCTGGTGGTGGGCCGGGGCGACCGACGCCGGACTGGCGCCGAAGGCGTGGACCGGTGACACCGGCCCGGCACTCCCCCCTGGTCTTTGACGCCGCCCGGGCTGGGCGTAACGTGGCCTTCCATGACGAAGATCCTGATCAGCGCCGACATGGAGGGCGCCACGGGGGTGACCTGGCCCGCCGACGTCCTGCCCGGGACCCCGCAGTGGGAACGCTGCCGCCCGATGTTCACCTCCGACGTGAACGCGGCGATCGCCGGCCTCCTCGACGGCGGCGCGGACGAGGTGCTGGTCAACGAGGCGCACTGGACGATGCGCAACCTGCTGCTGGAGAAGCTGGACGACCGCGCCCAGATGCTCACCGGCCGCCACAAGTCGCTCAGCATGGTCGAGGGCGTCCAGCACGGCGACGTCGACGGCATCGCCTTCGTCGGCTACCACACCGGCGCCGGAGCCGAGGGCGTCCTGGCCCACACCTACCTCGCCAACTCCCTCACCGGCGTGTGGCTGGACGGCGAGCGGGCCAGCGAGGGCCGCCTGAACGCCGCGGTGGTGGCCGAGTACGGCGTCCCCGTCGTCCTGGTCACCGGCGACGACCGCACCTGCGACGACGCCCGCGGCTACGCCCCCGCCGCGCGCGGCGTCGCCGTCAAGGACTACGTCTCCCGCTACGCCGCCGTCTGCCGCACCCCCGCCCGCACCGCCGCCGACATCCGCGCGGCGGCGAAGGAGGCGGCCGCGCTGGCGGTGCGCCACGAGCCCACCGGCCCCCGGCCGCACACCGTCGAGATCGAGTTCGACGCCGAGCACCTGGCCGGCGCGGCCACCGTCGTGCCCGGCGTGGAGCAGACGGGTGAGCGCCGGGTGGCGTACACATCGCCGTCCATGTACGAGGGGATCCGCACCTTCAAGGCGGTCACCACCGTCGTCTCTGCCGCAGTGGAGGAGCAGTATGGCTGAGCGCATCGACAACCGGGCACTCGACGAGGCGGTCGCCTTCACCTCCGAGCTGATCCGCATCGACTCCGTCAACCTCGGCAACGGCGACGGCACCGAGCGCAAGGCCGCCGAGTACGTCGCCGGGAAGCTGTCCGACGCCGGGATCGAGCCGGTGGTGCTGGAGAAGGTCCGCGGCCGCACCAACGTCGTCGCCCGCATCGAGGGCACCGACTCCTCCGCCGACGCGCTGCTCGTCCACGGCCACCTGGACGTGGTGCCCGCCGAGCCCGCCGACTGGACCGTCCACCCCTTCTCCGGCGAGATCCGCGACGGCGTGGTCTGGGGCCGGGGCGCGGTCGACATGAAGAACGCCGACGCGATGGTCCTCGCCGTCGCCCGCGCCTGGGCCAGGGCCGGGGTGCGCCCCCGCCGCGACATCGTCCTCGCCTTCACCGCCGACGAGGAGGACACCGGCCAGTACGGCGCCGACTTCCTCGCCCGCGAGCACCCGGAGCTGTTCGAGGGCTGCACCGAGGGCATAAGCGAGTCCGGCGCCTACACCTTCCACGCCGGCGGCGGCCTGCAGCTCTACCCGATCGCGGCGGGCGAGCGCGGCACGGCCTGGATGGAGCTGACCGCCAACGGCCGGGCCGGGCACGGCTCCAAGGTCAACCGCGCCAACGCGGTGAGCCGGCTGGCCGCCGCGGTGCACCGCATCGGCGAGCACGACTGGCCGGTGCGGCTGTCGAAGACGGTGCGCGCCGCCCTCACCGAGCTGTCCCGCATCCACGGGCTGGACGCCCCGGACTTCGACGCCCCCGACTTCGACGTGGACGCCCTGCTGGCCAAGCTGGGCCCGTCCGCCAAGCTGGTCGAGGCCACCGTGCGCAACAGCACCAACCCCACCGGACTCAAGGCCGGTTACAAGATCAACGTCATCCCCGGCACCGCCGAGGCGCATGTGGACGGGCGGATGCTCCCCGGCACCGAGGAGGAGTTCACCGCCACCATGGACGAGCTCACCGGCCCGGACGTGGACTGGCAGTTCTACCACCGCGGCCCGGCCCTCCAGGCGCCGGTCGACTCGCGCACCTTCGCCGTGCTGCGCGAGTCCCTGGAGCACTTCGACCCCGACGCCCACGTCATCCCGTTCTGCATGACCGGTGGCACCGACGCCAAGCAGTTCGCGGAACTGGGCATCACGGGCTACGGCTTCACCCCGCTGAGGCTGCCCGAGGGGCTGAACTACCAGGCGATGTTCCACGGCGTCGACGAGCGCGTCCCCGTGGACGCCCTCCACTTCGGCGTCCAGGTCATGGACCGCGCCCTGTTCGCCCTCTGAGCCCCGGTACGGCCGGGGCGGCCCCGAGCCGCCCCGGCCGTACCCCGCCGCACCCCTTTTCCGAGGAACCCGCCGAGCCCGCGAGGAGCCGCGCACGATGACGTACGCCACCGCCCCGTACGGCACCTGGGAGTCGCCGATCGACGCCCGCCTGGTCGCCGCGCACGACGGCCACCCCGAGTACGCGGGCACCGTGGGCGCGGAGGTGTGGTGGACCGAGCCCCGCCCCGCCGAGGGCGGGCGGCGGGCGCTGATGAGGCTGCGCCCGGACGGGTCCGGCCCCGCCGAGTCGGTGCTGCCCGAGCCGTGGAACGTCCGCAGCCGGGTGATCGAGTACGGCGGGCGCCCCTGGGCCGGGGCAGCGCGCGAGGCGGGCGGACCGCTGATCGTCTTCGTCCACCACGCCGACCAGCGGATGTACGCCTTCGAACCGGACGCCCCCGGCGCCGAGCCGCGCCCCCTCACCCCCGTCTCGGCTCTCGGCGAGGGCCTGCGCTGGGCCGATCCGGTGGTGCCGGCCGGCCGGGACGAGGTGTGGTGCGTGCTTGAGGAGTTCACCGGCGAGCGGCCCACCGACGTACGCCGGGTGATCGCGGCCGTCCCCCTGGACGGCTCCGCGGCCTTTGACCGCTCCCGGGTCCGCGAACTGACCGGCGACACCGACCGGTTCACCACCGGCCCCCGCCTCTCCCCGGACGGCGGACGGGCGGCGTGGCTGGTGTGGGACCACCCCCGGATGCCCTGGGACGGCACGGTCGTCCGCCTCGCCGACGTCACCGCCGAGGGCACCTTCGCCGGCGTCCGCGCCGTCGCCGGCGGTGAACGGGAGTCGGTGGCGCAGGCCGGCTGGGCGGCGGACGGCTCGCTGCTGTACACCGGCGACGCGAGCGGCTGGTGGAACCTGTACCGCCTGGACGTGGACGCCGCCGGCGCCGCCGATGGACCCACTCCCCTGTGCCCGCGCGAGGAGGAGTTCGGCGGGCCGCTGTGGAAGATCGGCCACCAGTGGTTCCAGCCGCTGGAGGACGGCACGGTCGCCGTCCTGCACGGCCGCGGCTCCCTGCGCCTGGGCATCCTGGAACCGGCCACCGGCGAACTGGCCGACGTCCCCGGCCCGTGGACGGAGTGGGCTCCGGCCCTGGCCGCCGCGGGCACCCGCGTCATCGGCGTCGCCGCGAGCCCGCGCGGCGCGTACGAGGTCGTGGAGCTGGACACCCGCACCGGTCACACCCTGGTCGTCGGCTCCGCCCACACCGACCTGGTCGACCCGGCGTACTACCCCGACCCCGCCGAGCGCGTCTTCCGCGGACCGGACGGCCGCGAGATCCACGCCCACCTTCACCCCCCGCGCCATCCCGCCGCCGCGGCCCCCGAGGGCGAGCTGCCGCCGTACGTGGTGTGGGCCCACGGCGGGCCCACCGGACGGGCGCCCCTCGTACTGGACCTGGAGATCGCCTACTTCACCTCGCGCGGCATCGGCGTGGTGGAGGTGAACTACGGCGGCTCGGCGGGCTACGGCCGCGCCTACCGCGAGCGGCTGCGGGAGAGCTGGGGCGTGGCCGACGTCGAGGACTGCGCCACCGTCGCCCGCGCCCTGGCCGCCGAGGGCACCGCCGACCCCGCCCGGCTCGCCATACGCGGCGGCAGTGCGGGCGGCTGGACCACCGCCGTCTCCCTCACCTCGCCGCTGACCGAGGGCCTGTACGCCTGCGGGACCATCAGCTACCCCATCCTCGACCTGGCCGGCTGGGCGACCGGCGAGACGCACGACTTCGAGTCGCAGTACCTGGTCTCCCTCGTCGGCCGCGCCGAGGAGCACCCCGAGCGCTACCGCGACCGCTCGCCCGTCCACCACGCCGACCGCGTCACCGCCCCCTTCCTGCTGCTCCAGGGCCTGGACGACGTGATCTGCCCGCCCGCCCAGTGCGACCGCTTCCTGGCCGAGGTCGCCGGCCGCGGAGTGCCGCACGCCTACCTCGCCTTCGAGGGCGAGAGCCACGGATTCCGCAGGGCGCAGACCATCATCCGGGCCGTGGAGGCCGAACTCTCCCTGTACGCACAGGTCTTCGGCTTCGACCGACCGGACGTCCCCAGGCTGGAGCTGACCACGTGACACCTCCCTCACCACCGAGCCCCACCCCCACCCTCACCCGGCCCGGGCGGCTGCGCCCCGGCGACCGGGTGGCGATCGTGGCGCCCAGCGGCCCGGTGGAGCGCGAGCGGCTGGACGCCGGGGTGGACGTGCTGCGCGGCTGGGACCTGGACCCGCTGGTCATGCCGCACGTCCTGGACGTCCACCCGCGCCTGGACCACCTGGCCGGCACCGACGCCGACCGCGCCCGCGACCTGACCGAGGCCTGGTGCGACCCGTCCGTCACCGCCGTCCTCGCCGCCCGCGGCGGCTACGGCGTCCAGCGGATGGTGGACCTGGCCGACTGGGACGCGATGCGCGCGGCCGGCCCCAAACCCTTCGTCGGCTACAGCGACCTGACCGTGCTGCACGAGGCGTTCGCGGCCCGGCTGGGCCTGGCCACCCTGCACGGCCCGATGCCCGCCACCGTCTCCTTCCTCAAGGACGGCCCCACCCAGGAGCATCTGCGCGCCACCCTCCTCGCCCCGGAGACGGTCACCGCGATCACCTCCCCGACCGCCCGCACGCTGCTGCCCGGCCGGGCGTCCGGCACCACCTACGGCGGCTGCCTGTCGCTGCTGGCCGGCCAGACCGGCGTCCCCGGGCGGGACCGCGCCCGCCCGGACGGCGGCATCCTGCTGCTGGAGGACGTCGGCGAGCCGCCGTACCGCCTCGACGGCTACCTCACCCACCTGCTGCGCTCCGGCGAACTGGACGGAGTGGCGGGCGTGGTGCTCGGCTCCTGGCACGACTGCGGCCCGTACGAGAAGGTCCGCGAGGTGCTGCTGGACCGACTCGCCCCGCTGGGGGTGCCGGTGGTGGAGGAGATGGGGTTCGGACACGGCCCGGCGACCCTGACCCTGCCGCTGGGGGTCCGTGCCACCCTGGACGCCGACACCTGCACGCTCACGTTCGACGAGCCCGCCCTGCTCTGAGCGGCGCCCGCTCCCGCCGGGCCGCGGCTCACAGCCCCGCCCGCTCGGGAAGCTACAGCCCCGCCAGATCCGCCAGGGTGCGCACCTGGGCCATCATCGCCGTGCCCGCCTCCAGGTCGCCGCCCTCGGCCACGGCCCACAGCGCCGACTCCACGCGGCGGGCCACCGCCCACGCCATCAGCCGTCCCGTGTCCTCGCCGAGCGCGCCGGCCACCAGCGAGCACCGCGCGGCGACCACGCCGCGCGGGGCGGGCTGCCCGAAGGCGTAGCCGATCTGCTCGATCAGCGGCCAGGGGTCGTACAGCGGATCGCCGGTCATCGGCTTGGCGTCGACCGCCAGCCAGGGTCGCCGCCCGGCGGCCAGGACGTTGCCGGGGTTGAGGTCGCCGTGCACCACCACCTCGCGGGCGGCCGTCCCCGGCAGCTCGCGCAGCAGCCGTACCCCCAGCGCCACCAGGGCCGGATCGAAGCCGGGAGGCCGCAGCCGCGCCATCCGTCCCTCGGCCAGATCCGCCCACCCGGCGGTCACCTCCGCCACCGTCTCCAGCCCCGCGTCCGGCGGAACGGGCGCGCTCCACAGTTCGCGCAGCACCTCCGCCCCGGCCAGCAGCCGCTCCTCGGCAGGCGGTTCCGCGGCCCGGCCCAGCTCGGTGCCCGGCGTACAGCGCTCCAGCAGCAGCGCGTACCGCCCGGCGTCGTGCTCGTACAGCCGCACCGCGCCCCGCCCGTCCCACAGCCGCAGGGCCTCGCCCTCCCCGGCCGCCTCCCGGTGCGGCCAGCTCACCTTGAGCACCGCCTCCGAGCCGTCCGCGCGCCTGATCGGCGCCACCCACGAGACGCTGCCCCCGGTGAACGGCTCGCCGCGCACCAGCTCCCACCGCTCGGTCAACTCACCGATCAGAGCGGGCAGTCGGACCAGCCACTCGGGCCCTCCCGGGTAGCCGGAGACGGTCCTCACCACGGGCAGGCCGGGCGGCACCGGATCCGCGGACGTCATGGGGGCGAGCATAGGCGGGCCGCCGCCCCCCCGCCGCCGAACGCGACGTCCGAATGCCGCCGGACCCCCGGACCGCACCGCGCCAGGATCGAGCCATGTCCACGAAAACGACCGAGACGACCGGCATGAACGACACAGCGGACATGAACGACCTGTACGGCAGGGCGGCGCTGGTGACCGGCGGCAGCCGCGGCATCGGCGAGGCCGTGGCGCTCCGGCTCGCCCGGGACGGCGCCGACGTGGCGCTGACCCACCGGGACTCCGAGGAGAGCGCGCGGCGGGTGGCCGAGAAGATCAAGGCGATGGGCCGCCGGGCCCTGGCGGTGCGCGCCGACAGCGCCGACCCGGAGGCCGTACGCGCCGCCGTCGATGCGGCCGCGGCGGAGTTCGGGCGGCTCGACATCCTGGTGAACAACGCCGGGATCGGCCTGGTCGCACCGATCGGCGAGATCGCTGCCGAGGACGTCGACCGGACGCTGTACGTCAACGTCCGCGCCCCCTTCCTGGCCTGCCAGGCCGCCCTCGCCCACATGGGGGAGGGCGGGCGGATCATCACTGTAGGAAGCTGCGTGGCCGAGCGCGTCGCCTTCCCCGGCGCCTCCCTCTACGCCACCGGCAAGGCCGCGCTGACCGGCCTGACCAAGGCGCTGGCCCGGGAGCTCGGCCCGCGCGGCATCACGGCCAACCTCGTCCACCCGGGCCCGGTCGACACCGGGATGAACCCCGCCGACGGGCCGGGCGCGGACTACCAGAGCGGACTGACGGCCCTGGGGCGCTACGGGAAGCCCGAGGAGATCGCGGCGACGGTGGCGCATCTGGCCGGCGCCCAGGGCCGGTACATCACCGGCGCCTCCATCGCCGTGGACGGCGGTCTCACCGCCTGAACCTGGCGGCGGACGGCAGGGGGTCGGGGCGGTGACGAGGCCGCCCGACCCCCGGCCTCCCCGAGCACACCGTCCGCCACGCGCCCGGCGGCACGCGCTGAAAACCCCGTGCGGACCGTGAGCCCCGCGTGCCAGGATCGGCCCATGACCGCTCCCGAGCCCTGGATGATCGACGAGCTCGCCCACGCGGGTCCCGAGCATCTGGACCCGGCCTTCGTGGCGGGCTTCGACCGCAAGCAGGGGCACCCCGACCCGGCGCCGGACGTCGGCGCGCTGCGCCGCCACGGCGTGGGGCCGGGTGCCACCGTGGTGGATCTGGGCGCCGGAACCGGGCGGTTCGCGCTGGCGGCGGCCCGTGAGTTCACCCGGGTGGTGGCCGTGGACGTCTCGCCCGCGATGCTGGAGCACCTGCGGGCGCGGGCCGGGCAGGAGAGTGCGGCGAACCTGGAGTGCGTCCGGGCCGGTTTCCTCACCTACGAGCACACCGGGCAGCCCGCCGACGCCGTGCACACCCGGCACGCCCTCCACCAACTGCCGGACTTCTACAAGGCCCTGGCGCTGGACCGCATCGCCCGCGTGCTGCGGCCCGGCGGTGTGCTCCGGCTGCGCGACCTCGTCCTCGACTTCCGGCCGCACGAGGCCGGGGAGGTCCTGGAGGAGTGGATGGCGGGCGCGGCCGCCGACCCCGCGCTCGGCTACACCCGACAGGACTACGCCGAGCACCTGCGCACCGAGTACAGCACCTTCCGCTGGCTGCTGGAGCCGATGCTGGAGACAGCCGGGTTCGAGATAGTGGAGGTGGAGTACGAAGGGCGCCTCTTCGGCGCCTACACCTGCGTCAGGCGCCCCTGACGGGCGGCGCGACACCCAAGGAGGCGGGTTGAAGCTGCACCTGTTGCGCGTGTCCGAGCACGCGGCCGGCGTAACCGACGGCGCGGTGCTGTCGGAGGAGGAGCGCGCCCGCTGCGCGGCGTTCGTCCGGGAGGCCGACCGCGACCGCTACCGCGTCGCCCACACGGCCCTGCGCCTGGAACTGGCCGCGGTCCTGGGCACCGAGCCCGCCGCCGTCCCCCTCACCCGCGAGCCGTGCCCGCTGTGCGGCGGGCCGCACGGCCGCCCGGCCGTACCCGGCAATCCGGTCCACTTCTCGCTGTCGCACGCCGGCGACGTGGTGCTGATCGCCCTCGACGACGCGCCCGTCGGGGCCGACGTGGAGGCGTATCCCACGGCCGCCACCGTCGCGGAGACCGTCTCAGCCCTCCACCCGCGCGAGCGCGCCGAGATCGGCGGGCTGGCGCCGGTCGATCGCCCGGCCGCCTTCGCCCGCTGCTGGACGCGGAAGGAGGCGTACCTCAAGGGCACCGGCACCGGCCTGGGCGAGAGTCCGGACACCACCTACGTCGGCAGTCTGGCGACCCCCGCCGCGGTCCCCGGCTGGGAGCTCACCGACGTGGCCGCGCCCGAGGGCTACGCGGCGGCCGTGGCGGTCGCCGTCGCACGTACGGGGGAGGGGAGCGTTCCGTAGGGGCGGCCCGGCGGGCGGGCGGCGGCCCTCGCACCCATGGTGGTGGCATGAGCACACACAGGAGAACGGGCGACGGTGGCGCGCGCGGCTTTCTGACCCCGGGCAGGGTGCTGGTCCTGCTGCTGCTGGCCGCCACCCTGGTCTTCGTCTTCCAGAACACCGAGCAGACCGAGATCAGGCTGCTGGTCCCCATCGTGACCATGCCTCTGTGGGTGGCGCTGCTGATCCCCGGTGTGATCGGGCTGCTGTCCGGGATGTACCTGGTGCGGCGCAGATAGCGGGGCCGGGGGCACACGGCGGACGGCGCGGTGCCGCCGTTCGCGCGCCTGTGGGGCGGGCGGGGGAATGATCTTCCCGGACGGGGAAGTTGTGCGGGGTATGAAGGCAATCGCTCTGAACGAGTATGGCGGACCCGACGATCTGACCCTCACCGAGCTCCCCGACCCCAAGCTGGGGCCCGACGCGGTCCTGGTGCGGGTGAAGGCGGCCGGGGTGAACCCGGTGGACTGGAAGGTCGGGGCGGGCTACCTAGACCCGGTCCTCGACGCCCACTTCCCGCTGGTGCCCGGCTGGGACGTGGCGGGCGTGGTGGAGAGCACCGGCCCGGACGCGAAGGAGTTCGCCCCCGGTGATGAGGTGATCGGGTACGTCCGCAAGGACTGGGCGCAGAACGGCACCTACGCCGAGCTGGTCGCCGCGCCCGTGCGCACCCTGGCACGCAAGCCCGCCGCGCTGAGCTGGCAGCAGGCGGCGGGGCTGCCGCTGGCCGGGCTCACCGCGTACCAGTCGCTGAGGCGGCTGGGCGTGGGCGAGGGAGAGACGGTACTGGTCCACGCCGCGGCCGGCGGCGTCGGCTCGCTGGCGGTGCAGATCGCGGCCGCGTGGGGCGCGCGGGTCATCGGCACCGCCAGCGAGCGCAACCACGACTTCCTGCGGGAGCTGGGCGCCGAGCCGGTCACCTACGGCGAGGGGCTGGCCGACCGGGTGCGCGGGCTGGCGCCCGATGGTGTGGACGCGGCCTTCGACTTCGTCGGCGGCGAGTCGATCGAGGTGTCGCAGCAGGTGCTCAGGGACTCCTCGCGGGTGCTGTCGGTCGTGGACGCCGAGGTGATGGCCAAGGGCGGCCACTACCTGTTCGTGAGGCCCGACCCGGCCGACCTCGCCGCCCTGGCGGACCTGGCCGACGCCGGGAGGCTGACGGTCGGCGTCGACCGGGCGGTGCCGCTGGCCGAGGCCGCCGAGGCGTGGCGGCTGAGCCAGTCCGGGCGGACCAGGGGGAAGGTCGTCATCGACGTCTCCTGACGCGACTTCCCGGCGCGGGGCCCGCCTTCCGGCGGCCCCGCGCCGGTCGCCCCGCCGGTCGCCCCGCCGGTCGCCCCGCCGGTCGCCCCGCCGGTCCGCCCCCCGCGCCCGCCTACCGGCGGGCTGTCTCCCGCGCCCGCCTACCGGCGGTCGACGTATTCGAAGACCGAGCCGTCGGGGTGGCGGGCCACCATGTTCCGGCCGATGGGGGTGGACTGCGGGCCGGCGATGATCTCGGCACCGACGGCCCGCAGATCGGCCGCCGCCTCCTCCACGTCCCGCACCGCCAGCGTGGCGGCGACCTTGCTGAGGACCTCCATCGGCCCGGGCGGGCCGCTCATCAGCAGAAAGGGGCCGACGGCGGCCGCCGAGACGGGGCCCTGTGTGAACCGCATGGCCTCGGCGCCGGTGAGCCGCTCGTACACGCCCGCCGCCGCGTCCAGGTCGTCGACACACACGCGCAGCGCAGTACCCAGAATCTCCATACGGAGGAGCCTAGTTGGGGGCGCGTACGGTGTCAGGCGCGCCCCGCCGCCCCGGTGCGGGCCCGCCTCGGAGCCACTTCACCGGGGCCGGGCCGCGCCCGTCCCGTCTCAGGCCCGGCACAGGATCTGCCCGTGCGGCACCGAGAACCAGCCGTCGGGCCGTCCGCCCCACTCGCGCCAGGCGGCGGCGATCCGCTCCAGCTCCGCCCGGTCCGCGTGCCCGCCCTCGACGGCGAGGCGGGCGTAGGCGGAGCCGGTGGTGCGTTCCGCCCACAGGCCGCTCCACCAGGCGCGGTCCGCCTCCGTGGCGAAGCACCAGACGTCCGCGTCCGCGGTGACGTCGGTGAAGCCGGCCTCGCGGGCCCAGGACAGCAGCCGGCGGCCCGCGGAGTTGGCGGCGGTGCGCCACCGGTGGGAGCGCAGGACGGACTCGTGGTGGCCGTGGGTGTACACGGCGTTCGGTCTCGGCATGCGCGCACCGTATCGCGCTGTCTTGCCATGCGAGCAAGATAATTCCATTATGTGGACAGCAGCGGAGTGTGCCGCCGGCCGGGCCGGTGGTGCCGGTGCGTCAGGACGGGGCCGAACCGCCCGTCGCCCCCTCGGCCGGCGGCCCGCCGTAGGGCCAGCGCAGCAGCGCGCCGAGCCCGCCCACAGGCAGCCCCTCCGGAGTGCCGGGCTCCTCCGCGAGCGGCCCCACGGAGATCACCTCGGCCCCGGTGGCCACCGCCGACCGCAGCAGCGCGTCGTCCGCGCGGGCGCTGACGGGACGGGTCTCGCCCAGGTACTGCAGGTCGGTGCGGCGCACCGACACCTGGTCGGGCCCGTCGCCCACCCACACCTCGCGGTGCAGGTCAGGGCCGTCGGGACGGACCAGCAGGGCGGAGATGCGGTGCTCCCTGGCGGCGTCCACCAGCGCGGGCACCCCTTCGGCGGCGCCCACCCTGCCGTCGTCGGTCGGCACCCGCCTGGCCTGGAACCGCTCCATGACATCGGCGGCGTGGCGGTGCACATAGGAGGCGCGGGCCTCCTCCACCTCCTTCTCCAGCTTCTCCTCGCCGGCCGCCGCGTTGCGGCCCGGGGCGCGCACCCCGTGCTCGGCGATGACGGCCACCCCCCGGAAGTCGGGGGCCAGCCGGTCGTGCACGGCGTGACACTCACGGGTGTCGCCGGCCAGGACCAGCACCTGTGCGCCGGTCTCGGCCTGCTGGGCCTTCAGACCCTCCGCGATGAGGGCGGCGTTGTGCTCCCAGGTGTTCTCCACCGAGTTCTGGAACCGGCGCTCGGACCAGTCGGCGTTCGGGGTGCGGTGCACCGGCCACTCCTCGCCCTGGATCTGGCCGGCCTCGCGCCTGCCGAAGGGACCCCGCAGCTCCAGGTCCGCGCCGGTGCGGTCGATGCGGGCCAGCAGGCAGGTGGGGGCGGTGTCCATCAGTTCCAGCAGCGGCGTGGTGTGCGGCAGCGGCCCCCAG
Organism: Streptomyces verrucosisporus; assembly: GCF_017114865.1. Lineage (GTDB taxonomy): Bacteria > Actinomycetota > Actinomycetes > Streptomycetales > Streptomycetaceae > Streptomyces > Streptomyces fenghuangensis. The sequence goes on along the minus strand of NZ_JADEYH010000017.1, from coordinate 13,792 downwards.
GTCGCGTGCGGGCCGCCGCTCGGCGCCCGGGCCAGCGCGGGATCGAGCACCACCTCGCCCGCGGTGGCGAACAGCGCCCGCCCCGGCGAGGCCGAACTGCGCGGCAGCGCCAGGAGGGCGTCGTACACCGCCTTGCGGGTGCGTTCGTCCGCTCCCTGGCTCTTCAGCAGGTCGTGGACCTCGCGGGCGGCGAGTTCGCGGCGGGCCGCCGCGTCCTCGGTCAGCCACGAGGTGTCGAAGTAGACCGAGGCCCAGGGGCCGGGGCGGTCGAAGACAGGGTTCAGGAATCCGAGTTCCACGGGCTCTCCCTCCTTGTGGTGGGCGGGTTTCCGGGTACCCGGACCGGTGCAAAAGACACGGAGCGACGCCGGAGAGCACCGACTGAGGAGGCGACCGGACCATGGGCATGGGAGTGGACCCGGAGAAGCTGTCCGAGACCGCGCTGATCGAGGAGCTGGAATCCCTGCACCGGACCCGCCACGACACCCTGCTGCACGGCTCGTCGGACGCGCTGGCCGCGCACACCCGGCGCACCGCCGAACTGGAGGGCGAGTACCTGCGGCGCCACCCCGACCGGGCCGTCTCGGCGGGCCGCACGAGGGAGGGCGCCCGGGCGCGCACCGAATGAGGTGAGGGCGCGGCGTGGGAGCGGGCGGCCGCGGTGGTGGCGGCGTGGTGGTGGCGTTGCGACGGCCGGGTGAGCGGGTGTTTGCCCCCGGAAGGCGGGGGCACCCGGACCGCGGCCGAGCGAGCGGCCCTGTGGGGGAGTGAGAAGGCTCCGGGCACGGAGGTCAGGGACCGTGCCCGGAGCCGCTCCCGGACCCGGGTACCGCCCTGTTCAGGGCGGTACCCGCGGCTGCCCGCGGGACTGTCGGGGGCACAACACCGGCCCGGGGCGCGCGGCGCACGGGGAGGGAGCACACGAGCACGGCGGACGCGAGGGCGGGGCGGGAGGGCGGAATCCGAGAGGGGCGAACCCGAAAACCAGGTGCGCCTCCTCTCGTCCGTCGGGGAGGGTGGGCCCATGAGCGATGCGCACACCGGCCCCGAGACCACTCTGGCGCCGGACGACACGGTGACCGTGGTCCTGCACAAGTCCCATGGCCGACAGGTCCATTACCCGGCGACCGTGGAGCGCGACGACGGCGTCCACGCCGTCGTGCGGGCGCCCTGGGCCGGCCCGCCGGTACGGGACTTCGGCTTCGTGCGCTTCGAGAGCGGCGACGTGTTCACCGAGCACTACTGGCGCGACCGCTGGTTCTCGGTCAAGGAGGTGCGCGGCCCGGACGGCGGCCTCAAGGGCTGGTACTGCGACGTCACCCGTCCCGCCGCCGTCGCACCGGGCACGCTGACCACCTGGGACCTGGAGCTGGACCTGTGGGTGTCGCCCGACCGGTCCGCCGTGCTGCGCCTGGATGAGGACGAGTTCGCCGAGAGCGGGCTGCCCGAGAGCGAACCGGAGACGGCCGCCAGGGCCCGCCGCGCACTGGACGAGCTCGAACGGCTCGCCCGGGAGGGCGGTTTCGGCTCCCTGCTGAGCTGACCTTGGCTCCGGGGCTCCGGGGACCCCGGACGCGGGCACGGGACCGGCGCGGGGCAGGCGAAGGGGGTGCGGAGAGCCGCACCCTCTCCGCACCCCCGTCCATGGGCCCCGGCCGCCGCCGGGCCGCCCGGCGGCCGGTTCAGTCCTTCAGCCGGGGCAGGACGTCACTGCGGTAGAAGTCGAAGAAACCCCTCAGGTCGGGGCCGATCTGGTTGACGTGCACCACGTCGAACCCGGCATCGGCGAACCCCCGCAGGGCGCTCGCGTGCTCCTCGGGGTCGTCGCCGCACGGCAGCCCGGAGCCGGCCACCACCTCCTCGGTCACCAGCCGCGAGGCCTGCTCGAAGTGTGCCGGGGTGGGCAGGACCTGCCCCAGCTCGCCGGGCAGGAACATGTTGGGCCAGCGGCGGTGGACGGTGCGCACGGTCTCGTCGCGGTCGGTGCCGTAGCAGACCTTCGTCCCGGCGAAGGCCGGCCCCTGCCCGGAGCCGCGGCCCCCGCCGCTGCGGCGGAAGCGCTCCAGCCCCTCCACGTCGGGCATGGTGGTGATGAACCCGTCGCCCACCCGCCCGGCCAGTTCGATGGCGGCCGGGCCGAAGCCGGAGACGTCGATCGGCACCGGCCGGCCGGGCACGTCGTACAGCCGGGCGTTCTCCACGGTGTAGTGCCTGCCGTGGTGGCTGACCTCCTCGCCGGTCAGCAGGCGCCGGATGACGCCGATGGCCTCCTCCAGCATCTCCATCCGCACCGACGCCTGGGGCCAGGGGCCGCCCAGGATGTGCTCGTTGAGCGCCTCGCCGGTGCCCACGCCCAGCCGGAAGCGCCCCTCCAGCATCACCGCGCAGGTGGCGGCGGCCTGGGCGACCACCGCGGGGTGGACGCGCACGGTCGGGCAGGTGACCGCCGTCTGGACGGGCAGCGAGGTCGCCTGCGAGATCGCGCCGATGACGGACCACACGAACGGACTGTGCCCCTGGACGCCGTTCCACGGGTGGTAGTGGTCGGAGATCCACAAGGAGGTGAAACCCGCCTGCTCGGCCATCCGGGCCTGCTCCACCAGCTCGTTCGGTCCGTGGTCCTCACAGGCCAGGAAGTAGCCGTACTCGGTCATCGACGCAGTCCTCCACAGGTCCGGCGGTGCGGGCACCGGGTAACCGGGTGCCGGTGTGAAAAACATCGTTTGAAGGGGTGGGCCCCGGGCATCCGAACCCTCGTGCTTCGGACCGCAGGCACATCCGCGGGAGCGGTGACATTCCCCGCCCCGGGTGTTTCGGCCCCGGTCCCCCTGTGCCCGGTCCCGCGGTAACCCCCACAGAGCCACAGTCCACAGTTCGGGAGAGACCGCACATGACCCCCGTACGAGCACGAGCAAAGCACGCGCGGCACCCGCACGACGACGCCCCCGACACCACCGCCGAGTTCCAGCGCATCGCCGAGCTTCCGGACGGCCCGGAGCGCGAGGAGCTGCGGCAGCGGGTCGTGCGGGCCTGGATGCCGATGGCCGAGCGCCTCGCCCGGCACTTCCGCAACCGCGGCGAGTCCCTGGAGGACCTGGAGCAGGTGGCCGCCCTCGGCCTGGTGAAGGCCGTCACCCGCTACGACCCGGCGCGCGGCAGCGCGTTCGAGAGCTTCGCGGTGCCGACCATCGTCGGCGAGATCAAGCGGCACTTCCGCGACCACATGTGGGGTCTGCACGTGCCGCGGCGGGTGCAGGAGCTGCGCAACCGCGTACGCGCCTCCAGCCGCCAGCTCAGCCACTCCCTCGACGGCCGTACCCCCGGAGTCAAGGAGATAGCGGAACACAGCGGGCTGACGGAGGAGGAGGTGCGCATCGGCTCCGAGGCCCTGGAGAGCTACAGCACCCTCTCCCTGGACGCCGAGCTGCCCGGCGCCGACGACGGCTACGCGCTGGTGGACACCCTCGGCAGCGCCGAGCCCGGCTTCGACCTCGTCGTCTACCGCGAGTCGCTCAAGCCCCGGCTGCGCAATCTGCCCGAGCGCGAGCGCAAGATCCTCTACCTGCGCTTCTTCTGCGACATGACCCAGAGCCGGATCGCCGAGCAGCTCGGTATCTCCCAGATGCACGTCTCCCGGCTGATCAGCCGCACCTGCAACCGCCTGCACGCCGAGGTCGAGGCGGATCTGGAGCGTGAGCAGGCCGCCCCGGAGGGGGAGCGGGAGCGCGAACGCGTCTACGCGGGCTCCCGGGCCGCCTGACGCGCCGCCGGCGGGTGGAGCGGGATGCCGGCGGCGCGCCCCCGCCCCGCGCACCCGCCGCGCCCCCTGCCCCGCCGCGCCCGCGCAGCCGCGCGGGCGCGGCACACGCGCGCCCGGCGTCCCGTTCCACCGGCCGGACCGGCCGGTGGAACGGGACGCCGGGCGCCTCACAGCCCGCGCAGAGCGAGGGCGACATGCCGTGCGATCCGCTCCACGGCGCCGGCCTCCGCCAGCCCGAAGGCCCGCCGGCCGCCGGTGCGCAGCAGCGTCAGCGCGCCGAGCACCGGGCCCCCCGCGCCGTCGGACAGCGGCACGCACAGCAGCGAGCCGGCCTCGGCCCGCACCAGGACGGGGGTCCCGGCGGCGTCCCGGCCCAGGAGCCCGGGGTCCTCGGGCCGCACCCGCAGCGTCGTGCCGCCGTGCCGCACCGCGTCCACCACCGGCGGCCAGGAGGACGGGTCCTGCGCGGCGACCGCGTCGCGCAGCCGCCCGGCCGGGGCCAGGACGGCGGCCCGGCGCAGCGCGCCGCCGGGCACGGCGGCGTCGACGACCACCCAGTCGGCGAACCGGCCGTAGAGCGCCTCCGCCACCCGCTGCGGCACCTCCTTGGGGGAGTCGGCCCCGAGCAGCGCCGTCGTCGTCCCGTCCAGCAGATCCATCAGCTCGGCGCCGCGGGCGGCCTCGGACGGGTCGGGGCGCGACTCCCCGCGCTCCACCGCCGCGGCCGGCCCGGCGGGGCCGGTTCCGGCGGGCGCGCCGGGCACGGTCGGCTGGAGGACGGCCAGGACGATCGCGCCCGGTTCGTGCGGGGGGTGCAGCGCCGTCAGGGTGGCCCGCAGCGCGGTGCCGCCCTGCCGGGACGGACCCGGCAGACGGACGGTCAGGCCGCGGTCGCCCTCGCCGCGGGCGACGGCCGCCACCTGGGAGCGGAAGGCCGCCCGGGAGCCGTGGGCCAGGGAACCGGTCAGTGCGCGCCCGGTGGCGTATCCGGCCCGTACTCCCAGCACCTGCCCGGCGGCGGGGTTGCAGCGCCGTACCACCGTGTCCCGGTCCAGCAGGGCCACCGCCACAGGCAGCCGCTGGAACAGGGTGCGCAGCAGCCGGTGCTCGTGGTGCTCCTCCGGGCCGCCGCGGTGCCGTCCGGCGGCCAGCTCCTCGTAGCGCGGCCACAGCACCTCGGCCGCGTGCCGGAGCTCCAGGAGCGCGGCCTCCAGGGCGGGGAGCCGGTCGGCCTCCGGCAGGGCAGGTGCCGATCGCAGTTCCTCCACCCGTCGGCGGAAGTCCGCCAGCTCGGTTCCGAACTCCTCCGCCTGCGCCATGTCCTCAACGTAACCCGCGGGCAGCCGGAGGTCCTGTCGGCTGCACAGAAAAAATATTACTCATCACTCTTTGTTGGGATGATGGTGGTGGGAGGGTTCGCGCGGGTGTGGTCCCCGGGCGGCCCGTGCCCGCCCGGGGCGGCTCGGCGCACCGGCCGTTTCCCGGCCGCCGTGCGGGGCAGCCGATCCCACGCGACCGGACGTCGGGGGCCGGCCCGAACCGGCCGGAGAACAGGGAAAGGACCGGACAGCGCCATGCCGGACCGATGCGACGCGATGCCGTTCGAGTCCGCTCCGACCCGGCCGGGACCGGAGCCGGAGCCGGTGCTCGACGCCGCCTCCCCCGCCCGGAGCCTCGCCCGGCTGGCCGAGCAGGTCGTCCGCTCCACCCCGGGCTGCTGCGGCGCCACCGCCACCGCCCACACCGGCGGCGATCCGGCCGAGGGCACCACCGCCGTCACCCATCCGGACCTGTCCGAGCTCATCGCCGTCCAGTGGGAGGACGGGGACGGCCCCGTGCCGCAGGCCCTGCGCACCGGACGCCCCGCCGGCTCCGAGGACCTGCTGCTGGACGACCGCTGGCCCGGCTACCGCGCCAGGGCGCTGGAGACGGGGCTGCGCTCCGGCGCCGCCCTGCCGTACCGCCGGGACGGCCTGACCCTCACCGTCACCGTCCACGGCTTCCGGCCCCGCCCGCTGGAGGAGACCGTCCGCTGCCCGGCGGCGCTCCTGGGCGACCTGGCCGCCACCGGGCTCGCCCGCGACCTCCGCCACCGCGCGGCGCTGGCGGAGGCGGAGCAGCTCAGGGGCGCGCTGCGCAGCAGACCCGTCGTGGACCAGGCGTGCGGGATCGTGATGCACGTGCTCGGCTGCGACGCGCAGGAGGCGTTCGCCCTGCTGCGCGGGATCTCGCAGCACACCAACCGCAAGCTCTCCGACCTGGCCGGCGCCCTGGTGCGCACCCGGGGCCACGGCATGGAGCAGGAACTCCGGCGCTTCTCGGAGCTGTCCCGGCGGCCCTGAAGGCCCGGAGGGAGGACCGGAGGCAACGGCGGAACCAGACAGGGCGGCCGACGGGCCGCCCCCGGACACGGCGGAGACACGGAATGCAGCAGACCCGGCCCGGCGGCCCCACCCCCACCCCCGCGGCCGTGACCGCGCCGGACCGGTACGGCGTTCACGGCGCCGTGGCCGAGGCGGCCTGCGGCTACTGGGGGCGGCGCGGCCTGCCCACCGAGCCCGGACAGGTGGTGGCGGCCCCCACCGCGCCCCTGCTCCTGCTGGCGCTGCTCGCGGCGGCCGAGCCCGGACACGCGCCCGGACGCGGACACGGACGCGAGCGCGGGCAGGGGGAGGCCGGTCCGGACAGCGGCGGGGTGGTGCTGCCCAGGCCGGGCCCGGCCTGGCACGCCGACCAGGCGCGGCTGCTCGGCCGACCGCTGCACCCCGTGCCCGTACCGGCCGAGTGCGGCGGGGTGCCCGACCCCTTCGCGCTGCTGGAGACCGTGGGCCGGGCCCGCGCGGCCGGCGGCGACCCGCGGGTGCTGCTGCTGTCCGTGGCCGACGGACTGACCGGGACGGCCGCGCCGCCCGAACTGCTGCACGAGGTGTGCGAGGCGGCCGTCCAGGAGGACCTGCTGATCATCAGCGACGAGAGCTGGCGCGACACCTCCCACGACCCCCGCGACACGGTGATCGTCAGCCCCGCCGAGATCCTGCACCGGTCGGCCCGCCTCACCGGCGCGGGCACCCACGCCGACGCCCTCCACGGCCACGCCCGCACCGCCGTGAACGGCGGCGGCGAGAGCGGCGACGAGGGCGGCGACCACGACTGCGTCGTGGTCCTCGTCGACCTCGGCGCCGACCCGGAGCACGCCCTCGGCCCGGGCACCGCCGTGGGCGTGGCCCGCCTGCCGGCCACCGCGCGCGGACGGGAACTGGGCGAGCGCACCCGCGCCGTCCTGACCGCCCTGCACGCCCGCCCCCGCGGCCGCGACGCCGGCGCCGCCGCCGAGGCGCTGGGCGAGGCGGAGCCGCTGCGCGCACACCGCGCCGCCGGAAACCGGGCCCGCGCCGCCCGCGCCGCCGAACTCCACCGCGTTCTGACCGGGGCCGGCGCGGTCTGCCGCCCGCCGCACGCCGGACGTCACATCTACCCCGACTTCGAGGCGCTGCGCCCCGCGCTGGCCGCCCGCGGCATCGAGGACGCCCCCCGGCTGGAGGCGGAACTGGTGCGCGGGCTCGGCCCGTACGCACTGGGGGGCCACCGCTTCGGCGACGATCCGCACGCCCTGCGGGTGCGCCTGTCGACCGACGTGCCGCCGGAGCGGCTGGAAGAGGTACTGCGGGGCCCGGCGGCCGCGCGCCCGGCGGCCCCCCGCCCCGTGACACCACCGGACGCAGCACCGGACGCAGATGGGAGCCCCGCATGACCGAGCGGACGGACAAGCCCGCACAGGCCGTTCTCGACGCCCCCGCCGCCGGCTCCCCCCGGCGGCCCCCCGCCCTGTCCGAGCCGCGCCCGCTGGGCGAGCGGCGCACCTGGCCGGCCACCTTCGCCGACCGGCTCACCGAGCCCCTGCCCGGTCTGCGCTCCCTGTCCCGCATAGCACGGGAGGGCAGCACGCGCCCCGATCCCGCGACACTGCGCGAGGTCCCCCTGCTGCCCTGCGAACCGGCCCCCCTGCCGCCGGTCGACGCCGCCACCGCCGCCGTCACCTGGGCCGGGCACGCCAGCTGGGTGGTGCGCATCGGCGGCCTCACCGTCCTGACCGACCCCGTCTGGTCCCGCCGGATCCTGGGCACCCCGGCGCGGGTCACCCCGGTCGGGGTCCCCTGGGAGGACCTGCCGCCCGTCGACGCCGTGGTGATCTCCCACAACCACTACGACCACCTCGACGCCCCCACCCTCAGGCGGCTGCCGCGCGACACCCCGCTGTTCGTCCCCGCCGGGCTCGGCGCCTGGTGCCGCAGGCGCCGCTTCGCCCGCGTCACCGAACTGGACTGGTGGGAGGCGGCCGAACTGCCCTCCCCGGGCGGCGGCACCGTCCGCTTCGACTTCGTCCCCGCCCACCACTGGTCCCGGCGCACCCTCACCGACACCTGCCGCTCGCTGTGGGGCGGCTGGGTGCTCACCGACCGCCACGGGCAGCGGATCCACTTCGCCGGCGACACCGGGTACGGCCACTGGTTCGCCGAGATCGGCCACCGCCACCCCGGCATCGACCTCGCCCTGCTGCCGATCGGCGCCTACGCGCCGCGCCGGATGCTCCGCCCGGTGCACACCGACCCGGAGGAGGCCGTACGGGCCTGCCTGGACCTCGGCGCCCGCCGCATGGCCCCCATGCACTGGGCCACCTTCCTGCTCTCCGCCGAGCCGCCGCTGGAGCCGCTGAGCCGGGTACGGGCCGCCTGGGCCGCGGCCGGCCGGCCGCGCGAGGACCTGTGGGACCTGCCGGTCGGGGCCTCCAGGATCCTGGGACAGCCGAACCCGCATCCGCGTCCACGCCCGGATCCCGGCCCCCGGCCCCTCTAGCGCGGGACCCGCGCCGGGCGCAGCCGCCGCCACGCCGAGGGCGCCGCCCCGACCAGCAGCGTCAGGCCGACCGCCGCGGCCACGCCCTGCCACGGCTCGGGGAACAGCGACCCGCCCAGGATCCCGATCAGCTGGTAGGTCGCCGTCCACACCAGGCAGGCCGGTGCGGCACCGCGCACGAACCGCCGCACCGGCACCCGCGACAGCAGGCAGGCCACCATCACCGGGATCCGCCCGGCCGGCACCAGCCGGGAGAGGACCAGCACCGTCACACCGTGCTCGTCCAGCCTCCGCCGCGAGGCCTCCAGCCGTTCCGGCTCGGCCCGCTCGCGCATCCGCTCCAGCCAGCGCTCCCCGCTCCTGGAGTGACCGCCGCGCCGCCCGAGCCAGTACAGCAGCAGATCGCCCAGGAACGCCGCCAGCGACGCGACGGCGAACACCAGCAGCAGCGGGAGGGCCGGAGGACTGCGGTGGAAAGCCACCGCCGACGCCGCGCTGACCAGCGCCCCCGTCGGCACCACCGGCACCAGCGCGCCGAACGCGACCAGCAGGAACAGCGACGGATAGCCCACCGCGCCGGGCGCCACCTGACCCGGTATCTCCCGCACCGCGCCCAGCAGTGCCTCGATCACCCCGCTCCCTCCAGCCGTACGCTCTCACCGTGCCCCAGCCGGCGCACCGCCGCGGCGGGGGCCGAACGCGCCGCCAGCCGCACGAACTCGTCACCGGGGGAGTGGAACTCGTGCGGCCGGACCGCGTCCAGGCCGATCGGCCAGTACGTCCCGTAGTGCACCGGCACCGCCAGCGGCGCCCCCAGCCGGGCCAGCGCCTCGGCGGCCCGGCGCGCGTTCATGTGCCCGGCGCCCAGCTTCGGCCCCCAGCCGCCGACGGGCAGCAGCGCCGCGTCCACCGGGCCGACCGCCTCCGCCATGGAGTCGAACAGCCCCGTGTCACCGGCGAAGTACGTCCTGGAATCCCCCTCGACCACATAGCCCAGGGCGGGTGCCCGGTGCGGCCCGTACGGCAACCGCCGCCCGTCGTGGTCCGCGGGCACCGCGCGTACGGTCACGTCCCCGGCCCGCACCCGCTCGCCCACGTCGGTCTCCTCGATCCGCAGCCGCCCCGCCAGCCGCCGCAGCCCCGCCACCGAGACGAGCGCGCCGCGCGGCACCACCACCCGGGTGCCGGGCGCCAGCCGGGCCAGGGAGGGCAGATGCAGATGGTCGGCGTGCAGATGGGAGACCACCACCAGATCCACCCGCGCCGCCGACTCCGGCGGAGGCTGTCCGCGCCGCCTGCGCAAGTGGGCCAGCCGCCGGACGAACACCGGGTCGGTGAGCACCGTCACGCCGCGGTCGCGCACCGTCGTCGTGGCATGGCCCCACCACGTGATCTCCGCGGGCACCGGACCCTCCTTCCCTCCGCTCGCCCCTTTCCCGTACCGATCCTCTCATCACACCCCCGTGCTTCCGGGAGCCTTCGCGAAGAGACCGGACGCGCCCCCGGAATCGGGAGACGCTGTGGAAAAGTGGGACGTGCCGGACCGGGTACGGCGGTTTCCGGCGCGCGGGGAGCATGGACCTCCCCGGCGCGGAGAACGCGGACGGCAAGGGCCGGCCGAGGCCGGCGCCGGACCGGAGCGGGACCGGTCCCGGAGGAGGGAAAGGCGGACGGCGTGCGGATGGCGGCCTGGCGCAGGGCGGGCGGTGCGGTGCTGCGCGTCCTGGTGGTGTGGGCGGTGAGCACCCTCACCATGCTGGTGCTGGCCGGCGTGCTCCCCGACTTCCGGCTCCAGTCCGCCGACGGCGACAGCGCCACCAGCATCGGGATCACCGCCGCCCTCGGAGCCGGCGCCTTCGGCCTGCTCAGCGCACTGGTGTGGCCCGTGCTGGTCAGAGCCCTGCTGCTGGTGCCCGCCCTGGTGCTGGGCCTGCTGGTGTTCTTCCTCAACGGCTCGCTGCTGTGGCTGGCACTCGCCCTCCTGCCCGACTACCGGGGCGAGGCCGACCCGCAGACCGCCGTGGTCGTCGCCGCCGCGATGTCCGCCGCCTCCTCGGCGGCCAACACCTTCCTGGCCGTCCGCGACGACCGGGCCTACCGGCGGCGCCTTGCCCGGCTCGCCGACCGCCGCTGGCGCCGCTCCGGGCGCCGCCGGATGCCCGCCACCCCCGGCACCGTCTTCCTCCAGCTCGACGGGATCGGCCACGACGTACTGAGCGACGCGGCCGCGGCGCCCGCCGACGGCGAACCGCTGATGCCGAACATCGCCGCCATGCTCCGCGACACCCACCGGCTCGTCCCCTGGCACACCGACTGGTCCAGCCAGACCGGCGCCAGCCAGCTCGGCATCCTGCACGGCTCCAACGAGGACGTGCCCGCCTTCCGCTGGTACGAGAAGGAGACCGGCGAGGTGGTGATCAGCAACCGGCCCTCCAGCGCCGCCCGGCTCCAGCGCCGCGCCGCCGAGCACAGCGGCGAGCCCGGACTGCTCGCCCACGACGGCGCCAGCCGCGGCAACCTCTTCAGCGGCGGGGCCACCCAGGTGGCCCTGGTTCTCTCCGTCTCCGCCCGGCGCGGCCGGCACAACCGGTCGCGTGCCGGGTACTTCGCGTACTTCTCCGACCCGGCCAACGCCACCCGTACGGCCGCCTCCTTCACGGCCGAGGTCGTCCGCGAGATCGTCCAGTCCACCCGCGCCAGGCTGCGCGGGGACAGCCCGCGGGTGCCGCGCGGCGGGCTCTACCCGTTCATCCGGGCCTTCGCCACCGTCGTCCAGCGGGACGTGGTGGTCGCCTCCGTCCTCGGCGACATCCTCAGCGGGCGTACCGCCGTCTACGCCGACCTCGTCGCCTACGACGAGGTGGCCCACCACTCCGGGCCGCGTGGCCGCGACACCCACCAGGTGCTGCGGCGTCTGGACCGGTCCGTCGGCCTGATCGCCAAGGCCGCCGCCCAGGCCCCCCGGCCCTACCGCCTGGTGCTCCTGTCCGACCACGGGCAGAGCCCCGGCGAGACCTTCACCTCCCACTACGGGCTCACGCTGGAGGACCTGGTCCGCGCCGGATGCGGGCTGCCGGTCCCCCGGCGGGCCAGGTACACGGCCAGCGGCGCCGAGGCCCGCGCCGCCGCCCGCGCCGCCCTGCACCGGCCCGAGGACGGGCACGGCGCCGAACCTCACTGGCCCGCCCCCACCTCCGACCCGGTGGTGCTGGGCTCGGGCAACCTCGGGCTGGTCTCCTTCCCCGGCATCCAGGGGCGGGCCACCCGCGAGGAGATCGACCGCCGCCACCCCGCCCTGCTGCGCACCCTCGCCAACCACCCCGGCATCGGCTTCCTGCTGGTGGACACCGAGCGCCACGGACCGGTGGTGCTCGGCCCCAAGGAGAGCGAACACCGCCTGGACACCGGCGAGGTCACCGGCGAGGACCCCCTGAAGCCCTACGGCCCGCGCGCCGCCGCCCTGGTGCGGCGCACCGCGCGCTTCCCGCACGCCGCCGACGTCATGGTCAACTCGGCCATCGACCGGGCCACCGGCGCCGTCCACGCCTTCGAGCAGCAGATCGGCTCCCACGGCGGCCTGGGGGGCGAGCAGTCCCGGGCCTTCATCCTCTACCCGCGCCTGCTGTCCCCGCCGGACGCGGACGGCGAGCCGGTCGGCGCCGAGCAGGTCCACCGGGTGCTGCGCGGCTGGCTGCGCGAGGCGGAGGCCGCCCCGGCCGTGACCGCCCCCTTCGTCCCGGCCCGCGCGCCCCTGCGCTGATCCGTCCGGTCGGCCCGCCGCGGTTGGGCCCGTACGAGCGGGCCACTGGGTTAAAAAAGTGTGCCAAGCGTCTTGTTGCTTCGGAATGCCCGGCTCCGGCCGGTGCCCTCCGGCCGACTCCCGGACCGGACAGGGCGGCTATCCCAGCAGCTTCGGCAGCAGGGCCGCCGTCCCGGGGTCGGCCGGGACGAAGGTCTCCATCGCCAGCTCGGAGACGGTCACGTCCACGGGGGTGTTGAAGGTGGTGATGGTGGAGAAGAACGACAGGACGTGCCCTTGGTGCTCGATCACCAGCGGCAGGGCGAAGGGGCTCGCGGCCTCACGCCGTTCGGTGCCCTCCCCGGGCACCGGATGGGCGGCCACCTCCTCGTACAGCTCGCGCAGCGGCGCCGACCGCAGCAGCGCGAGCTGCCGCCGCATCTGCTCCAGCAGGTGCTCGCGCCACTGGGGGAAGTTGCGGATGCGCGGGGCCAGGCCTTCGGGGTGGAGGGTCAGGCGCATGGCGTTCAGCGGGGGGCGCAGGAGGTGTGCGGCCACGCCCTCCAGCAGGGCGGCGATACCGCGGTTGGCGGCCACCACCTCGTACCGGCCGTCGACCACCAGGGCGGGGAAGGGCTCGTACGCCGTCAGCATCCGCTCCAGGCCTTCGCGCAGGGCGGCCAGTGAGGGGTCGTCCACGGGGGTCTCGGGGTAGTGCGGGGCGTGTCCGGCGGTCAGCAGCAGCGCGTTGCGCTCGCGTACGGGGACGTCGAGGTGCTCGGCCAGCCGGAGCACCATCTCAGGGCTGGGGCGGGTGCGCCCGGTCTCGACGAAGCTGATGTGCCTGGCGGAGGAGTCGGCACGCAGGGCCAGTTCGAGCTGGCTGAGTCCGGCGCGCTCCCGCCAGTGCCGCAGCAGGAGCCCCACTCCGTTCGCCGGTCTGCTCGTCCCCGTGCCCGTGTCGGCCGCAGCGGATCCCATGCCGCGACCCTAGGCTGGGAGGGTCGTCCACGGGAAGTGAGATTTCGTGCCATGGCACCCCGACAGCTGACCTCGCAGGAGATCGAAGCCGCGCTGGCGGAGCTGCCCGGCTGGGAGTTCGCCGAGGACCGGCTCGGGAGGACGTACTCCTTCGCCGGGCACTTCCCGGCCGCGGCGATGGTGCTCCATGTCGCGCAGATCCAGGAGGAGATGAACCACCACGCGGATCTGCTGCTGGGCTATGACGCGGTGGGTGTGTCGGTGAACACCCACAGCGTGGGCGGGAAGGTGACGGAGCTGGACGTGGGTCTGGCGCGGCGGATCGAGGGGATCGCCCCCGCGCACGGCGCGCGCCCGTAGCCCGTACCCGCTGCGTGTACGGCGGAAGCCGCCGCCCGGCCGGCCGGGCGGCGGCTTCCGTTCGTGCTGCGGCGGTGGGTCACCGCTTGAGGGTCAGC
>NZ_JADEYH010000016.1 GCF_017114865.1 Streptomyces verrucosisporus | reverse complement strand
CACGGCCGGACCCCTCGTGTCACGTTCCGCCGCGCGGCGCGTCAGCAGTTCGGTACGCCCGGCAGCTTGGCGTAGGGGTGGTCGATGTAGATGTTGGAGATGAAGCCGCCCTGGTCGCGGAGCTTGCTCCACCAGTTGTTGGTGTAGCCCTCGGCGTTGACGGTGTCGCCCTGCTTCTGGCAGACGACCGTGACGTGGGTGGGACCGGACAGGGTGGTCACCACGGCCGAGGAGAGGTAGGCGTCGGCGCGCACGCGCACGCCCGAGCCCCAGGTCGTGAAGCCGCTCCCGCCACCGCAGCCGTTGTCGCTGGTGAGGTAGTACTGGTGGTAGCCGCCGGGGTAGGCCAGGGCCGAGCCGTTGATGCGGATGTTCTGCCCGACGCCGTTGTAGAGCTGCTCGTAGTGGATGTGGGCGCCGGAGGAGTTGCCGGTGCTGCCGGTGGTGCCGATCTGCTGCCCCTGCCCGACCCAGGCGCCGCTCGACACGGAGAAGGACGCCAGGTGGAAGTAGTACGTCTTCCAGCCGCCACCGTGGTCGACGACGACGTAGTTGCCCGCGCCGCCCGCCTGGTAGTGCCGGGTGGCCGTGCCCGCCGCCGAGGCCAGGACGGGGGCGCCCGCGGTGGAGCCGCCGTCTGCGCGGACGAAGTCCAGCGCGCGGCGCACTTCAGCGGAGTGGTGGCTGTAGGTCCATCTCTGGCCGCAGGCGTAGGGGGCCTTGAAGTTGGGGGCGGCCAGCGTGCCGGCCTCCGCCGCCGCGGCGGCCGGAGCCGCGGTGAGCGTTCCGGCCAGTACGGCCAGCATCCCGGCCAGCGCGGCCAGGAACCGCCGGAGCGGCCGGCGCCGTGAGGCGGGGGGCGTGAGGGATCGCGAAGACATGCGGTGGCTCCTCGTGGTGTGAGGGTGGGGGACGCAGCCCGCGGAACGCGCCGGCCGCCGGCTGCGGGACGGTGGGAACGTAACCGGACCGGCGCCGGCTCACAACGGGCGGCGGGAGCCTTTCGAACCAGCTGGAATGTCTTGCGTGCCAAGGACTCCCGGCCTTCCGAGATGACAGCCGCCGGGTGCCCGGTTCAGGGGACGCGGCCGGCCAGCAGGGCGGTGCCCAGCGGGGTGCGGCGGTGCAGCACGCGCATCCCGTCCCGCCGGGAGGCCGCCAGCCCCGCGTCCCGCAGCACCGCCACATGGTGGCTCACCGTCGACGGCGCCAGGCCCGTGAGGGATGCCAGGCAGGTGGTCGTCACCGGCTCGTCCAGCAATTCCAGCACCCGCGAGCGCGTACCGCCGATCAGCTGCGCCACCGGCGGCGTCGCCTCGTCCCGCCGCAGCCGGGCCAGCCAGCCGGGCGCGGGGGAGAGCGGGTGCACCAGGACCGGCGGCAGTGAGTCGTCCGCCGGCACCAGCGGGGTGCGGACGCAGAAGAAGCCGGGCATCAACGTCAACGCCCTTCCATCCAGCGGTAGTTCACGCTCCACCGGATACGGGGCGCGCAGCGCGTGCCTGCCGCACTCCCACCCCTCGGGCGCGGCGTAGCTCGCCAGCAGCGCCTCCGCGCCCCCGGTCAGGGCGGCCTCGCCCCGGCGGGCGCGGTCGGCCGCGGCCTGCGCCCGGACGGCCGCCAGATACGGGGCCACCGCCACGTCGTGGTAGCGGCGCAGGGCCTCCCCCAGCCAGCGCAGCGCCTCCGCCCCGCCCCCGGCCACCCACCGCACGCTCCGCGGCACCGGACCGCGCACGTACACCCGCGCCAGCTCCTCGGCCAGCCGCCGCCGGGGCGTGGCCAGCACCCGCTCCAGAGCCGTGTCCAGGTCGTCCTCGCCGCAGCCGGGAGTGAGGAAGTCGGGGAAGTACGGGGCCGGCGGGCACAGCCGCATCAGCTCCCGGACCAGCGGGACCATCCGGCGCCGCTCCAGCACGGCGCGCACCTCGTGCCGCCAGGGATCGAAGACGAGCGCGGCCTGCCGGTTCTGCAGCAGGTGCAGACTCAGTACGGCCTCCCACAGCGGATCGGTCCGCCGCGCCACCCGCAACCGGGCCAACTCCCCGCTGTCGAAGCGCACATGCAACATGGCACATCCCGTCGAGGCCGCGGCCCCGCCGGGCCGATTCCAGCGGGAACCTTCCCACCGCCGAACCGGGTTGAACGGTCCCGCGCGACCGTGCCACCGCGTACCCGTGATCGGATCAGTCGCCGCGGTACAGACGGACGGGATCGATCAGCTGCACGGTGGGGTCTTCCTCGGCGAGGCGGCGCAGTTCGCCGGTGAAGCCGGCGCCGCTGTAGCACTGCAGCCGGGTGGTGTCGTGTGCGGTGCCGCGCGCGACGAGGAGGGCGCGGATCTTCCGGAGGCGTTCGAGGTGCCCCATGCCCATGACGTCGTTCCACTTGGCCTCGCCGATGGCGAGCAGTGCCTCGCGGCCGTTGTCGGTCTCGCCGTGCACCGCGACGTCGACTTCGTGGCCGGTCTTCGCGGCGGGATCGTTGACGGTCCCGGCGGTGACCCGGGTGACCTGCCCGCCGTGGGTGGCGGGGGTCGCGTGCCAGCGGGCCCACTCGCGGCAGACCTGCTCGAAGTGCGGGCCGACAACCTTGCTGCGGAAGGTGCACTGGGCGCGGCGCCAGACGGCGGGCGCGCGTCCTGGGCGCTCCAGATCGCCCCAGGCGGGGCGCATGACCGCGTGGTAGAAGGCGATCAGGG
The DNA here is from genome assembly GCF_017114865.1 of Streptomyces verrucosisporus. GTDB lineage: Bacteria > Actinomycetota > Actinomycetes > Streptomycetales > Streptomycetaceae > Streptomyces > Streptomyces fenghuangensis. Next base: position 136,794 of record NZ_JADEYH010000016.1, on the reverse strand, counting down.
GTTCGGCGATGCGGTAGGCGGAGCGGTTGCGGCGGAAGGCGTCGGCCTCGTGGGTGATCATGCCAACGTCATGGAGGACGCTGAGCGGGTGGGCCAGGTCGGTGGACTTGCGGCCGAGGTAGTCGGCGATGCCGCCGCGTGCGGTGTTCCCGGCGGCGATGGCGGCCAGGACGGAGTGGTAGAGCGCGGTGTCGTGGAGCTCGGGCTCCTCCGCGAGCAGATAACGGGCCTCGCGGAAGAGAGGACGGGCGGGGTTGAGGACGGCGCGGGCGACCCACGCGTCGAAGTCCTCGGGGCCGGTGGGGGCGTCCCCCTGTGTGAACTCACGGCGGTAGGCGGGGGTGCCACCGACGATGGCGTGAGTGAGCAGCGCGGTGCGCGGGTCGGTGATCTCCCAGAACTCAGCGGCGAGACGGAAGTCCAGGGTGGGCACGACGAGTTCCAGCCCGGCACGGCCGCGCAGCGGGGCGTTGCCGGCGAGGAGCCCGCCCATGAAGGACAGGGCGGAGCCGCACAGCAGGAGCCGTACGGGAGTGTTGGAGTGCTGGGCGGCGGGGTCGAGGGCGCGCTGGATGATCGAGGGGAGGGCGGGGGAGGCCTTGGCGAGGAAGGGGAACTCGTCGATGACCGCGACGGTGGGGCTGCCTCCGTCGGCGATGCGCATGAGCTCGGTCACCGCCTCGTCCCAGTGGGCGAAGCGGAACGGGGTGGGCTGGCCGCGGTGTCGGGCGAGCGCCTCCCCGAACTGTCGCAGGGCGTCGGCTTCGGTGGTCTCGGTGGCGGTGAACATGAAGCCGCCGCTCGCCCGTGTGACGGCGTCCAGGAGGAAGGTCTTGCCCTGGCGGCGCCGGCCGGAGACCACGCCCAGGGTGGCGCGCGGGCCGGGCAGGGTGGCGAAGCGGGTCAGTTCGGCCCATTCGAAGTCGCGGTCGAACATCTCGGCGGGCTTGTCCACAGTGCACCTCTGCATGAATAGGTGCATCTATTATAACTGGAGTTATTCATGCTGTCGGGACTCGTTCACGATCGGCTGACCGGCGTCCGTTCGAGGACGCTCGACTCGGTGAGGCGCGTATCCCGAACCGCTACCGGCGCGTCCGGCTACGCGGGGCCCGTACCTGACTCCCGGCGGCGCGGGCCGCCTTCCGTCACAGCGGACCTGAACGAGTTCGCCGAGGTCGTCGTGCTCGACCTGACGGGCGGGGGCGTCCCGGGTCCGTGCCAGGTGCTGCAAAGCCCGTCCTACGGATCGAACCTTCCTGTGCAGGCATGCCGCCGTCGCCGAAGATGTACGCGTGACCAACCGCATCAGCACGCTGATCTCAGCCTTCGGCGCCCTCGGCGGCGCGATGTTCCTCTTCATCGGCACAGGTGAGTACCAGGCAGGGGCGTCCGCGCTGTGGGCAGTAGGCGGGGCCCTCGTCTTTCTGATCGCCGTCTACGCACTCGTTCGTGATCTCCCCGCTGCCGGGAAGCCGGTAGCGGGACGAGACGGCGAGGGGCGTGCCCGCTGAGCCTATGAACCCCGGAGAGATCCGGGGCTCTCTGCATGTCCGGGGACTGGTCCGCGCGTGGTCCGAAACCGGGACTCGAACTGGGCGGAAGCGGCTTCCGGCTACTACGGCATTATTGCGTGATCGCTGATATCGGGCCGCCTTCGGCGGCGTCCGGCTGCGCACGTACGAAGACCCCGCACCCAGCGTCGTGGCTGGTGGCGGGGTCTGTCGGTACCTTCTGCGAGGTACCCCCGGCAGGATTCGAACCTGCGCACACGGCTCCGGAGGCCGTTGCTCTATCCCCTGAGCTACGGGGGCCTGTCTGCGGCGGTCGGTTGATCGCTGCGACAGGTAGAACACTACCAGCTTCCCGGGGGTGGATCGGACAGGGTTTGCGGGCGCCGGGCGGGCGGAAAAGGGGGAAAGCCGGACGCGGGCGGAGGTGCGGGCCTACTCTCTGGGGTGTGCCTGGCATGTCCGGCCGGATCCTCGTGGTGGACGACAGTGAGGTCATCCGGCAGCTGATCAGGGTCAACCTCGAACTCGAAGGCTTCGAGGTCGTGACCGCGGCCGACGGTGCCGAGTGTCTGGAGATCGTGGAGCGGGTGCGGCCCGACGTGATCACGCTCGACGTGGCCATGCCCCGGCTGGACGGCCTGCGGACCGCCGAGCGGCTGCGCGCCGGTGAGCGGACGCGCGGTATCCCCCTGGCGATCGTCAGCGCCTGTACGCGGTCGGAGCTGGGGAGCGAGCGGGCGCGGGCGGCGGCGGTGGACGCGTTCGTGGCCAAGCCGTTCGAGCCGGTGGAGCTGGTACGGACGGTGCGGCGGCTGGCCGCCGGCGGGCGCGGCAGCGGCGGTGGGTGCGGGACGGAGCCCGTCGTGGGGCGGCCGGGGTGAGCCCGTGTGGCGCACCGGCCGGGGCCGGCCGGTGTGAGGTGCGTGTCATCCCTTGAAACACGTTCGCGCCTCCCCGCCCTCCCTCCCATACCCTTGACGCGTGACTCCCGCCCAGCTCTCGCGCACTGTGCTGCGCACCGTGCGCCGCGCTGCCGGCGACGGTGCGCTGGGCGAGCTGACCCCGGGCGCGCTGAAGGCGCTGGACGGGCTGCCGGAGCGGATCACCGTGGGGCCCCCGCCGCGGCCGGGCTGCGGGGACTACGCCACCAACGCCGCGCTGCGGCTGGCCGCCGTCACCGGACGGCCCGCCCGGAGCGTGGCCGAGGTCCTGCGGGAGCGGCTGGCGCGCGAGGCCGGCATCGCCGAGGTGGCGGTCGCCGGGCCCGGGTTCCTCAACATCACCGTGGCGGGCGGGGCCCGCGCGGAGCTGGTGGAGGCCCTGGCGGCACGGGACGGGGAGTACGCGCTCGCGGAGCGCACCGACCCCGCGCGCGACGTCTGCGAGTGGGCCGCCGCCACCGGCGTGGAGCCCGGCCCCGGGCTGCTGGAGCAGCGTGAGTCCAACCCCCTCTTCCTCGTCCAGTACGCCCATGCCCGCGCCCGGGCGCTGCTGCGCGGCGCGCGCGCCCTCGGCTTCGCGCCGGAGGCCGGGGCGGGCGGGTATGCCTACGACGCGCCGCGCGAGGCGGATCTGCTGGGGGCGCTGGCCGAGTACGAGCGGATCGCCGCGCTGGGCGACGCCGGCCGGCTCGCCCGCCGTCTGGAGACGGTCGCCGACGGCCTCCTCGGCATACACGCGTCCGTGCTGCCGGCCGGGGAGCACAAACCCCTGGCCGCCCACCGCGCCCGGCTGGCCCTGGCCCAGGCCGCCGGGACGGTGCTGGCCGGCGGCCTGTCCCGGCTGGGCGTCACCGCACCCGTACATCTGTGATGGAGAGCACGAAGCGACCATGAGCCGTTCCGCACACCCCGCCGGGCCCCGCCACGCCGACGTCCTGCCTGAGGGGCACTACACCCCGCCGCCCGCCGACCTCAACGCCCTGGACCCGCGGGTGTGGTCCCGTACCGTCGCCCGCGACGAGCGGGGGGTGACCACCGTCGGGGGGCTGGATGTCGTCGCGCTGGCCGAGGAGTTCGGCACCCCCGCCTACGTCCTGGACGAGGACGACTTCCGGGCCCGCTGCCGCGCCTGGCGCGAGGCCTTCGGCGACGAGGCCGACGTGTTCTACGCCGGGAAGGCCTTCCTGTGCCGCGCGGTGGTGCGCTGGCTGACCGAGGAGGGCCTCAACCTCGACGTCTGCTCCGGCGGTGAGCTGGCCACCGCGCTGGCCGGCGGGATGCCCGCCGAGCGCATCGCGCTGCACGGCAACAACAAGTCCACCGCCGAGATCGAGCGGGCCGTGGAGGCCGGGGTCGGCCGGATCGTGCTGGACTCCTTCCAGGAGATCGCCCGCGTCGCGCACATCGCCGAGCGGCTCGGCAGGCGCCAGCGGGTGCAGATCAGGGTGACGGTGGGGGTGGAGGCACACACCCACGAGTTCATCGCCACCGCCCACGAGGACCAGAAGTTCGGGCTCGCGCTCGCCGACGGGCAGGCCGCCGAGGCGGTGCGGCGGGTGCTGAAGCTGGACAGCCTGGAGCTGGTGGGCATCCACTCCCACATCGGCTCGCAGATCTTCGACATGGCCGGCTTCGAGGTCGCCGCGCGCCGTGTGGTGCAGCTGTTGACCGAGGTCCGCGACGAGCACGGTGTGGAGCTGCCCGAGATCGACCTCGGCGGTGGTCTGGGCATCGCCTACACCCCCGGCGACGACCCGCGCGAGCCCCACGAGATCGCCAGGGCGCTGCACGAGATCGTCGCCCACGAGTGCCGGGCCGCCGGGCTAGCCGCGCCGCGGCTGTCGGTCGAGCCGGGACGGGCCGTCGCCGGTCCGACGACCTTCACCCTCTACGAGGTCGGCACCGTCAAGGAGCTGCCGGGCCTGCGCACCTACGTCAGCGTGGACGGCGGCATGTCCGACAACATCCGCACCGCGCTGTACGACGCCGAGTACTCCGTGGCGCTGGCCTCCCGCGCCTCCGAGGCCGCGCCGATGCTCTCGCGCGTGGTCGGCAAGCACTGCGAGAGCGGCGACATCGTGGTGCGCGACGCCTTCCTCCCCGCCGACCTGGCCCCCGGCGACCTGCTGGCCGTCCCGGCCACCGGCGCGTACTGCCGGTCCATGGCGAGCAACTACAACCACTCCCTGCGGCCGCCGGTGGTGGCGGTCTCGGGGGGCGAGGCCCGGGTGATCGTGCGGCGCGAGACGGAGGAGGACCTGCTCGGCCTGGACGTCGGCTGAGCCCGGTCCGGGCGGCGTCCGTACACCGCCGGACGCCGCCCGGGCATTCGGCCCCTCACCGGGCCGTCTCAAAAACGGAGGATGACGTCTCGCATGCTGGATGGAACGGGGGATCCCGTCATCCGTACGTGAGACTTGAGTCCACAGGACTGTGGAGAAGCGAGGTCTGATGATGCGTACGCGTCCGCTGAAGGTGGCGCTGCTGGGCTGTGGGGTCGTCGGCTCAGAGGTGGCACGCATCATGACGACGCACGCCGAGGATCTCGCCGCCCGGATCGGGGCCCCGGTCGAACTGGCCGGGGTGGCCGTCCGCCGTCCCGGGAGGGTCCGCGAGGGCATAGCGCCCGAGCTGGTCACCACCGACGCCGCCGCCCTGGCGGCCCGGGACGACATCGACGTGGTGATCGAGGTCATCGGCGGCATCGAGCCGGCCCGCACCCTGATCACCACCGCCTTCGAGCACGGCGCCAGTGTGGTCACGGCCAACAAGGCGCTGCTGGCCGAGGACGGCCCGGCCCTCCACGAGGCGGCCGAGAAGCACGGGGCGGACCTCTACTACGAGGCCGCCGCAGCGGCCGCGATCCCGCTGGTGCGCCCGCTGCGCGAGTCCCTGGCCGGTGACAAGGTCAACCGCGTCCTGGGCATCGTCAACGGCACCACCAACTTCATCCTCGACCGGATGGACTCCACCGGCGCCGGGTACTCCGAGGCGCTGGACGAGGCCACCGCCCTGGGGTACGCCGAGGCCGACCCGACCGCCGACGTCGAGGGCTTCGACGCCGCCGCCAAGGCCGCGATCCTGGCAGGCATCGCCTTCCACACCCGCGTCCGCCTGGACGACGTGCACCGCGAGGGGCTGACCGAGGTCACCGCCGCCGACATCGCCTCCGCGCGGCGCATGGGCTGCACGGTCAAGCTGCTGGCCATCTGCGAACGCGCCGCCGACGGGCGCTCGGTCACCGCCCGCGTCCACCCGGCGATGATCCCGCTGACCCACCCGCTCGCCTCCGTCCGCGAGGCGTACAACGCGGTCTTCGTCGAGGCGGAGGCCGCCGGCCGGCTGATGTTCTACGGGCCCGGCGCGGGCGGCGCGCCCACCGCCTCGGCGGTGCTGGGCGATCTGGTCGCCGTCTGCCGCAACAAGCTCGCCGGCGCCCGCGGGCCGGGGGAGTCGGCCTACGCCCAGCTCCCGGTGAGCCCGATGGGCGAGGTGGTCACCCGCTACCACATCAGCCTGGACGTCGCCGACAAACCGGGCGTCCTCGCCCAGTGCGCCACCGTCTTCGCCGAGCACGGGGTCTCCATCGACACCGTGCGCCAGCAGGGCATCGACGGCCCCGGCGACGGTGCGTCGCTGGTCGTCGTCACCCACCGGGCCTCGGACGCGGCCCTGTCGGCGACCGTCGAGGCGCTGCGCAGACTGGACACCGTGCGCGGCGTCGCGAGCACCATGCGGGTCGAAGGGGAATGAGGAAGATGACCGTCACCACCGCCAGCCCTGGCAGCACCAGCACTCCTCGAATGTCCGGCACCCATCAGTGGCGGGGCATCATCGAGGAGTACCGTGACCGGCTTCCGGTCACCGGCGACACCCCCGTCGTCACCCTGCGCGAGGGCGGCACCCCGCTCGTGCCCGCACAGGTGCTCTCCGAGCGCACCGGCTGCGAGGTCCACCTCAAGGTCGAGGGCGCCAATCCCACCGGATCCTTCAAGGACCGCGGGATGACGATGGCCATCAGCCGCGCCAAGGAGGAGGGCGCGAAGGCCGTCATCTGCGCCTCCACCGGCAACACCTCCGCCTCGGCGGCCGCCTACGCGGTGCGCGCGGGGATGGTCTGCGCGGTGCTGGTGCCGCAGGGCAAGATCGCGATGGGCAAGATGGGCCAGGCGCTGGTGCACGGCGCCAGCATCCTCCAGGTCGACGGCAACTTCGACGACTGCCTCACCCTGGCGCGCGGCCTGTCCGACAACTACCCGGTGTCGCTGGTCAACTCGGTCAACCCGGTGCGGATCGAGGGTCAGAAGACCGCCGCGTTCGAGGTCGTCGACATGCTCGGCGACGCACCCGACATCCACGTCCTGCCGGTCGGCAACGCGGGCAACATCACCGCCTACTGGAGGGGCTACCGGGAGTACGCCGCGCCCGGTCCCGACGGCGGGGTCCACGCCTCGCGCACGCCGCGGATGTGGGGCTTCCAGGCCTCCGGCTCGGCGCCCATCGTGCGGGGCGAGCCGGTCAAGGACCCGCGCACCATCGCCACCGCCATCCGTATCGGCAACCCGGCCTCCTGGGAGTACGCGGAGGCGGCCCGCGACGAGTCCGGCGGGCTCATCGACGAGGTGACCGACCGTCAGATCCTGGCCGCCTACCGGCTGCTGGCCGCGCGGGAGGGCGTCTTCGTCGAGCCGGCCTCGGCCGCCTCGGTCGCCGGCCTGCTCAAGGCCGCCGAACAGGGGAAGGTCGACCCCGGCCAGCGGATCGTCTGCACCGTCACCGGCAACGGCCTGAAGGACCCGGACTGGGCCGTGCAGGGCGCTCCGCAGCCGACCGTCGTACCCGTCGACGCGGACGCCGCGGCCGAGCGCCTCGGCCTGGTGTGAGGACACCGGGCCCGTGACGCCCTCCGCGCCGGGTGCGCGCCCGCCAGGGGCCGCACCCGGCACGGGGCGCATCGGCGGCGCGCGACACGCATCGTGCGCCTCCCGTACGCCCTGTACCGCCACCGAACCGTCCTTCGATAGGGTGGGAGTGAAGTCCCGACCTGTCATACGGCATGTGCCAGAGGTCAGTGGACCGGTCCGGCCCCATCCGCGGTTCCCGAAGGCGTCCCGCCGCGCGTCCGCGACCCGCGCCGGCCCGGCGTCCGCCCGCACATCCGACCGAGCATCCGAGCAGCACAGTCCCGCAGTCCCACAGGACAGTCACACCAAGGAGAGTCAACGAGCGATGGCCGGTCCCGCGTTCCGCGCCGCCGCCGTCCGGGTGCGCACCCCCGCCACCAGCGCAAACCTCGGTCCCGGCTTCGACGCCCTCGGTCTGGCCCTCGGCCTGTACGACGACGTCGTGGTCCGCGTCGCCGACTCCGGACTGCACATCGACATCGCCGGCGAGGGCGCCGACACCCTGCCCCGCGACGAGAGCCACCTGCTCGTACGCTCCCTGCGCACGGCCTTCGACCTGCTGGGCGGCCAGCCGCGCGGCCTGGAGGTCGTCTGCGCCAACCGCATCCCGCACGGCCGCGGCCTGGGCTCCTCCTCCGCGGCCATCTGCGCGGGCATCATCGCCGCCCGCGCGGTGACCACCGGCGGCGCCGAGAAACTCGACGACACCGCCCTGCTGGAGCTGGCCACGGAGATAGAGGGGCACCCCGACAACGTGGCGGCCTGCCTGCTCGGCGGCTTCACCCTCGCCTGGACCGACGGCGGCGCGGCGCGGGCGATCAGGATGGACCCGGACCCCGCCGTCGTTCCGGTGGTCTTCGTCCCCGACCGGCCGGTGCTCACCGAGACCGCCCGCGGACTGCTGCCCCGTACCGTCCCCCATGTGGACGCCGCCGCCAACGCGGGCCGCGCCGCCCTGCTCGTCGAGGCGCTGACCCGCCGCCCCGAACTCCTGCTGCCCGCCACCGAGGACCGGCTCCATCAGGAGTACCGCGCCCCCGCGATGGAGGAGAGCGTGGAACTGGTGCACCGGCTGCGCGCCGACGGGGTGCCGGCCGTCATCTCCGGCGCGGGGCCCACGGTCCTGGCGCTGGCGCAGGACGCCACGGCCGACAAGGTCGCGCGTCTGGCGGGCGACGGATGGGCGGCCAACCGGCTGTCCCTCGACACGGCGGGAGCCGGTGTGCTGCCGCTGGCCGGCACGGGCCGGTGACACGAATGCGGGCCTTCGAGAGGGGGAATGTTTGTTGGGTCCGGTAGTGTTAACCTCAAGTCTGCACTCGCAGCCTCCTGGGACGACCCGAGGGCGGTGCGGTGCTCTCCGTGATCCCATGGGTACAGTCCCATACGGGGCCACTCCTTCTTCCGGGAGCCTCCAGAACTGCCTGAGCAGCCTGCCGAGCAGTGCCGAGCTCGCTCCGGAACGGCGTGATTGACGCACGTCATCCCCTCACGCCACACCACGTATTGACTATGTACTGATTCCTCCGCCGTACATCCGGGCGGAACCACCGCCCCGGCCCGGTCGAGACGAAGACCGCCGCCGGACAGCACAACCGGTCGCCGAGCCAGACAGGCCGACGCCCGCTCCAGGGAAGGACCCTTCGTGAGCGATACCACCGATCTGATGGGCGTGGACGCCGCCGAAGCCGCCGCGCCCGCCACGGACGCCCCTGCCGCGCCCGCATCCGGTACCGCCCCCAGGCGTCGCCGCTCCGGCACGGGCCTCGAGGGCATGGTTCTCGCCGAACTGCAGCAAGTCGCCTCCGGTCTCGGTATCAAGGGCACGGCGCGGATGCGCAAGAGCCAGCTGATCGAGACGATCCGGGCCAAGCAGGCCGAGAACGGCTCGGGCTCCGCCCCCGCCGCCGAGGCACCGGCCGCCCCCGCCGAGAGCAAGCCGCGCCGCCGTGCGACCTCCAAGGCGCGTACGGGCGAGAGCGCCGAGGGCGCCGCCGGCGAGGCCGCTCAGCAGCAGATCGACATCCCCGGCCAGCCCGTCAGCGACGAGCCCGCCGGTGAGCGCCGCCGTCGCGGAGGCAAGGGCGCCGAGGGCAGGGGCGCCGAGGCCCCGGCCGCCGCCGAGACCGCCGAGGACAGGCCCGCCGAGGGCCGGGGCGACGGCGGCAGGCAGCAGGACAAGCAGCAGGACAAGCAGGAAAAGCAGCAGGACAAGGGCGACCGCCAGGACAAGGGCGGCGACCGCCAGGGCAAGGGCCGCCAGCGCGACCGCCGCGGCAAGGACGGCGGCCAGCAGCAGGGTCAGGATGGCGGCAACCGCCAGGGCCGAGGCGACCGCGACAACCGCGGCGACCGCGACGACGACTTCGAGGGCGGCCGCCGGGGCCGCCGGGGCCGCTACCGCGACCGCCGGGGCCGCCGGGGCCGCGACGACTTCGCAGCCGAGCCGCAGATCTCCGAGGACGACGTCCTGATCCCGGTCGCCGGAATCCTGGACATCCTCGACAATTACGCGTTCGTGCGCACCTCCGGCTACCTGCCCGGCCCGAACGACGTGTACGTCTCCCTGGCCCAGGTCCGCAAGAACGGCCTGCGCAAGGGCGACCACGTCACCGGTGCGGTCCGCCAGCCGCGCGAGGGCGAGCGGCGCGAGAAGTTCAACGCGCTGGTCCGCCTGGACTCGGTGAACGGCATGTCGCCCGAGAACGGCAAGGGCCGGCCCGAGTTCGGCAAGCTCACCCCGCTGTACCCGCAGGAGCGGCTGCGGCTGGAGACCGAGCCGAACCACCTCACCTCGCGGATCATCGATCTGGTCTCGCCCATCGGCAAGGGGCAGCGCGGCCTGATCGTGGCCCCGCCGAAGGCGGGCAAGACCACGGTCCTGCAGTCGATCGCCAACTCCATCACCCGCAACAACCCCGAGTGCCACCTGATGGTCGTGCTCGTGGACGAGCGGCCGGAGGAGGTCACCGACATGCAGCGGTCGGTCAAGGGCGAGGTCATCTCCTCGACCTTCGACCGCCCGGCGGAGGACCACACCACCATCGCAGAGCTGGCCATCGAGCGGGCCAAGCGGCTGGTGGAGCTCGGCCACGACGTGGTGGTGCTGCTGGACAACATCACCCGCCTGGGCCGCGCCTACAACCTGGCCGCCCCCGCGTCGGGCCGCATCCTGTCCGGCGGTGTCGACTCCACCGCGCTCTACCCGCCGAAGAAGTTCTTCGGCGCCGCGCGGAACATCGAGGACGGCGGCTCCCTGACGATCCTGGCCGCCGCGCTGGTCGAGACCGGCTCGCGGATGGACGAGGTCATCTTCGAGGAGTTCAAGGGCACCGGCAACATGGAGCTCAAGCTCGACCGGAAGCTCGCCGACAAGCGGATCTTCCCGGCGGTGGACGTCGACGCGTCCGGCACCCGCAAGGAGGAGATCCTGATGGGCGCCGATGAGCTGGGCATCGTCTGGAAGCTGCGGCGCGTCCTGCACGCGCTCGACCAGCAGCAGGCCATCGAGCTGCTGCTGGACAAGATGAAGCAGACGAAGTCGAACGCCGAGTTCCTGATGCAGATCCAGAAGACGACGCCGGCGCCCGGCAACGGCGACTGACCGGCGTCCGCCGCAGCACGGCACGGCGAGGGCCGCCCCACCGCACACGGTGGGGCGGCCCTCGCCGTGTGTCACCAGCCGTCACCACCCTGCCGCCGCCGTGTCCCTCCGGCCCGCCTCCGCGGCCCGCCCCCGGGGGGGAGGCGCGGAGTGATCAGGCTCGTTGGGGGTACGCCGTCGCAAGTGGGAAGGGAGGCCCCTCGTCGGCCGCTGCCCGCCCGGCCCGGCCCGGCGGCCCCGGCGGGCGCCGGACGGCCCCGCGACAGCCCCCGCACGACAGGGGAGACGTACGGCAGACGAGGAACGACATGGCGGACGAGGACACCACCACCGGTGGCGGGGAGAGCGGCGGACAGGAACGCCCGGGCCCGCGCCCGCGGCGGCGCAGGGGGCTGTACGCGGCCGCGTGGGCCGCGGTCGGCGTCCTCGTGCTGGCCGGGGCCGGACTCGGGCTCGTCTACTCCAGGATCGACGGCAACATCGCCGGCGTCGACATCGACTCCGTCCTGGGTCCCGACCGGCCCGCCGACGTCCCCGACGGCACGCTGGACATCCTGGTGCTCGGCTCCGACACCCGTGCCGGGGACAACTCCCGCTACGGCCGCGACGACGGCACCGCCCGCTCCGACACCGCCATGATCGTCCACGTCAACAAGGCGCACGACCGGGCGTCCATCGTCTCCATCCCTCGCGACACCCTCGTCGAGCGGCCCGAGTGCGAGAAGACGGGCGGTGGCACGGCGCCCGCCGCCCGGCGCGCGATGTTCAACCAGGCGTACGAGATCGGCGGCCCGGCCTGCGCCGTCAAGACGGTCGAGTCGATGACCGGAATTCGCATGGACCACTACGTGGAGCTCGACTTCGACGGCTTCGAGAAGGTGGTCGACGAACTGGGCGGGGTGGAGATCACCGTCACCGAACCGATCGAGGACGAGGACAGCCGGCTGGAGCTGGAGCCGGGACGCCACACCCTGGACGGGGAGCGGGCCCTGGCCCTGGTCCGTACCCGCAAGGGCGTGGGCAACGGCAGCGACCTGGGCCGCATAAAGCTCCAGCACGCCTTCGTCGGGGCCCTCGCCGACCGGGTGGGGGAGGTCGGGGTGTTCTCCGACCCCAAGAAGACCTACGACCTCCTCGACGCCGTCACCTCCCACCTCACCACCGACGCGGCCCTGGCATCGGTTTCGGACCTGGCCGGTCTGGCCGGGGCCGTGAAGGGCATCGACTCGCGGGACATCGAGACGGTCACCCTGCCGGTGCGCTACTCCTCCGCCGATCCCAACCGGGTGGTGCCGATCGGGGTGCAGACGGAGCGGATCTGGGACGCGCTCAAGACGGACCGGCCGATCCCCGACTCCGCCACCAAGGGGTCCGCGGCCCGGGAGGCCACGGAGGCCGAGGACGCGGTGGAGGCGGAGGGAGCCGGAGGAGGCGGATAGGCCGGGATGCGGGGGAGGCCGGGGACGCCGGGGACCGCGGGGGAATAGCATCCTCCGCCACCTGGTTTTGGGAGGTGCGGCCAGTAGTGGCAGACTGGTGCGTCGGTCCCGGTTCACGCACAGGCAGCCATCCCCGTCGCCCGACCGTCGGGTGCGAGGAGCCGGTGCGACCCGGAACCCTCCCGATACCTAGGAGAGACCTTGAAGCGCGACATCCACCCGGAGTACGTGGAGACCCAGGTCAGCTGCACCTGCGGAAACTCCTTCACCACCCGTAGCACCGTCACCGACGGCACCATCCGCGCCGACGTGTGCTCCGCGTGCCACCCGTTCTACACGGGCAAGCAGAAGATCCTCGACACCGGTGGCCGTGTGGCCCGCTTCGAGGCCCGCTTCGGCAAGAACGCCGGGTCGAGGAACAAGAAGTAGCGACCCCGAACGCCGGTCCTCGGCCGTCCCCCAGGGAGGGCCGGACCGGCGTTTTGCCGTCCCGGCAGCCCTCTCCCCATACGAAGGACTCAACGATGTTCGAGGCGGTCGAGGAACTGATCGGCGAGCACGCCGACCTCGAGAAGCGGCTCGCCGATCCCGCCGTCCACGCGGACCAGGCCAACGCCCGCAGGCTGGGCAAGCGCTACGCCGAGCTGACCCCGGTCGTGGGCGCGTACCACGACTGGAAGCGCACCGGCGACGACATCGCCACCGCCCGGGAGCTGGCCGCCGACGACCCTGACTTCGCCGCCGAAGTCAAGGAGCTGGAGACCCGGCGCGAGGAGCTCACCGAGCGGCTGCGGCTGCTGCTCGTCCCGCGCGACCCCAGCGACGACAAGGACGTCATCCTGGAGGTCAAGGCGGGCGAGGGTGGCGAGGAGTCCGCGCTGTTCGCCGGCGACCTGCTGCGCATGTACCTGCGCTACGCCGAGCGGCAGGGCTGGAAGACCGAGATCATCGAGGCCAACGAGTCCGACCTCGGCGGCTACAAGGACGTCCAGGTCGCGGTGAAGGCCAAGACCACCGCCGAGCCGGGCCAGGGCGTGTGGGCCCGGCTGAAGTACGAGGGCGGCGTCCACCGCGTCCAGCGGGTGCCCGCCACCGAGTCCCAGGGCCGCATCCACACCTCCGCCGCGGGCGTCCTGGTCCTGCCCGAGGCCGAGGACGTCGACGTCGAGATCAACCCCAACGACCTGCGCATCGACGTCTACCGCTCCTCCGGCCCCGGCGGCCAGTCCGTGAACACCACCGACTCCGCCGTCCGCATCACCCACGTGCCCACCGGCATCGTCGTCTCGTGCCAGAACGAGAAGAGCCAGCTGCAGAACAAGGAGCAGGCGCTGCGCATCCTGCGCGCCCGCCTGCTGGCGGCGGCCCAGGAGGAGGCGGAGAGGGAGGCCTCCGACGCGCGCCGCAGCCAGGTGCGTACGGTGGACCGGTCGGAGCGGGTGCGCACCTACAACTTCCCGGAGAACCGGATCTCGGACCACCGGGTGGGCTTCAAGGCGTACAACCTGGACCAGGTGCTGGACGGCGACCTGGACGCGGTGGTCCAGGCGTGCGTGGACGCCGACTCCGCGGCCAAGCTGGCCGCGGCTCAGTAACCGTGCGGCGCCCCGGGGCGGGGCGCGCAGGGACGGGTGGAGGACGAGGAACGTGAACGTACTGCTCGCCGAGGTGGCCCAGGCCACCCAGCGGCTCGCCGACGCCGGAGTGCCCTCCCCGCGCTTCGACGCGGAGGAGCTGGCGGCGTACGTGCACGGCGTCAGGCGGGGGGAGCTGCACCGCGTCGCCGACGCCGACTTCGACGCCCGCTACTGGGAGGCCGTCGCCCGCCGCGAGGCCCGCGAGCCGCTCCAGCACATCACCGGCCGGGCCTTCTTCCGCTACCTGGAACTCCGGGTGGGCCCGGGGGTGTTCGTGCCGCGCCCCGAGACCGAGTCCGTGGTCGGCTGGGCGATAGACGCCGTACGCGCCATGGACGTCGCCGAGCCCCTGATCGTCGACCTGTGCACCGGGTCCGGAGCCATCGCGCTCGCACTCGCCCAGGAGGTGCCGCGCTCGCGCGTGCACGCCGTGGAACTGGACGAGGGGGCGCTGGAGTGGGCCCGGAGGAACACCGAGGGCTCCCGTGTCACCCTGCACCACGGCGACGCGACGGCTGCCCTGCCCGAGCTGGACGGCCAGGTCGACCTCGTCATCTCCAACCCGCCCTACATCCCGCTCACCGAATGGGAGTACGTCGCCCCCGAGGCACGTGACCACGACCCGCAGATGGCGTTGTTCTCCGGCGAGGACGGACTGGACGTCATCCGCGGCATCGAACGCACCGCGCACCGCCTGCTGCGCCCCGGCGGCCTGGTCGTCGTCGAACACGCCGACACCCAGGGCGGCCAGGTCCCCTGGATCTTCACCGAGGACCGCGGCTGGGCGGACGCCGCGGACCACCCCGACCTCAACAACCGGCCCCGTTTTGCCACAGCCCGCAGGGAGGTGCCGTAAATGGCACGGCGTTACGACTGCTCCGACGCGACCGACCGCGCGACCGGCCTGCGCGAGGCCGCCTCGGCGGTCCGCCGAGGCGAACTCGTCGTGCTGCCCACGGACACGGTCTACGGCATCGGCGCCGACGCCTTCACCCCGGAGGCCGTCGGCGACCTGCTGGAGGCCAAGGGACGCGGGCGCGGCATGCCCTCGCCCGTCCTGATCGGCTCCCCCAACACCCTGCACGGCCTGGTCACCGACTTCTCCGAGCAGGCGTGGGAGCTGGTGGACGCCTTCTGGCCCGGCGCGCTCACCCTCGTCGCCCGCCACCAGCCGTCGCTGACCTGGGACCTGGGCGAGACCGGCGGCACGGTCGCCGTCCGCATGCCGCTGCACCCGGTGGCGATCGAGCTGCTGACCGAGACCGGCCCGATGGCGGTGTCGTCGGCCAACCTCACCGGCCACCCCGCCCCGCAGACCTGCGACGCCGCCCAGGAGATGCTGGGCGACTCCGTCGCCGTCTACCTCGACGGCGGCCCCACCCCCGACTCCGTGCCCTCCTCGATCGTCGACGTCACCGGCCCGGTGCCCAGGCTGCTGCGTGCGGGCGCGATCAGCGCGGAGGAGCTGCGCAAGGTCGTACCCGGCCTCGAGGCCGCCAGTTGACCCCGCCCACCGGGGCGTCCGAGGAGCATGGCATACCGGTCTTCCGCATCCTCCACGTCTCCACCGGAAACGTCTGCCGCTCGCCCATCACCGAGCGGCTGACCAGGCATGCCCTGGTGGCCAGACTCGGCGACGAGCGGGCCGGCGGGCTGGTGGTGGAGAGCGCGGGGACATGGGGGCACGAGGGCGCGCCGATGGAGGAGCACGCGGCGGAGGTCCTGCTGGAGTACGGCGCGGACCCGTTCGGCTTCCTCGGCCGCGAACTGCTGGACGAGCACGTCATCAGGGCCGACCTGGTGCTGACCGCCACCCGCGACCACCGGGCGCAGGTGATCTCCATGGGGCACTCGGCGGGGCTGCGCACCTTCACCCTCAAGGAGTTCACCCGCCTGGTGCGGGCCATCGATCCCGCCACCCTGCCCGGGCCCGACGCCGACGGCGGGGTGGTCGGGCGCGCCCGTGCCCTGGTGCGGGCCGCCGCGGCGCTGCGCGGCTGGCTGCTGGCGCCCAGCGCGGAGGCCGATGAGGTCTACGATCCCTACGGCGCCCCCATCACCTACTTCCGCAGTGTCGGCGAGGAGATCAACGCGGCGCTGGATCCGGTGGTCACGGCCCTGACGGGGGTCCCGGCGCGGACGTGAGACCGTACCGGGCGGTCACACGTCCGCACGCCGGCCGGTGCCGGCCTGTGCCGGGCGCGCGACCGTCCGCACCGGACCGTTGTCTAAGGTGTGGTGTCCCGGGCGTGAGCCCGGGGAGCCCGCGAGAGTCATGGGGAATCCGTGCGTGAATACCTGCTGACGCTGTGCGTCACGGCCGCGGTCACCTACCTCCTCACCGGTCCGGTGAGGAAGTTCGCGATCGCGGCGGGCGCGATGCCCGAGATCCGTGCCCGGGACGTGCACCGCGAACCGACGCCCCGGCTCGGCGGCATCGCCATGTTCGGCGGGCTGTGCGCGGGTCTGCTGGCCGCCTCCCAGCTCACCAACGTCGGCGATGTCTTCCGGCTCTCCGACGAGCCCCGCGCGCTGCTGGCCGGCGCCGGCCTGATCTGGCTGCTGGGCGTCCTGGACGACAAGTGGGGCGTGGACGCGCTGATCAAGCTCGGCGGCCAGATGATCGCGGCGGGCGTGATGGTCTGGCAGGGCCTGACGATCCTGTGGCTGCCGGTGCCGGGCGTGGGCAACGTCGCGCTGACCCCGCTGCAGGGCACGCTGCTGACGGTGGCGGTGGTCGTCGTCACCATCAACGCGGTCAACTTCGTCGACGGCCTGGACGGCCTGGCCTCGGGCATGGTCGGCATCGCGGCCGCGGCGTTCTTCATGTACGCCTACCGGATCTGGTACGGCTACGGCATCGAGGCCGCGGCCCCCGCGACGCTCTTCGCCGCCGTTCTGATGGGCATGTGCCTGGGCTTCCTGCCGCACAACATGCACCCCGCGCGGATCTTCATGGGTGATTCCGGGTCGATGCTCATCGGCCTGGTGCTGGCCGCCGGGGCGGTCTCCATCACCGGGCAGGTGGACCCGGACGTCATCACCGACACCACCGGCTCGGTCAAGACCACGGTCCAGACGATGGTGCCGGTTTACATGCCGGTGCTGCTGCCGCTGACGATCATCGCGGTGCCCATCGCCGACCTGGTGCTGGCGGTGGTGCGGCGCACCTGGCGGGGCCAGTCGCCGTTCGCCGCCGACCGCGGCCATCTGCACCACCGGCTGCTGGAGATCGGCCACTCCCACAGCCGCGCGGTGCTGATCATGTACTTCTGGTCGGCGCTGATCGCCTTCGGTGCGGTGGCCTTCTCGGTGCGCTCCTCCAGCCTGGTCATCGTGCTCGCGATCGTGCTGCTGAGCGCGGTGGGGCTGGTGATCCTGCTGCTGCCGAGGTTCACCCCGAGGGTGCCGGACTGGGCGCAGCGGCTCGTGCCGCCGCGCTACCGCGCCCGCCGCGGGCCGGCCGAGCGGCCGGGGGAAGGGACCGACGGCGCGGACGAGGGCCCCGCGCGGACCGGCCCGGAGACCGGGCGGCGGCCCTCGGGGGCGACGGCGCTCGGTGAGTACGATCGCCTGGTGCGCGACGGCCGCCCCACTGCCGACAACCGCTCCTAGCAGTCCCGCCGTCGTTCGTCACCGCGGAGTACCGCCGGCTGACCCGCTCGTGTGACAGTCCGCACACGAACTAGGTAAAGACCTCATCAAATAGTTTGTGATACCGTTCACGAGTCCGGCGAGAAGGCCGGTGGCCTCCAGTGCCCCCGATCCGCGAGTCCGTTCCGCCGGGCGACCACAGCTTTCGAAGGTCACGCACCGCCCCCCGTAGACCACCCTGCTGGAGCAGCGTTTATGCAGTCGAACGACGCCCGGATCCTTCGTGGCGCCGCGATTCCCTCAGCCGGTGCCGGCCTGGTCGGCGTGATCGTCGGCGCGGTCGTCTCGGGAGGCGAGGGCGCCCTGGGAGCAGGCCTGGCCACCGTGGTGGTCCTCGCGTTCTTCGGCGCGGGCCTCCACGTGCTCGGCCGGGTCGGACGACAGTGGCCCGAACTGCTCCTCGGAGCGGGATTCCTGGTCTACACGACCCAGGTGATCGCCATGTTCGTGGTGATGAGGCTCCTGCGGGACGCCACCTTCATGGACGGCCGCGTGTTCGGCTTCACGGTGCTTGCCTGCCTCCTGGTGTGGCTCGCCGCCCAGGCGTGGACGCACACCCGGCTCAAGACCCCGTACGTGGAGCCCTCCGGGACCGGCAAGGCCTCCCCGGGCTCCCCCGCAGCGGAATCCCGCGCGTGACCGCGAACAGCGCGAAGGCTCCGGGCAGGGGCGGTGGAAAGCCGCACCCGCCGGGCTGCTATCGTCCGACGCCGAGAGGGCCGCGAGCCTTGGCGAAGGCGCTGTGCGGGACAGCGCCGGACGCTCCTCGCCTCTTCACGGGGCCGTCCTGTCGCATAGTCGGCCGGTCCCTTCCCGCCCACCCCAGTCCAGTGCCGCCCCGTGGCCCAGCGCCATGCCGACACCCCGAGGTAGCCGTACCCATGCGTCCGACCGAAGGAGCTCGCGGTGAGTAGTGACCAGTTGCTCGCCTTCGAGGTTGACTGCCACCTGTTCAAGGACTGTGGCTTCCAGGCCCCCAGTGTGTGGTCGTTCATCTTCGACCCGATCTTCGAGGTCGGCGGGTTCGAGTTCAACAAGCCGATGCTCCTCGCGCTCATCGGCACGGCCGCGATCCTCACCTTCTTCTGGGCGGCCTTCTCCAAGCCCAAGGTGGTCCCCGGCAAGCTGCAGATGGTCGCCGAGGCGCTGTACGAGTTCGTGCGCCGGGGCATCGCCCGGGAGGTGATGGGGAAGAAGGGCGACGCCTTCATCCCGCTCCTGGTGTCGCTGTTCTTCTTCGTGTGGATGCTGAACCTCTGGGCGATCATCCCCATCGCCCAGTTCCCGGTCAGCTCGGTCATCGCCTACCCGGCCGGCCTCGCGGTCGTCGTCTGGATCACCTACATGACGGTGACCTTCAAGACGAACGGTTTCGTCGGCGGTATCCGCAACCTCTGCGTCCCCAGCGGGCTGCCGAAGCCGATCTACGTGCTGCTCACGCCGATCGAGTTCATCTCCAACATCTTCGTGCGGCCCTTCACGCTGGCGGTCCGGCTCTTCGCGAACATGTTCGCCGGCCACATCCTGATCCTGATCTTCACGATCGCCACCTGGTACATGCTCGGTACCTTCCTCGGCACCCTCTACGCGACCGCCTCGTTCGCGATGACCGTGGTGCTGACGGTCTTCGAGCTGTTCATCCAGGCGCTGCAGGCCTACGTCTTCACCGTGCTGACCGCCACCTACCTCTCCCAGGCCCTGGAAGAGGCGCACTGACCGGACCGGTACCGCGGTCCAGCCCAGCCACCACCCGCCCAACCCCAGACGTCCGGTGGACCAACCACCCACCGGCCCACCAAGAGAAGGAACCCAAGGAATGTCTGCTCTGGAGACCCTCGCAGCTGTCGAAGGCAACGTCGGCACCATCGGCTACGGCCTCGCCGCGATCGGCCCCGGTATCGGCATCGGCATCATCTTCGGTAACGGTGTGCAGGCCATCGCCCGCCAGCCCGAGGCCGCCGGCCTCATCCGCCAGAACATGCTGCTCGGCTTCGCGGTCGTCGAGGCCCTGGCGCTGATCGGCTTCGTCGTCCCGTTCATCCTCTGACGAAGCCGCAAACGGAACCGACGAAAGGTCCATCATGATGAACCTGGCAGCTTCGGAAGCGCAGTCCCCGCTGCTTCCGGTCTGGCCCGAGGTCGTCATCGGCCTGATCGCCTTCGGCATCGTCTTCTTCGTGTTCGCCAAGAAGCTCCTCCCGGCCATCAACAAGGCCCTGGACGAGCGCCGCGAGGCGATCGAGGGAGGCATCGAGAAGGCCGAAGCTGCTCAGGCCGAGGCGCAGCAGACGCTCGAGGAGTACCGAGTCCAGCTCGCCGAGGCTCGTCACGAGGCCGCGCGCCTGCGCCAGGAGGCGCAGGAGCAGGGCGCCGCGCTCATCGCCGAGATGCGCGAGGAGGGCCAGCGGCAGCGTGAGGAGATCATCGCCGCGGGCCACGCCCAGATCGAGGCCGACCGTCGGCAGGCCGCGCAGTCGCTGCGCCAGGACGTGGGCAAGCTCGCCACCGACCTGGCCGGCAAGCTGGTCGGCGAGTCCCTGGAGGACGTCGCCCGGCAGAGCCGCACGATCGACCGCTTCCTCGACGAGCTCGAGGGGAAGGCGGCCTCCGCCGAGTCCTCTGGAGCCGCCCGATGAACGGAGCGAGTCGCGAGGCACTGGCCGCCGCCCGCGAGCGACTGGACGCGCTGACGGACTCCACGTCCGTCGACGCGGCCCGGCTCGCCGAGGAGCTGGCCGCGGTCACCGCGCTGCTCGACCGCGAGGTGTCGCTGCGCCGGGTCCTGACCGACCCGGCGCAGCCCGGCGAGGCCAAGGCCGAGCTGGTCGGACGCCTGCTGGGCGGCCAGGTCGGCGGCGCGGCCGTCGATCTGGTCTCCGGCATGGTCCGCTCCCGCTGGTCGCGTTCGCGCGACCTGGTGGACGCGGTCGAGCAGCTCGCCGACGTCGCCGACCTCACCGCGGCCGAGCGTGACGGCACGCTGGACGACGTGGAGGACGAGCTGTTCCGGTTCTCCCGGACGGTGGCCTCCTCCCCGGAGCTGCGTGCGGCTCTCGGCGGCAAGATCACCGACGACAGCCTGAAGGCGGCCAAGACCGAGCTGCTGCGGCGGCTGCTGGGCGGCCGGGCCAAGCCCGCCACCGAGCGACTGGTCGTCCGCCTCGTGCGCCAGCCGCGTGGCCGTAGTCTTGAAGCAGGGCTCGAAGCCCTCTCCAGGCTGGCCGCCGAGCGTCGCGACCGCTCGGTCGCGGTGGTCACCTCGGCCGTACCGCTCAGCGACCGCCAGAAGCAGCGCCTGGGCGCCGCACTGGCGAGGCTCTTCGGGCGCGAGATGCACCTCAACCTGGACGTGGACCCCGAGGTCCTCGGCGGGATCCGGGTGCGGGTCGGCGACGAGATCATCGACGGCACCGTCTCGGAGCGCCTCGAAGGGGCGACCCGGCGGATGGCGAGCTGAGCCCACGGCCCGCGGACACCGCGGGCGGTAGGCCACACCAACTCAAGAAGCAGTACTGGCGGCCCGAGTTGGGCCGTAGCAGACACATACGGGCCCAACAAGGAGAGCAGGGAACCCAGATGGCGGAGCTCACGATCCGGCCGGATGAGATCCGGGACGCGCTGGAGAACTTCGTCCAGTCGTACAAGCCGGACGCGGCCTCGCGCGAAGAGGTCGGGACGGTCAGCCTTGCCGGTGACGGCATTGCGAAGGTCGAGGGTCTTCCCTCGACCATGGCGAACGAGCTGCTGAAGTTCGAGGACGGCACCCTCGGCCTCGCCCTCAACCTCGAGGAGCGCGAGATCGGCGCGGTCGTCCTCGGCGAGTTCAGCGGCATCGAGGAGGGCCAGACGGTGCGCCGCACCGGCGAGGTCCTCTCCGTCGCGGTCGGCGACGGTTACCTCGGCCGTGTCGTCGACCCGCTGGGCAACCCGGTCGACGGCCTCGGCGAGATCGAGACCGAGGGCCGCCGCGCCCTCGAACTGCAGGCCCCCACGGTCATGCAGCGCAAGTCGGTGCACGAGCCGATGGAGACGGGCTACAAGGCCGTCGACGCGATGACCCCGATCGGCCGCGGCCAGCGCCAGCTGATCATCGGCGACCGCCAGACCGGCAAGACCGCCCTGGCGATCGACACGATCATCAACCAGCGCGACAACTGGCGCTCCGGCGACCCGAGCAAGCAGGTCCGCTGCATCTACGTCGCCGTCGGCCAGAAGGGCTCCACCATCGCCTCCGTGCGCGCGGCGCTGGAGGAGAACGGCGCGCTGGAGTACACCACCATCGTCGCCGCCCCGGCGTCCGACCCGGCGGGCTTCAAGTACCTGGCGCCCTACACCGGCTCGGCCATCGGGCAGCACTGGATGTACCAGGGCAAGCACGTCCTGATCATCTTCGACGACCTGTCCAAGCAGGCCGACGCCTACCGCGCCGTGTCCCTGCTGCTGCGCCGTCCGCCGGGCCGCGAGGCCTACCCGGGCGACGTCTTCTACCTGCACTCCCGGCTGCTGGAGCGCTGCGCCAAGCTCTCGGACGAGATGGGCGCCGGCTCGATGACCGGTCTGCCGATCATCGAGACCAAGGCGAACGACGTGTCGGCGTTCATCCCGACCAACGTCATCTCCATCACCGACGGCCAGTGCTTCCTGGAGTCCGACCTGTTCAACGCGGGCCAGCGCCCGGCGCTGAACGTCGGTATCTCCGTCTCCCGAGTCGGTGGCTCGGCCCAGCACAAGGCCATGAAGCAGGTCTCCGGCCGGCTGCGTGTGGACCTCGCCCAGTTCCGCGAGCTGGAGGCGTTCGCCGCCTTCGGCTCCGACCTGGACGACGCCTCCAAGGCGGCGCTGGAGCGAGGCAAGCGCATGGTCGAGCTGCTCAAGCAGTCCCAGTACGCGCCGTACCCGACCGAGGACCAGGTCGTCTCCATCTGGGCGGGCACCACCGGCCGTATGGACGATGTCCCCGTCGAGGACATCCGGCGCTTCGAGGGCGACCTGCTGGAGCACCTGCACCGCGAGCGCAAGGACCTGATGACCGGCATCCGCGAGGGCGGCAAGATGTCCGACGACACCCTCCAGGTGCTGTCGGACGCCATCGCCTCCTTCAAGAAGCAGTTCGAGACCTCGGACGGCAAGCTGCTGGGCGAGGGCTGAGCATGGGCGCGCAGGTCAGGATCTACAAGCGGCGGATTCGCTCCGTCAGCGCGACCAAGAAGATCACCAAGGCGATGGAGATGATCTCCGCGTCGCGCATCGTCAAGGCACAGCGCCAGGTGGCCGCGTCGACTCCGTACGCCGAGGAGCTGACCCGGGCCGTCGCGGCCGTCGCCACCGGTTCCGACACCCAGCACCCGCTGACCACCGAGGCCGAGAAGCCGGCCCGGGCCGCGGTCCTGCTCGTCACGAGCGACCGCGGTCTGGCGGGCGGCTACTCGGCCAACGCGATCAAGGCGGCCGACCGGCTGGCCGAGCGGCTGCGGGCCGAGGGCAAGGAGGTCGACTCCTACATCATCGGCCGCAAGGGCGTGGCCTACTACGGCTTCCGCGACCGGAAGGTCGCCCAGTCGTGGACGGGCTTCACCGACCGGCCGTCGTACGCCGACGCCAAGGCCGTCTCCGGGCCGCTGATCGAGGCGGTCCGCA
This sequence comes from Streptomyces verrucosisporus, assembly GCF_017114865.1. Classification (GTDB taxonomy): domain Bacteria; phylum Actinomycetota; class Actinomycetes; order Streptomycetales; family Streptomycetaceae; genus Streptomyces; species Streptomyces fenghuangensis. The sequence goes on along the minus strand of NZ_JADEYH010000016.1, from coordinate 113,464 downwards.
GGGACACGGCAGAGGGCGGCGTGGACGAGCTGCACATCGTCTTCACGGAGTTCGTGTCGATGATGACGCAGAACCCGGTCGAGAAGCGGATGCTGCCGCTCAGCCTCGACGAGGTCACGCGGCAGGCGGAGAAGCAGGAGCGGATCCGCCCGCTGTACGACTTCGAGCCGTCGGCGGAGGAGGTTCTGGACGCGCTGCTGCCGCGGTACGTCGAGAGCCGCATCTACAACGCGCTGCTGCAGTCCGCCGCCTCCGAGCACGCCGCCCGCCGGCGCGCGATGAAGTCGGCGACGGACAACGCCGAGGACCTCATCAAGTCGCTCACGCGGCTTGCCAACCAGGCCCGCCAGGCCGACATCACCCAGGAAATCAGCGAGATCGTCGGTGGTGCCAGCGCGCTGGCCGACGCTTCTGCGGGGAGTGACTGACAACTATGACCACCACTGTTGAGCCGACCGCTGCGGCGGGCGTGGCCACCGGCCGCGTCGCGCGGGTCATCGGCCCGGTCGTCGACGTGGAGTTCCCCGTCGACGCGATGCCGGAGATCTACAACGCCCTGACCGTCGAGGTCGCCGACCCGGCCGAGGAGGGTGCGAAGAAGACCCTCACCCTCGAGGTCGCCCAGCACCTGGGCGAGGGCCTGGTCCGCGCGATCTCCATGGAGCCGACCGACGGCCTGGTCCGCCAGGCCCCGGTGACCGACACCGGCCGCGGCATCACCGTGCCCGTCGGCGACGTCACCAAGGGCCGGGTGTTCAACACCCTGGGCCGCATCCTGAACGAGCCGGAGGCCGAGTCCGAGGTCACCGAGCGCTGGGAGATCCACCGCAAGGCCCCGGCCTTCGACCAGCTCGAGTCCAAGACCGAGATGTTCGAGACCGGCCTGAAGGTCGTCGACCTGCTGACCCCGTACGTCAAGGGCGGCAAGATCGGTCTGTTCGGCGGCGCGGGCGTCGGCAAGACCGTCCTCATCCAGGAAATGATCATGCGTGTGGCGAAGCTGCACGAGGGTGTTTCCGTGTTCGCCGGCGTCGGCGAGCGCACCCGTGAGGGCAACGACCTCATCGAGGAGATGGCCGAGTCCGGCGTTCTCCCGCAGACCGCGCTGGTCTTCGGCCAGATGGACGAGCCCCCGGGCACCCGTCTGCGCGTGGCCCTGGCCGGTCTGACGATGGCGGAGTACTTCCGCGACGTCCAGAAGCAGGACGTGCTGTTCTTCATCGACAACATCTTCCGCTTCACCCAGGCCGGTTCCGAGGTGTCCACCCTGCTGGGCCGCATGCCCTCCGCGGTGGGCTACCAGCCGAACCTGGCGGACGAGATGGGTCTGCTCCAGGAGCGCATCACCTCCACCCGCGGCCACTCGATCACCTCGATGCAGGCGATCTACGTGCCCGCGGACGACCTGACCGACCCGGCCCCGGCGACGACCTTCGCCCACCTGGACGCGACCACCGTTCTGTCGCGTCCGATCTCGGAGAAGGGCATCTACCCGGCGGTGGACCCGCTGGACTCCACCTCCCGGATCCTGGACCCCCGGTACATCTCCAAGGACCACTACGAGTGCGCCTCGCGCGTCAAGGGGATCCTGCAGAAGTACAAGGACCTCCAGGACATCATCGCCATCCTCGGCATCGACGAGCTCGGCGAGGAGGACAAGCTGGTCGTCCACCGCGCCCGCCGTATCGAGCGCTTCCTGTCGCAGAACACCCACGCGGCGAAGCAGTTCACCGGCCTGGACGGATCGGACGTTCCGCTGGACGAGTCGATCGCGGCGTTCAACGCGATCGCCGACGGCGAGTACGACCACTTCCCGGAGCAGGCGTTCTTCATGTGCGGTGGCCTGGACGACCTCAAGGCCAAGGCCAAGGAGCTGGGCGTCTCCTGACGTCCGCGCCCCACGACAGGGGGCGGGGTGAAGCCCGCCCCCTGTCCCGCGCACCGTTATTCTGTGAAAACCCCAGTTTCGAGGAGCCACTGTGGCTGAGCTGCACGTCGAGTTGGTCGCCGCGGACCGCAAGGTCTGGTCGGGCGAGGCCAGCCTGGTCGTCGCGCGCACCTCGTCGGGTGATATCGGCGTCATGCCCGGCCACCAGCCGCTGCTCGGTGTGCTGAAGCCGGGCCCGGTGACGATCCGTACGACCGGCGAGAGCGGGGGCGGCACCGTCGTCGCCGCGGTGCACGGCGGCTTCATCTCCTTCGCGGACAACAAGCTGTCGCTGCTCGCGGAGATCGCGGAGCTGTCCGAGGAGATCGATGTCCAGCGCGCCGAGCGCGCGCTGGACCGGGCGAAGTCGGAGGCGGACGCCGCCGCCGAGCGCCGCGCCGAGATCCGGCTTCGGGCCGCCTTGGCGAGCGCGCGCTGAGACCCGCGCGCATGTACGTGCCCCAGCCGCGGACCGCATCGGAGCATCGCTCCGGCGTGGTCCGCGGCTGAGGTGATTGCTGGCTGCTGTACGGACGGACGAGGCGAGGAGGTCGGTGAAGATGGTCCTCGCTCTCGTGCTGTCCGGGGCGGTGCTGGCTCTGGTGCTGCTGGGACTGTTCGCCTTCGGGCTGCGGCGGCGGCTGATCCAGCGGCCGGGCGGCACCTTCGACTGCAGTCTGCGGTGGGGCGCGCCGGATCCCGGCGAGGGAGCCGAGGCCGGCGGCAAGGGCTGGGTGTACGGCGTCTCCCGCTACAGCGGGGACCGGGTCGAGTGGTTCCGGGTCTTCTCCTACGCGCCGAGGCCGCGCCGCCTGCTGGAGCGGGAGGCGATCGAGGTGCTGGAGCGCCGCAGGCCCGAGGGGGACGAGGAACTGGCGCTCCTGTCGGACTCGGTGGTCCTGGCCTGCTCGCACCGCGGCACCCGGGTGGAGCTGGCGATGAGCGAGGACGCCCTGACCGGCTTCCTCGCCTGGCTCGAAGCAGCCCCCCCCGGTCAAAGGGTCAATGTCGCTTGAGCGGTTTCCCCGTTGCTCGGGGGTGCCCCAGGAGGGAGCCCGGGGGAGCACGGACGGCGAACCGGGGAGGCGGCCTATGGGCCGTCTCCCCGGTTCTGTCACTGCCGGTGGTGCGTGGGGCGGGTCACCGCCCGGGCGTCACTTGTTCAGCCCGTTGTGGATGGCGGTGATCAGCTCGCCGTTGGCGGTGTCCCCGCTGATCTCCCAGAAGAAGGCCCCGCCGAGCTTCTGCTGCTTGGCGTAGTCCATCTTCCCCGCGATGGTGGCCGGGGTGTCGTAGCTCCACCACTCGTTGCCGCAGTGCGCGTACGCGGTGCCGGCTATGACTCCGTTGGCCGGGCAGCGCTCCTTGAGGATCTTGTAGTCCTCGATGCCCGCCTCGTACTTGCCCGGTGCGGCGCCGGTGGCGGTGCCGCCCGGCTCCTTCTGGGTCACGCCGGTCCAGCCGCGGCCGTAGAAGCCGATGCCGAGCAGCAGCTTCTCCGCGGGGACGCCCTTGGCCTTGAGCTTCTGTATCGCAGCGTCGGAGTTGAAGCCCTGCTGCGGGATACCGGAGTAGGAGGTCAGGGGCGAGTGCGGGGCGGTCGGGCCGGTCTTGTTCCAGGCGCCGAAGTAGTCGTACGTCATCACGTTGTACCAGTCGAGGTACTGGGCGGCGCCGCCGTAGTCCGCGGAGTCGATCTTGCCGCCGCTGGAGGCGTCGGCGGTGATCGCGGCGGTCACGAGCTGGTTGCCGAACTCGGCGCGGAAGGCCTGGGCCATGGTCCTCATCACGGCCGGGCCGCTGGTGTCACAGGTCAGACCGCAGGCGTTGGGGTACTCCCAGTCCAGGTCGATGCCGTCGAACAGGCCCTGCCAGCGCGGGTCGTTGACCAGCTCGTTGCAGGACTTGGCGAACGCGGCCGGGTTCTTCATGGCGTCGGGGAAGCCGCCGGACCAGGTCCAGCCGCCGAAGGACCACAGGACCTTGATGTGCGGGTACATCTTCTTCAGCTTCAGCAGCTGGTTGAAGTTGCCGCGCAGCGGCTGGTCCCAGGTGTCGGCCTTGCCGTCGACGCTCTGCTCGGCGGTGTAGGCCTTGTCGGTCGCGGCGAAGGCGTCACCGATGGTGCACTTGCCGCCCTGGACGTTGCCGAAGGAGTAGTTGATGTGGGTCAGCTTCTCGGCGGAGCCGGAGGTGACGATGTCCTTCACGTGGTAGTTGCGGCCGTAGATGCCCCACTCGGTGAAGTAGCCCAGGTTGACGTACTCGCCCGGATTGCCGCCCCCGTCGCCGCCGCCGGTGGTCTTGACGGTGACGGAACCGCTGGCCGGTCCGGTCTGGTCGGCGGTGTCGCGCGCGACCACCGAGTAGGTGTAGGTGGTGCCCGCCGTCAGGCCGGAGTCGGTGTACGAGGTGCCGGTGACGGTGGAGACCTTGGCGCCGTCGCGCAGGACGTCGTAGTTCTTGACGCCCTTGTCGTCGCTCGCGGCTCCCCAGTTCAGCTTCACCGAGGTGTCGGTGATGCCGCTCGCGGTGGGGGTGCCGGGTGCGCCGGGCGGGGCGTCGTCGGGGTTCCCCCCGTCCGAGCCGTCGCAGGGGCGGCCGTTGAGGGTGCAGTCCGAGGGGGAACCGGTGCCGGTGCCGTTGAAGCCGAAGCTGACGCTGGCGCCGGGGGACAGGGTGCCGTTCCAGCTCATGTTCTTGGCGGTGTAGGTGTTGCCGGAGCTGGTGACGGTGGCGTCCCAGGCGGAGCCGACCCTGGTGCCGGTGGGGAAGTCCCACTTCAGCGTCCAGCCGCTGATGGTGGTGTCACCGGTGTTCCTGATCGTCCACTTGCCCTCGAAGCCGCTGCCCCAGTCGGAGGGCTTGGAGAAGGTGGCGGTCGCCTGCTCGGCGGCCTGGGCGGGGGATGCCAGGGCGACCAGGGCGCCGAGGGGCATCAGCATCGCGGCCGCGGCCGCTACGGCTTTCCGTCTGATGCGATGTGCGGTGGTGTTCGTTCTCAAGAGCGCTCCTCGCACAGGGTCCGGTGCCGGACCGAACCGTTGGGGGTCTCCTGCGCCGCTCGTGGAGAGTGCCATGTGCATGGCATGGGCGTGCAGTTGACCTGGAGCGTAGATTGGTCTGGACCACCGGTCAACAGGTATGCACCAATGAGGAATTCATTCCCCGGTCACCCCCAACTCCCGCGCCAGCACCGCGGCCTGCACCCTGCTGCGCAGCTCCAGCTTCGCCAGCAGCCTGCTGACGTGCGTCTTCACCGTCGCCTCCGCCATCGACAGTCGCGCGGCGACCTCCGCGTTGGACAGCCCCTCACCCAGGCACGCCAGCACCTCGCGCTCACGCCGGGTGAGTGCGTCGAGCACGGCGGGGTCGGCCCGGCGACCGCCCCCGGGCGCGGTGGAGGAGCGGGCGAACTCCCGGATCAGCCGCCGCGTCACGACCGGGGCGATCACGCCCTCACCGCGTGCCACCGCCCGTACCGCGTCCACCAGTTGCGCCGCCTCGCTGTCCTTGAGCAGGAAGCCCGCGGCGCCCGCGCGCAGCGCACCGAAGACGTACGCGTCGAGGTCGAAGGTGGTCAGCACCAGCACATCGGCCAGCCCCTCGCCGACCACCCGCTCGGTCGCCGAGACCCCGTCCAGACGCGGCATCCGCACATCCATCAGCACCAGATCCGGCCGGAGTTCACGGGCCAGCCGCACCGCCTCCTCGCCGTCCGGCGCCTCCCCGACCACCTCGATGTCCGGCGCACCGCGCAGGATCAGGACGAGTCCGGCGCGCACCGCCGACTGGTCCTCGGCCACGAGCACCCGGATGGTCATGCCCCGTCCCCTCTCCTCGTTCCGGCCCCACCGGCCCCACCGGCCCCACCGGCCCCACCGGCCCCGCCGGCCCCACCGGTCCCGCCGTCCGCGACGCCGCGTACGGCGTCCCCCAGGGGCAGCACCGCCCGCACCTCCCACCGTGTGCCGCCGGCCGCCTCGGCCGGGCCCGCGCCGAAGGCGCCGCCCGCAAACCCCGCCTGGGCGCCGCCGTGCTGCTGTGCGAGCCGCTGCTGGAGGTGGTGCTGCTGGTCGTCACCGCGATCGACCTGAGGAACGGTGCCGAGGGCGACTGGAAGCACGGCCTGGCGGCCGTCTACATCGGCTTCACCGCGGCCTACGGTCACTACATGGTCAAGTGGGCCGACGGGCACTTCGCCCACCGCTTCGCGGGCGGTCCGCCGCCGATGAGGCCGCCGAAGTACGGGACGGCGCGCGCCGTCCACGAGTGGAAGATGTGCGCCCGCTCGGTGCTCGGCGCGGTGATCGCCCTGGCACTGCTCCAGGGCGCGGTCCGGTACGTCGGCGACGCCGGGCGGAGCGAGTCCCTGGTGCAGTGGCAGCACAAGATGCTCTTCGTCATCGGCGTCATCGGCGTCAGCGTGGTCATCGCGGCCGGTTACACGCTCTGGCCCAAGAAGCCGAAGGCGCCCTCCGGTGAACCGCGTGACCCCGCCGGCGCCCTGCCCGCCGACCGGGAGACGGCCGGGCACTGAAGCCCCGCGCCGGCATCACGTGCCGGAGACGGCCGGAGCCCCCGTCCTCGGAAGAGGGAGAGGGGGCGGGGGCTCCGCGCGCCGGCGGCCGCGGCCCCCGCGCGTCAGCGGTTCTCGCCGGGGACCCAGAGGATGTCGCCCACCTCCTTGTTGGCGGACCTGGCCAGGATGAACAGCAGGTCCGACAGCCGGTTGAGGTAGGTGGCCGTCAGACGGTTCATGACCTCGCCGTGCTCCTCCAGCGCCGCCCACGTCGAGCGCTCGGCACGGCGGACGACCGTGCACGCCTGGTGGAGCAGGGCCGCTCCCGGGGTGCCGCCCGGCAGGATGAAGCTGCGCAGCTTCTCCAGATCCGCCAGGAAGCGGTCGCAGTCCGCCTCCAGCTTGTCGATGTAGCTCTGCCGCACCCGCAGCGGCGGGTACTCGGGGTTCTCCGCCACCGGCGTGGCCAGGTCCGCACCCACGTCGAACAGGTCGTTCTGCACCCGGACCAGGACCTTGGTGATCTCCTCGGGCAGATCGCCGAGCGCGATGGCCACCCCGATCGCGGCGTTGGCCTCGTTCGCGTCGGCGTAGGCGGAGATGCGGGAGTCGGTCTTGGCGGTACGGCTCATGTCGCCGAGGGCGGTGGTGCCGTCGTCGCCGGTGCGCGTGTAGATGCGTGTCAGATTGACCATGGACCGAGCCTAGCCACGCGCGGGCCCCGCCGAGCGCAGGTGTGCCCACCGTCACGGGACCGCCGCCCGTCCCGCCCGCCACAGCGCCCAACTGCGCGCGGCGGTCGACCGAATGACCCGCGCGAGTGTGATGTCCGCCATGTGAGACGTGACGCGCATCTCTTCCCCGCCCACCGCGCGCTCACGGGCGCTAGGGTCCGCCTGAGAGTCGCACCGCAAAGCCGCAGAGGGGACATACACGTGGCCAAGAAGCTCGCCGTCATCGGAGCCGGACTCATGGGATCGGGCATCGCCCAGGTCTCCGCCCAGGCAGGCTGGGACGTGGTGCTGCGCGACGTCACCGACGAGGCGCTCGGGCGCGGCACGGACGGGATCCGGGCCTCCTACGACAAGTTCGTCTCCAAGGGGAAGCTGAGCGCCGAGGACGCGGAGGCGGCGCTCGGCCGCATCACCGCCACCACCGATCTCGACGCCGTGTCCGAGGCCGACATCGTGGTCGAGGCCGTCTTCGAGCGGATCGACGTCAAGCAGGAGATCTTCCGCACGCTCGACGGCCTGGTGAAGGACGAGGCCGTGCTCGCCTCCAACACCTCCGCCATCCCGATCACCAAGATCGCGGCGGTGACGGAGCGCCCCGAGCGGGTCGTGGGCACCCACTTCTTCTCCCCGGTGCCGATGATGCGGCTGTGCGAGCTGGTGCGCGGGTACAAGACGAGCGACGAAACCCTGGCGGCGGCAAGGGAGTTCGCCGAGGGCGTCGGCAAGACCTGTATCGTCGTCAACCGGGATGTCGCGGGCTTCGTCACCACCCGGCTGATCTCCGCCCTGGTCGTCGAGGCCGCCAAGCTCCACGAGTCGGGCGTGGCGACCGCCGAGGACATCGACATCGCCTGCAAGCTGGGCTTCGGGCACGCCATGGGCCCGCTGGCCACCGCGGACCTCACCGGCGTCGACATCCTGCTGCACGCCACGGAGAACATCTACACCGAGTCGCAGGACGAGAAGTTCGCCCCGCCGGAGGGGATGCGGCGCATGGTGGACGCCGGGGACATCGGCCGCAAGAGCGGTCAGGGCTTCTACCGCTACTGAACGAACCCGTACGGCACACAGACGGGTCGCCTCTACGGGTGAATTCGGTGTCGATTCGGCGGCGGACGGAAACTCCGCCGCCGAACAGGCAGTCAGTTGTGGTGAGACATAGGCAGACAACAGTCACAGACGGACCACTTCTTTTCCGGGGGAGCGGATATGCACATCAGGGGCGACCACGCTGAACTGGTCGTCGGAGGTCGCCTCGACGTCCGCAACGCGGCGGACGCCCGTTCGGTCCTGCACACCGCGGTCGACTCCGGGGAGGGCGATCTCGTGCTGGACCTCGCCGAGCTGGACTCGTGGGACGCCACCGGCCTCGGCGTGATCATGGGCGCGCACCGGCGGGCGGGCCGGTGCGGGCGCCGCCTCGTCCTGCGGGACGTGCCGCCCCAGATGCAGCGCCTGCTGGTGGCCACCCGTCTGCACCGCATCCTGGCCATCGAGGGAGGCGGGCTCGCCGAGGGCGGGACGCTGACCAAGCCATAACTATTGGGTCAGGGCTCCCGTCCGGGCTTGCCCCCACTCCCGGGCCAGGCAATAGGGTTCTGGAACCCGCCGCCTACACTGCGCTGCGGACGGCCACCGGACCACGAGCGAAGGCCAGCGTACGGTCGGCCCTGGAGAGCTGAGCTTCGAGTACGCACCGCATCTGGGGGCACCCACCATGGACCCGAACGACCGGGGACCCGAGGAACAGGACAGCGGGAGCACCACCCGCGCGATCCCGCTCATAGCGGGCGAGTACCTGCTGACCGTCAACCCCGTCGACGGCAGCGAGATCGAGCCCTGCCCGCCCGGTGAGCACCCCGGCGCGCCCAGCAGGCGCACCCCGGAGTCCCGCGCCGAGCGGGAACGTGCCGCCGTGGCCCCGCTCCCGACCGGGATCTCCCTGCCCGACCTGCCGCTGCTGGAGCGCACGGCGGAGCGCGAGCGCCTCCTCCAGCTGCTCAGGCGCGGACGTTCGGTCCGGCTCACCGGGGCGCCCGGCTCCGGACGCAGCTCCCTGCTGGCCGCCGTGGCCGCCGAGTGCGCCGACCTCGCCCCGGACGGCGTCATCCGGCTCAGCGGCTGCCGGCGCACGGCCTCGGACGTGCTGTACGAGCTGTTCGCCGCCGTCCACGACGCGCCCCGGCACCGCCCCGACCGCGCCGAGCTGGAGGAGGCGGTGCGCGGCGTGGGCGCGGTCGTCCTGCTGGACGACGTCGAGTTCGGCGGCCAGGCGCTCGACTCCCTCCTCGACGCCACCCCCGAGTGCGCCTTCCTGGTCACGGCCGCGCCCGGCGCCCCCGCACCCTCCGCCGACGCGCCCCTGGAGGAGATCGCCCTCTCGGGCATCAGCCGGGCCGCCTGCCGGGAGCTGATGGAGCACATCGTGCGCCGCCCGCTGACCGAGGACGAGGCGGCCTGGGTCGGAGACCTGTGGTTCGAGTCCGAGGGACTGCCGCTGCGCTTCGTCCAGGCCGGCGCGCTGCTGCGGCAGCGCGACGCGGAGGCCGCGGCCGGTGGTGACGGTGGTGACGGCGGCGAGGCGGACAGCGGAAACGTCGAGGACGCCGGCGGCACCGGGGGGAGCGGCCGGGCCGGCGCACCGCTGCCGACGCTGGCCGAGGGCGCGGCCCCCGCCGCACTCCTGGCCGCCCGGCTGTCCGGCAGCACCCGCGAGGTGCTGCGCTTCGCCGTGGCGCTCGGCGGAGTGCTGCCGCACCCGGCCCATCTGCCCGCGCTGGTGGACGACGCCGACGCCGACGCCTCCCTGGGCGAACTGCTCGCCTGCGGCCTGGTCACCACCGCCGGCACGTACTACCGGCTCGCCCCGGACGTGGCCGGGCAACTGGCCGACGCCGGATACGCCGACGGAGCCGACGACCGCGCCCGCACCGCCGCCCAGCACTACGCCTGGTGGACCGGCCACCCCTCGGTCACCCCGGAGCGGGCGGCGCAGGAGGCCGAGGCGGTGCTCGCCGCCGTCCAGGGAGCCAAGCGAGGCGGCCACGCGAGCGCGGCCGTGCTGCTGGCCCGCACCGCCGCGCCCATGCTCGCCGCCTCGCTGCACTGGGGCTCCTGGGAGCGGATCCTGCGCGGCGGCCAGGAGGCGGCGCGCACGGCGGGCGAGGTCGCCGAGGAGGCGTACTTCCACCACGACCTCGGCGTGCTCGCCCTGTGCACCGGCCACCTGGACCGGGCCCGTGCCGAACTAGAGGCGTCCATCGGGCTGCGCGGAGTGCTCGCGGACCGCCGGGGCACGGTCGCCGGACGACGCGCGCTGGCCCTGGTCGAGGACCGCTTCGCGATCGAGGCCGAGGGCGGCCCGGGCAAGGCGGACAGGGCAGGCAAGGAGGCCGGGGGGCCCGGGGGCGCCGGCAAGGCCCCCGGTGGGCCGCTGCCCGCCGTCGTCGTACCGTCCGCCGCGCCCGGTGCCCCCGCCGCGCCCGCCCTCCCCGGACGCCAGAGCACGGCGAAGCCGCCCGGGGCCTTTCCGCCGCCGTCCGTGGCGCAGACCCCGCCCGCGGCGCAGACCCCGCCCGGACCGCAGAGCACCGGCGGTACACCGGCACTCGACAAGCTCCCGCCCGCCCTGGCGGTTCCGCCGGTGACGGTGGGCAGCGCCTTCGACGAGACGCCCGGCGACGGCACCTTCGGCAGCGAGGCGCTGACCCGGCCAACACCGTTCGTACGGCCCGCGTACGGCGAGGACGGCCCGGACGACGGCCGTCGCGGCCCGCGCGGGCTGGCCCTGCGGGGAACCCGGCGCAACGTCTTCGCGGCGGGCGCGGGCGCCCTGCTGGCCGCGCTGGTGGGCACGGTCGTCACCATCGGCATGACCTCGGGGAGTGAGGAGCCCGCCGGCAGCGTCAACCCGGCGGTCACCTCCCGGGAGGACGACGGCATCACCGTCGACGAGCCCGCGCCGAGCTCCAGCGACGAGCGGGGGGAGAAGCCGGGGGCGAGCAGCGCGCCGGCCGTCCCCGGCGGACCGTCCGGCAGCGGGACGGGCTCGGCCTCCCCGGAGGCCTCCGAGCCGGACGACGCGTCCGGGGAGACGGAGGAGGAGAAGGGCACGACCTCCGGGGGCGGGGGGGAGCCCAGCAGGACGCCGACCAGGTCGAGCGAGCCGACGCCCACCAAGAAGCCGCCCACCGAACCGACAGAGACAGCAGACGAGCCGGAGGACCCGACCACCGAGCCGGAGGACCCGACCACCGAGCCGGAGGACCCTACCGGGAGCCCGGATGACACCGATCCTCCGTCGGGCACCACTAGTGCCAGCGGACCCGCGCCGAGCACCGCCGCGCCGAGCGGCGATCAGGCGTCCCGGGGCTCCGTGGAGAGCACGGTCATCTGATCCGGGTCCGGAAGCCACGCACGCCGGGGCCGTGACCGCGCTCGACGCGCGGTCACGGCCCCGGCGTGCGCACCGGGCAGCCCGGAGTGGTCAGAACAGCCGCAGCTTGTCGTCCTCGATGCCGCGCAGCGCGTCGTAGTCGAGGACGACGCAGTCGATGCCGCGGTCCGTGGCCAGCACGCGCGCCTGCGGCTTGATCTCCTGGGCCGCGAACACCCCCCGCACCGGGGCGAGGTGAGGGTCGCGGTTGAGCAGTTCCAGATAACGGGTGAGCTGCTCGACGCCGTCGATCTCGCCTCGCCGCTTGATCTCGATCGCGACGGTGGTCCCCTCCGCGTCCCGGCACAGTATGTCCACCGGCCCGATGGCGGTGGGGTACTCACGCCGTATCAGCGACCATCCCTCGCCGAGGGTCTCCATTCGGTCAGCGAGGAGTTCCTGAAGGTGCGCCTCCACACCGTCCTTGATCAGGCCGGGATCGACGCCGAGTTCGTGCGAGGAGTCGTGCAGGACCTCCTCCATGGTGATGATGAGTTTCTCCCCCGATTTGTTGACCACCGTCCAGACGCCGACACCGTCCTCCTCGCCCTCTTTGAGGGTGCACGGCGGAGACATCCAGTTGAGGGGCTTGTATGCCCTGTCGTCCGCATGGACCGAGACCGATCCGTCGGCCTTCACCAGGATGAGGCGGGGAGCCGGGGGGAGGTGGGCGGTGAGCCTTCCGGCGTAGTCCACGGAGCAGCGGGCGATGACGAGACGCATGGTCGGTCACGCTACTGGACGGCGGGCGGTCCACGCGATTCGCCCCTGCTTCTCCCCGTTCGATCACCGTTCGAGCGTGGCTGGTTGTGTGCCCACAAGCCTGGTGCGGCGGTACGTGCGGGCATAACGTTGCAGCCCGGGGGTCGCCGTACGAGATCGTCCGGTTACGCGCAGCCCCGACAGCCCGTCCCTGAGGTCCTGGTATGCCCGGGATCGCGAGAGGAGAACCCATGTCGCTCGACGTCTCACCGGCCCTCCTGGAGCAGGCCGAGCGAGGCGAGGTCGATGAGGCGGCCTTCGTCGACTGCGTCCGTACGTCCCTGCCCTACGCATGGGACATGATCAGTTCTCTGGTGGCCCAGCTCAGGGTGGACGGCGGGGAGTTCGCCGACAACCAGACGCCGCCGCCGGACGAGCGGGCGCGGGGTCAGCTGCTGCGCGCACTCGCCAGCGACGCGATACGCGGCGCGCTGGAGCGCCACTTCGGGGTGAGACTGGCCTTCCAGAACTGCCACCGGGTCGCGGTCTTCCCGGTGGACTCCTCCGCGGACGAGCGGCTCGCCCGCTTCACCTCCGTCCGCGGCCAGCTCCTCAACCAGTCGCCGGAACTGCGCGACTGCTGACCGCGGACGGACGGCGAGCGGGTCGGCGGCCGGTCAGGGCGCCGTGTCCGTCTCCGCGCCCTCGTCGTCCGGCGGTGTGTTCGCAGCTGTGTCCGGCGCTGTGCCCGACGGCACGGGAGCTGCCGCTGCTCGGGGGAGGAGCGGCAGCACCTCGGAGCCCAACCGCCGGACGTTCAGCTCGGTGGCGGCCAGGTCTCCGGATCCCTCGACGAGCAGCGCGAACCGGCCGATCCCGGTTCGTTCGGCGGTGGCCGCGAGCCGGGCCGCGCACAGCCGGGGCGGGCCGACCGGGTGCAACGAGCACAGCAGCTCGGTGTAGGCGAGCGGGTCGCGCATCGAACGCGCCCGGCCGTCCACGGTCGTGTGGGCCTCCAGGCCCTGGCGCAGCCAGCCGGGCATCGCCTTGGTGAGCGTCTCCACGGCCTCGTCGCGGGTGTCGGCCACCTGCGCCACACCGGCCGACACGTGCCCGGCCGCCGCCACGGCCTCCGGGTCCGCTCCCGCCGACAGCGCCTCGCGCCGCCACAGGGCGACCATGTCCGCCTTCTCCTCGTCCCCGCAGTGCATCCCCAGCAGCATCGGCAGCCCGCGCGCCGCTGCCAGCCGCACGGAGGCGGGGGAGGTGCAGGCGACCAGCACGGGCGGCGCCTCCGGCCCGCCCAGGCCCTGGTCCGGGCGCGGTACGACGGGGACCTCGCGGAAGCGGTAGCGCTCGCCGTCCGCGCCGACGCGCGGCTCGCGCAGCCAGCGCAGCAGCAGGTCCAGCGACTCGGGGAAGCCCCGCTCGTACGCCTCGACGCCGCCGCCGAAGACCTCCAGGTCCACCCAGGGACCGCCGCGGCCGACGCCGAGGGTGAACCGGCCGTCGGAGACGAGGTGCAGCAGCGCGGTCTGCTCGCCCAGGGCGACCGGATGCACGGTGGGGAGCACGCTCACGGCCGTGCCCACCTCGATGCGCCGGGTGCGCCCCAGCAGCAGCGCGGCCAGGGTGATCGCCGAGGGGCAGACCCCGTAGGGGACGAAGTGGTGCTCGGCCACCCACACGGAGTCCAGGCCGGCCCGCTCGGCGGCTTCCGCCGAGCGCAGGGCGCGATGGAGCGCCTCCCCCTGTCCCTGCCCCGGGAACTGCCCCGCCGGCACGAAAGTCCCGATGTGCATCGCCACAGCCTCCTGCCCGGTACCGTGGCCGCCCCGGCGCCGTACCGGCACCGCCGCGCGACGGCCTGCGGCGGCCCGCGGTGGTCTGCGGCGGCCCTCCGAACGGACCGCCGGACGGTCCCCTTGAGGCAACAACGCCTGACACGTGCCAAGGGCACGGCCTGCCGGGAATTTTTTCGGACCGCGCGGGAGGGCGGGGGGAGACGGAGGGAGAGGTGCCGCGAGTGCGCGGCACAAGGCCGCCCGCGACCTGCGTAGGCTGGACGGAGCAGTCCGCCGACGGGCCCGAAGGCCCCCGAGACCACGTGAGGTGCCTGTTGTCCCCGCGTCGAAACCGCCCGCGCGGCGGTGGCAGGTCCGCCCGCCGCGACGGGGAGGCGGACGACCGCTACGGCATGGAGCACACCGACGAGTGGCGCGGCGAGGAGTGGGTGGTCCGGCAGATCAGCGGGCAGTCCGCGGCCAAGCACTACCGCTGCCCCGGCTGCGACCAGGAGATCCCGCCCGGGGTGCCGCACGTGGTGGCCTGGCAGCGCGACGGGCGGGTGGAAGACCGGCGGCACTGGCACCGGGCCTGCTGGAACGCCAGGGACCGCCGGAGCGCACGGCTCCAGCGGTCCCGTCAGGCCCCCAGGTACTGACCCCGCGCGGCGGAGGCGTCCGTCAGACTTCGCGGGCGGAGGTGCGGTCGTACGCGCCGATCAGCGCGGCGAGCGCGAGCGTGACGCGAGCCGGCGGCCACGGCAGGCGCCGGGCCCGTCCGGACCATGAGACCACCGGGGGAGTCCGGTTCCCGTCCGCCGGTGGGGCCGCCCGTGGGGCCCGCGCGGGGCGCGCGTGGGGCGAGGCACGCCCGGGAGCCGGGACGGGAAGACGGCGGCGCCCCGTACCGCCGAAGGGCGGTACGGGGCGCGGTGTCCCACCGTCTGCCGGTCCTGCCGGCCTGGCTCGGTCTCAGCGCGACTGCTGGGCGGGAACGCCCAGCGACTCCTCGCCGCCGTCGGTGTTCGGCTGCCCGGTCGCGGCGACGGCCGCGCCGGTGAGCGTGGCCAGCATCTCGCGGACGTTGGTGAGCTGGGCGTTGATGCTGTCGCGGCGGTTGGTGAGAGCGGCCAGCTCGCGCTCGGACTCGCTGCGGATGCGGTCGGCCTTGGCGTTGGCGTCGGCCACGATGTCCTCGGCCTGGCGCTGGGCGGTCTCCACCGTCTGGCGGGCGCGGCGCTCGGCGTCGGTGCGCAGCTTCTCGGCCTCCAGGCGGAGCTGCTCGGCGCGGTGCTCGATCTCCGCCAGCCGCTTCTCGGCCTTGGCCTGACGGGAGGCCAGGTCACGCTCGGACTGCTCGCGGCGCTTGGCCAGGTTGGTCTCGAAGTCGGCGGCGGCCTGAGCGGCCTTGGCCCGGGTGTCCTCGAAGAGGGCGTCGGCCTCCTCGCGCTTGGCCTGGGCGTCCTTCTGCGCGTCCGCGCGCAGCGTGGCGGCCTCGCCCTTGGCCTTGTCGACGATCCGGGCTCCCTCGTCCTCCGCCTTGGCCTTGCGGTCGGAGGCGTACGCCTCGGCGTCGTTGCGCACCTGCTGCGCGGCGGACTCGGCCAGCTCCCGGTGCTGATCGGCGGCCCGGCGGGCCTCCTCGCGCAGGTCCTTGGCCTCCTCCTCGGCGAGACGGAGGATCTTCTCGACACGGGCGCCCAGTCCGGCGTACGACGGCTCGGAGTCGTTGATCTGCGCCTGTGCGTTCTGCGTCTCGAGGTGCAGCTCCTCGATGCGCTTCTCCAGCGAGGCGATACGGGCCAGCGCATTGTCACGGTCGGCGACGAGCTTCGCGATGCGGTCGTCCACCTGACCGCGGTCGTAGCCGCGCCGCACGAGCTCGAAGCCGAAGGGAGAGGTGTTGTCGCTCATGGGGTTCCTGTCGGTCAGACGGGGTCGGACGGGAGAGTGATAGAGGGAATCCTAGGGGGGAAAGCGGCGTGTCTTCGAGAAGATGCCGGTTTGATATGCAGAATGTACGCCCGTTCGAGTGGCTCAGTTCTTGCCCTGTTTGCCGCCGCCATGTGTCGCTCCCGCTCCCGCACCGGCCTTGACCGCTCCGTTCGATCCCCCGTCAGAACCCTTTCCCCCCTTGCCGCCCTTGTCGGACTTACCCCTTCCGGGTGACTCGAAGGACTCCAGGGCCTCCAGCACGTCCTGCACGCGCGAGATCTCGGCGTTGATGTCCTCACGACGGCGGGTCAGCACCTCCAGTTCGCGCTTGCCCTTCTCCAGGGTCCGCTTGGCCTCGGCCTCCGCCTCGGCGAGTACCTTCTCGGCCTCCCGGACGATCGCGGCCTTCTTCTGCTCGGCCTCCTTGAGCAGTCCCTCGGCCTTGCGCACCGCGGCGATACGGACCCTGCTCGCCTCGGAGTCGGCATCCGAACGGGCCTGACGCGCCTTCTCCTCGGCCTCGGCCAGCTGCTCCTCGGCCGCCTTCACCAGCTTGTCCACACGCTCGCCGGCGGACCGCATCGCCTCGGCGGCCTCCCGGCGCGCCCGCTCGTGCAGCTCCTCGACCTCGGCCTCGGTGCGCGAACGCAGCTCCTCGGCCCGCTCCCGGATGGCGCCCGCGTCGCGGCGGGCCTCCTCCAGCATGGTGTCGGAGTCGCTGCGGGACTGCTCCACCAGCGAGGTGCTCTCGGTCCGAGCCTCGGCCACCAGCCGCTCGGCCTCCTTGCGGGCGGCGCCCACCATGGTGTCCGCCTGCTCCTCGGCCGACGCCGCGATGCGTACGGCCTCCTCGCGGGCCTCGGCGACCAGCCGGTCGGCCTGCTCGGCCGCGTCGCCCAGCCGTCGCGCCGCCGCCTCACGGGCCTCGTCCCGTACGCGGTCGGCCTCGGCGCGCGTGCGCTCGGCCTCCTCGCCGGCGGTGGACCGGACCCGGTCCGCCTCGGCGATCGCCTCCGAAACGGTGCGCTCCGCCAGCGACTTGGCGGCGTCCGTCTCCTCCTTCGCCTCCTGGCGCAGAGCGGCCGCGGCGTGCTCGGCCGCGGAGCGCAGACCGGCGATCTCCTCCTCGGCCTGCTGGTGCAGACCCGCGACCGAGTCGCGTACCTGCTGGGCCTTCTGCTCGGCGGCGGAGACCAGTTCGGCTGCCCGCCGCTCGGCCTCGGCCACCAGCCGCTCGGCCTCGGCCTGCGCCTCCTCGACCCGCTTGCGGGCCGAGGCGAGCAACTCCTCGCTCTGCTCCCGGGCCTGTGCCCGCTCCCGGTCCGCCTCCTGGCGGGCGCCGGTGAGTAGCTCCTCGGCCTCGCGGCGGCGCCTGGATGCCTCCTCCTGGGCGGCGGCCAGCGCCTCGGCGGCCTCGGCGCCCATACGCTCGGCGGCCGCGTCCGCCTCCGCCCGCACCCGGTCGGCCGTCTCCTGCGCCTCGGCGCGCAGCCGCTCGGCCTCGGTCGCCGCCTCGGTGCGCAGCCGCACCGCCACGGCCTCGCCCTCGGCGCGGGCCTGGGCGGCGTCGGAGACCGCCTCGGTGCGCAGCCGCTCGGTCTCCTCCTCGGCCTGCTCCCGCAGGGTGCGCAGCCGCTGTGCCGACTCCGCGCGCAGCCGCTCGGTCTCGGCGCGGGTCTCCTCGCGCAGCCGCTCGGCCTCCTCGTGGGCCCCGCGCAGCTCCTCCTCGGCGGCGGTCAGCCGCTGCTCGGCCTCGCCGCGCAGCCGCTCCAGCTCCCCATCGGCCTCGGCACGGCGGGCGGCGACGGCCTCCTCGGCCTCCGCGCGCAGCCGCCGGCCGGTCTCCTCGGCCTCGGTGCGGGCCCGTTCGGCCTGCTGCTCGGCCGCCGTCCGCAGCTCCTCGGCCTCGGTGCGGGCCCGCTCCAGGGTCTCCTCGGCCTGGCGGCGCAGGGCGGTGGCCCGCTCGATCGCCTCGGTGCGCACCCGCTCGCCCTCGGCCACCGCGGCCCCGCGGGTCTCCTCGGCGTCCGCCTTGGCCTGGCTGAGCAGCTCCTCGGCGCGGCTGGCGGCCTCCTCGATCTGCTGGACGGCCTCGCGGCGGGCCTCGCCGCGGATCCGCTCGCCCTCCTCGACCGCGTCGGCGCGCAACTGCTCGGCCTCGCCGCGCAGCCGCCGCGCGTCCTCCTGGAGCTCGACGGTCTTGGCGCGGTACTCCTCGGTGTCGTCCTTGGCCGCGCCCTTGAGCTGCTCGGCCAGGTCGTGCGCCTCGGCGCGCAGCCGGTCGGCCTCCGCCTCGGCCTCCGCGCGCAGCCGCTCGGCCTCCTCGGTGGCGGCCCGGGTGGTGGCCTTGGCCTCCTCGGACGCCTTGGTGAGCACCTCCTCGGCGGTGCGCGCGGCCTCGGCGAGCTGGGCGGCCGACTCCTCGGCCGACTTGGCGCGGGCGCTCTCGCGGGCCTCGGCGACCAGCCGCTCGGCCTCGGCGCGGGCGTCGGCCCGCACCTGCTCGGCCTCGGCCTCGGCGGCCTCGGCGGCCTTGGTGGCCTCGGCGACCATGCGCGCGATCTCGGCCTTGGCGGTACGCCCGCGCTGCTCGTTCTCCGACTCGGCGTCGGCCAGCCGCTTCGCGGCGGCCTCACGCGCCTCGGCCAGGACGCGGTCGGCCTCCGCGCGGGCCTCGCGCAGCGCCGTCTCGGCCTCCTGCATGCGCTGCTCGGCCTGGCGGGCCAGCGCGGTGGCCTCACGGCGGGTGGTCTCGGACTCGGCGGCGGTGGAGGTGCGCAGCCGCTCGGCGTGCTCGGTGGCCTCCTGCGCCTGGGTGGAGGCCGCGTTCAGCAGCCGCTCGGCGTCCGCGCGGGCCCGGCGCAGCACCTGCTCGGCCTCGGCCTTGGCGGCCTCCGCCTCGGAGTTCAGGCGCTGCCGGGACTGCTCGGTCAGCCGCTGCACCTCGGCGCGGGCCGCGGCCAGGGTCTGCTCGGCCTCGGCCCGGGCCTCGTCCATCAGCCGGCGGGCCTGCGACTCGCTGCGGGCGCGCAGCTGCTCGGCCCAGGCGACGTTCTCGTTGACGTGCGACTCGACGGTCGCGCGGCGCTCGGCCAGCTCCTCGTCCAGCCGCTGGCGGCGGGTGACCGCCTCGGCGTGCAGCTCGGCCTCCATACGGGCCTGCCGCTCGGCGTGCTCCTGGAGGATCCGCTGCGTCTGGGCCCGGGCCTCGCGCAGTTCGCGCTCGGCGTCCGCCCGCAACTGCTCGGCCTGCGCCTGGGCGTTGCGCAGCAGCTGCTCGGCCTGGTGCGACAGGTTGTCGTAGCCGGCCGGGCGCGCGGCGAGAGCGCGGCGCGCCTCGTGCAGCTTGGCGCGCAGCACTTCGACCTGGTAGCCGAGGTCGTCGGCGTGGTCGACCGCCTTGTCCCGCTCGTCCTTCAGCCGCTTCATCTCGGCTTCGAGCTGAGAGAGGTGGTCGTCAGCCTCGTAGCGGTCGTAGCCCCGCACTGCGCGGTCCCATCCGTCCCCTGGTCGTGGTGAAGGTGAACTGACCCTTCGGAGAAATGGTGTCAGATCATCGGCGGAACATGGGACGGGCCCCTGCCGGCCCGCAGCCCCGGCCGAACGGCCACTCTACCGGCCGGGGGAGCGGTCGTCAGTGGTGTGAGGAAGCGGAGGTGACCAGTTCCGTGAGCACACCGTGGCAGTCCTTGGGGTGGAGGAAGGTGATCCGGGAGCCCATCGAACCGGTGCGCGGCTCGTCGTACAGCACCCGGACGCCCTTGTCCCGGATCGCCCCGGCCTCGCCGTCGACGTCCGCGGTGCCGAAGGCGATGTGGTGCACGCCCTCGCCGTTCTTCGCCAGCCACTTGGCCACCGTGGAGTCCTCGCGGGTCGGTTCCAGGAGCTGGAGGTAGGAGGCGCCGCCGTCGTCCGTGCCGTTGATCCGCAGCATGGCCTCGCGCACCCCCTGCTCCTCGTTCACCTCGGTGTGGAACACCTCGAAGCCGTAGGTGGCACGGTAGAACTCCACCGTCTTGTCCAGGTCGAAACAGGCGATACCGATGTGGTCGATGCGCGTCAGCATGGAAGACAGTGCACCGTCTCGGAGTGTGGTTACGCAACGTGCGCACGGTCACACCGACCGACCGGTGACCCGGGACGGTACCGCTCAGTACATTGGCGATAACCCTCGTTAACTCCCTGCTCCGAAGGGGCCGCACCGTGACCGAAAAGACGAACCCCGAGACCCGTTCGGCGTCCGCCACCACCTCCGTGATCGTCGCGGGCGCCCGTACGCCCATGGGCCGCCTGCTGGGCTCGCTGAAGACCTTCTCCGGCGCCGACCTGGGCGGCTTCGCCATCAAGGCGGCCCTGGACCGCGCGGGCATCGGCGGGGACCAGGTCGAGTACGTGATCATGGGCCAGGTGCTCCAGGCCGGCGCCGGGCAGATTCCCGCGCGCCAGGCCGCGGTGAAGGCCGGCATCCCGATGAACGTTCCCGCGCTGACCGTCAACAAGGTCTGCCTGTCGGGTCTGGACGCCATCGCGCTGGCCGACCAGCTCATCCGCGCCGGAGAGTTCGACGTGGTCGTCGCCGGCGGCCAGGAGTCCATGACGAACGCCCCCCACCTGCTGCCGAAGTCCCGCGAGGGCTTCAAGTACGGCGCGGTGCAGATGCTGGACGCCATGGCCCACGACGGCCTGACCGACTCCTTCGAGAACGTCGCCATGGGCGAGTCCACCGAGAAGCACAACACCCGCCTGGGCATCGGCCGCGCCGAGCAGGACGAGATCGCCGCCCTCTCCCACCAGCGCGCCGCCACCGCGCAGAAGAACGGCCTGTTCGACGCGGAGATCACCCCGGTGGAGATCCCGCAGCGCAAGGGCGACCCGATCCTGTTCTCCAAGGACGAGGGCATCCGGCCCGAGACCACCGCCGAGTCCCTGGGCAAGCTGCGCCCGGCCTTCGCCAAGGACGGCACCATCACCGCCGGCACCTCCTCGCAGATCTCCGACGGCGCCGCCGCGGTGGTCGTGATGAGCAAGGCCAGGGCCGAGGAGCTGGGCCTGGAGTGGATCGCCGAGATCGGCGCCCACGGCAACGTGGCCGGCCCGGACAACTCCCTGCAGTCGCAGCCGTCCAACGCCATCCGCCACGCTCTGAGGAAGGACGGCCTGGAGACCGGCGACCTCGACCTGATCGAGATCAACGAGGCCTTCGCGGCCGTCGCGGTGCAGTCGATGAAGGACCTCGGCATCGACCACGAAAAGGTGAACGTCAACGGCGGCGCGATCGCGCTGGGTCACCCGATCGGTATGTCCGGCGCGCGCATCGTGCTCCACCTCGCCCTGGAGCTCAAGCGCCGCGGCGGCGGTGTCGGCGCAGCCGCGCTGTGCGGCGGCGGCGGTCAGGGCGACGCCCTGATCGTGCGGGTGCCGAAGAAGTGACGGAGCGGTCGCACGGGCCCGCACGCCGCACATGAGGTGCGGCGGGTGCGGGCCCGTGTGACCGGCGGCACGGCGGCGCGCGAGCGGCGCGGGAAGAATGACGGCCGGACCGGGCGGCCGACCACAGCGGCCGCCCGGCGGCCGACGAGGGCCGACGAGGGCCGGCGACGGCCGAGTAACGCGAGGAGCGCAGCACGTATGGCGGTGGACGTCCCCAAACTGGTGGAGCAGGCACGGCAGGGCAGGCCCCGGGCCGTAGCCCGGCTGATCTCGCTGGTTGAGGGGGCGTCCCCGCAGCTCAGGGAGGTCATGGCGGCGCTGGCGCCGCTGACGGGCAACGCGTACGTCGTGGGCCTGACCGGCTCGCCGGGGGTGGGCAAGTCCACCTCCACCTCGGCGCTGGTGAGCGCGTACCGCAGGGCCGGCAGGCGGGTCGGCGTCCTCGCGGTGGACCCCTCCTCCCCGTTCTCCGGCGGCGCGCTGCTGGGCGACCGGGTCCGGATGTCCGAGCACGCCTCCGACCCCGGCGTCTACATCCGCTCCATGGCCACCCGCGGCCACCTCGGAGGCCTGGCCTGGGCCGCCCCGCAGGCCATCCGCGTCCTGGACGCGGCCGGCTGCGACGTCGTCCTGGTCGAGACGGTCGGCGTCGGCCAGTCCGAGGTCGAGATCGCCTCGCAGGCCGACACCTCCGTCGTCCTCCTGGCGCCCGGCATGGGCGACGGCATCCAGGCAGCCAAGGCCGGGATCCTGGAGATCGGCGACGTGTACGTGGTCAACAAGGCCGACCGCGACGGCGCGGACGCCACCGCCCGCGAGCTCAACCACATGCTGGGTCTCGGCGAGGCCCGGAAGCCCGGCGACTGGCGTCCGCCGATCGTCAAGACCGTCGCCGCGCGCGGCGAGGGCGTCGACGAGGTCGTCGAGGCACTGGAGAAGCACCGCGCCTGGATGGAGGAGCGCGGAGTGCTCGCCGAGCGCCGCCGGGCGCGCGCGGCCCGCGAGGTGGAGACCATCGCGGTGACCGCGCTGCGCGAGCGCATCGGCGACCTGCACGGCGACCGCCGCCTGGACGCGCTGGCCGAGCGGATCGCGAGCGGGACGCTCGACCCGTACGCGGCGGCCGACGAGCTGGTGGCGGGGCTGACGGGGGGGTGAGCCCCACCGGGGGCGGACGTCAGTCCTCGCGGCGGTCGTCGCGGTCGTCGGCGTCCTTGTCGTCGTCCCTGTCGTCATCGTCGTCGTCGCGGTCGTCCGGCTCGGCGCTCCGCTCCAGCACGTCGGCGCTGCCGGCGTCCACCGAGACCTCGTGCCAGGCGCCGTCCTCGCCCAGGACGCCGACCTCCCAGACCGGCCGGTCGCTGTCGTCGTCCTCCAGCTCGGCGGACTCCGCCGTGCCCGGTACGGCCCTCAGCGCGGCGGCGACGGCCTCCTGGAGGGTGACCTCGGCGCCGCGCGGCGTCCGCGGCTCGTCGCGGTCGTCGTCCCTGTCCCCACCCTTGTCGTCGTTCCGGCTGTCGTCGCCGCGGTCGTCGGCTTCGTCGTCCCGGTCACCGGTGTCGGCGCCAGCCCGCAGGCTCGCGGCCAGGGCGTCCTGAGCGGTGTCGTCGTCGGCGAAGGCGATGGTGCTCCCGCCGACGGCGAGGGCGACGGCGACGGCGGCGACGACCAGCTTGCGGTTCATGGTTGGTTTCCTCCCTGGAGACGGGGTCTCACGTCTGACGTGGAACACCGTCCCAGGGCGCGGCTGAAGGCACCCTGAAAGCACCTGAAGATCTCTTCAGCTCCCTTTTGGCAGGCTGGCCCCATGCGCGTACTGATCGTGGAGGACGAGAAGCGGCTCGCCCTGTCACTGGCCAGGGGCCTGACGGCCGAGGGGTTCGCCGTCGACGTGGTCCACGACGGGAGGGACGGGCTGCACCGGGCGACCGAGGGCTCGTACGACCTGATCGTCCTCGACATCATGCTGCCGGGCATGAACGGCTACCGCGTCTGCTCGGCGCTGCGCACCGCAGGGGACGAGACACCGATCCTGATGCTGACCGCCAAGGACGGCGAGTACGACGAGGCCGAGGGCCTGGACACCGGCGCCGACGACTACCTCACCAAGCCGTTCTCCTACGTGGTGCTCCTCGCCCGGGTGAGGGCGCTGCTGCGCCGCCGCACCCGGGGCGGGGCCTCCGTGCTGCGGATGGGCGGGCTGGCAGTGGACCCCGCCGCGCGGCGGGTCACCCTGGACGGGAGCGAAGTGGCGCTGACCGCCAAGGAGTTCGCGGTGCTGGAGTACCTGGCGGTGCGCGCCGGGGAGGTGGTCTCCAAGTCGGAGGTCCTCGAACACGTCTGGGACTTCGCCTACGAGGGCGACGTCAACATCGTCGAGGTGTACGTCAGCGCGCTGCGCCGCAAGCTGGGCAGCGCGGCGATCGCCACCGTGCGCGGTGCCGGATACCGGTTGGTGGGGAACGGTGCGTAGGCCCGCGCTCTCCCCGCTCGCCCGGCTCACCGTCCGGGTGCGCGCCGCGCTCGGCGCCACGCTCGTGGTGGCGGTGGCCCTGGTGGCCGCCGGGATCGCGGTGGTCGGGGTGCTCAGCGGGGGCCTCACCGAGAACGCCCGGCTGCACGCCGAGACCACCGCCCGCGAGGTCGCCGCCGGGGTCGCCGACGTACCGGCGGACCGGGTGGCGCGGGTGGAGGCGCTGGCGGACGACGAGCCGGTGCAGGTCGTGGACGCCTCCGGCGCGGTGCTCGGAGCCGGTGACCCGCTGCGCGGACGCGGGCCCGTGGCCGACTTCAACAAGCCGGACGAGCCCCGGCAGGCGCCCGCCACGCCCTCCCCGGAGGACAGCGGCAGCGACGACGACCGCGACGACGACGATGACCGTGACGACGACGACCGTGACGACGGGAGCGACGACGGCGCCGCCCCCAAGCCGTCCGACGAGCCCGTCGCGGTGGACCGCAACAGCGTCACCCGGACCGTCGCCCTGCCCGTCGACGGGGACGGCGAGGTGACCTACGACCGCTCCCGGGCGGTGGCGACGCAGGACTTCCGTCTGGTCGCCGTGCAGAGCGTCACCCGCGACCGCGTCCCCGTCACCGTCTACGCCGGCGCCTCCCTCGCCGAGCAGGAGGAGGCCGTCTCAACCGTCACCGGCACCATGCTCGCCGGGCTCCCCGCGCTGCTCGCCGTCGTCGGGGGCGTCACCTGGCTGGTCACCCGGGGCGCGCTGCGCCCGGTGGAGGGCATCCGGCGGGAGATGGCGGCCATCGCCGCCGGCAGCGACCTGTCCCGGCGGGTGCCCGAGCCCCCCTCCCGCGACGAGGTGGCCCGCCTGGCGCGGACCACCAACGAGACCCTGAGCGCCCTGGAGGCGTCCGTCGAGCGGCAGCGCCGCTTCGTCGCCGACGCCTCGCACGAACTGCGCAGCCCGATCGCCTCCCTGCGCACCCAGCTGGAGGTCGCCGCCGCCCACCCCGGGCTACTCGACATCGACGGCGCGGTCCACGACACCGTACGGCTGCAGGCGCTGGCCGCCGATCTGCTGCTGCTGGCCCGCCTGGACGCCGGGGAGCGCCCCGGGGACGCGCGGGTGGACCTGTACGCGCTGGTGCGGGAGGAACTGGCCCAGCGCACCGGGGACCGGGTCGCCGTCGTCCTGGAGGACGGCGAGGGCGGCGAGGGAGGGGGACCGGTGGAGGTGGCGGGCTCGCGAGGCCAGCTCGCCCGGGTGCTCGGCAACCTCCTGGACAACGCCCGGCGCCACGCGGCCTCCCGCGTCCGGGTGCGGGTGGGCCGTGAGCACGGGCAGGCCGTGCTGGAGGTCGCCGACGACGGCGCCGGGGTGCCGGAGAAGGAACGGGAGAGGATCTTCGAGCGGTTCGTACGGCTGGACGACGCGCGCAGCCGGGACGACGGCGGCGCCGGGCTGGGTCTGGCCATCGCCCGCGACGTGGCGGTCCGGCACGGCGGCGGCCTCACCGCCGGCCGGGCGGCCGAGGGCGGCGCCCTGTTCACCCTGCGGCTGCCCGCCGCGGCCCCGGCCTTGCCCGGGCGGGCCGGGTAGTCCGGGCGGCCTCGCCCGGGCGAGGCCGGAAGGCCCCGGACGGGTTCAGGAGAGGTTGTCGTCGCCGATCCAGTCGAGGGTGTCGGTCCCGCCCTCGTCGTCCCACTTGATCTTGATGCTCTCGCCGTCCGAGGTCTTGCTGGCGGTGCCGGCGATGTACTCCTCGTCGTCGCCCTCGCCGCACTTGAGCGCCATCCGGTAGCCGTTGCTCTGGTTCTCGCCGATCCCCACGCATATGCCGTCGCCGCCGAACTCGATCCAGGAGACCGAGTTCTTCCCCTCGGCCTCCCCGCTCTCGAACGCCTTGCCCACGGTCAGCGTCCTGGCGCCCTCGCCCTGCCACTGCCCCCTGAAGTCGTTCCCGGCGGGCGGCTCCCCGGCCGGTTCGTCGGTGGGCTCGTAGTCGTCGAGCGGATCCTCCGCCGTCTCCTCGGGGGTCGGCTCCGCCGGCTCCTCCGTCTCCTGCGACGGTTCGGAGGAGACGCTCGGGGACGGACTCACGGTGGCGGCCGCGCCGGGCTCGCCGTCGTCGTCGCCGACCGCCAGGTAGACCCCGCCGCCGATGAGGGCGAGCGCCACCACGGCGCCGCCGACGATGAGGGCCACCCTGCCCCCCTTCGGCCCGCCGCCCTGCGGGGGCGGGGGACAGGCGGCGTACGGGTTGGGCTGCCCGTAGGACTGCTGGGGCGAATGCCCGCCCTGGGGGTAGGCGTAGCCGGACTGCCCGCCCTGGGGGTACGCCACCGGGCCGCCGTAGACCGGGCCCGGCGCCTGGGGCGGCCCGCCCTGCGGCGGCGGGGGCGGCTGCTGGGGCTGTTGCGGCTGACCGCCCGGGTACTGCGGAGGGCCGAAGCCGTCATGTGGCGGCTGGCCCGGTGGTGGCTGGCTCATCGGAGGTCACCTCTGGCGCGGGTCCGACGGCAGAGGACCCTCCCGCTCGTCCGGTCCAGCGCTCCCCCGGAAAGGGCCGGTCAGCCGCGGACCCGCCGCGTCTTGTCCGTCACGGCTGTCGAGCGGGTCCCCCTCATCATCCCCCAAGGACCCCCCCGGGGCGCGGGGGTTCGGCGGGGCGTCTCAGCCGCGTCCGCGCAGCGACCGCAGCTGCTCGGCGACCGGGACCAGCGAGCCGTGCAGTCCGCCGAGTGCCTCGGGCGTGAGCAGATCGATGAAGTGGCGCCGCACCGAGGCGACGTGGTGCGGCGCCACCTCGCGCATCGTCCTCCAGCCGTGCTCGGTCAGCACCGCGAACAGCCCGCGCCTGTCGGACTCGCAGTTCTCCCGGCGCACCAGCCCGGCCTTCTCCATGCGGGTGATCTGGTGGGACAGACGGCTCTTGGACTGCAGGGTGGCGGCGGCCAGATCGCTCATCCGCATCCGGTGGCCGTCCGACTCGGAGAGGTTCACGAGGATCTCGTAGTCGTTCATGGTCAGCCCGAACGGCTGGAGGTCCCGCTCCAGTTGGTGCGTGAGGAGCCTGTTGACGTCGAGGTGCACGCGCCAGGCGCGCTGCTCCTCCTCGCTCAGCCAGCGGGTTTCCTTGTCGCTCTCCATGTCCTCGGACTCTACCCGGCGGTCGGGAGCGCTCCGGCCGCGGACCCTCACCGGGGGAATCGATCCGGTCACAGTCCGAAACGGCGCTGGATGTCGCCCAACTGGCCCGGAAGCTGCGGCATCTGCTGCCCGCCGCGCCCGCCGTGTCCGCCGCCCGCGCCCGGGACGCCCGGCTGCGACGGCGGAGGGGCGCCGGTGTCCCGCTCCTCCATCAGGACCTCGGTCGACTGGATCAGCACCGTGCCCGCCCCGGTGAAGTCGAACTGGTGCTCCTCACCGGAGACGCCGCCGATCCCGGTCATCGCCCGCAGCCCGCCGAGTACGCCGCGCATGTACTGGTGGTCGTAGTGGTGGCAGGGCGAGGGGCAGTCCGCCCAGCCGACCAGCGCCTGCGGATCGACCCGGACCGGCGGCTCCACGAAGTGCACCTCGCCGTTGGAGGCCGCCACGAACTTCCCCGTCCCCAGCAGGGTCACGAAACCGGGGACGATGGACTGCTTCAGCGCCAGGCTCGGTTCGAAGGCCAGCAGATTGCCCGAGCGGATGGTGAGGTTGCCGTCCTCGAGGTCGTAGGAGTTGACGTCGAAGGCGCGGTCGGCGAGCAGCATCCTGCCCTTGCCCTCGGCGACCACCCAGTCCGAGGCGTGCAGCGGGGAGTGGAAGCTGGTGGCGACCAGCCTGTCCAGGGGGCCGTGGCCGATGCCGTTGAAGGTGATCTGCCCGTAGTAGGCGATCATCTTCCCCTTCTGCAGGAACCACCGGCCCGACAGGTCGACGCAGAACGCGTAGGGGTTGACGTTGTCGTTCGGCGGCAGGGTGTGGGCGTCGTGGACGATCGGACCGTTCACAGCTTCTCCTCGCTGGCCTGTACGAACACCTCGCCCTGCCCGGACAGCTCCAACTGGAACGCCTCGCCCGAGCCGCGCCCGACCATGTCCCGCCAGCCGAGCGCCGTGGAGAGCTTGTTGCGTACGTCCCCGTGGTGGGCGACGTACGCCTGCGGGTCGACGTGGACGGGGCGGCCCGGGGTGATCGGGAGCCGGATCACCCCGCCGTGGGCCATCACGGCCACCGAGCCGTGCCCGGAGAGCGTCGTGGTGAACAGCCCCTGCCCGGTCACCTGGCCGCGCACCATGCCCATGACCCCGCCCTGGGAGCCCATGAACATCGTGCCCTGCTCCAGCGTCCCGTCGAACGCGAGCAGCCGGTCGGCCTCCACGCAGAGGGTGTCGCCGGACAGTTCGACCACCTCGACGTGGTGGCCGCCGTGGCCGAACAGCACCGTGCCGTCGCCCTCCACCACCATCAGCGGAGCCGCCTCGCCGGCCAGCCGCCGCCCGATCATCGAGCCGATGCCGCCCTGGCCGCCCTGGATGCTGGGTGTGAAGGAGACCTCGCCCTTGTACGCGATCATCGCGCCGCGCTGGCTGAACATCCGCTGCCCGGGCGCCACCCGGGCCTCGACCATCTTGGAACCGATCTCCCGGAACGGCATCAAGCACCCCCTTCGTGGGCTTCTCCGCTCGTGCGGCGCGGAGGTGCGGGTTTGGCGGTGGTCTGCGGGCCGGTGGCCGCACGTGCGTCGCTCACGGTGTTTTCTTCGTGGGCTTCTCCGCTCGTGCGGCGCGGAGGTGCGGGTTTGGCGGTGGTCTGCGGGCCGGTGGCCGCACGTGCGTCGCTCACGGTCAGACATCACCGCCGATCGTGTTCCGCTCGCTGGGCTGGACGTAGACCAGCCCTTCGCCCTCGAAGCGGATCTGGAAGGACTCGCCCGACCCCTCGCCCATGAAGGTCCGGAAGTTCACGCCCGTCTGGAACTCCTGCCGCAGATCCCCGGTGTGGGCCACGTACGCCCCCGGGTCCACCTGGAGCGGGGACTGCGGTGTGACGCGCAGCACCACCGCCGGGCCGTCCGACATCAGCGCGGCCGTGCCGGTGCCCTCGACCGTGGTGGTGAACAGGCCGTTGCCCTGGGAGGCGCCGCGCAGCCCGGTGAAGGTGGTGCCGGTGCGCAGGGAGCCGTCGGCGCACAGCAGGTTGCTGGACTCCACATGGAGCTTCTGCCCCTGGAGCGTCACCAGGCCGATGTCGCTCGCGCGGTCGGCGAAGTAGCAGGTGCCCTGCCCCTTCACCTCCATCATCTCCATCTGCTCGCCGGTGAGGCGGCGGGTGACCAGGCCGCGCAGGCCCTCACCGCCGCCGGTGAGTTTCTTGAAGGCCATCTGGCCGTCGTAGGCGACCATCGAGCCGTTCTTGGCCCTGACGGTGTCGCCTGCCAGGTCGACGGCGAGGACCTTGCCGCCTTGGAGTCGGAACTGAGCCACGGTGCGAATCTACCCGGACGCGGGCCTCCGGCGGGAGGCTGCCACAATGACAGAGCTTGTGCATCCCTTCACAAAGGATCTCCCGTGGACCTCAAGACCGCTTCGGCGCTCCGCCGCCTCCGGCTCGTCTCCACCCCGGAGGCAGTCTCCTTCCTGCTGCTTCTGGTGTGCTCCGTGCTCAAGCGCACGACCGAGTTCAACGCGGTGCCGGTGATGGGCGCCGTCCATGGCGC
Source organism: Streptomyces verrucosisporus (assembly GCF_017114865.1). Lineage (GTDB taxonomy): Bacteria > Actinomycetota > Actinomycetes > Streptomycetales > Streptomycetaceae > Streptomyces > Streptomyces fenghuangensis. The sequence continues at coordinate 83,823 of NZ_JADEYH010000016.1, read as the reverse complement.
CCTCTTCGTGCTCTACGTGATCTTCTGGCTGGACGCCTGGAACCGAGCCAGGTGGCCGATGAGCCGCGCCGCGTTCTACTTCGCGCTCTCGGTGCTGCCCGGCGGCGGTTTCTACGCCGACAGGCTGCTGCGCCGCGAGACCGAGGCGAGCGTGATCGCCGCCCGGGCCCGCGCCGAGCGGGCCGGGCAGGACGAGCGGCCCCGCACGGGGGCGGTGGACGCGTGATCGTCGCCTTCTCCGTCACTCCGCTCGGGGTCGGCGAGGACGTGGGGGAGTACGTCGCCGACGCGGTGCACGTGGTCCGCGAGTCCGGGCTGCCCAACCGCACCGACGCGATGTTCACCTCGGTCGAGGGCGAGTGGGAGGAGTGCATGGAGGTCGTGCGGCGGGCGGTGGCCGCCGTCGAGGCCCGGGCGCCGCGTGTCTCGCTCGTCCTCAAGGCCGATATCCGCCCCGGTGTCACCGACGGTCTGACCTCCAAGGTCGCCACCGTCGAGCGGCACCTGGGCTGAGCGCCGGCCTGTCCCGCCCGGCGGCGCAGCCGCCGGGCGGCCCGATTGCTGAGACGGAGCTGACCACGATGTGACCGGCCGGTAAGGTCGTAGCCGTGCCGAAGCCGCTCAGCCTGACGTTCGACCCGATCGCCCGCGCCGACGAACTGTGGAAGCAGCGATGGGGCTCCGTGCCCTCGATGGCCGCGATCACCTCGGTCATGCGTGCGCACCAGATCCTGCTCGCCGAGGTCGACGCCGTCGTCAAGCCCTACGGTCTGACCTTCGCCCGCTACGAGGCGCTGGTGCTGCTGACCTTCTCCAAGGCGGGCGAACTGCCGATGTCGAAGATCGGCGAGCGGCTGATGGTCCACCCCACCTCCGTGACCAACACCGTCGACCGCCTGGTGAGGTCCGGTCTGGTGGCCAAGCGCCCCAACCCCAACGACGGCCGCGGCACGCTCGCCTCCATCACCGACCGGGGGCGCGAGGTGTGCGAGGCGGCCACCCGCGACCTGATGGCGATGGACTTCGGGCTGGGGGCGTACGACGACGAGGAGTGCGACGAGATCTTCGCGCTGCTCAGACCGCTGCGTGTGGCCGCGGGGGACTTCAAGGAAGGCTGAGCCGCGCTCCCGCCGCACTCCCGCAGAGTGCTCACCGGACCGCCGGGTTCCGCCGTCCCGGGGCCCCGGCCGGACGACGCGCGGTGCCGGTTACGCTCGTGTGCATGAAGAAGAGCGTGCTCACCCGCTACCGGGTGATGGCCTACGTCACCGGTGTCCTGCTGGTCCTGCTGGTCATCGGCATGATCGGCAAATACCTGCTGGAGACGGACGGCGCCGAGGGCTTCACCTACGTCGTCAGCCTCGCCCACGGCTGGCTGTACGTGCTGTACCTGGTCTTCGCCTTCGACCTGGGCTCCAAGGCGAAGTGGAAGTTCGGCAAGCTGGCATGGGTGCTGCTCGCCGGCACCATCCCCACCGCCGCGTTCTTCGTCGAGCGGAAGGTCTCGCGCGAGGTCGAGCCGCTGGTCGAGGACGACGAGGCCGTCCCCGCCGAGGCCTGAGGGCTCCCCGGGGCCCGGGCCCCGGGGTCGAGGCACGCTGGACCGTCCGTGTGCGCCGCGCCGCACCGGGCGGTCTTCCATCGACAATTACTTGGACGTCCTAGTAAATTTGTGCGTATGGACGCTGACGCCATCGCAGAGGGCCGCCGCCGCTGGCAGGCCCGGTACGACACCGCACGCAAGCGGGACGCCGACTTCACCACGCTCTCCGGCGACCCCGTCGAGCCGGTCTACGGCCCCGCGCCCGGCGACACCGTCGAGGGGTTCGAGAGGATCGGCTGGCCCGGCGAGTTCCCCTTCACCCGCGGTCTGTATCCCACCGGCTACCGCGGCCGGACCTGGACCATCCGCCAGTTCGCGGGCTTCGGCAACGCCGAGCAGACCAACGAGCGCTACAAGATGATCCTCGCGGCCGGCGGCGGCGGGCTGTCGGTCGCCTTCGACATGCCCACCCTGATGGGCCGCGACTCCGACGACCCGCGCTCGCTGGGGGAGGTCGGCCACTGCGGTGTCGCCATCGACTCCGCCGCCGACATGGAGGTCCTCTTCCGGGACATCCCGCTGGGCGACGTCACCACCTCGATGACGATCAGCGGCCCGGCCGTGCCGGTGTTCTGCATGTACCTGGTGGCCGCCGAACGGCAGGGCGTGGACCCCGCCGTCCTCAACGGCACGCTCCAGACGGACATCTTCAAGGAGTACATCGCGCAGAAGGAGTGGCTCTTCGAGCCGGAGCCGCATCTGCGCCTGATCGGCGACCTGATGGAGCACTGCGCCCGGGGCATCCCGGCGTACAAGCCGCTGTCGGTCTCCGGCTACCACATCCGCGAGGCCGGCTCGACGGCCGCGCAGGAGCTGGCGTACACCCTCGCCGACGGCTTCGGCTACGTGGAGCTGGGCCTCTCGCGCGGCCTGGACGTGGACGCCTTCGCGCCCGGCCTGTCGTTCTTCTTCGACGCGCACCTGGACTTCTTCGAGGAGATCGCCAAGTTCCGCGCCGCCCGGCGGATCTGGGCCCGCTGGATGCGGGACGTCTACGGCGCGAAGAGCGAGAAGGCGCAGTGGCTGCGCTTCCACACCCAGACCGCGGGTGTCTCGCTCACCGCCCAGCAGCCGTACAACAACGTGGTGCGCACCGCCGTGGAGGCGCTGGCGGCGGTGCTGGGCGGCACCAACTCCCTGCACACCAACGCCCTGGACGAGACCCTCGCCCTGCCCAGCGAGCAGGCCGCGGAGATCGCGCTGCGCACCCAGCAGGTGCTGATGGAGGAGACGGGTGTGGCCAACGTGGCCGACCCGCTGGGCGGCTCCTGGTACATCGAGGCGCTGACCGACCGGATCGAGGCCGACGCCGAGAAGATCTTCGAGCAGATCAGGGAGCGCGGCCGCCGCGCGGTGCCCGACGGGCAGCACCCCATCGGCCCGATCACCTCCGGCATCCTGCGCGGCATCGAGGACGGCTGGTTCACCGGCGAGATCGCCGAGGCCGCCTTCCGCTACCAGCAGTCGCTGGAGAAGGGCGAGAAGAAGGTCGTCGGCGTCAACTGCCACACCGGCTCGGTCACCGGGGACCTGGAGATCCTGCGGGTCAGCCACGAGGTCGAGCGCGAGCAGGTGCGCGTGCTGGCCGACCGCAAGGCCGCGCGCGACGAGGCGCGCGTGCGTGCCGCCCTGGACGGGATGCTGGCCGCCGCCCGGGACGGCTCCAACATGATCGAGCCGATGCTGGACGCGGTGCGCGCCGAGGCGACGCTGGGCGAGATCTGCGGGGTGCTGCGGGAGGAGTGGGGCGTCTACACCGAGCCCGCCGGCTTCTGAGGCGGCGCGTCGCACCGTGCGCCACGCCGTGTGCCGGACCCCGCCCGGCTCCCGTCCCTCCGGGACGGGAGCCGGGTCTCCGGCCTGTCACGGAAAGACGGATGTCGGGGCCCGGGCCCGCATCCGGGGGCGCGGGAGGGACTCCCGCCGGGTGGCCGGTGCGGGTGCCGTCGGACGCCGCCGGCCGGAGGCCCGCCGGATGGCACCAGAGGCCGTCAGGCGTCCACGGGGCCGCCGGAGCCGTCCGGTGCGGGCCCGGTGGCGGACTCGGCGGCGGGGCCGGTGGTGGCGGACAGGCCGTGCAGCAGCAGGGCGGTCAGGGAGCGGGCCCACACCGGGGTGACGCTCTCCGCGCTGACCAGCGAGCGGTGGACGACCGCGCCCGCGATCACGTCGAAGATCAGGTCGGCGGCGCGGTCCGCCGCGGCGGCGCCCTCCGGGCCGGGCGGGTCGGGCGGGAGTTCGCCCCGGGTCTGGGCGCGGCGGCGGCCCTCGACCACCAGGCGCTTCTGGCGCTCCACGATGGCGGTGCGGATGCGGGCGCGCAGCGCGCCGTCGCGGGTGGCCTCGGCGACGACGGCCATCAGGGCCGTCTTCGCCTCCGGCCGCTCCAGCAGCGCGGCGAAGGCGAGCACCACGCTCTCGACGTCCGCCCGCAGGCTGCCGAGGTCGGGCAGCTCCAGCTCGTCGAAGAGGACGGCGACGGCGTCCACGACCATCTCGCTCTTGTTCGCCCAGCGGCGGTAGAGGGTGGTTTTGGCCACCCCCGCGCGCACGGCCACGTCCCCCATGGTCAGCCCGCCCCACCCCAGCTCGACCAGCGCCGAGCGCGTCGCGTCGAGGATCGCGCGGTCGGCCGCGGCGCTGCGCGGCCTGCCCGTGCGTCGAGCGGAATCGGCCATGGGGTGACTGTAACCGGGGCCATGAGTTACGCTACGAGGCGTATCGAAACGCTGGTTCCGGGGCTCTGGAGCCGGGCGGCGATCACGCGACGACCACTGGCGCCGGACGGGGACCCGGCGCCGATGTGCGACACGCTGCACGGAACGGTCCGGGAACGGGGGAGACTGGTCACATGCAGCCACGCAACATGTCCATGAGCGGAGTGGTCGACCTCGCCGCGGTGAAGGCGGCCGGGGAGGCCAAGCAGAAGGCCGAGGAGGCCCGTGCCCGGGCCGCACGGCAGCAGGGCGGTGCCGGCGGTGCCGGTGCGGAGGGAGCGGCCGGAGCGGCTCCGGTGTCCCTGGTGATCGACGTCGAGGAGGCGGACTTCGAGCAGGAGGTGCTCCAGCGCTCCGCCGAAGTCCCGGTGGTCATCGACTTCTGGGCCGAGTGGTGCGGCCCGTGCAAGCAGCTCGGCCCGCTGCTGGAGCGGCTGGCGCACGAGTACGCCGGGCGCTTCCTCCTCGCCAAGATCGACGTCGACCGCAACCAGGCGCTCTTCCAGCAGTTCGGGGTGCAGGGCATCCCGGCCGTCTTCGCGGTGGTGGCCGGCCAGGCCCTGCCGCTGTTCCAGGGCGCGGCGCCCGAGCAGCAGGTCCGCGAGGTGCTGGACCAGCTCGTCCAGGTCGCCGAGCAGCGCTTCGGCATCACCGGCATCTCCGTGGAGGGCGGCGGGCAGGCCCCGGCCGCGCCCGTCGTTCCGGAGGACCCGGCGCTGGTGGCCGCCCACTCCGCGCTGGACGCGGGGGACCTGGGCGGCGCGATCCAGGCGTATCGGAACGTGCTCGCCGACGATCCGGCCAACACCGAGGCCAAGCTGGGCCTGGCCCAGGCCGAGCTTCTGCAGCGCGTTCAGGGGCTGGACGCGGCCCAGGTGCGCGAGGAGGCGGCCGAGGCGCCCGCCGATGTCCGGGCGCAGCTGAGGGCGGCCGACCTCGACCTGGCCGGCGGGCACGTCGAGGACGCCTTCGGGCGGCTGGTGGAGACGGTCCGCCGTACGGCGGGGGATGACCGGGAGGCCGTCCGTGTCCGTCTGCTGGAGCTCTTCGAGGTGGTCGGGCACGAGGATCCGAGGGTGGTCGCGGCACGCGGTGCCCTTGCCCGGGTGCTTTTCTGACCTGCCGGTTCCGGTGGTCCGGGACTTATTGACATAACGATCAACAGCGGCCGCGACTTTACCGAAACTTGGTAATCGCGGCCGCTGTTACTCGCAGTAAGCCGCCTGGGGCGTTCGGTCCCGCGAAGTCCGTTTGATCCGCTCGCCCATCGTTTCCTCCCGCAACCCTCGGTGCCCGATTGATCACTTTCGGCGCAGGTCCTGTCATCTTCCCGTTACTCGCAAGTAACGAGCCCCTTGTGCCCCGGCCTCTCATGCACCACGATCGGCCACGCTCGGTCCATCGTCCGCAGCCCGGCACACCACGTCCGGGCAGAGCCGGACCATGGGTCCCCACCGGGTGGGCCGGCGTCGGTGACGCCGGTCGCGGACAGGGGGGTCTCCGCCGAAGGGCGGGGCCTGTCCGGCAGGTTGCGCGGGAGCGTGGCCAGTGGTTGTCGCTCGGGGGTGATCGCCGGCGCTCCGGAGGCAGGTGAATCCGGGTATCGGCGCTCTCCTTCCCGAGGACGTAGCACTTCTCCCATCCCGTCCGGGTCGGGCCCGGGCCGGAGATGTACGTCCGAGAAGGAGGAAAGTCATGGAGTCTGTGGCTCGTGGCGGGACCAGATGGAAGCGGTTCGCCGTCGTCATGGTCCCCAGCGTCGCCGCCACGGCGGCGGTCGGGGTCGCCCTGGCACAGGGTGCACTCGCCGCGTCGTTCAGCGTCTCCGGTCAGCAGGCGAAGGTCTCGGTTGACCGGCTGGACGGCAAGGGGTTCGTGCAGTACGGCACGATCGACGTCCAGCACGGGGGCAAGGAGATCCCCGTCGCCGTGTCGGCCTTCAAGAGCGCCGAGCTCAGGGGCCTGTGCCAGTCCGTCGTGATCCCCGTTCCGGTCTTCGGCGATGTCTCGGTGAAGCTGAACGCGGGCAACGACGGCAAGGTCGTCGAGGCGAAGAACCTCTACATCGACCTCGACCAGCTCGACGCCGACGCTACGTTCACGAACATCAACATCGGCGTCTCGGCGAACGACACGGACAACGAGACGGGCCCGGGCCTGAAGCCCGGCGACACCGTGCTTCCGGGCTCCTTCGCCCAGGAGGCCGACGAGGCCCTGCTCACCGACGTCAAGCAGACGTCCTGGGCCACCAGCGCCGGCACCTTCAAGCTCTCCGGCCTCTCGCTGAACGTGGCCAAGGGCAAGAACGAGTGCTTCTGACGCACTGAGCGGAAAGGGGGCGGGGGGCCGCCGAGCCGGTCCCCCGTCTCCCCCCAGTGCCATCGATCTTTATGGACAGTTCGGCCCTAGGGAGCTGTTTTCTGATGAGTGCCGAGTCGCCGGGAGCGCGTGAACGCATCAGCCACTGGCGGCAGTCGTTCCGCCTGTGGCGCTGGCAGCGCCCCTTCTGGGCGGGACTGCTGACGCTGCTGGGCGGCGTGCCGATCATCTGGATCCCGTACGCCGATCCCAGCCTGAGCCAGCTGTCCTTCCGGCTGGCGACCACCACGGGCTCCGGATCGCTGATCATCGGCGTGCTGCTGTTCGTGCTGGGCCTGACACTGTGGTTCCAGCCGCACTCCCGGGTTTTCAGCGGAGTCGCCGCCATTCTGCTGGCCCTGGTCTCGCTGGTGGTCTCCAACCTCGGGGGTCTCTTCGCCGGCTTCCTGCTGGCGATGGTCGGCGGCGCGATGGCCGTCTCCTGGGTGCAGGGCAAGGAGCGGCCGGCCGAGCCCGCGGAGACTGGGGAGGCCCCCGGTGATCCCGCGCCCGAGAAGGCTCCGCAGGAGGTGGGCCTGAACATCGTCGAGCCGGCCCCCGCCGGGGCGGACGACGGACGGAACGGGGCGCACCGTGACGCCTGAGGAGTTGAACCGTGAGGACCGGGAGGCCGCGGCCGGGTCGCCCCGGCGCACGAGGACCGGGCCGCGCCACGCCGCGCCCAGGAAGCCGCTGCTGACCCGGCTGCACGTTCCCGCCGGCAAGGCGATAGCCCTGGCCGCCATGCCGTCGGCCGTGCTCATGGGCATGGGGCTCACCCCCAAGCTCGCCCTCGCCGAGCCGCTGCCCGAGAACCCCTTCAGGGACGGGCCGTGCGTGACCACGCCCGACAAGGAGGCGGAGGAGGACAGCGGGCGGGAGGCGGAGAAGAGCCGGCCCGGGCAGGACGGCAAGGAGAGCGGGGACGGCGGGGACGAGTCCGGCAAGGACGCGAAGCCGGGCGCCACCCCCGCGCCGGAGCCCGGCGCCACGGCGCCCGCCGAGCCGCCGGCCGACGGCGGCACCGGAGGCGAGGAGGAGGACGCCGGTACGCCGGAGCCCGAGCCGAGCCCCTCGGAGTCCGAGGAGCGCAACCCGCTGGACCCGCTGGGCATCGGCGACGCCATCAAGGACCTGTTCACCCCGGACGGGAAGAAGGACGACGGCGCGCAGGCCGAGGCCGAGGCCGAGCCCTCCGCCTCGCCGAGCCCGTCGCGGTCCGGAGAGCCCGGGGAGTCCGGGGACGACGGCTCCGACACCCCGGTGAAGGACGCCGTCGAGGGCGTCGCCGGCGGTGTCGAGAAGGGCCTGAAGGACACCACCGACCGCGTCGGCGACGCGGTGGAGGACACCGTCGGCAAGGCGCGCGAGAAGGCCGGGGAGGCGGCGGACGACGCGACCGTCCCGGGGGCGGACGCGTCCGGCAAGGAGCCCTTCCCCTGCCCGACCTACGACGCCGAGGCGCTGGCCGGGGCCGAGGAGGAGCGGACCGAGGCGGTGCTGCCCAACGCCCCGTGGCTGCTGGAGACCAGCCTGCTCGCCCTCCACGGCCTGGACTACCACGGCATCGTCAAGGTCCGCACCCACAACGGCACGGTCAAGAACGTCCTGAAGTTCACCGCCCGCTCGGTGGACATCCGGGACCTGCACCAGTTGGTGGAGGGCCCCGGCGGCAGCACCGCGCACGTCAAGGCCGCCAAGGGCAGCACCTCCACCATCCGCAACGGCACGGTGACGATGTACACCGAGGAGCTCAAGGGCAAGCTCTTCGGGCTCATCCCGATCACCTTCAGCCCCGAGTCGCCGCCGCCGCTGAACATCCCCGAGGTGTTCTTCACGGACGTGTCGGTCAGGCAGGCCGGCCAGTTCGGCGGAGAACTGCACATCCCCGGCATGAACCTCTACAACGAGAACTGACACCCGCGGCGAACGGCGGCGGCCCGCGTACCCCCGGGGGTACGCGGGCCGCCGCCGTTCGCCGCGCCGCGGGCGAGAGGCCGGAAAGCCGGTGGCCGGCGGGTCAGCGCTTGTCGCTGCCCAGGTGGTGCACCAGCACCATGTTGGTGGTACCGGGGATGCCGGGAGGCGATCCGGCCGTCATGATCATGGTGTCGCCGATGTTGTACCGCTGGAGCTTGAGCAGTTCGGCGTCGACCAGGTCCACCATGTCGTCGGTGTGGTCCACGTGCGGCACCACGAAGGACTCCACGCCCCAGCTGAGCGTGAGCCGGCAGGCGGTGGAGGGCTCGGTGGTGAAGGCCAGGATCGGCTGGGCGGCCCGGTAGCGGGAGAGCCGCCGGGCGGTGTCGCCGGACTTGGTGAAGGCGACCAGCGCCTTGCCGTTGAGGAAGTCCGCCATCTCGCAGGCCGCGCGGGCCACCGAACCGCCCTGGGTGCGCGGCTTCTTGCCGGGCACCAGCGGCTGGAGGCCGCGCGAGAGCAGCTCCTCCTCGGCGGCCTGGACGATCTTCGACATCGTCTTGACCGTCTCGATCGGGTACTGGCCCACCGAGGACTCCGCCGAGAGCATCACCGCGTCCGTGCCGTCCAGGATCGCGTTGGCCACGTCGGAGGCCTCGGCGCGGGTGGGCCGGGAGTTGGTGATCATCGACTCCATCATCTGGGTCGCCACGATCACCGGCTTGGCGTTGCGGCGGCACATCTCGATCAGCCGCTTCTGCACCATCGGCACCTTCTCCAGCGGGTACTCCACCGCCAGGTCGCCGCGGGCCACCATCACGCCGTCGAACGCGAGGACCACGTCCTCCATGTTCTCCACCGCCTGCGGCTTCTCCACCTTGGCGATCACCGGGACCCGGCGGCCGACCTCGTCCATCACCCGGTGGACGTCGCGCACGTCGGCGGCGTCGCGCACGAAGGAGAGCGCCACCATGTCGCAGCCCATCTCCAGCGCGAACCTCAGGTCCTCGACGTCCTTGTCCGACAGGGCCGGGACGTTGACCGCCACGCCGGGCAGGTTGATGCCCTTGTGGTCGGAGATCACACCGCCCTCGATGACGATGCAGCGCACCCGGGGGCCGTCCACGTCGATCACCTGGAGGGCGACGTTGCCGTCGTTGATCAGGACCGTCTCGCCCTTGGAGACGTCGCCCGGCAGGCCCTTGTAGGTGGTGCCGCAGACGGTGCGGTCGCCGGGGACGTCCTCGGTGGTGATGGTGAACTCGTCGCCGCGCACCAGCTCGACGGGACCGTCGGCGAAGGTCTCCAGGCGGATCTTGGGGCCCTGGAGGTCGGCGAGCACGCCGATGGCGCGCCCGGTCTCCTGGGAGGCCTTGCGCAGGCGGTGGTAACGCTCCTCGTGCTCGGCGTGGCTGCCATGGCTCATGTTGAAGCGGGCCACATTCATGCCGGCCTCGATCAGCGTCTTGAGCTGATCGTAGGAGTCCACGGCGGGGCCCAGGGTGCAGACGATTTTGGAACGGCGCATGGGGGCGATCCTATCTTTTGTTCAGTGGCGGAACGTTCCAGGGGGTGAGCTGGCTCACTCCCGTGCCGTGGTGCCGTCGCCCACCAGCGCATATGTCTGGCCGGCGATCTCCAGTTCCTCGTCGGTGGGCACCACGGCCACCGCCACCCGCGCGTCGGGCGGTGATATCAGCCGGGGCCCGCCGCCGCGCGCGGTGTTCAGCTCCGTGTCCACGGCCAGGCCCAGGCCCCCCAGCCCGTCGACGGCGGCCTGCCGCACCGGTGCGGCGTTCTCGCCGACCCCGGCGGTGAAGGCCACCGCGTCCACCCGGCCGAGCACCGCGCAGTAGGCGCCGATGTACTTCTTCAGCCGGTGGACGTAGATCTCGAAGGCCAGCCTCGCCGACTCCGCGTCCGGCCCCTCGCCCGCCATCCGGCGCAGGACCTCCCGCATGTCGTTGTCCCCGCACAGGCCCAGCAGGCCGCTGCGCTTGTTCAGCAGGACGTCGATCTCTTCCACCGACATCCCGGCGACCCGCGCCAGATGGAAGACCACCGCCGGGTCGACATCACCCGAACGGGTGCCCATCACCAGGCCCTCCAGCGGGGTGAGCCCCATGGAGGTGTCCACGCACCGCCCGCCGCGCACCGCCGAGGCCGACGAGCCGTTGCCCAGGTGCAGCACGATGACGTTCACCTCGGAGGGATCCCGGCCCAGCAACTCGGCCGTCCTGCGCGAGACGTACGCGTGCGAGGTGCCGTGAAAGCCGTAACGGCGAACCCGGTGGGCGTCGGCGACGGCGGTGTCGATGGCGTACCGGGCGGCGTACTCCGGCATCGTCGTGTGGAACGCGGTGTCGAAGACCGCCACCTGCGGCAGACGCGGCGCCAGCGCCATCGCCGTGCGGATGCCCGCCAGATTGGCCGGGTTGTGCAGCGGCGCGACGGGCACCAGGCGCTCGATCTCGGCCAGCACCGCGTCGTCGATCACGGTCGGCTCGGTGAAGCGGCGCCCGCCGTGCACCACCCGGTGACCGATGGCGGCCAGCTCGGGGGAGTCCAGCCCAAGCCCGTCGCGGGCCAGTTCGCCGGCGACGGCCTTCAGTGCCGCCTGGTGGTCGGGCACCGGCTCCTCGCGCTCGCGGCGCGGGCCGCCGGCCGGGGCGTGGCGCAGGTATGAGGTGCGCTCGCCGATCCGCTCGACCAGGCCGGCGGCCGGACGGGAGCCGTCGGCCATGTCCAGGAGCTGGTACTTCACCGACGAGGAACCGGTGTTCAGTACGAGGACGCGGGTGCCTCTCACTCGCTCGCAGCCTTCCCCTCGGGGCCGGTCGGTCCGGTGGAGTGCGCGGACCCGGTGGATTCGGTGGATTCGGTCGACTCGGTGGGCTCAGCGGGCCCGGCGGACTCCGTGGGCTCCGCCGGGCGGGCCGTCGCGCCCGCGGCCCGCCGGCTGTGCTGCGCCTGGATCGCGGTGATCGCCACGGTGGTGACGATGTCCTGCACCAGCGCGCCGCGCGAGAGGTCGTTGACCGGCTTGCGCAGACCCTGCAGGACCGGACCGACGGCCACCGCGCCGGCCGAGCGCTGGACGGCCTTGTAGGTGTTGTTGCCGGTGTTCAGGTCCGGGAAGACCAGCACGGTGGCCCGCCCCGCGACCCTCGACTCCGGCAGCTTGGTCGCCGCCACCGACGGCTCCACCGCCGCGTCGTACTGGATCGGCCCCTCCACCAGCAGGTCCGGGCGGCGCTCGCGCACCAGTTCCGTCGCCCGCCGCACCTTGTCCACGTCCGCGCCGGAGCCGGAGGTGCCGGTGGAGTACGACAGCATCGCGATCCGCGGGTCCACGCCGAACCGGGCGGCGGTGGCGGCGGACTGGACGGCGATGTCGGCGAGCTGCTCGGCGTTCGGATCGGGGTTGACCGCGCAGTCACCGTAGACCAGCACCTTCTCGGCCAGGCACATGAAGAACACCGAGGAGACGATCTGGGCGTCCGGCTTGGTGCGGATGATCTCGAAGGCCGGCCGCAGCGTCGCGGCCGTCGAGTGCGCCGCGCCCGAGACCATGCCGTCGGCCAGCCCCTCCTGGACCATCAGGGTGCCGAAGTAGGAGACGTCGGCCACCTGGTCGTAGGCCAGCTCGTGGGTGACGCCCCGGTGGGCGCGCAGCTTCGCGTACAGCTCGGCGAAGCGCTCGCGCAGCGGCGAGGTGTACGGGTCCACGGCGCGGGCGGAGGCGCCCGTCCCCTCGGGCAGCTCCTCGGGCCCCAGCAGGCCCAGGTCGATGCCCAGCTCGGCGGCGCGCTTGCGGATCTCGGTCTCGTCGCCCAGCAGTGTCAGATCGCACACCCCCCGGCGCAGCAGCACCTCGGCCGCCCGCAGCACCCGTTCCTCGGTGCCCTCGGGCAGGACGACGTGGCGGCGGTCGGACCGTGCCCGCTCGATCAGCTCGTGCTCGAACATCATCGGGGTGACCCGGTCGCCGCGGACCACCGAGAGCCGCTCGGTGAGCCGGGCGGTGTCCACATGGCCCTCGAAGAGGCCGAGGGCGATCTCGGCCTTGCGCGGGTTGGCCGTGGTCAGCCTGCCCTCCAGGGACATCAGCTCGCCGGCGGTGGAGAACGACCCGCCCGGCACCGACAGCACCGGAGTGCCCGGGGAGAGCCGGGCGGCCAGCGCCATCGTCTCCTCGCCGGGCTTCTGCCCGACGGTCAGCAGCACTCCGGCGATGGCGGGGGAGCCCGCGGAGTGGGCGGCCAGCGCGCCGACGACCAGGTCCGCCCGGTCGCCGGGGGTGAGCACCAGGCAGCCCTCGGTGAGAGCGGGCAGGAAGGTCGGCAGCGTGGCGCCGCCGAAGACGAAGCCGCGCACATCGCGGGCGAGCCCGGCCGGATCCCCCTGGAGGACCTTCGCCCCCAGCGCCTGGGCGACCTGGGTGACGGTCGGCGCGGCCAGCGCGGGGTCCTCGGGCAGGGCGTACACCGGCACCGGCAGATGCCCGTCCAGGCCGACGGCGCCGACCGCCGCGCCGTCGGCGACCCGGTTGGCGATCATCGCGAGCACCTCGCAGCCCAGCGAGGCGTACGCGTGGTAGGCGTTGCGGATCTCGGCGGTCAGCGAGTCGGTGTCCTGGCCGGTGCCGGCCACCACCGGCAGCACCGGGGCGCCGAGCTCGTTGGCCAGCCGGGCGTTGAGCGCCAGCTCGGAGGGCAGGCCGGTGTCGGCGAAGTCGGTGCCCAGGACGAGGACGGCCTCGTAGTCGCGGGCGACGGTGTGGAAGCGGTCGACCAGCCGGGACACCAGTTCGTCGGTGCCCCGGTCGGCCAGGACGGCCACCGCCTCGTCGTAGCCGAGCCCGACCACGGTCCCGGCGGGCTGGGAGAGCCGGTAGCGGCTGCGCAACAGGTCGTAGATGGGGTCGGGGCCGTCGTGGGCGAGCGGGCGGAAGACGCCGACCCGGCCCGTCCGCCGGGACAGGAGTTCCATGACTCCCAGCTCCACGACCTGGCGGCCGTCTCCGCGGCCGATGCCGGTCACGTACACGCTGCGCGTCACGTGTGCTCTCCCTGCTCGTCGCGCCCTGGACCCTTCGGGCCCTGTCCTCCCCGTCGGGTACCCGGGCACGCCGCGGCGGAAAAGCGCCGGAGGGACCGCAGGGCCGCGGGGGCCGCGGGGATCCGGCGGGAGCCCCGCCGAAGACCACGGAAACCTGCGGAGGCCCGCGGGGACCGGCCGGTCCGGCCCGATGGACGGACCGGCCGGAACAGCCCTGAAGGAGCCCGTCCGGACGCTTGTTCCTCTGACTGGTCCCGACCCTACCGCCGTGCCCCTCGATGCCGCCTGCCGGTCGTGTCTCGAACGGTATGTGAGACGGAAGGCGGGAATGCGTTCAGAGCGTGAAACAATCGCGGCGGCGCACCCCCGAACCAGCAGCGAGCAGGAGAAGCGATCCCATGCGCATCGGAGTCCTCACCGCAGGCGGCGACTGCCCCGGTCTGAACGCCGTGATCCGTTCGGTCGTGCACCGCGCCGTGGTCGACCGGAACGACGAAGTCATCGGCTTCGAAGACGGCTTCAAGGGGCTGCTCGACGGCCGTTACCGCGAACTCGACATCGACTCCGTCTCCGGCATCCTCGCCAGGGGCGGCACCATCCTGGGCTCGGCCAGGCTGGAGCGCGACCGGCTGAGGGAGGCGTGCCGGAACTCCGAGGAGCTGCTGGAGCGGCTCGGCCTCGACGCGCTCATCCCGATCGGCGGCGAGGGCACCCTCACGGCCGCCCGGATGCTCGCCGACGCCGGGCTGCCGGTGGTGGGCGTGCCCAAGACGATCGACAACGACATCTCCGCCACCGACCGCACCTTCGGCTTCGACACGGCCGTCACCGTGGCCACCGAGGCCATCGACCGGCTGAAGACGACGGCCGAGTCCCACCAGCGGGTGATGGTCGTCGAGGTCATGGGACGCCACGCGGGCTGGATCGCGCTGGAGGCCGGCATGGCCGGCGGCGCCCACGGCATCTGCGTGCCCGAGCGGCCCTTCCAGATCGACGGCCTGTGCAAGATGATCGAGGAGCGCTTCGCGCGCGGCAAGAAGTTCGCGGTCGTCTGCGTCGCCGAGGGCGCCCGTCCGGCCGAGGGCTCGATGCCCTACGAGAAGGGGCAGATCGACCAGTACGGGCACGAGCGCTTCACCGGCATCGGCAACCGGCTCGCCATCGAGCTGGAGCACCGCCTGGGCAAGGAGGCCCGCCCGGTCATCCTCGGCCATGTGCAGCGTGGCGGCACCCCCACCGCGTACGACCGCGTACTGGCCACCCGCTTCGGCTGGCACGCCGTGGAGGCCGCGCACCGCGGCGACTTCGGCATGATGACGGCCCTGCGCGGCACCGAGATCGTCATGGCGCCGCTGGCGGACGCGGTCACCGAGCTGAAGACGGTGCCGCAGGACCGGATGGACGAGACCGAGGCCGTCTTCTGACCTGTCCGGTGCGGTCGTCCCGGTGCCCGCGCCGCCGGGACGACCGCACCGCCGCCGGCTCTCGCACCGGCCCCTCCCGCCCGCCTTTCTCAGTGCCTTTCGGCGATGAGCCGGTCGAGGACCGGGCGTGGATCGTCCCCCTTCCGGACGACCTTGGTGTACAGCCCCGCCAGGCGGCCGGCGAGCTGGACGTTCAGGCCGCCCTCGCCGATGGCGTTGTCCATCTGATGGGGCGGGACCACGACGACGGCGCAGCCGCGCTCGACGAAGACGTCGCGGACGCCGACCTTCGCCGGAGCCATCGCGAAGGCCAGGCAGGCCGCGGGGTCGGCCGCGTACTCGATGATGTCGATCTTCTCCTCCGTCAGGCCGCGGTTGAGCATCTCCCTCACGCGGAGGATCCGTTTCCTGTCCTTGCCGATGAACGCCCCCCTGGCGTCGGCCCTGGTGGTGCCGGCCACGATGACCTTGGTCCGGGCCCCGGCGCACCGGACGGTCCTCATGACCCGGGCCCGTCCCGCCGCCAGCTCCGGTACGTAGCCCGCCAGTATCCGCTCCACCAGCTCCGGGGCCGTCGGCGACAGCCGTGCCGCGCCGTCCGGACCATGGGGCCTTCGGCCGGGGAGGACCAGCGCGGTGACGCTGTCGCCGGCACGCAGGGGGCGTTTCCGGAAGTCCCGGATCTCGCGTAAGTCCACGGCACTCAGTGTCGCCCGGTGCTCCCGGCCGGTGCCCGGCTGGCGGATCCGGCACTCGAAGCCCGCTGGTCCGTCACCGACGACGTGGGCGACGACGGCCGCACCGGGTACGAGGGGGTCGGCCGCGGCGCCGTCCAGGATGTACGCCGCCGCCTGGTCCGGCGTCACACCGAACGCCTCGGCCGTGAGCCGCACCGGTCCGACCTTCTCCTTCGGGTCGCAGCGCGGGCACCGTACGAGGTTGCCCCCGTGCAGCCTCAGCGGCAGGTCCTCCGGGTGGTCCCCGGTGTCCCTGGGACAGGACCACCTTCCGCCGCCGTCGGAACGGGAGCCCAGACCGGGCAGAAGCGACCGGACGGGCACGGTGTTCGCCTCCGCGATCCGCTGGTCGAGCCGGCTGACCGGGGCCGTCCGGGCGATGTCGGGCACCGGCCTGTCGGACCGCATGCTCTCCGTGCGGTGCGCGTCCGCCCTCATCCTGATGCCCTCCAGGTCGATGCCCTGGAACGGGTCGTCCTTGCCTACGGGGACGGGTTCGGTGCCGGTGGAGAGGAAGGGGAGGCGCCATCTGTCGCCCCTGCGCCGTAGCCGCCCGGTCCGGGCCAGCATGGTGAAGGCGCCCGCGCCCCGGTCCGGCGGCACCATGCGCAGCCGCCAGGCGGAGCGGACGGTGCGCGCGTCGGCCGGGGCGAGTGTCCCGTCGGACGCGGGGGCGTAGGGGACCCAGCGGACGCCCTCGCAGCGGGGTCCGCCGAGTTGGGCCCATTCCAGGGCCTTCTCCGGTTTCCCGGGGCCGCCGGGGCCCACCCCCTGCGTGTTCACCTCCGAGAGTTCCAGGAGGACTCCGTCGACGTGGACGTCGATCCAGCGGGCGAAGAACCCGTGGACCGCGGCGTAGGGCACGAGACCCGAGGAGCCGGACGGGGCGAGGAAGACGGTCCGCGATCTCGTGTCCTCCCAGGACAGTTCACTGTCCCTCAGGGCGTCGAGCACGGCCTCGGCCGGGTCCTCGGCGCCGTCCGTGCCGGGCCCCCAGGCGATCTCCACCGTTTCGAGGCCGGGGGGAGCGGGGGGCGCATCGGTCGTGCGGACAGCGAACACGTAATCCGTGAGACGGCGCATGGGGCCTCCTCGGCGCCCGCCTGCCGGGGCGCCTCCGGTCATCGGTCGGCTACTTTCCGTTGCACCCGCCCAGCCTGCCCGGGGCTCGCCGTGAACTCAACAGCCGAGACCGGAGCCGGAGCCGAAACCGGAGCCGGAGCCGGGCGGTGGCCGCTTCGGACCGGGCGTGGCCGGACGTCAGCCGCACCGGCGGTAGTGCGGCTCCGGCCGTCCCGCCCGCCCGGCGCCGGCCGGGTACTCCAGGTTGCGGGCGGTGATCCGGCTGACGCACATCCGCCCGGCCACCACGGCGGCCACCACCACGACCTGCGTCGCGAAGAGCCGGCCTGCCAGGCTGCGGGGGCGGAACGGACGCACGGGCCCCGGTCCGCCCGTTCACCCGGCCGGGCGGTCCCCGCGGGAGAACCGGAGCGGCCCGGATCCCGCCGTCCGGACGGGTTTTCCGCGCACGCAGTGCGCACAACCGTGATCGGCCCCACAGCCGGGTGCATAGTCGCCGGGACTCCACGCGAGTCGGAGCCGCAACACGGAGGAGCCCGACGTGCCACCGCAGAACGAACCGACCGCGCAGAACGAGCGGAACGCGCAGCGTGCGCAGGCCGCGCGGCCTGCGGGACGGGACCGCACCCACTACCTCTACATCGCCGTGATCGCCGCCGTCCTGGCGGGCGTCGTGCTCGGCTTCGCCGCCCCGGGGGTGGCCAGGGAGCTCAAGCCGCTGGGCACCGGGTTCGTCGACCTCATCAAGATGATGATCTCGCCGGTGATCTTCTGCACCATCGTGCTGGGCATCGGCTCCGTGCGGAAGGCCGCCAAGGTCGGCGCGGTGGGAGGGCTCGCGCTCGGCTACTTCCTGGTGATGTCCACCGTCGCCCTGGCCATCGGTCTGGTCGTCGGCAATGTGCTGGACCCCGGATCCGGACTCCGGCTGACCGAGGAGGCCAGGGGCGCCGGCGCGGCCCAGGCCGGGGGCGCCGGCGAGGGCACGGTCGACTTCCTGCTGGATGTCATCCCGACGACGCTGGTCTCCGCCTTCACCGAGGGCGAGGTGCTCCAGACCCTGCTGGTCGCCCTGCTGGTGGGCTTCGCGCTCCAGGCGATGGGCCGGTCCGGCGAGCCGGTGCTGCGCGGCATCGGCCACATCCAGCGGCTGGTCTTCCGGGTGCTGGCCATGATCATGTGGGTGGCCCCGGCCGGAGCCTTCGGAGCCATCGCCGCGGTGGTCGGCGAGACCGGCGTGGACGCGCTGACGTCCCTGGCCGTCATCATGATCGGCTTCTACGTCACCTGCCTGCTGTTCGTCCTCGTCGTGCTGGGCGCGCTGCTGAAGCTGGTGGCGGGGGTCAACATCCTCACCCTGCTGAGGTATCTGGGGCGTGAGTTCCTGCTGATCCTGTCCACCTCCTCGTCGGAGTCGGCACTGCCGCGCCTGATCGCGAAGATGGGGCACCTGGGGGTGAGCCGGCCGGTCGTGGGCATCACCGTCCCCACGGGCTACTCCTTCAACCTCGACGGCACCGCGATCTATCTGACGATGGCCTCCCTGTTCGTGGCCGAGGCGATGGGCGACCCGCTGTCGGTGGGGCAGCAGATCTCCCTGCTCGTCTTCATGGTCATCGCCTCGAAGGGCGCGGCCGGCGTCACCGGCGCGGGCCTGGCCACCCTCGCCGGCGGCCTGCAGTCCCACCGCCCGGAGCTGGTGGACGGCGTCGGCCTGATCGTCGGGATCGACCGGTTCATGAGCGAGGCCCGTGCGCTGACGAACTTCGCCGGCAACGCCGTCGCCACGGTGCTGGTCGGCACCTGGACCAGGGAGATCGACAAGGAGCGGGTCGGCGAGGTGCTGGCCGGCCGCCTCCCCTTCGACGAGCGGACCCTCCTCGACGACGCCCACTCCCACGACACCGGCCCCGGCGCCCCCGACCGGGCCGCCGGCGACGAAACCGCACGTGACCCGGCCCCCACCGGGCCCGCCACCTAGAAGCCCGCGGGCGTACGGCCTCCCCGTGAACGCCCCGGGCCGTCCGCGGCGGCCCTGCCCCGTCCCCCGCCGGGCAGGGCCGCCGCGGATGCCGAACCGTCAACCGCTACGGACATCAGCCATCGATCGAGACACCACACCGGAGGTCAGCCAGGTCCGCGAGAGCGGCAGGGGACGCCCCCCGGACGGAGTCCGGGGGAGGTTCAGCCGCGAGGAGGGGCGGGCACGAGCCAGATCGTCGCCAGCGGCGGCAGCGTCGGGGCGATGCCGGCCGGACGGCCGTGCGCCGGGGCCGCGTCCGCCTTCAGCGTCTCCGGGTTGCCCACGCCGCTCCCGCCGTACCGCGCCGCGTCGGTGTTGAGGACCTCCCGCCAGGCGGGGATCCCCTCGGGAACGCCGACCGGGTAGTCGTGCCGGACCACGGGGGAGAAGTTGGAGACGGCGATCAGCGGCGAGCCGTCGGCGGCGTACCGCAGGAACGCGAAGACGTTGTCGTCGGCCGCGCCCCCCTCGATCCAGGAGAAGCCGGCCGGATCGGTGTCCAGCTCCCACAGGGCGGGCGTGGCGGTGTAGACGCGGTTGAGGTCGCGGACCAGGTCCCGTACCCCCTGGTGGTCACCGGCGGCCGAGTATGCCGGATCCAGCAGCCACCAGTCCGGCCCGTGCGCCTCCGACCACTCCGCACCCTGGGCGAACTCCTGCCCCATGAAAAGCAGTTGCTTGCCCGGGTGGGACCACATGAAGCCCAGGTACGCCCGGTGGTCGGCCCGCTGCTGCCACCAGTCGCCCGGCATCTTCGACACCAGCGACCGCTTGCCGTGCACCACCTCGTCGTGGGAGATGGGCAGGATGTAGTTCTCCGAGTAGGCGTACACCATCGAGAACGTCATCTCGTTGTGGTGGTACTTGCGGTGGACCGGCTCCCTGACCATGTACTCCAGGGAGTCGTGCATCCACCCCATGTTCCACTTGAAGCCGAAGCCCAGCCCGCCGAAGCCGCCCGGCCCGGTGTGGTGGGTGGCGCGGGTGACGCCGTCCCAGGCGGTGGACTCCTCGGCGGCGGTGATCACGCCGGGGCAGCGGCGGTAGACGGTGGCGTTCATCTCCTGCAGGAAGGCCACCGCGTCCAGGTTCTCCCGGCCGCCGTACACGTTGGGGGTCCACTGGCCGGACTCGCGCGAGTAGTCCAGGTAGAGCATCGAGGCGACGGCGTCCACGCGCAGGCCGTCGATGTGGAACTCCTCGCACCAGTAGACCGCGTTGGCGACCAGGAAGTTGCGCACCTCGGTGCGGCCGAAGTTGAACTCCAGCGTCCCCCAGTCCGGGTGCTCGGCGCGGGCCGGGTCCGAGTGCTCGTACAGGGCGGTGCCGTCGAACCGGGCCAGCGCCCACTCGTCCTTGGGGAAGTGCGCGGGCACCCAGTCCATCAGCACCCCGATGCCCTCCTGGTGGAGGCGGTCGACCAGATGGCGGAAGTCGTCGGGGGTTCCCATGCGCGCGGTGGGCGCGTAGAAGCCGGTGACCTGGTAGCCCCAGGAGCCGCCGAAGGGGTGCTCGGCGACGGGCATCAGCTCCACATGGGTGAAGCCCAGGTCCTTCACGTACGCCGGGAGCTGCTCGGCCAGTTCGCGGTAGGTCAGCCCGGGGCGCCATGAGGGCAGGTGCACCTCGTAGACGGACAGGGGAGCCTGATGGGGCGCGCGTTCGGCGCGGCGGGCCAGCCACTCCCCGTCGTGCCAGGTGTACGCGGACTCCTCCACGATCGAGGCGGTCGCCGGCGGGACCTCGGTGCGGCGGGCCATCGGGTCGGCGCGCAGGGTGTGGGAGCCGTCCGGGCGGGTGATGTCGAACTTGTACAGCGCGCCCGCGCCGACCCCGGGCAGGAACAGCTCCCACACGCCGCTGCCACCCAGTGAGCGCATGGGGCAGGCCGTGCCGTCCCAGTGGTTGAAGTCCCCGGCGACCCGCACCCCCAGGGCGTTGGGGGCCCAGACGGTGAAGCGGGTGCCGGCCACCCCGTCGACGGTCATGGGGCGCGCGCCCAGCGCCCGCCACAGCTCCTCGTGGCGGCCCTCGCCGATCAGATGCAGGTCCAGTTCGCCGAGCGAGGGCAGGAAGCGGTACGGGTCCTCGGCCTCCAGCTCGTCCTGACCGGGTTCCTCCCCGTAGCGCACCAGCAGCCGGTAGGAGGGCATCGAGGGTTCGGCGGCCAGCGGGAGCACGCCGGAGAACAGCCCGTCCCCGTCGTCGTGCAGCTCCGCCCGCACGCCCTCGGCCAGGACGGCGACACGGCGGGCGTAGGGCCGCAGCGCGCGGAACAGCACTCCGCCGGGCACCCGGTGTGCGCCGAGCACCGTGTGCGGGTCGTGGTGGGAGCCGTGCAGCAGGCGCTGCCGCTCACCCGGGTCCAGCGAAGCGGCGCGACCGACGCCCGCTCCGTCGCCGTCCCGGCCGAGGGCGTCGTCGCTCCGGCGCGGTGCGGGCGGGCGGGCGCCGGGCCAGTTGGGGGCGTGGTCCTTCAGCGGCTCGTCCTGGCGCAGGGCCACGGGCTCGGAGGCCGCCGCCTTCCCGGCCGTGACCTTCTTCGCGGGGGCCTTGCCGGTGGACCTGGCCGCGGTCCTCCCCGCCGGGGCCTTCTCGGCGGCGGCCTTCCCGGTCACCGCCTTCTTGGCGGCGGTCTTCTTCGCGGTGGTCTTCTTGGCCACCGCCTTCTTCGCCACGACCTTCTCGGTCGCGGTCTTCTTGGCGGCCGTCCGCTTGGCGGCGGTCTTCTTCGCCGCGGTCTTCCCTGCGGCGGCCTTCCCTCCGGCGGGGTCCGCGGCGCCGGCCGGATCCTTCGGGCCGGCGGCTCCCTGGGAGACGGCCGGGGCGGCGTCCTCGTCCCGGCCGCCGGTGCGGACGGGCCGCGGGGAGGTTTCGGAGAACGGTCGGCTGTCGGGACGGGGGGTCACGGAAGGGGCCTCCTGTGCACGGAATCGTTCAGGTGTCCGCGAGCCGCTGGACGGCGGACATCGGGATGGCGAGCCAGGCGGGGCGGTGCCTGGCCTCGTAGAGCACTTCGTAGACGGCCTTGTCCGTCTCGTACGCCCGCAGCAGGACGTCCTCGTCGCGCGGGTCCGAGCCGGAGGCGTCGGCGTAGCCGGAGCAGTAGGCGTCACGATTCTTCTCGGACCACTCGCGGGCCCACCCGGCCTCGCCGGGGGAGGAGCGGGCGTGCTGGCACGCCGCGTAGTCGAAGGAGCGCAGTATCCCCGCGATGTCCCGCACCACCGGCTGGGGGCGGCGGCGTTCGGCGATGGGACGGGCGGGCTCGCCCTCGAAGTCGATGACCGACCAGCGGCCGTCGTCCCCCGCGCACAGCGCCTGACCCAGGTGGAGGTCGCCGTGGATGCGCTGGGCGGACCAGGACCGCCCGCCGCGGCCGAGCCCGGCGACGGCGTCGAAGACGGTGTGCAGCTTCCCCCGGTAGGGGCGCAGGGCGGGTACGGCGGCGGCCGCGGCCTCCAGCCGCTCGTTCATGCCGGAGGCGATGAACTCCAGCTGGCGACGGCCCAGCGCCGTCACCGGCAGGGCCTGCGCCAGTGTGGTGTGCACCTCGGCGATCGCCTGGCCCAGCGCATGCGCGGAGCCGGAGAAGTCGCCGTGCGAGGCCAGCGAACCCAGTGCGAGCTGCCAGCCGTCGCTGGTGCCGGGCAGGAAGGGCTGGAGCACGCCCAGCGTCATCGGCTCGCCCGCCTCACCGCCCTCGCCGGGCCGTTCGCCGGGGCGCGCCTCGAACCAGGCGGCCGGCGCGGGCACCCGGTCCGACCCGGCCCGCGCCAGGGCCAGCGGCAGCTCCAGATCGGGGTTGACACCGGGGCTGACACGGCGGAACAGCTTGAGGATGTGGCTGTCGCCGTAGACCACCGAGGAGTTCGACTGCTCCACGCTCAGCGGCCTGGGCGGCAACGCCTGCGGGATCGTGGTGCCGCGCTCCCGCTGGAAGAGCAGCGGACCGAGCCGCCCGGGGGAGCGCAGCCGCTCCAGCAGTACGGCGGCCAGCCGGGGGTCGTGCAGGGCCTCGTACACCGTACGGCCGACCAGCGGCCCGTCGGCGGGGTGCCCGATCAGGGATCCGGCCAGAGGTGGCGGCAGGGCGTCGCGCACGCCCAGCAGCAGCTGGTAGCAGTCCGCGGGAACCGGATGGGTCTGCTCCGGCCCGCCGGGCTGGCGGGCCCGCACCAGCAGGTGCAGCAGACCCGGTGCGGCGCCGCTGGTGCACGGCAGCAGTTCGGTGGCGGCGACGAGGGCGAATCCGCTGACGGGCCGCCCCTTCCCGGCGAACCAGCGTTGCCGCGGAAGCCATTCGGTGAGCAGTGGCGTGAGCGAACGCAGCAGCGCCGCGCCCTCCGGCTCGCGCGTGGCGACGACGGCGGCGCGCGGCGAGGAGCTGTCCGACATGGCGTCCTTTCCCCGGGCACACGAAAGGTACGGCAGAGTGTCCCGGATTGCGGCTGTGGCTGTCCGGCGGTGCGGGACGTGTCGGGGAGTACCCACCAAGCGGGCTAGCGAACTGCTTCGAGCGGTGCGGTCGGTGGTGGGAGGGATACTGCCCGCGGCGGCCCGGGCCCAATCCGTGTCCGGACTCGTTCCCGGGCCGCCGCCGTCCATGCCTGCCCTACTCCCGCCTCACGCCTGCTCGCGCAGCCGGAACCAGTAGAAGCCGTGCCCGGCCAGGGTCAGCAGGTACGGCAGCTCCCCGATGGGAGGGAACCGCACCCCGCCGATCAGTTCCACCGGGTGGCGTCCGCCGAAGGCGTTCAGATCCAGCTCGGTGGGCTGCGGGAACCGCGAGAAGTTGTGCACGCACAGCACCAGGTCGTCCCCGTACTCGCGCAGGAAGGCGAGCACCGCCGGGTTGGACGAGGGCAGTTCGGTGTACGTGCCCAGCCCGAAGGCCGGGTTCTGCTTGCGGATCTCGATCATCCGGCGGGTCCAGTGCAGCAGCGAGGAAGGGCTGCTCATGGCCGCCTCGACGTTGGTGACCTGGTAGCCGTGGACCGGGTCCATGATCGTGGGCAGGAACAGCCGGCCCGGATCGCAGGAGGAGAAGCCCGCGTTGCGGTCGGGCGTCCACTGCATCGGGGTGCGCACCGCGTCCCGGTCGCCCAGCCAGATGTTGTCGCCCATGCCGATCTCGTCGCCGTAGTACAGGATCGGCGAGCCCGGCAGGGACAGCAGCAGGGCGGTGAACAGCTCGATCTGGTTGCGGTCGTTGTCCAGCAGCGGGGCCAGCCGCCGCCGGATGCCGATGTTGGCGCGCATCCGCGGATCCTTGGCGTACTCCGCGTACATGTAGTCGCGCTCCTCGTCGGTGACCATCTCCAGGGTCAGCTCGTCGTGGTTGCGCAGGAAGATCCCCCACTGGCAGCCCGAGGGGATGGCCGGGGTCTTGGCCAGGACCTCGGAGACCGGGTAGCGCGACTCGCGCCGCACCGCCATGAAGATGCGCGGCATGACGGGGAAGTGGAACGCCATGTGGCACTCGTCGCCGCCCCTGGAGTAGTCGCCGAAGTAGTCGACGACGTCCTCCGGCCACTGGTTGGCCTCGGCCAGCAGCACGGTGTCGGGGTAGTGGGCGTCGATCTCGGCGCGGACCTTCCTCAGGAACTCGTGGGTCTGCGGGAGGTTCTCGCAGTTGGTGCCCTCCTGCGCGTACAGGTAGGGGACAGCGTCCAGCCGGAACCCGTCGATGCCCAGGTCCAGCCAGAACTTCAGCGCCGAGATCATCTCCTCCTGGACCTGCGGGTTCTCGTAGTTGAGGTCCGGCTGGTGGGAGAAGAAGCGGTGCCAGTAGTACTGCTTGCGCACCGGGTCGAACGTCCAGTTGGACGCCTCGGTGTCGACGAAGATGATGCGGGCGTCCGGGTACTGCTTGTCGTCGTCGGCCCACACGTAGTAGTCGCCGTAGGGGCCGTCGGGATCGCGCCGGGACTCCTGGAACCACGGGTGCTGGTCGCTGGTGTGGTTCATCACCATGTCGATGATGATCCGCATGCCGCGCTGGTGTGCGGCGTCCACGAACTCCACGAAGTCGGCGAGGTCGCCGAACTCGGGGAGGACGGAGGTGTAGTCGGCGACGTCGTAGCCGCCGTCCCGCAGCGGGGACTTGAAGAACGGGGGCAGCCAGAGGCAGTCCACGCCCAGCCACTGCAGGTAGTCGAGCCGGGCGGTGAGGCCCTTCAGATCGCCGATGCCGTCGCCGTTGCTGTCCTGGAAGGAACGGACCAGCACTTCATAGAAGACGGCCCTCTTGAACCAATCGGGATCGCGGTCCTTGGCGGGCGTGTCCTCGAACGTGTCGATGACGGGTTCATTGACGGTCATGGTTGGGTGACCCTCCGGTCTGTGGGGACGGTCGCAGGGAGAAGACGTGCGCGGGCGCCGCGCCGCGGCCCGGCTCCAGGCGCACATAGTTGTCCCTGCCCCAGTGATAGGTCTCGCCGGTGAGCTCGTCGCGCACCGGAAAAAGTTCGGCGCCATCCGCCTGGGCGGGGGTGAGGCCGAGTTCCGCCAGGTCCAACGAGACCGTGGCCTCGTGGGTGTGGTGGGGGTCGAGGTTGACCACCGTGAGAACCGTGTCGGCGTACGGGCGTGCGCAGTGCTTCGAGTAGACGATGATCGACGGGTTGTCGCTGTGGTGGAAGCGCAGGTTGCGCAGCTCCTGCAGTGCCGGATGGCGGCGGCGCAGCCGGTTCAGTTCGGTGAGGAGCGGGGCGATGGTGGTGCCCGCACGCTCCGCGGCCGCCCAGTCGCGCGGGCGGAGCTGGTACTTCTCCGAATCAAGGTACTCCTCGCTGCCCGGCCTGACCGGTGTCGACTCGCACAGCTCGTAGCCCGAGTAGACCCCCCAGGTGGGAGAGAGGGTCGCGGCGAGCACCGCGCGGACCTCGAAGGCGTGGCGCCCGCCGTTCTGGAGGTAGGCGTGGAGGATGTCCGGGGTGTTGACGAAGAAGTTGGGCCTCATGTACGAGGCGGCGTCCCCGGAGAGCTCGGTGAGGTACTCGGTCAGCTCGTCCTTCCCGTTGCGCCAGGTGAAGTAGGTGTAGGACTGCTGGAAGCCGATCTTGGCGAGGGTGTGCATCATCGCCGGGCGGGTGAACGCCTCGGCCAGGAACAGGACGTCGGGGTCGGTCCCGTTGATCTCGCCGATCACCTTCTCCCAGAAGACGACCGGCTTGGTGTGCGGATTGTCCACGCGGAAGATCCGCACCCCGTGGGACATCCACATCCGCAGGATCCGGACCGTCTCGGCGACCAGCCCGTCCATGTCCGTGTCGAACGCGATGGGGTAGATGTCCTGGTACTTCTTCGGCGGGTTCTCGGCGTAGGCGATCGTCCCGTCGGGGCGGTGGTGGAACCACTCCGGGTGCTCCTTGACCCACGGGTGGTCCGGGGAGCACTGCAGGGCGAAGTCCAGGGCCACCTCCATGCGCAGTTCGCGGGCGCGTGCCACGAAGCGGTCGAAGTCCTCGAAGGTGCCCAGGTCCGGGTGGATCGCGTCGTGCCCGCCGGCGGCCGAGCCGATGGCCCAGGGGCTGCCGACGTCGTGGGGGCCGGCGGTCAGGGAGTTGTTGGGCCCCTTGCGGAACGATTCGCCGATGGGGTGGACCGGGGGCAGGTAGACCACGTCGAAGCCCATGTCCGCGATCGCGGGCAGCCGCTCGGCGGCCGTGCGCAGGGTTCCGGGGACGGGCGGCTCGCCCTCCCCCACCACCGCGCCCTCGGAGCGGGGGAAGAACTCGTACCAGGAACCGAACAGCGCCCTCCTGCGCTCCACCAGCAGCGGCAGTGGCCGGGTGGCGGTGACCGGTTCGCGCAGCGGGTGGCGTTCCAGCGCGGAGACCACCTCGGGCGCCAGCGCGGCGGCCAGTCGCGCGGCGACCGGGCGGGAGGTGTCGCGCAGGGCCTCCACCGCCTCCAGTACGGCCGCGCGGCCGTCGTCCCCGGGCACCCCCGCGGCGGCCCGCTCGTGCAGCAGCGCGCCCTCGGTGAGGGTCAGCTCGGCGTCGATCCCCGCCGGGATCTTGATCCTCGCGTTGTGCCGCCAGGTGCCGACCGGATCGCCCCACGCCTCGACGGTGTAGGACCAGCGCCCCTCCGAGCCGGGGGTGACGTCGGCGCCCCAGCGGTCGGTGCCCGGCGCCAGTTCCCGCATCGGCGTCCACGGACCCGGGCTTCCGCTCGGGTCCCGCAGGACGACGTTCGCGCCGACCGC
Source organism: Streptomyces verrucosisporus (assembly GCF_017114865.1). Taxonomy (GTDB): domain Bacteria; phylum Actinomycetota; class Actinomycetes; order Streptomycetales; family Streptomycetaceae; genus Streptomyces; species Streptomyces fenghuangensis. The sequence continues at coordinate 56,682 of NZ_JADEYH010000016.1, read as the reverse complement.
GTCGTGGCCTTCGCGGAAGACCGTGGCCGAGACCCGGAAGGTCTCGCCGGCCACGGCCTTCGCCGGGCGGCGCCCGCAGTCGACGAGCGGATGGACGTCCAGTACGGGAATGCGACCGATCATTGGATCACCTGGTGGCGTTACGGATGGTTTTGTTCTTTCTATCTGTTCCACAGACCGCTGACGGGCCGGGGGCATGGCCGCTCCTGTCCGCTTTCACTCGGCTGGCGTGACGGTTGTTCCGGGATGACCCGGGAAGGGCGGTAGGAGGAGAGACTGCCCGCCCGGACGGGACGGGCATCCGCCTCAATGTGAACTGCCGGTAAGCAAAAGTGCCCAATCCGACCGTTCCCGCCACGAGCCGGGAAACTCCTTCCCTCTTCGCGCCGGTGGCGGCACCGGATGCCAGGCGGAGGGCCGGCGGAAGGCGGACCAGGCGCCGCACGCGGGCGCACGACGAGTGCTCGCATATGCGCCTATGGGGCCGTTGGTGATGTGATGACGGGTTACCGGGCGAAATGAGGAGCGGATCCGGCTACCGTCGAAGTGTGAAGGCCATTCGTCGATTCTCTGTACGTCCCGTCCTTCCGGAGCCCCTACGACCGCTCAGCGACCTGGCGCACAACCTGCGCTGGTCCTGGCACCCCGAGACCAGAGAGCTCTTCCGCCGCGCCGACCCCGACGGCTGGCGGGCCTCCGGCGGCGACCCGGTGCGGACACTGGGCACCGTCTCCGCCCGGAGGCTGGAGGAGCTGGCCCACGACCGCGACTTCCTGGAGCGGCTGTCCGCCGCCGCGGGGGATCTGCGCGAGTACCTGACCGAGCCGCGCTGGTACCAGCGCGCGGAGGGCGAACCACCCGCCGCCATCGCCTACTTCTCCCCCGAGTTCGGCATCACCGCCGCCCTGCCCCAGTACTCCGGCGGGCTCGGCATCCTCGCCGGGGACCACCTCAAGGCCGCCAGCGACCTCGGCGTCCCGCTGATCGGGGTGGGCCTGCTCTACCGCCACGGCTACTTCCGCCAGAGCCTGTCGCGCGACGGCTGGCAGCAGGAGCACTACCCCGTCCTGGACCCCAACGAGCTGCCGCTGGAGGTGCTGCGCGAGCCGGGCGGCGCCCCGGTCCGCGTGGACCTGCGGCTGCCCGGCGCGCGCACCCTGCGCGCCCACGTCTGGCAGGCCCGCGTCGGCCGCGTCCCGCTGCTGCTGCTCGACTCCGACGTGGAGGACAACGCCCCGCGCGAACGCGACGTCACCGACCGGCTCTACGGCGGCGGCAGTGAACACCGGCTGCTCCAGGAGATGCTGCTGGGCATCGGCGGAGTGCGGGCGGTGCGCGCGTACTGCCGTGTCACCGGCCACCCGGAACCCGAGGTGTTCCACACCAACGAGGGGCACGCCGGCTTCCTCGGACTGGAGCGCATCCGGGAGATGAGCGGGGAGGGAGTGCCCTTCGACACCGCGCTGGAGGCCGTGCGCGCCGGGACGGTGTTCACCACCCACACCCCCGTCCCCGCCGGCATCGACCGCTTCGACCGCGAGCTGGTCGCCCGCCACCTCGGTGACGACGGCGAGCTGCCCGGGGTGGACGTGGAGCAGGTGCTGCGGCTGGGCACCGAGACCTATCCCGGCGGCGACCCGGGGCTGTTCAACATGGCCGTGATGGGGCTCAGGCTCGCCCGGCTCGCCAACGGCGTCTCCACACTGCACGGCGCGGTCAGCCGGGAGATGTTCGCCGGACTGTGGCCGGGCTTCGACGCCGCCGAGGTGCCCATCACCTCCATCACCAACGGCGTCCACGCCCCCACCTGGACCGCCGGCGAGATGCGGGCGCTGCCCGCCGACTCCGGCGGCGCCGGGCTGTGGGAGGCCCGCCGCACCCTGCGCGAGCACCTCGTGCACGAGGTGCGCCGGCGGCTGCGCGCCTCCTGGCGGCAGCGCGGTGCCTCGGACGCCGAACTCGGCTGGATCGACGGGGTCCTGGATCCGGAGGTGCTCACCATCGGCTTCGCCCGCCGCGTCCCGTCCTACAAGCGGCTGACGCTGATGCTGCGCGACCGCGAGCGGCTCACCGAGCTGCTGCTGCACCCCACCCGGCCCGTCCAGCTCGTGGTCGCGGGCAAGGCCCACCCGGCCGACGACGGCGGCAAGCGGCTTATCCAGGAACTGGTGCGGTTCGCCGACGACCCGCGGGTCCGCCACCGGATCGTCTTCCTGCCCGACTACGGCATGGCCATGGCGCAGGGGCTCTACACCGGCTGCGACGTCTGGCTGAACAACCCGCTGCGCCCGCTGGAGGCGTGCGGGACCTCCGGGATGAAGGCGGCGCTCAACGGCTGCCTCAACCTCTCGGTGCGGGACGGCTGGTGGGAGGAGTGGTACGAGCCGGACTTCGGCTGGGCCATCCCGACCGCCGACGGCGGCGGGCCCGGCGCGGCGCACGAGAGCGCGCAGGACCGCCAGCGGCGCGACGACATAGAGGCCGCGGCGCTCTACGAACTGCTCCGCGAGCATGTGGCGCCGTGCTTCTACGACCGCGGGCCGGGCGGCGACGGGCTGCCCGAGCGGTGGATCGAGATGGTCCGCCAGACCAGGCAGAGGCTCGGGCCGAAGGTGCTCGCCGACCGGATGGTGCGCGAGTACACCGAGCGGCTGTACGCCCCGGCCGCCCGTGCCCACCGGGCCCTGGACGCCGGCGCCGCCGGGCGGCTGGCGGCCTGGAAGGCGCGGGTGCGCGCGGGCTGGCCGCGGGTGGCGATCGACCATGTGGAGTCGGTCTGCGAGTCCGTGGAGCTGGGCGGTTCGCTGTCGCTGCGGGTGCGGGTCGCCCTGGGCGGCCTGGATCCGGACGACGTGGAGGTGCAGGCGGTCGCCGGGCGGGTGGACGAGTCGGACTCCATCGCGGGCGAGGAGGCGGTGCGCGTACCGCTCAAGCCCTCCGGCGGGCCGGATGAGGACGGGAGCCGGCTGTACGAGGGGCCGCTGGCGCTGGACCGCACCGGGCCGTTCGGCTACACCGTCCGCGTCCTGCCCTCCCATCCGCTGCTGGCGGACCCGGCCGAGATGGGGCTGGTGGCCCTGCCGCCGGACGGCCTCGGTGCCCGGGAGGCCGCCGGGGTGCTGCTGCGCTGAGGGGCGGGGACACGGAGCCGGGGGACGGAGGGAGGGGGCCGCGCCACCGGCGCGGCCCCCTCCCTTCCCTCATGCCGTTCCCGTCGTTCCGCGTTCACCGGCCGGTGAACGCGGGCCGGGACGCGGAGCGCGGCGTGGATCAGAACGTCAGCTTCCAGCTGTCGATGTAGCCGGAGTCGGTGCGGTAGACGTCCCTCACACGCAGCTTCCAGGTGCCGGAGGCTGCCTCGGAGGAGGCGTTGACCGTGTAGGACGCCCGGACGTCGTCGCCCGAGTCCCAGGAGCTGTTCTTGAGGCGGTAGGTGCTCCCGTCCGGTGCCACCAGGTCGATGACCAGGTCGCCGCGGTAGGTGTGGACGATGTCCACGTCCACCTTCAGCGTGCTGGGCGCGTTGCCGGACCTGTCCACCGTGATCGGCGACTCCACGGTGCCCGGGTCCGGGATGGCGTGGTCGTCGGTGTTCTCGAAGACGTTGTCGCCGGGCTCCCCGCCGCCGTCGTCGGGCCTGGAGCCGACGTTGACCGCGGCCCAGGCGTGGGCCACCGCCTTGTGCTGGACGCTGTCGGTGCCGAACAGGTCGGCCGCGGCGGAGAGGGTGGCGGTGCGGGCGCCCGCGTAAGTGGTCGTCGACGTCATCTTCTCGGTGAGCGCCTTGAACCAGATCTTCTCGGCGGCCGCGATGCCGATACCGGTCACCGGCTTGCCGTCGGAGGTCGGCGAGTCGTAGGAGACGCCGTTGATGGTCTTGGCGCCGCTGCCCTCGCTGAGCAGGTAGAAGAAGTGGTTGGCCGGGCCCGAGGAGTAGTGGACGTCGATGCCGCCGATGCCGGAGTACCAGTAGTCCTTGGAGCTGCCGTCCCGGCTGGGCTTGTCCATGTAGCGCAGCGGGGTGCCGTTGCCGCGGATGTCGATCTTCTCGCCGATGAGGTAGTCGCCGACGTCCGAGCTGTTGTTCGCCCTGAACTCCACGGCGGCGGCGAGGATGTCGGAGGTCGCCTCGTTCAGGCCGCCGGACTCGCCGCTGTAGCGCAGCCCCGCGGTGTTGGAGGTCAGACCGTGGGTCATCTCGTGGGCGGCGACGTCGATGGAGGTGAGCGGCTTGGAGTTGTTCGCGCCGTCGCCGTAGGTCATGCAGAAGCAGGAGTCGGACCAGAAGGCGTTGACGTAGGCGTTGCCGTAGTGCACCCGGCTGTAGGGGGCCTTCCCGTCATTGCGGATGCCGTTGCGACCGTGGACGTTCTTGTAGTAGTCCCAGGTCAGGGCCGCGCCGTAGTGGGCGTCCACGCCGGCGGTCTGACGGTTGGACGGCGAGCCGTTTCCCCAGAGGTCGTCGGCGTCGGAGAACAGGGTGCCGGTGCCGGAGGAGCCGCCGTTGAGGTCGTAGGTCCTGTGGTTGCCGCGGTTCACGTCGGTCATCGTGTAGGAGCCGCTGGACCCGCTGGTGCCCAGGGAGACCCGGCCGCTGTACATGCTCTCGCCGGTGCCGGTGTGCACGCCCTCCCACTCGGCCAGCTTCTCGCCGGTGGCCGCGTCGGTGACGATGTGCAGCTCGCTGGGGGTGCCGTCCTCCTGGGTGCCGCCGACCACGCGCTCCCAGGCGAGTACGGGCTCCCCGTCGGCGGCCCAGACCACCTTGCGGGGTGCGGTGCTGCCCTCGGCAGCGGCCCTGGAGGGCTTCTTCGAGGCCGGGGCGGCGGTGGAGGGGACGGCGATCTTCGCCGTGGTGGCCTTGGCGACCTCGGCCACCGCACCGCCGGGCGACTCCTCGACGACCAGGTCGCCGCCGAGCACGGGCAGCCCGTCGTAGGTGCGCTCGTAGCGGGTGTGGACGGTGCCGTCGGCGTTCTTGATCACATCGCGGACGACGAGCTTCTCCTTGGCGCCGAGGCCGAGGGCCCTGGCGGTGGCGGAGCTGCCGGCCTCCGCGTCGCGGAGCAGCTTGGCCTGCTGGGAGGGGGAGAGCTTGACGGAGAGGGCGCCGGGGTCGGGCTTCGCCTGGGGCGCGGCGGTGGAGACCTGCGACTGGAGGCCGACGGCCAGCAGCGCCGAGGCGGCGACGAGGGCGCCGGTGGCGGTGGCACGTCTGCGGGGGGTGGATCTGCCTATCACGCTGAACTCCTCGCTGGAGAGCGGTGTGGAGACGGAGATGGTGCGCCTGAGGGTGTGGGGGCCCATGGGGGGGGGAACGGCTGTGCACAGCGTGGAGAGAGTGGCACCGAAACGGCGAGGATGACAGGGTCAGGTCAAGGAAATGGCCGGAATCTGTCCGCTGTCGGAAAATCGCTGTCCGCTGACCGAACGCGATGGAAACGACGGAGAAACCGGGCCGTCACGGGCGTCCGTCAGGCTCGGGGGACCGGGTGCGGGAGTCCCGCCCGGCGGGGGCGGCCCGCCGGGCGGGACACCGGACGGAATTCCCTCCGGCGTCCCGCCCGGCCCGTGCGTCCGCTCGATGTGCTGGGCCTGTGCGCTGGGCCTGTGCGCCCGGTCAGGCCAGGCTGTCGCGCCAGGCGCGGTGGAGTCCGGCGAAACGGCCGTCGCCCGCGACGAGTTCGGTCGGCGAGCCGTCCTCGACGATGCGCCCCGCCTCCATGACCAGCACCCGGTCGGCGATCTCCACCGTCGACAGCCGGTGGGCGATCACCACGGCGGTGCGCCCGTGCAGCACCGTGTCCATGGCCCGCTGGACCGCGCGCTCACCGGGGATGTCCAGGGAGGAGGTCGCCTCGTCCAGGATGAGCACGGCCGGATCGGCCAGCAGCGCCCGGGCGAAGGCGACCAACTGGCGCTGCCCGGCGGAGATCCGGCCGCCGCGCTTGCGCACGTCGGTGTCGTACCCCTCGGGGAGGGCGGTGATGAAGTCGTGGGCGCCGATCGCCCGCGCCGCCCGCTCGATCTCCTCCCGGCTCGCCTCCGGGCGGCCGATCGCGATGTTGTCGGCGACCGTCCCGGAGAACAGGAACGCCTCCTGGGTCACCATGACCACCCCGCGCCGCAGCTCGGAGGTGGCCAGCTCCCGCAGGTCGGCGCCGTCCAGCAGCACCCGGCCCGCCGTGGGGTCGTAGAAGCGCGCCAGCAGCTTGGCGAGCGTGGACTTGCCCGCGCCGGTGGAGCCGACCACCGCGACCGTCTGCCCGGCCGGGACCTCCAGATCGAAGCGGGGCAGCACCTCGCCGCCCGTGCGGTACGCGAAGCGCACCCCCTCGAAGACCACCGTGCGGCCCGGCTGCCCGCCGGCCGGCGGCGGCAGCCGTCGGGGGTGCTCCGGCTCGGGGACACCGGGCGCCTGGGCGAGCAGCCCGGCGATCTTCTCCAGCGAGGCCGCCGCGCCCTGGTAGGAGTTGAGGAACATCCCCAGCCGGTCGATCGGGTCGTACAGCCGCCGCAGGTACATCGCAGCCGCCGCCAGCACACCCAGCTCCAGCGAGCCGGACGCCACCCGGTAGGCGCCCCACAGCACGATGGCGGCCAGCGCCGTGTTGGCCACCAGCCGGGAGGAGACCACATAGCGGGCCATCTCCAGGATGGCGTCCCCGTTGTACCGCAGGTGGCGGTCGTTGAGACGGCCGAACTCCGCCTCGCCCGCCCGCTCGCGGCGGAACGCCTGCACCGGGCGGATGCCGTTCATCGTCTCCACGAACTTCACGATCATCGCCGCGGTGGCCGTGGACTTCCTGCGGTAGACCCGCAACGAGCGGCGCTGGAAGTTCCGCACGATCAGCAGGAGCGGAACGAAGGAGAGCAGCGCCGCGCCGCCCAGACCCGGGTCGAGCCAGAGCAGCACCGAGCAGATGTAGACCACCGACAGGATCACGCCCAGCAGCTCCTGCAGACCCTCGTCGAGCAGTTCGCGCAGCGCCTCGACGTCGGTGGTGGCGCGGGAGATCAGCCGTCCGGAGGTGTAGCGGTCGTGGAAGTCCACACTGAGCACCTGGGCGTGCCGGTAGATCCGGCCGCGCAGCTCAAGCAGCACGCTCTGGTTGACCCGGGCGGCGGCGCGGACGAAGGCGTACTGCAGGCCGCCCGAGGACAGCGCGCACACCGCGTATCCCGCCGCGACGGCGGCCAGCGGGCCGCCGTCACCGCCGCGCAGCGCGGGCACCGCCCGGTCGATGGCGTACGCGACCAGCAGCGGACCGGCCTGTACCGCGGCCTGCTGGAGCAGCAGCAGGAGGGCGGCCGCCGCCACCCGCGGCCGCAGCGGGCGCAGCAGCGAGCCGAGCAGCCGGAGCGAGGCGCCCTTCGGCGCGGGCAGCACATCGCGGTCGAAGGCGTCGGGGGCCCGGTCCGGCCCGTCCGGCCCGTCCGGGCCGGACGGGCCGGGGGACGCGGCCGGTCCCGCGCCCGGTGCGGCCTTCGCACCCGGTGAGTCCCGCGCGTCCCCGTCCCCGGAGGACGGTTCGGTGACGGTGGCGGTCATAGCTCCTCCTCGTACTGCCCGTGCCGCTCGCCGGACATCAGATGGCGGTACTCCGCGCTGGAGCGCAGCAGCTCGGCGTGGGTGCCGACGGCGGCGATACGGCCCCGCGACAGCAGCGCGACCCGGTCGGCCAGCAGCACCGTGGAGGGCCGGTGCGCCACCACCAGGGCGGTGGTGCCGGCCAGCACCTCGCGCAGGGCGGCCTCCACCAGAGCCTCGGTGCGGACGTCGAGAGCGGAGAGCGGATCGTCCAGCACCAGGAAGCGGGGACGGCCCACGACGGCGCGCGCCAGCGCCAGCCGCTGGCGCTGCCCGCCGGACAGACTCAGTCCCTGCTCGCCGACCTGGGTGTCCAGCCCCTGCGGCAGCGCCGCGGTGAACTCCTCGGCCCGGGCCACCCGCAGGGCGCGCGCCAGTTCCCCCTGAGCCGAGCTCCCCGCCGAGTCCTCCGCCATGCTCTCCACCGTGCCCATCAGCACGTTCTCGCGCACGGAGGCGGAGAAGAGCGTGGCCTCCTCGAAGGCCACGGCGACCAGCGAGCGCAGCTCCCCGCGGGACATCGCGGCGATGTCCCGGCCGTCGAGGGTGATCCGGCCGGATGTCACCTCGTGCAGCCGGGGGACCAGGGCGGTGAGCGTGGTCTTGCCGCTGCCGGTGGCGCCGACCAGGGCCATGGTCTCGCCGGAGCGTATGTGCAGATCGACGCCGTCCAGGACGGGTGGGGAGTCCGGCGGGGTGTCGGGGTGGCGGAAGACCACACCCTCGAAGCGCAGGCCGTCCCGGACGGTCCTGGTCTCCCCGGCCTTCCCGCGCGGGGCGGGGGAGGGGCGCTCGGCGGCGAGGGTGTCCGGCGGCACCGGCTCGTCCAGCACCTCGAAGTAGCGGTCGGCCGCCGTCGCCGCCTCGTTGCTCATGGCGATCAGGAAGCCGATCGACTCCACCGGCCAGCGCAGTGCCAGGGCCGTGGTGAGGAAGGCGACCAGGGTGCCCGCCGACAGCTCGCCGTCGGCCACCTGGACCGTGCCCCACACCAGAGCGGCGCCGATGGCCAGTTCCGGCAGCGCCGTGATGACCGCCCAGATACCCGCCAGCAGCCGTGCCTTGCGCAGTTCGGTGCCCAGCAGCCGCCGCGAGAGCTCGCGGAAGGCGCGGGCCTGGCTGCGGTGGCGGCCGAAGCCCTTGATGATCCGGATGCCGAGGACGGCCTCCTCGACGACCGTGGTCAGATCGCCGATCTGGTCCTGGGCGCGGCGGGCCTGGAGGGAGAACCTCGTCTCGAAGAGGGAGCAGAACACCACCAGCGGCGCCACCGGGGCCAGCAGCACCAGCCCCAGCGTCCACTCCTGGGACAGCAGCACGGCGAAGCCGACGACGATGGTGGTGCCGTTCACCAGCAGGAAGGTGAGCGGGAACGCCAGGAAGATACGGACCAGGTGCAGGTCACCCGTGGCGCGCGACAGCAGCTGCCCGCTCGCCCAGCGGTCGTGGAAGGCGACCGGCAGCCGCTGCAGGTGCCGGAACAGGGCGGCGCGCATCGACGCCTCCACCCCGGCCAGCGGGCGGGCCACCAGCCAGCGCCGCAGCCCGAACAGCGCGGCCTCCAGCACACCGACGGCCAGCAGCAGCGCGCCGCCCAGCCACACCCCGCCCGTGTCGCGTCCGGCGATCGGCCCGTCGACGATCCACTTCAGGACCAGAGGGATGACCAGGCCCAGGCAGGAGGCGAGGATCGCGACGAAGGCCGCTGTGAACAGCCGGGCCCGCACCGGGCGGACGAAGGGCCACAGCCGCAGCAGCGAGCGCACGGCGGAACGGCCTCGCCGCCCGGCGGACGCGGCTGCTGGGCCCGGCCCCGGCCCCGGCCCGCCGGGGCCGCCGGGGCCGCCGGGTTCGTGGTGCGGGGGATCGGGACGCGGTGGGCTGGCGGCGGTGGCAGACATCACGAGCGAGACTACGTTTCATCACTGACAGGACACACTCGGTTTTCCGCCGTAGGACTGACGGCCGGGACCGTCCGGCCGAAGCCCCGCGCGGCCGGGCCCCGTGCCGCCCGCGCCGACGGGCCGCGGGCGGTGTGTCGGTGCGGGCACCTACGCTGCCCGGTATGAGTCAGGCAGAACTGAGAGAGCTGCGGGCCGCGCTGCACACCGCGTCCGACATCGTCTTCACCCTGGACGGCGAGCCCTCGGCGGAGCAGGCGGAGCAGCTGACCGACGCGCTGCGCCGGGCGCTGGACGCGGCCCGGTCGCTGGGCGAGGACCGCGGTGGCACGGGCTGCCGGGAGCATCCCCGCGGGGCGGTCGATCCGCTGTACGGGGACAAGGACGATCCGCTTCCGCCGGGCTGGGGGCGGTGCCTGCTGTGCAACGACCGGAGGCGCCGGGCGGGCGCGCGGCGGTACGCCGCACGCTGAGGTGTGCGGGAACCGAGGGGGGCGGGTGCGGACGCGGACGGTGGTCCGGCGCCGGTCAGGGCTCATCGTCCCGCAGTTCGAACCAGGTCGTCTTGCCCAGCGGCAGCAGGTCCACGCCCCAGCGGTCGGAGAGGTGGTCCACCAGGAACAGTCCGCGTCCGCTGATGTCGAACTCGTGGACGGGCAGCAGGCAGGGCAGTCCGCGCGAGGGATCGCGCACCTCCACGCGGATCCGGCCGCGCTGCCGCCGCAGCCGCAGCCCCAGGGACTGGGCCCCGGTGTGCCGTACGGCGTTGCCGACCAGTTCGGAGATGAGCAGCACGGTGTCCTCGGCCAGGGCCTCGGGCAGTCCCCAGCGGTTCAGCAGGACGGACTGGACCAGCCGGCGCGCGGTGCGCGCGGACTCGGGGCGGTTGGGCAGCCGCACCTCCGCGGTGGCCGGGTCGCCGAACTCGGCCGTCTCGGCGGGCTCGGCCTGATCGTCGAACGGGTCGGCCCCGGTGAACGGTCCGGCCCCGCCCGGCTCGTCGTCGGGGACCGCGAGAGGCGGTTCCTCCCCCGGTGCCGATGCCATGTGTGCCGTGTTCGCTCCCGCCATGGGCCAATCATGGCCGCGAAACGGCCGCCGTGCGGCCGTACAGCGTGAATTCCCGGCTGACGGCAGGCCGTTCGGGTCGCGTCGTGCCGTACGCGCACCGGCTGTGCGCGCCGGGGTGGAGCGCGGAACGGCTCGTGCGCCGTTCCGCGCCCCCTGCGCTCCGGCCGCTTCCGGCGGCCGGTCCGCCCGCCCACAGGTCCGCCCGCCCACCGGTCCGTCGACCGGCCGGCTCGAAGGCCGGGCGTCAGCGGAACTTCGCCTTGCCCGGCCCCTCCTCGACGAAGCTGCGCATGCCGGTCTCGCGGTCCTCGGTCGCGAACAGCCCGGCGAACCAGGTGCGCTCGATCGCCAGCCCGGTGTCGATGTCCGCCTCCAGCCCGGCGTCGACGCATTCCTTGGCGGCTCGCAGGGCGATCGCCGGACCGGCTGCCAGCCTCACCGCCCAGGCGTGCGCCTGCTCGTAGACCTCGGCCGCGGGCACGACCTTGTCCACCAGGCCGATGGTCAGGGCCTCGTCCGCCTTCACCTGGCGCCCGGTGAAGATCAGGTCCTTGGCCCTGGAGGGGCCGACCAGCCGGGACAGCCGCTGGGTCCCGCCGGCGCCGGGGATCAGCCCCAGCAGGATCTCGGGCTGCCCCAGCTTGGCGTTGTCGGCGGCGATCCGGATGTCGGCGCACAGCGCCAGCTCGCAGCCGCCGCCCAGCGCGTAGCCCGTCACCGCGGCCACCACCGGCTTGGGGATGCGGGCCACGGCGGTGAAGGAGTCCTGCAGACCGCGGGACCTGGCGACCATGGCCGCGTGGTCCATCTCGCGCATCTCCTTGATGTCCGCGCCCGCCGCGAACACCTTCTCCCCGCCGTAGATCACCACGGCCCGTACGTCGTCGCGGTGCGTCGCCTCCTCGGCCAGCTCGCGCAGCCGGTCCTGGGTGGCGATGTCCAGCGCGTTCATGGGGGGACGGTTCAGTCGGATGGTGCCGACGCCCTCGGCGACCTCAAGAGTCACAGTCATGGGGGCAGGTTAGCCCCCGTTAACGCCGCGCGGTCCGCCGCCTCCCGGCCGTACGGGCCCCGCTCGGTCCCGGCCCGGCTCTCACCCGGCCGGAGCAGCGAGGTGGAAAGAAGACGATCACAAGGGTGAGGCGGGCGGCCCGAGCGGGAACACTCCTGCCAGACCCGGGCACCGGACCCGTGCGGCAGGCGCGCCGCGCGGGCCCCGAACCCGCCCCCGCCGCGAGCCGCCGGAGGCCACAACGTGTCGGACGTGTCGAGCGCACCCGAACAGCACACGCGCCGGGAGCCCCGGTACGCAGGGGCCCCCGCGACCCCCGCGGCCGCCCCCACCGTCCGGCCCGGCAGCCCCCAGCCGCTGGGAGCCCGCCACCACATCGGCCCGGGCGGGGTGGCGGGCACCAACTTCGCCCTGTGGTCGGCCGGCGCCGAGGCCGTCGAGGTCTGCCTCTTCGACGACGACGGCAACGAGACCCGCTGCCCGCTGACGGAGCACACCCAGGAGATCTGGCACGGCTTCGTCCCCGGAGTCGGTCCCGGGCAGCTCTACGGCTACCGGGTGCACGGCCGCTGGGACCCGTGGACGGGCGCCCGCTGGAACCCGGCCAAGCTGCTGCTGGATCCGTACGCCCGCGCGGTGGACGGCGAGTACGCCCTGCCGCCGGAGGCCTACGGCCACGTCCGCGACTGGCCGCAGCGGCATCTGGCCGACACCGTTCGCGACGAGAGGGACTCGGCGCCGTACGTGCCCAAGGGCGTCGTCGTCGACTCGGCCCTCGGAGCCGGGCCGGGAGGCGGGGACGAGTGGGCCGACGACCGCCGCCCCAAGACCCCCTGGGCCGATTCGGTCATCTACGAGCTGCACGTGCGCGGCTTCACCATGCGCCACCCCGGCGTCCCGCCCGAACTGCGCGGCACCTACGCCGGACTGGCGCACCCGGCCGCGATCGAGCACCTGGTGGAGCTGGGCGTGACGGCGGTGGAACTGCTGCCGGTGCACCAGTTCGCGCACGAGGACCACCTGCTCCGCCGCGGCCTGCGCAACCACTGGGGCTACAACTCCATCGGCTACTTCGCGCCGCACGCCGCGTACGCCGCCGGTGGCACGCGCGGCCGGCAGGTGGGGGAGTTCCGGGAGATGGTCCGGGCGCTGCACGCCGCCGGGATCGAGGTCATCCTCGACGTGGTCTACAACCACACCGCCGAGGGCAGCGAGCTGGGGCCGACCCTCTCCCTGCGCGGTATCGACAACCGCGGCTACTACCGGCTGGCCGACGACCCGCGCCACTACGCCGACTACACCGGCTGCGGCAACACCTTGCACGTCGTCCAGCCCCAGGTGCTGCGGCTGATCACCGACTCGCTGCGCTACTGGGTGCAGGAGATGGGCGTGGACGGCTTCCGCTTCGACCTGGCCGCCGCGCTGGCCCGCTCCATGCATGACGTGGACATGCTCTCTCCCTTCCTCGCGGTCATCGCCCAGGATCCGGTGCTGCGCCGGGTGAAGCTGATCGCCGAGCCCTGGGACGTGGGCGCGGGCGGCTATCAGGTGGGCGCCTTCCCACCGCTGTGGACGGAGTGGAACGACCGCTACCGCGACACCGTCCGCGACTTCTGGCGCGGCGCCCTGCCGGACGTGCGGGACCTGGGCTACCGGCTGTCGGGCTCCAGCGACCTGTACGCCTGGGGCGGGCGGCGGCCGTACGCCTCGGTCAACTTCGTTACCGCCCACGACGGCTTCACCCTGCGCGACCTGGTGAGCTACGAGCGCAAGCACAACGAGGCCAATGGCGAGGACAACCGCGACGGCACCGACGACAACCGCTCCTGGAACTGCGGCACGGAGGGCGAGACCGGCGACGAGGCGGTCCTCGCCCTGCGGCGGCGCCAGCTGCGCAACCTGCTGTCCACCCTGCTGCTGTCCACCGGAGTGCCGATGCTGGTGGCGGGCGACGAGATGGGCCGCACCCAGGGCGGCAACAACAACGCCTACTGCCAGGACAACGAGACCGGCTGGGTGGACTGGTCGCTGCTGGCCGAGCCCGCCTGGCGCGAGCTGTACGCCCTGGCCTCGCGGCTGATCGCGCTGCGCCGCTCCCATCCGGTGCTGCGGCGCAAGGCCTTCTTCTCCGGGCGCGCGCACGGCCCGGAGGGGTTGCGTGACCTGGCCTGGTTCACCGGGAGCGGCCGGGAGATGACCGAGCCCGACTGGTACGCGCCCGGCGCCACGCTGGGCATGTACCTGTCCGGCCGGGACATTCCGCAGCGCGACGAGCGGGGCGGCCCGGTCGTCGACGACAGCTTCCTGGCCGTCCTCCACGCCGGGCACGAGGAGGGGCGCTTCAGGCTGCCGGGGCCGCCGTGGGGGCAGGGCTACGAACTGCTGGTGGACACCGCGCGGGAGGAGCAGCGGGAGGAGCCGGGCACGGTCCACCCGGCGGGCGAGGCGGTCGCGCTTCCGGCGCGCTCGGTGCTGGTGTGGCGTGTGCTGCCCTGAGATATGCCCGTTGTCACAGATGCGTGGGTGGCTCGTGTGGCGCGGGTGATGGCCCGTTAGGGTGTGCGCGTCACGACCGCACGAGGGAGGGGACGACAGGCGATGGCCGACATGGAGACCGCGCGCGAGGCGTTCGACCGCTTCGACCTGGACGGGGACGGACTGGTCACCGCGGCGGAGTTCCGCAAGGTGCTGGGCGAGCTGGGGGACTACACCCTCACCGTGGACATGGCCCAGACGCTGATCAACCAGCACGACGGCGACGGCGACGGACTGCTGTCCTTCGAGGAGTTCTGGCAGGCCCGCCAGAAGGCCGCCACCCGGTCGGCGTAGGGCGCGGCGCGGTCCTCGCGGTACGGCGGGGGCGCAACACGGCACGGCGGGGCGGCCACCACAGGGAGCAACCCAGGGTGACCGCCCCGCTTTTCTGTGTCATAAGTGGCTTTTGTCGGTTGACGTACCCGATGCGGCACCGTCGGTGCCGCGGCACCACCGCGCCCACCGCGCCCACCGCGCCCACCGAGCCCGCCGTGCCCCCGTTCCCCGGCCGGGGCCGGGCGCGCGGCACGACACGGAAGGACCACGATGCGCACCAGACGCCCAGCCCGCCACCGCTTCGCGCCCCGGATCCCCCGCACCACCCGTACCGCGCTGCCGGCCGTAGCCCTGCTCTGCCTCGGTCTCGGCCTCGCGCCGCCGGCCGCCCCGGCCCCCGCTCCCGCCGCGCGCGCGGCGCCCGGCCCCGTCCAGACCTGGGCGGCCGACCTGTCCCGGGTGGACGCCGACGACAGCGGCGTCCGCCACACCGGCGGGGAACTGCGCACGACCGGCGACTACGGTGTCCAGGTCCTGGACCCGCACCGGCTCGACCGGCAGGCCAACCGCGTCCGGGTCAGGCCCGACGCGCAGGTGCCCGGCGACGCGGGAATCGCCTTCGACGTCCGCGGCCGCACCGGGAGCGGCCCGTGGACCGAATGGCGCGAGGCGGGCGACGCCGACGGCGGCACCGCCGTCCTCCCGCGCGCCGTCACCACCGTCCAGGTCCGGCTGGCGATGTGGGACCCCGAGGGCGCGATCCGGCTGCGCGGCCTGGAGGTGAGCGCCGACACCGACCCGGACGCCCGGCAGGAGCCGCAGGCGGCCGCCGCCTACGGCTCCCGGGTCTTCGCCACCCGGATCGGCCTGGTCGGCCGCACCACCGCCAACGGGCACGTCATCCGGGAGAACGACCGCTTCGTGGCCCTGCCCTCCCGCCGGGGCCTGTCGCGCAAGGGCGGCAGGGAGTACTCGGTGCGGGTCTGCGGCCCGGCCCGCTGCGTGACCGCCCCCGTGTGGGACGTCGGGCCCTGGAACATCCGCGACGACTACTGGAACCCGTCCTCGGTGCGCCAGACCTTCCGCGACCTGCCGCGGGGGGTGCCCGAGGCGGAGGCCGCGTACTACACGGGCTACAACGGCGGACGCGACGGGAAGGGCCGCCGGGTACTCAACCCCGCCGGCATCGACCTGGCCGACGGCACCTTCCGCGACGTCGGGCTGCGCGACAACGGCTGGGTGACCGTCACCTACCTGTGGACGGGCCGCTGACCACCGCGTGTCCCACCGCCGGCCGCCCGGGTCAGCGCACGATGCCACTCTCCCGGGCGGCCCGCAGCCAGTCGGGGAACTCGCCGGTCAGCCGGTCGTACAGCTCCGCGTCGGGTATGGCGCGCGGGTCGGGGCCGGCGGCGAGGAACCCGGCGTTGTCCACCGCCCGCTTCCCCGGCACGGGCAGGTCGTCCAGCTTCCGCAGGAAGCGGAACTCGTCCTCCCCGAACCCGACGAACTGCCAGAACAGCGGCAGGCGCGAGGCCTCGCACAGCACGCGCTCGGCGGCGGCCTTCGAGGTGGGACCGCCGTCGGTCTGGAAGATGACCAGCGCCGGATCGGTGGAACCGCTCGCCCGGTAGTGCTCGATCACCGCCTCCATCGCGAGGTGGTAGTTGGTGCGGCCCATGTGCCCCAGGGAGGAGTGGAGGGCCTCCACACGCCCGGCGTAGTCCTCCAGAGCCACCTCGGCGGTCCCGTCCACACCGGTGCTGAAGAAGACCACCGGCACCCGCCCGTCGTCGTCCAGGTGCGCGGCCAGCCCGAGGACCTGCTCGGCCAGGTGCTGGACGGTGCCGTCGCGGTAGTACGGCCGCATCGATCCGGAGCGGTCCAGCACCAGGTAGACCGCGGCCCGCTGCCCCGACAGCCGGTGCTTGTCCAGGCTGACCGCGGCCTGCTTGTACAGGCTCACCAGCCCGGGAGCGGCGGCCTCCACCTTCTCCAGACTGATCGCCGCTTTGGATCCGGACCCGGACCCCGGCCTCTTCACGTGCTCGACGGCCATGACGCCCCCTTCGTGCTCGGTGCTGCGGACGCCGAGGTTAACCGAGGCGCGGGCGGCGGCAGGACCCCTGTGGACAACCGTCCGCCGTCGGTGGTTTTCCTCCCGTTCTGTCGGGGACTCGCCCGTAACGGCCCATACGGACGCAAGGGAGGAGGTCCCATGTCGGGCAAGAAGATGGAAGGCGACGAGGACCAGAAGCGGGCCGCGGCCCGCGAGGCCGAGCGGGCCGGACAGCAGCCCGGCGAGCGGAGCGGGACCACCGGCGCCTCCAAGCAGCGCACCCACCTCGCCGGCCGGTCCTCGATCACGCACGAGGAGCGGCTGGAGACCCGGGACCAGGGCAAGCAGGGCCGGCGCACCGCGGAAACCGGCTCACCTCCGACGGGGCAGGCCGGCCGCACGTTCACCGGCCGCGGTGAACCGCCGTACGGGGAGGAGCACGAGAAGGTCTTCCGCGCCCTCGCGGCCGAGGAGGGCAGGCGCCCCGGCGAGCCCGTCCACCTCCAGGACGTGTCCCGGGCCGCGGAACTGCCCGAGGAGCGGACCCGGGTGCTGCTGCACGACCTGGTGGCCGTCCACAAGCTGGCCACCGAGGTCCAGGAGGAGGCGGGCCCAGGCATCGGCCCCCGCTACGAGACCAAGCCCCGCCGCTGAGGGGGCCGGGAAGAGGCCGCTCCAGAGCCCGGGCGGCCGTCTCGTGAGCGCCGTTGCGCGGCGGCCGGGTGCCGCCGCGCAACGGGTGAGGTGCTCAGGCTTTCCGGAGGGCTAACCGGCGCTACAGGACACCGTTGGCCAGGTCCAGTTGCCGTTGTGCTTGATGGTGACCCCGAAGTTGTTGCCGTTGCCGTTGGGCCTGGCGGTCATCACCTGACTGCTTGGCCAGGAGGCGGTGGTGTTCCAGGTCGACAGGATCGTTGCCGGGGAGGGGACGTTCATCGTCACGGTCCAGTTGCTGGAGCCGGACACCGAGACGTTGAGGTTGTAGCGGTCGTCCCACCTCTCGCCGGCGGACAGGGTGGCGGTGCAGCCACCGCCACCACCGCCGCCACCGCCACCGCCGCCGGAGGTGCCGCCCACGGTGATGTTGGAGCTGCCGCTGCTCTGGTAGCCCTCGGTCGCCATGATCATGTAGTCGTGGCTGCCCAGCCGCATGCCGGCCCGGGCCCAGGCGTCGAAGTGGTTGCCGGTGGTGATGGTGCCGCCGGTCCGCTTCTGCTGCCGGACGCTCCAGTACTGGTCGAAGGTCCTGGTGCCCTCGATGGAGGGGGCGTTGTACCGGGTCGTCTTGTAGATGTCGTACGTGCCGCCGTCGGTGGTGACCGTGCCCATGAAGGTCCCGGTGGGCCGGTAGGTGCCCCAGTTGTCGACGATGTAGTACTCCACCAGCGGGTTCCTGGACCACCCGTAGAGCGTCAGGTAGGCGTTGCCGGACGGGTTGAAGCTGCCGGAGTAGGTCACGGTCCGGCGGCCGCCGGTGCTCCAGCCCTTGCCGATGACGAAGTTGCCGGTGTTGCGCCACGAGGTGCTGTAGTTGCCACCGTTCCCCATGGTGGCGGAGACCGTGCCCGGGGCGTCGGTCCAGAACGAGTAGAAGTACCCGCCGTGGTTGCCCGTCTGGTTCGAGGTGACGGTCTGGGCGTGGGCGGCGCCGGGCGGGAGCGCCAGGGTCGCGAGCAGTGCGGCGCAGGCACTGGCGATGAGCAGCTTCAGCCGGGCGAACCGGCTGCTCCTCGGCAGCAGTCCGGTGCGGCCGGGTCTGCGTCTCATCCGCTGTGCGGGTGCGTCGTGCATGTGCGTGCCTCCTCGTAGGGGTTGGCGGCGATGCCGGGCGCGCGTACGGACCTGCGGGCTCTGCGGCGGTCTGCTCCGGTCGGGGCCGGCCGCCGTGCTCCGGTGCCGTACGACGACGACGGCGGGGGTCGATCGGTCGGCCGCCGTACGGCGGCCGACCGAGGGGCCGGGCCACGGCAGGCGTGGCCCGGGTCGACAACGGTCGGGGCCTGTCGACGCCGACAGTGTTGATTCGCCCTGATGGGTTGTCAACAGTTTCCGCAAGTATTACGGAAGTAATCTGACACCCTGAAGCCTTCCAAGATTGCTAATAGCCTGTTCAGAGGCCACTGAAGATGGAAGATCCCCAGGAGCTTTCACTGGGCGTCTCGATTGTGCGGGTGGGATGCAGGTGGTTGTCGGCGTATATTCCGGATCTTTTCCGGAAGGAATGCCGTCCGATGCGAGGGGGTGACTTGAGGCCGTCCGTGCCGGACGGGCCCAAGTGGTCGAGCCGGGCTTCTGTCATGCGCGGTGCTTCCGGCCTGACCTGCGCAGCGGTTCGGGAACACCTGCTCCACTCGGATCAACCCGTCGAGCCACTCGGTGCGGCTCGATATGGCATAACGGGGCATGTGGTGGTATTTGCCATCGGTTTCGTTCATCGGTGATCTCGGGGTCGCGAAGGCTGAGGCAGGCCGCCTGCGCGGCTGGACGTCCGGCGACGGACGTCACCCGGGGTCAGGGTCTGTGCCGTCAGGCCGGCGGTGTGAGGCCGGCGGCCGAAGGGGCATGCCGATCGCGGCGAAGCCCTGGCGATGGCGGGTGACCCCGGCGGTGACGTCCACGGCAGACGGCACCCCGGCGCGGGCCGACCACGATGTGGAAGGAGATTCCTCGTCATGAGAACCACCGCGAAACGTGTCGACCCGGGAGGATTCCCTCCCACGCGCAGCCACCGGCCCCGGCGCTCCACGGTGGTGCGGTCCGCGTTCGCGGCCCTGTCAGCGGTTCTCGTCGCACTGATACTCACGCCCACCGCGGCGGCCTCTCCGCCGACGGTGACGGTTTCGCAGGGCCGTCTCGAGGGCGTCCAGCGGCAAGGAGTGGCCGAGTTCCACGGCATCCGCTACGCGGCCCCGCCGACCGGTCCACTGCGATGGCGGCCCCCGCAGCCCGCTTCACCGTGGTCGGGCACGCTGCGTGCCACGACGCCCGGCCCACGGTGCCCCGAGATCCCGCAGCCCGTCTCGGTTCCCGGCTCTCCGCCCGGTTCCACGGACGAGGACTGCCTGTTCCTCAACGTCTACACACCCACGGTCCGCGCGGCGGACCTGCCGGTGATGGTGTGGATCCACGGTGGCTACTTCATCGCCGGCTCGGGCGAGGACTACGACGCCGAAGTACTGGCCGGGAAGGCGACGTCGTCGTGGTGACGATCAACTACCGCCTCGGCGCACCGGGCTCCCTGGCCCTGCCGTCCCTGTCGGAGGAAGCGCCCGACCACGCCTCCGGTGCGTACGGCCTGATGGACCAGCAGGCCGCACTGCGGTGGGTGCGCGCCAACATCGCCCCCTTCCCCGCCGATTCTTTCGCCCTCGACCACAAGTGCCGCTTCTGGCTGCCCCTGCTCCACGCCGGTTCGGTGAGATTGCGCTTCTAGGCCCTGGTCCCGGTCCTCTGAAGCGGTCCGCACCGGGGCCGGGCAGGCGGGGAACCCGGGTCTCGCACCGGGAGGCTCGGGCTGCCGTACGGCCGTCTGCGGGGGCTTCGGAGCCGGTCGGGCGCTGTGCGGGTGCTCGGCTCAGCCCCTTCCCAGCCCCTTCCCAGAAACTTCCCGCCGTGTGGACGAGAGAGGGGCCGACGGCTCCGAAAGGACAGGAACCGCAGGTCAGGGCGGCCTTCTCAGCACTCGATGACGTTGACCGCGAGCCCGCCGCGGGCGGTCTCCTTGTACTTGACCTTCATATCCGCGCCCGTCTCCTTCATCGTCTTGATGGCCTTGTCCAGGGAGACGTGGTGGCGGCCGTCGCCGCGCAGGGACATCCGGGCCGCGGTGACCGCCTTGACCGCGGCCATGCCGTTGCGCTCGATGCAGGGGATCTGGACCAGGCCGCCCACCGGGTCGCAGGTCAGGCCCAGGTTGTGCTCGATGCCGATCTCGGCGGCGTTCTCGACCTGCTCGGGCGAGCCGCCCAGGACCTCGGCGAGGCCGCCGGCGGCCATGGAGCAGGCCGAGCCCACCTCTCCCTGGCAGCCGACCTCGGCACCGGAGATGGAGGCGTTCTCCTTGAACAGCAGGCCGATGGCGCCCGCGGTCAGCAGGAAGCGCACGACGGTGTCGTCGTCCGCTCCGGGCACGAACTCCATCGCGTAGTGCAGCACGGCCGGGATGATGCCCGCCGCGCCGTTGGTGGGAGCGGTGACGACGCGCCCGCCGGCGGCGTTCTCCTCGTTGACCGCCATCGCGTAGAGCGTCAGCCACTCCATGGCACGTGCCGCGGCGTCCCCCTCGGCGCGCAGTCGCCGTGCCGAGGCGGCCGCGCGCCGGCGGACCTTCAGGCCGCCGGGCAGGATGCCCTCCCGCGACAGGCCGCGGGCCACGCACTCGCGCATCACCCGCCAGATCTCCAGCAGGCCCGCGCGGATCTCCTCCTCGCTGCGCCAGGCCCGCTCGTTCTCCATCATCAGAGCCGAGACGGACAGGCCCGTCTCGCGGGTGGTGCGCAGCAGTTCGTCGCCGGTGCGGAAGGGGTACTTCAGCACCGTGTCGTCGAGTTTGATGCGGCCGGCTCCGGCCGCCTCCTCGTCCACCACGAAGCCGCCGCCCACCGAGTAGTAGGTCTTCTCCAGCAGCGGCGCGCCGTCGGCGTCGTACGCGGCCAGGGTCATGCCGTTGGCGTGGTACGGCAGCGAGCGGCGGCGGTGCAGCACCAGGTCGCGGTCGACGTCGAAGGCGATCTCACGGCCGCCGTGGTCCTCAAGGGCCCCACGGTCCCCGGAGCCGCCCTCGCCGCCGTCCTCCCCGCCGGCGGCGAGCAGGCCCAGCCGGCCCGACTGCCGCACCCGCTCGACCTCCGCCTCCGCGGACTCGACGTCGACGGTGCGCGGCGAGTGGCCCGCCAGGCCCAGCAGCACGGCCTTGGGCGTGCCGTGGCCGTGGCCGGTGGCGCCCAGGGAGCCGAACAGCTCGGCCCGCAGTGAGGCGGTGCGGGGCAGCACGCCCTCCTTCCGGAGGCGGCGTGCGAACATCCCGGCCGCCCGCATGGGTCCGACGGTGTGGGAGCTGGAGGGGCCGATGCCGATGGAGAAGAGGTCGAAGACGGAGATGGCCACGGTGGCGGACTCCCTTGTCTGCTCGTGGTTCGCGGCCCGCCGGGTGCGGCGGGCGTGGGGCCCTGCGGGTGTGCGGGGCGGGGGACACGGTGTCGGTGGGCCGGTGGGCCGGGCGGCCGGGCGGTCGGGACGGGCTGGGCGGACCGGGTGCGCCGCCGGTGAAGGCGGCGCACCCGGTGCCGTGCCCGGGGCCTTACAGGCCCGGGTACAGCGGGTGCCTGTCGGCCAGCGCGGACACGCGGCCGGCCAGCTCCTTGGCCTTCGCCTCGTCGAACGAGGGCTTCAGCGCCTCGGCGATGACGTCCGCGACCTCGCGGAAGTCGTCGGCGGTGAAACCGCGCGTGGCCAGCGCCGGGGTGCCGATGCGCAGGCCGGAGGTGACCATCGGCGGACGCGGGTCGTTCGGGATGGCGTTGCGGTTGACGGTGATGCCGATCGCGTGCAGGCGGTCCTCGGCCTGCCGGCCGTCCAGCTCGCTGTCGCGCAGGTCGACCAGGACCAGGTGGACGTCGGTGCCGCCCGACAGCACGGCGACGCCCGCCTCGGCCGCGTCCGGCCGCGTCAGCCGCTCGGCCAGCAGCTTCGCGCCCTCCAGGGTACGGCGCTGGCGGTCCTTGAACTCCTCCGTCGCCGCGATCTTGAAGGAGACTGCCTTCGCCGCGATGACGTGCTCCAGCGGGCCGCCCTGCTGGCCGGGGAAGACCGCGGAGTTGATCTTCTTGGCGTGCTCCTGCTTCGACAGGATCACCCCGCCGCGCGGACCGCCCAGCGTCTTGTGGGTCGTGGTGGTGACCACGTCCGCGTAGGGCACCGGGTTGGGGTGGAGGCCCGCGGCCACCAGGCCGGCGAAGTGCGCCATGTCCACCATCAGCAGTGCGCCGACCTCGTCGGCGATGCGGCGGAAGGCGGCGAAGTCGAGCTGCCTGGGGTACGCCGACCAGCCGGCGATGACCAGCTTCGGGCGGCGCTCCCGCGCCAGCCGCTCGACCTCCTCCATGTCGACCAGGCCGGTATCGGCGTCGACGTGGTAGGCGACCACGTCGTACAGCTTGCCGGAGAAGTTGATCTTCATGCCGTGGGTCAGGTGGCCGCCGTGCGCCAGGTCCAGACCCAGGATGGTGTCTCCCGGCTGCAGCAGGGCGAACATCGCCGCGGCGTTGGCCGAGGCGCCCGAGTGCGGCTGGACGTTGGCGGCCTCGGCGCCGAAGAGGGCCTTCACCCGCTCGCGGGCGATGTCCTCGATCACGTCGACGTGCTCGCAGCCGCCGTAGTAGCGGCGGCCTGGGTAGCCCTCGGCGTACTTGTTGGTGAGGACCGAGCCCTGGGCCTGGAGGGCTGCGACCGGAGCGAAGTTCTCCGAGGCGATCATCTCCAGGGTGCTCTGCTGGCGGCGCAGCTCGGCGTCGACGGCTGCGGCGACGTCGGGATCTACCTCGTGCAGGGAACTGTTCAGAAGCGACATCCGGGTCTTTCCGATCGTGGTGGGATGGCGGCGGACGGCGGATCCGGGCGCGGAAGGGGCGGGCGGGCCGCCGCTCACTGGCCGGTGAAGGCGGCGTACTCGTCGGCGGACAGCAGGTCCGCCGGCTCGTCCGTCACCCGGACCTTGAACAGCCAACCGCCCTCGTAGGGGGCGGAGTTCACCAGCGCCGGATCGTCCACCACGTCCTGGTTGACCTCGGTGACCTCACCGGTGACCGGCGCGTACAGGTCGCTGACCGACTTGGTCGACTCCAGCTCGCCGCAGGTCTCGCCCGCGGCGACCGTGTCGCCGACCTCCGGGAGCTGCACGAAGACGACGTCGCCGAGGGCGTTCGCCGCGTGCTCGGTGATGCCGATCGTCGAGACGCCGTCCTCGGCGGCCGACAGCCACTCGTGCTCCTTGCTGTAGCGCAGCTGCTGGGGGTTGCTCATGGCGTGATTCTCCTGATCAGGGGTGTGGTGTGAGAAACGGGTCTTGCCAGGTGGGACGGTGTCCCGGACCGGTGGTGCGGCAAGCGGTCGGTCGGGCGGTACGGCTGGCGGTACGGAGCGGCCGGGGCCGTCAGCGCTCGCGCCGGTAGAACGGCAGCGCGACGACCTCGTAGGGCTCATGCGTACCGCGGATGTCCACCGCCACACCCCCGGTGCCCGGGGCGGCGTGGGCGGCGTCCACGTACGCCATGGCGACCGGCCTGCCCAGCGTGGGGGAGGGGGCGCCGGAGGTGACCTCGCCGATCACCGAGCCGTCCGCGCCGACCACCGCGTACCCGGCGCGCGGTACCCGGCGGCCGGCGGCGACCAGGCCGACCAGCTTGCGCGGCGGGTTCTCGGAGGCCCGCGCGGCGGCGGCCTCCAGCGCGGCGCGGCCGGTGAAGTCGCAGGGCTTGTCGAACTTCACCACGCGGCCGAACCCGGCGTCGAAGGGGGTGGTGGAGCGGCTCAGCTCGTGCCCGTACAGCGGCATGCCCGCCTCCAGCCGCAGCGTGTCGCGGCAGGACAGCCCGCACGGCACCAGGCCCTCGTCCGCGCCGGCCCCGGTCAGCGCCCGCCACAGGGTCTCGGCGTCGCCGGGGGCGACGAACAGCTCGAAGCCGTCCTCGCCGGTGTAGCCGGTGCGGGCGATCAGAGCCTCCACGCCCGCCACCGTGCCGGGCAGCCCGGCGTAGTACTTCAGGCCGTCGAGGTCGGCGTCGGTGGCCTTCGCCAGGACGGCGGCCGCCCGCGGGCCCTGGACGGCCAGGAGGGCGTAGGCGTCGCGGTCGTCGCGCACGGCGGCGCCGGTGAGACCGGAGGCGGCGAGCCGCTCGGTTAGGGCGTCCAGCACCACCTGGGCGTTGGAGGCGTTGGCGACGACCAGGTACTCCTCGGTGCCCAGCCGGTAGACGATCAGGTCGTCGAGGATGCCGCCGGACTCGTCGCAGATCATGGTGTAGCGCGCCCGGCCCACGGCGACGGCGGACAGGTGGCCGACCAGGGCGCGGTCCAGCAGCTCGCCGGCCTGCGGGCCGGTGACGGCGATCTCACCCATGTGGCTCAGGTCGAACAGGCCGGCGCGGGTGCGCACGGCGTTGTGCTCGTCGCGCTCGCTGCCGTAGCGCAGCGGCATGTCCCAGCCGGCGAAGTCCGTCATGGTCGCGCCCAGGGCGCGGTGCACGGCGTCGAGGGCGGTACGGCGGGGGGAATCACTCATGGTCGGCAGGCTCCCGGGCGAGGTGGCGATGTCGTACGAGGACGGCGGTAAGGACACGTCCTCCCCATCTGTCATCGGAACCTGAGAGGTTCGCCACGAGTCCGCACGGGCGGGCCACGGCTTGCACCTTGGGTGGGGCGGCTCCGCTCGGGGGCCGCCCGCTTTTCAGATCTGCCTCGTCCACACGGTATCGGGGCCTGAGAGATTCAAGGGAGGACTTGCTCCTTCGGCGCCCCGGAAACCGTCGTGACCAGCGTTTTCCGGGAACTCTCCCGTGCGGACTCGATCGGCCGGTATGCAGTTGACCCGCTCATCATCGCACGTCCGGCGCGCCCCGCCCCCGGGCGGGCGCGAAGCCGTGCCGCAGCGTCCGGGACGAGAGGAGTGACGTGACGGGCACGGCACCGTGACACACCTGATGAGCTGCCGTCTTGTCCACCGTCGTCCTTCTTGACACGCTCAGGGTGACGCCGCGAGCACGCGGCGCGAAAGCGGGGAGGGCGTATCCGGTGAGCAGCCTGGAGAGTGCTTGTACGGCACAGGGCGGAGCACCGCCCCGGCACAGGGCGGCGCCGGAGAAGGCGGTGCCCGCGGCGGTACCGCGGGGAGCGGGAGGAGCCGGCGGACGCGATCTGCGCGGCACCGCGGCGGTGCGGATCCTGCACTTCCCCGCGGGTGACCGGGTGGTCGTCTCGGGGCTGCCGGGCAGCGGCAAGTCCACCCTGATCCGCCGCGTGGTCGCAGAGGGCGACGCGGTGGCGCGGATCGACTCCCAGGACATGCGGGAGCGCTGGGAGCGGCGGATGCCCGCCCGGCTGCCGTACGCCGTCTACCGCCCGCTGGTGAGGATCGCGCACTACCTCGCGCTGTGGCGGGCCCTGGCCTCGGGCGCCGGTGTGGTGGTGCACGACTGCGGGGCCCAGGGCTGGGTGCGCCGCTGGCTGGCGCGGGACGCGCGGCGGCGCGGGCGGGCCGTGCACCTGCTGCTGCTGGACGTGCCGCCCGAAGTGGCACTGGCCGGGCAGGCGGAGCGGGGGCGCGGAGTGTCGGCGTACGCCTTCGCCCGGCACCGGCGGGCGGTGCGCCGGCTGGTGGCGGACGCCGAGGCCGGGCGGCTGCCCGGGGGCTGCGTCGCGTCGGTGCTGCTGGACCGGGGAGCGGCGGGGGCACTGCGCGGGGTGGTGTTCGACTGACGCCCGCGCCCGGCGCACGCGCGCCCTGCCCGGTGCCCCCGCCGACCCCGTGAAAGCGAGCGCTGCCGGCGGAGGGGCGCACCCGCCCGGTGCCGATAGGGTTTTCCCATGACCATCCCGCAGCAGTACGGACCGGGGCACGGCGGCGGCTGGCCCGGCAACGAGCTGGAGGAGACCCTCGCCGCCTCCCTCGGCGCCCCGGGAGCGGGCGCCCGGCTGCTGGAGGTGCTCGGCCGCAGCAGTCTGTGGGTGCCGCTGCCCGAGGGCGGCTCACCGGCCGCCCCCAGCCTCGACCTGCCCACGATCCAGCTCGACGGGGCGCCATACGTCCCCGTCTTCAGCTCCGAGCAGCAGTTCCGGCAGGGCGCCGGCTCGCATCTGCCCTTCGCCGTCGCGCCCGCGCGGGAGTTCGCCCGCGGTCTGCCGCCGCAGGTGGGCATCGCGGTCAACCCCGACGGCACCGTCGGCGTCCCCCTGCCTCCGGACGCCGTGGCCGAACTGTGCCGCGAGGGCGGGGCCGAGGGGATCCCGGGAATGGCGAGCGGCGCCCGGGTCCGGCTCTTCGAGCCCGACTGGCAGGAGGAGCCGGTGGACTTCCTGGCCGCCGCCGCCGGGGAGTTCGCGGTGCTGCCGCAGGTCCGCACCGCGCGCCGAGGCCTGGCCAGCGTCGAGGGCGACCCGCCCGCGCTGTTCGTCGGAGTGGAGCTGGACCTGCTGGACCCGCAGGCCCGTGCGGCGGCGCACGACGCGCTCGGCCGCGCGCTGGGCCGGGAGCCGGTGCGGTGGCCGGTGCAGATGGTGCTGCTGGACGCGGCCCAGGACCCGGTCGTGGACTGGATGCGCCAGTGCGTGCGGCCCTTCTACGACCGCCAGGGCCGGCCGTACTGACCCCGGCCGCCCGGCGTCCCGCACGGTCGCGGCCGGGTGCCCCCGCCCGGAAACGGCTGAGCGGTCCGGACCCTGTCGGGTGCGGACCGTAAGCTGGTTGGATGTCGGGACGGGACGCGCGCGCGGCCCGGTGAGCGAGGACGACGCGAGAAGGGGCGGCCCACGTGAGCGCGGGTGGAAGCGTTGAGCAGCTGCTGCGGCAGGTGGCGCCCGGGCGGTACGACACCTATGAAGCGCTGTTGGGCGCCCTCGCCTCCGGCCGGGTGTGGATGCTGCTCTGGCACGGTCAGGCCGGCTCCCCCGACGCCCAGTACGGGAACATGGAGGTCGCCGGGCACGGCTACGCGCCCTGTGTGACCTCCGCGCACGAGCTGACGGCCTCCGGCTGGACCAGGGCCCACGAGGTGGTCGGCGGACGCGACATCGCCGCCGCCCTCTTCCCCGACCGCTGGGGGCTGTGGCTCAACCCGCACGCGCCCGGCGGCGGCGTCGGCATCCCCTGGCTGGACCTGCGCCGGATCGCGGGCGGGCTGGAGAGGCTGCCGGCCGGGCCGCTGCGCATCGGCGAACCGACCGTGGACGTACCGCACTTCTATGCCCAGCTGGTGCACAACGCCCACCGCACACCCGCCGTGCGAACCCTGCGCCGGGCCTGGGTGCAGCCCGCCCTGGGCGCGCCGCGGCTGGTGATCGGACTCGACCTGTACGACTCCGCGCCACAGGCGGTGGAGTCGGTGCGCTCGATGATGCGGCAGTCGGTGGCCGCGGTGCCGGACGGACTGGCGGTCTCCACGGTGTCGATGTCGGACGAGTACGATCCGGTCGCCATGTGGCTGCGGGCCAACTCCCGCCCGTTCTTCGACCGCGACGCCCACGCCGCCGCCCCGGCGGCGGCCCCCGGACACGGCTACGGCTACCCCCGCCCCTACTGACAAGGCGCCCCGCGGCGCCGGGCCCCGCCCCGTCGGCGACCGGTGGTTTCGTCCGGTATCAATGCTTTGACCTGCACTGTCGCTGTTTCGGGCGCCAGGGTCTCAGGTCTATATCACCGACATGCGGACAGTTCACACCGATGGTTGGGCGCAGTACTGTTCGGGCGACCAGCAGTCAAACCGTCACCGACCCCTGAGGTGGAACATGCGAATAACCGGTTCCAGGGTCGTCCAGACGATCGCGGCGACCCTCGCGGTTGGTGTGATCGCCACTGGATGTGCCAGTGAACGAGGCGAGAAGGACGAAGGCAAGGGCGGGGAGACCTTCGTCTTCGGCGCCGCCGGAGACCCGGGCTCTCTGGACCCGGCGCTGGCCAGTGACGGTGAGACGTTCCGGGTCACCCGCCAGGCCTTCGAGGCGCTGATCGAGCACGAGCCGGGCGGCACCGAGCTGGTCGGTGGCCTGGCCGAGTCGTGGGACGCCGACGAGACCGGCACCGAGTGGACCTTCAACCTCCGCAAGGGCGTGGAGTTCCACGACGGCGAGAAGCTCACCGCCGAGGCGGTGTGCAAGAACTACGACCACTGGTTCAACTGGACCGGTACGTACCAGGAGAGCGCTGTCTCCTACTACTGGCAGAAGATCTTCGGCGGCTTCGCCGAGAACGAGAGCAAGGACACGCCCGAGGCCAACTACAAGGGCTGCGAGGCGAAGGACGAGCACACCGCCGTCATCAGCGTGCACGAGTCCACCGCCAACCTCCCCGGCGGCTTCTCGCTCCAGGCGCTGGCCATCCACTCCCCGAAGGCCATCGACGCCTACAAGAAGCAGGAGCTGAGCGGCGAGGGCGACGCCATCTCCTACCCCGACTACAGCCAGGAGGCCGGTACCGTCGCGGGCACCGGTCCCTTCCGGATCACCGAGTGGGACAAGGGCAACAAGGAAGTCACCCTCGAGCGGTTCGACGACTACTGGGGTGAGAAGGCCGGCGTCGAGAAGCTGGTCTTCCGCACCATCGCCGAGGAGTCCGCGCGCCGCCAGGCGCTGCAGGCCGGCAACATCCACGGCTACGACCTGGTCGCGCCCTCGGACGTGAAGACCCTGGAGAAGGATGGCTTCCAGGTCCCGGTCCGCGGCGTGTTCAACATCTTCTACATGGGCATGTCGCAGGAGGCGAACAAGGCCCTGAAGAAGAAGGACGTCCGTCAGGCGATCACCCACGCCATCGACCGCGAGAACATCGTCAAGACGCAGCTGCCCGAGGGCGGCGTGGTGGCCACCCAGTTCATGCCGGACACCGTCGACGGCCACTCGGACAAGGTCGCCACTTACGAGTTCGACACGGACAAGGCCAAGGACCTGCTGGAGAAGGCCGGCGAGGAGAAGCTGAAGGTCACCTTCTGCTACCCGACCGAGGTCACCCGCCCGTACATGCCCGCCCCGGCCGACATGTTCGAGCTGATGAAGGCCGACCTGGAGAAGGCCGGCGTCACCGTCGAGCCCAAGCCCATGAAGTGGGCCCCGGACTACATCGACGCCACCGAGGCCGGCACCTGCGACCTGCACCTGCTGGGCTGGACCGGTGACTTCAACGACGCCTACAACTTCATCGGCACCTGGTTCGCCGGCTACGACAAGCAGTGGGGCTTCCGCGACGACAAGGTCTTCGACGCGGTGAAGGGATCCAGCGCCGAGCCGGACGTCGCCAAGCGGGTGGAGCTGTACAAGAAGGCCAACGAGGCCATCATGGAGTACATCCCGGGCGTCCCGGTCTCCTCCTCCCCGCCGTCCATCGCGTTCGCCAAGGACGTCAACCCCCCGAAGGTCTCCCCGCTGACGCAGGAGAACTTCGCCGAGGTCTCCTTCAAGTAAACGCATGACCGCGCGCAGGTCCGCCCGGCCACGGCATCCGAAGTGGCCGGGCGGACCTGCCCATGAGGACCAAGAAAGGGGCATCGCGGGGTGTTGCGTCTCGTCGTACGAAGACTGCTCCAACTGATACCCACCCTGCTGGGCCTGTCCGTTCTGCTGTTCATCTGGCTGAACCGGCTGCCCGGCGGACCCGCTGCGGCCATGCTCGGCGAGCGTGCGACCGAGGCGGACAGGGCCCGCATCGAGGCGGCCCTCGGGCTCGACCAGCCCGTGTGGGTCCAGTACGGCCGCTTCCTCAAGCGGCTGTCCGAGCTGGACCTGGGAGTCTCCACCCAGACCGGTCAGCCGGTGTGGGACGAGTTCACCCGGGCGTTCCCGGCCACGGTGGAGCTCGGCATCTCGGCCATGATCATCGCCATCGCCGTCGGTATCCCGCTGGGCTACTTCGCCGCCCGCCGGCGCGGCAGCTGGCTGGACGTCACCGCGGTCTCCGGCTCCCTGGTGGGCATCTGCATTCCGGTGTTCTTCCTGGCCTTCCTGCTCAAGGCGGTCTTCGCCGTCCAGCTCGGCTGGTTCCCCAGCTTCGGCCGCCAGACCACCGGCATCGACGCAACCGAGGTCACCGGCTTCTACGTCCTGGACGGCATCCTCACCGGCGAGTTCGACGCGGCCTGGGACGCGGCGAGGCACTTGGTGCTCCCCGCCCTGGCGCTCTCCTCGATCCCGCTGGCCATCATCACCCGTATGACCCGGGCCAGTGTCCTGGAGGTGCTCGGCGAGGACTACGTGCGCACCGCCGAGTCCAAGGGTCTGAGCCGCCAGGTGGTGCGCGGCCGCCATGTGCTGCGCAACGCGCTGCTGCCGATCGTCACCGCCATCGGCCTGCTCACCGGCGGTCTGCTGTCGGGTGCGGTGCTCACCGAGTCGGTCTTCGCCTTCGGCGGCATCGGCTCGTTCATCAAGACCGCCATCGACGAGCGGGACTACCCGGTCCTGGTGGGCTTCATCATGTTCATCGCGGCCGCGTACGTCGTCGTCAACCTGCTGGTCGACCTCGCCTACAGCCTTATCGACCCGAGAGTGCGGGTGCACTGATGAGCACCAAGACCGACAAGATCGACCGGCTTGCCGAGCTGACCGCCTCCACCGAGACCTCCACGGGCGCCAGTCTGTGGGTCGAGGCCTGGCGCAGGCTGAAGGCCAGCAAGATGGCCATGATCGGCGCGTGCATCATCGGCGTGTTCGTGGTGGTCGCGATCGTGGGCCCGTGGGTCGCCCCGTACAGCCCCACCGCGCAGCTGTGGCGGGGCGAGGTCCTCACCAACCAGAACGTCTTCGTCGGCCCCCGCGCCGAGAACTGGCTCGGCCTGGACCATCTGGCCCGTGACGAGTTCTCCCGGATGCTGGTGGGAGCCCGCCAGACCCTGCTGGTCGGCATCGTCGCCACGCTCCTGGGCTTCACCGTCGGCGCGCTGGTCGGCGGCGCCTCGGGCGCAGCCCTGGTGCTGGGCGGCAAGACCGGCCGCCGGATCGACACCGCCGTGATGCGCGTCATCGACATCATGCTGGCGCTGCCCTCGCTGCTGCTGGCCGTCTCCGTCGCGGCGGTCCTGGGCCAGTCCCTGACCACCGTGATGATCGCGGTGGGCGTGGTGCAGATCCCCATCTTCGCCCGGCTGCTGCGCGGTGCCATGCTGGCGCAGGGCGGCTCGGACTACGTGCTGGCCGCCCAGGCCCTCGGGGTGCGCAAGCGGCGCATCGCGCTCGGTCATGTGCTGCCCAACTCGCTGAGCCCGGTGATCGTCCAGGCCACTCTGAGCCTGGCCACCGCCATCATCGAGGCGGCGGCGCTGTCCTACCTCGGCCTGGGAAACCCCGACGCAGCCGAACCGGAGTGGGGAGTCATGCTGGCCCAGGCGCAGAGCTACTTCGACAGCGCACCGATGCTCGCGGTCTACCCCGCGCTGGGGATCATCATCACCGCGCTCGGCTTCACCCTGCTGGGCGAGGCGATGCGGGAAGCTCTCGACCCGAAACTGCGGAGTTGATCACATGGCCCTGCTTTCCGTGGACGAACTGACCGTCACCTTCACCCAGCGCGGCCGGCGCGACGTGAAGGCCGTGTCGGGGGTCTCCTTCGACGTCGACCAGGGCCAGGTCGTCGGCCTGGTCGGCGAGTCGGGCTGCGGCAAGTCCGTCACCTCGCTGGCCCTGATGGGGCTGCTGCCCTCCAGGGGCGTGAGGACCGGCGGCCGTGCCGACTTCGACGGCACCGACCTGCTGACCCTGAGCCCGAAGGGGATGCGCGACCTGCGCGGCTCCCAGCTGGCGATGATCTTCCAGGACCCGCTGTCCTCGCTGAACCCGGTGGTGCCCATCGGGGTCCAGGTCACCGAGATCCTGGCCCGGCACCGGGGGATGAAGGGCGAGGCCGCACGCAGGGAGGCCGCCTCCCTGCTGGACCGGGTCGGCATCCCCGACCCCACCCGGCGGCTGAAGGAGTACCCGCACCAGCTCTCCGGCGGCATGCGCCAGCGCGCCCTGATCGCCATGGCGGTGGCCTGCGCGCCGCGGCTGCTGATCGCCGACGAGCCGACCACCGCGCTGGATGTGACGATCCAGGCCCAGATCCTGGAGCTGCTCAGGGAACTGGTCGACGAAGAGGGCACCGCCCTGCTGATGATCACTCACGATCTGGGCGTGGTCGCCGGCCTGTGCGACCAGGTCAACGTGCTCTACGCGGGCAAGGTGGTGGAGTCCGCCGAGCGGCGCGAGCTGTTCGACGCGCCGACCCACCCGTACGCCAACGGGCTGCTGGGTTCCATCCCCCGGCTCGACGCGCCGCGCGGCGAGCCGCTGAGGCCGGTGCGCGGTTCCATCAACGACACGATCGCCTGGGAGGACGGCTGCGCCTTCGCTCCCCGGTGCGACCACTACACGCTGGAGTGCCTGAAGGGCACCCCGGCGCTGGAGGAGCCGCGCAAGCCCGGACACCAGGTGCGGTGCGTCAACCCGGTGCTCTCCGACGGCGCCGCCGGTCTGCGCGAGTCCGCGCTGCCCGGGCCGGACGAGGTGCCCGGCACCGAGGCCGACGGCGAGGGCGGGCCCGCGGTGGACGAGCCGGTGGAGAAGACCGAACCGGCGGAGAAGGACGCGGCGGTCGGCACGGCCGGCACGGCCGAGAAGGAGGCCGGAGCATGAGCCTGCTCCAACTGAACGGTGTGAAGGTCCACTTCCCGGTGAAGAAGGGCATCCTCTTCGACCGCACGGTCGGCCACGTCTACGCCGTCGACGGCGTGTCGCTCTCCGTCGAGCCCGGCCAGACGTACGGCCTGGTGGGCGAGTCGGGCTGCGGCAAGACCACGCTGGGCCGGGCGGTCCTGCGGCTGGTGGACATCACCGACGGCGAGGTCGTCTTCGACGGCACCGATCTGGCGAAGCTGCCGGACGAGGAGATGCGCCGCTTCCGCCGCCGGCTCCAGATGGTCTTCCAGGACCCGCTGGGCAGCCTCAATCCCCGGCAGAACATCGAGTCGATCCTCTCCGAGGGCATGGAGGCCCACGGCATCGGCGCCGACCAGGAGGAGCGCCGCGAGAGGATCCGGAAGATCCTGGCGAGGGTCGGGCTGCCGGCGGGCGCGCTCTCCCGCTACCCGCACGAGTTCTCCGGCGGGCAGCGCCAGCGCATCGGCATCGCCCGTGCGCTGGTCCTGGAACCGGACGTGATCATCTGCGACGAGCCGGTCTCCGCGCTGGACGTCTCCATCCAGGCGCAGGTGATCAACCTGCTGGAGGAGCTCCAGCAGGAGATGGGGCTGACGTACGTGGTCATCGCCCACGACCTGGCCGTGGTGCGGCACATCTCCGACGTCGTCGGGGTGATGTACCTGGGCTCGCTGGTGGAGGAGGCGCCCAGCGACATGCTGTACGCCGAGCCCCGGCACCCGTACACCCGGGCGCTGATGTCGGCCGTGCCGGTGCCCGACCCGGAGGTCGAGGACAACCGCGAGCGCATCCTGCTCACCGGCGACCTGCCCTCCCCGGCGAACCCGCCGGCGGGCTGCCGCTTCCACACCCGCTGCCCGTGGAAGCAGGACACGCTCTGCACCACCGACCGGCCCGAACTGCGTGATCTGGGCGGCGGCCACAGGGTGGCCTGCCACTGGGCCGAGGAGATAGCCGACGGCCGGATCAGCCCCACGCACAACGCGGCCCAGGTCGTCCCGGCCGGCCACGAGGAGCACGGCGGGCACGCCGGGCACGCCGGGCCGGCTGAGGCCGGGGCCGTGAAGACGGAGAAGGCCGCGACCGCGGCCGAGTGAGCCGCGCGCCGCACCCTCCGGCTCCCCGGACGCCGCGTAGCGCCCCCGCACCGCCCGCCTCCCGCCGATGGGCGCGGAGGCGGGCGATGCGGCGCTTGGGGGACCTGTTACAACCGGGGGGTGGATCTGTTCACCCCTTCCGTCCAGCACTGGCTCGACCTGGCCGGGATCTTCGTCTTCGCCGTCTCCGGCGCGCTGCTCGCCGTCCGCAAGAACTTCGACGTCGTCGGCATGGCGCTGCTCGCCTCGGTCACCGGGCTGGGCGGCGGGCTCTTCAGGGACCTGGTGATCGGGGCGGTGCCCCCGGCCGCCTTCACCGACCTCGGCTATCTGCTGACCCCGCTGGCCGCCACGGTGCTGGTCTTCTTCCTCCACCCGCAGGTGGAGCGGATCAACCGGGCGGTGATGGTCTTCGACGCGGCCGGGCTCGGCCTGTTCTGCGTCACCGGTACGGTCAAGGCGCACGCCTACGGGCTCGGCCTGACCGCCTCGGTCGTCATGGGGCTGGCCACGGCCGCCGGCGGCGGCGTGCTGCGCGACGTCCTGGCCAACGAGGTGCCCTCGCTGCTGCGCTGGGACCGGGAGGTCTACGCCGTGCCGGCCGTCGTCGGGGCGACGGCCGTGGCGCTGCTGATCAGGGCCGGGGAGCTGAACGGGGTGACCAGCGGAGCGGCGGCCGCCCTCGCCTTCGTCCTGCGGCTGCTGGCCCTGCGCTACAACTGGCGCGCACCGAGGGCCTGGTACCGCCGCAGCCGGCGGACCGAGGAGAGCGAGGGGGAGGCGTGAGAGGCGTGCCGAGACTTGGCTACTAGCCGGTAATAAAAGCCTGTACCGTGTACTGCCATGACCGAGGCAACCATCGGTACCAGCGCGTTCGATCGCGACACGGCCGTCACAGCACAGGGGGAGGGCGTCTACGGCGCCGACCTCTCCGCCCAGTGGACCATCGGGCACGCCGTCAACGGCGGCTACCTGCTGGCCCTGCTCGGCCGGGCCCTCGGCGACGCACTGCCGCACCCCGACCCCTTCACCATCACCGCGCACTACCTCACCGCCTCCCGGCCCGGCCCGGCGACCGTACGCACCACCGCCGTGCGCGCCGGCCGCACCCTGTCCACCGGCGCCGCCTCCCTGCTCCAGCGGGACGAGGAAGGGCGGGAGGTCGAGCGCATCCGTGTGCTGGCGGGCTACGGGGACCTGGCCGCGCTGCCCGACGACGTCCGCACCAGCGCCAAGCCGCCGCAGATCCCGCCCTACGAGAGCTGCCTCGGGGCCAGGGACGGCATGGACCCGTCCGCCGTCCCGCCCATCACCCACCAGATCGACCTGCGCCTGGACCCGGCCACCGTCGGCTGGGCGGTCGGCGCCCCCAGCGGGCGCGGCGAGATGCGCGGCTGGTTCGGGCTGGCCGACGGCCGCGACCACGACCCGCTCTCCCTGCTGCTGGCGGTGGACGCTCTGCCGCCCACCGCCTTCGAGCTGGGCCTGTCCGGCTGGGTGCCGACGGTGGAGCTGACCGTCCACGTCCGCCGCCGTCCGGCCCCCGGGCCGGTGCGGGTGGCGGTCACCACCCGCAATCTGGCCGGCGGCTTCCTGGAGGAGGACGCCGACGTCTGGGACAGCGAGGACCGGCTGGTCGCCCAGTCCCGGCAGCTCGCCCGCGCCCTGCCGGCCTGAGCGCGGACCGGACCGCCTCCGTCGCGCGATCCGCGGCCCCGCCCCCTTCACGGAGGGGTGCGGGGCCGCTTCCGCATGCGGCGGGCGGCGCGGGGCACACGTGATGATGTCGCCCCCGATGCCCCGGCACCCGCCGTGACCGGCGCGAACGCTGTGCGCGACCGGATCGGCGGGGCCGGCGGCGCGGGAGTGGCGGAGCCCTTCACGGGTAGCCTGAAAAGGGACGAACAATACGAAAATCGCCATGCGCGACAAAGCTCCCCAGTGAGAGAAGTGAAGGTGGTCAACGGATGTACGCCGTGAAGAGCACACTGCCCGACCAGGACCTCAAGGTCGTCGGAGAGGCGCTGCAGGGCGCACTGGTGGACCTGGTCGATCTGTCGCTGGTGGCCAAGCAGGTCCACTGGACCGTGATCGGCCCGCGGTTCCGCTCCATCCACCTCCAGCTCGACGAGGTCGTGGACACCGCGCGCACCTACTCCGACACCGTCGCCGAGCGCGCCGCGGCCCTGGGCCTGGCCCCCGACGGCCGTGCCTCCGCACTCGCCTCCGGCAGCGGCATCACCGGGGTGGACAGCGGCTGGCACCAGGACGACAAGGCCGTCGAGGTCATGGTCGGCGCGCTGGCCTCCGTGGTGAACCGGATGCGCGAGCGCATGGACGCCACGGAGAAGCCCGACCCGGTGACCCAGGACATCCTCATCGCGATCATCGCCGACCTCGAGAAGCACCACTGGATGTTCCAGGCCGAGCACAAGGTCGACTGAGGACGGCCGCCCGCCTCACGGCTTTCCGGGGCGGGAGAGCGAGGACCGGTCCACTGGCCGGTCCTCGCTCTCGTCCCGGCGCGGGCGGCTCGTAGAATCGGTTGACCATGGCCTACCTTGACCACGCCGCCACCACCCCCATGCTCCCGGAGGCGGTGCAGGCGATGACCGCCCAGCTCGGCCCCGTCGGCAACGCCTCCTCCCTCCACGCGGCAGGAAGGCGGGCCCGCCGCACGGTGGAGGAGGGGCGCGAGGCCCTCGCCGCGGCGCTGGGCGCCCGGCCGAGCGAGGTGGTTCTCACCTCCGGCGGCACCGAGGCCGACAACCTCGCGGTCAAGGGCCTGTACTGGGCCCGGCGCGCGGCCGATCCCGCCCGCACCCGCGTCCTGGCCAGCCCCGTGGAGCACCACGCGGTCCTCGACGCCGTCCACTGGCTCGCCGACCACGAGGGTGCCCGGGTGCAGTGGCTGCCGGTCGACTCCCTGGGGCGGGTCCACCCCGAGGCGCTGCGCGAGGCGGTGGAGGAGAAGCCCGGGGACATCGCCCTGATCACCGTGATGTGGGCCAACAACGAGATCGGCACCCTCCAGCCCACGGCCGAACTGGCCGCGATCGCCGCTGAGTTCGGCATCCCGATGCACGCGGACGCCGTCCAGGCCGTAGGCCAGGTGCCGGTGGACTTCGCCGCCTCCAATCTGGCCGCGATGACGGTCAGCGGCCACAAGATCGGCGGCCCGTACGGCATCGGCGCGCTGCTGCTGGGCAGGCAGTGGGCCCCCACGCCGCTGCTGCACGGCGGCGGCCAGGAGCGCGACGTGCGCTCCGGCACCCTGGACGTACCCGCCGTCGCCGCCTTCGCGGTCGCCGCGCGGCTGGCGGCCGGGCGGCGCGAGGAGTTCGCCCGCGAGATCGGCGCGCTGCGGGACGCGCTGGTGGCGGCCGTGCGCGAGGCCGTGCCGGACGCCGTCCTGGGCGGCGACCCCGATCCGGCCGGCCGGCTGCCCGCCAACGCTCACTTCTCCTTCCCCGGCTGCGAGGGAGACTCGCTGCTGCTCCTGCTGGACGCCCAGGGCATCGAGTGCTCCACCGGGTCGGCCTGCACCGCCGGCGTCGCCCAGCCCAGCCACGTCCTGCTGGCCACGGGCACCGACCCGGAGCTGGCCCGGGGCACCCTGCGCTTCTCGCTGGGCCACACCTCCACCAGGGCGGACGTGGACGCCGTGGCAGCCGCCATCGGCCCGGCCGTGGAGCGCGCCCGCGGCGCCGGGCTGTCGTAGACCCGCCCTGCCCGCTTCCCGTCCTCTGCGGGTCAGTCCTTGAGGACCGGCACGTCCCGGACCATCCGCATGTACCGCTCCCAGTCCCAGTGCGGCCCGGGATCGGTGTGGTCGGTGCCGGGTACCTCGACGTGGCCGACGATGTGCTCGCGGTCCCGGGGCAGGCCGTACCGGTCGCATATCCCGGCCGTCAGCGCCGCCGAGGCCCGGTAGGTGGCGTCGGTGATCGTCTCCGGGCGGTCCACGAAGCCCTCGTGCTCGATGCCGACGCTGCGCTCGTTGTACTCGCGGTTGCCCGCGTGGTACGCCACGTCCAGCTCCCGCACCATCTGCGTCACCTTCCCGTCGGAGGTGCGCACCACGTAGTGGGTCGCTGCGCGGTGGGAAGGGTCCTGGAAGACCTTCAGGGCCACCGCGTAGGGGCCCTGGATGACGTGCACCACCACCCGGTCGACGGTGTAGTCGTAGGGCCGGTCGGCCCGCCGCCAGTTCGCCTCGGACGCCGGCAGCCAGTCCGCCCCGGGGTGGTCCACCTCGCCCTCGGTGCGCGGCCGGTTCACGCCCGGCACCCTCCACCACGTCCGGGCCAGATCGTCGCGGGCCGCGTACCCGAGGGCGCCCAGTCCCGCCGCCGCGCCGCCGACCAGCAGGGCGCGGCGGCCCACCGGCCGTCCCTTTCCGTCCGTCCGGCGGTGTCCGGGGGCATCTTTCTCGCTCACGGCGAGCACAACGCTCAAGAACACCCGTACGGTTCCGCCTGAGCGCACCCGGACCCGTACCCTGGAGGCGCTATGACTGACACGACCGGTGCGCCCAGCCCCGCCCCCCGCCTTCGCGTCCTCGCCGCCATGTCCGGCGGGGTGGACTCCGCCGTCGCCGCCGCCCGCGCGGTGGAGGCCGGCCACGACGTCACCGGCGTCCACCTCGCCCTCTCGGCGAACCCGCAGTCCTTCCGCACCGGCGCCCGCGGCTGCTGCACGATCGAGGACTCCCGCGACGCCCGCCGCGCCGCCGACGTCATCGGCATCCCCTTCTACGTGTGGGACCTGGCCGAGCGCTTCCGCCAGGACGTGGTGGAGGACTTCGTCGCCGAGTACGAGGCCGGCCGCACCCCCAACCCCTGCCTGCGCTGCAACGAGAAGATCAAGTTCGCCGCGCTGCTGGACAAGGCCCTGGCGCTGGGCTTCGACGCGGTGTGCACCGGCCACTACGCCACCGTCGTCCTGCGCGAGGACGGCACCCGCGAGCTGCACCGCGCCACCGACATGGCCAAGGACCAGAGCTATGTGCTGGGCGTGCTGGACGAGCGGCAGCTCGCCCACGCCATGTTCCCCCTCGGCGACACCGCCACCACCAAGGAGGAGATCCGCGCCGAGGCCGAGCGCCGGGGCCTGGCGGTGGCGAAGAAGCCCGACAGCCACGACATCTGCTTCATCGCCGACGGCGACACCCAGGGCTTCCTCGCCAGGCACCTGGGCACCGCCGAGGGCGACATCCTCGACGAGGACGGCAACAAGCTCGGCACCCACGACGGCGCGTACGGCTTCACCGTCGGCCAGCGCAAGGGCCTGCGCATCGGCCACCCCGCCCCCGACGGCAAGCCGCGCTACGTGCTGGACATCTCCCCGGTGGACAACACCGTCACCGTCGGCCCGGCCTCCGCCCTGGACGTGGTCGCCCTGCGGGCCATCCGCCCCCGCTGGTGCGGCACCCCGCCCACCGGGCCGGGCACGTACACCGCCCAGCTGCGCGCCCACGGCGGCGAGACGCCGGTGACGGCCGAGCCGGCCGGCGGTCCGGACGGCGACGAGCTGAAGGTGGCCTTCACCGAGCCGGTGCGCGGCGTCGCCCCGGGCCAGGCGATCGTCCTCTACGACGGCACCCGCGTGGTCGGCTCGGCCACCATCGCCGCCACCGAGCGCCGCGCCGCGGCTGCCGCCGTCAGCCGGGGTTGACGCCTTCCTGGCGATGCCCGGAGTCTCGCCTTAAGCTTTTTGGTGCGGGTTACCCGCGCCAAAGAGCCTGAGATGTCTGTCGGGGCATTCGATAGGGAGGGCGGCCGTGCTGCTGAGTTTCCGGGTGGCCAACCACCGGTCGATCCGTGATGAGCAGGAGCTGTCGCTGGTTGCCACCGAGTTCAACGAGGGCACCGGCCGTGACACCGGTGTCCGCATCGACGGGAAACCCGTCCAGGTGCTGCCGGTGATCGGCCTCTTCGGCGCCAATGCCTCCGGCAAGTCGAACGGACTGCACGCCATGAGCTTCATGCGCAGGGCGGTGCTGGATTCCTTCGCGGACTGGGCGAAGGAGCCGGGGATCCCGAGGGAGCCCTTCGCGCTTGCTCCCGAAGCGCAGGAGGAGACCAGTCTCTTCGAGGTGGACCTGCTGCTCGGCGACGACCCGGTCCGTTACACCTACGGCTTCGAGGTGTCCGACGACCGCGTGGAGGCGGAGTGGCTGCACGCCTATCCTTCGGGCCGGCGCCAGGTCTGGTTCGACCGGGAGGCCGGACGCCCTGGTGCGGAAGGGGGGGAGTTCAGATTCCCCGGAACCGGGCTGAAGGGACACAAGGACGAATACACGGCCCTCACCCGGCCCAACGCGCTCTTCCTCACCGTCGCAGCCACCCTCAACCATCCCCAGCTGTCCCCACTGCACCGCTGGTTCATGGACAGCCTGTGGGCGGCCGACCCGCAGGCCGGCGAGGCGGACCGGACGCGGTGGATCCGTGACAGGCTCACCGAGGGGAGATCGGACCGCCGCTTCCGCGACCGTTTCGTCCGGCTGCTGGTCAAGGCCGATCTGGGCATCGCCGGTATCACCACCGATCCGGAGACGGGAGAGGTCCAGCTCCTGCACCGCACGCCCGGCGGAGGCACCAGCCCCCTCGACTTCATGGAGCAGGAGTCCCTGGGCACCCACGCCTGGTTCGCGTTTCTCGGGCCGCTGTTGCACGTCCTGGACCGGGGCGGCACGCTCCTGGTCGACGAACTGGACTCCAGCCTGCATCCGCGCCTGGCCGCGGAGGCCGTTCGGCTGTTCCACGACCGGGACGCCAATCCCCACACCGCTCAGCTCGTCTTCACCACCCACGACGCCACACTGCTCGGTCCGTCCGTGGCGGAACGCCCGCTGGACCGCGACCAGGTGTGGATCGCGTTGAAGAACGCCACCGGGGAGAGCACGCTGTACCCGCTCACCGCGGCCCGGAAGGCCCGCAGGGACGAGAACCTGGAACGCCGCTACCTGCACGGCCACTACGGCGGGATCCCCCGGCTCACCGCGGGCGAGCTGGCACGGGAGATCGCCGTTCTCGAGGAGGAACCGAAGGCGACGGCATGAGCAGGGGAAAGAAGGAACAGGGACGCCGCCGCAGGCGGGAGCGGACCCCGGGCGGCCCGCCACGCCGACCGGTCGCCTCGTACGGTGACCGGTCGCACCGGGTGCTCTACATCGCCTGTGAGGGGGCGAGAACCGAGCCCGCCTACCTCGACCTGCTCAACGAGGCCTACGGCAGGCAGCGCTCCGGGGAGCGGGGATTCCACCTGCACTACTGCGATCCCGGACACGCCGACGGCCTGCGTCCGGAGGAGGCCGTGGACCAGGTGCTCTCCGTGGCCGGGCCGGAAGACGAGAAGTGGGTCCTGTTCGACCGCGACACCGAGGACAACCGGGACAGGGAGATTCCGAGGGCCCTGCGCAAGGCTCACCGGGGCGGTGTCCAGGTCGTGCTCTCCCACCCCTCCTTCGAGCTGTGGCTGCTACTGCACTTCAAGAACTGGACCAGCCGGGAGAACGGCCGCAGCGGCACGGTGGTGAACGAACTGCGCCGGCACAGGGACGCGGACGGCTTCGCGGACTACGACAAGGGGTCCGGAGACCGGGGCAAGGGGCTGGGCGGCAAGCGCGGCGCCTCCCTGCTGGGCAGGGAGACCAACGCGATCCGCAACGCCCGGGGCCTGGTCACCCAGTGCTCGCACGGCGCCTGCTCGGCCAAGGCGGCCGACAGAGCGGCGAAGACCGTCTCCACTGAGCTGGACCGGACTCCGGACTGCGCGGAATGGGCGGCGCTCACCGGCCACGCGCCCGACTGCGATCCTCTCGGCCGCGACCCCTCCACCGACGTGTGGCGACTGCTCACCGCACTGGGAATCGGCACGGACCGCGCCTGAAACCCGCGAGTTCCCCGGCCCGGTCCCGTCCGGCCCTGTGGAGGTTCCTCCGGGACGCCGCCCTTCGTCCTCTCTTCGGAGCGCCGTCCATCCCGCGGTCCGGCAAGCCTGTTGATCCGGGCGCCCTTTTCCCGGTGTCGGCAAGGGGGCTGATTGCTCTGGGTTACTCAGTCACCCGTTCGGGTGATTTCTGGAAACCGGTGCCCTCAGCTGGGGAGCTGGCGCGACCATGCCATGGTCGTCTGACGCGTCGGGCAAGCGGAGGGAACTGCTGTGCGCTGGAAGAGAAAACTGGCTGTGCTGCTGATGGGCGTGTGCCTGGCGGCGGGCCCACAGGCCGGACCGGCCGCGGCCATCGTCGGGGGATGGGAGGCGGATCCCCGCCACCACCGGTTCATGGCCGGCCTGATCGACACCGAGCGGGTGCGCCTGTTCTGCGGGGCGACACTGATCTCCCCCAGGTATGTGCTGACCGCCGCGCACTGCGTTGCGGGGAGGCACGAGTCTTCGACGGCGGTCCTGCTGGGCGATCACGACCACAGCACGGGAAGTGAAACCAAGGCCACGCGGTTGGTCCGGGCCGAGGACATCGTGGTTCACGAGAACTACGCCCCCGACACCGTGGCGAACAACATCGCCTTGGTGCGACTCATGGAGCCAGTGCAGACGAGCTGGGAGATCGATGTGGCTTACCTGCCCTGGGAACACGCGCCCGACAGCTTCGACAACGTCGCCGTGACGGCTATGGGCTGGGGCACCCTCAGTTTCGGCGGCCCGGTGAGCAGCGTCCTGCAGAGTACCGAACTCGACACGATGACCAACGCCGAGTGCGTCGACCGGGACGGGCCGTATGTCACTTCCGGCAGCATCTGCACCTACGCACCGGGCCGGGGCCCCTGTACGTACGACGACGGCGGCCCTGTCATCCACTACGTCGAGCGCAACGCCGATTACCCCGTCCTGGTCGGCGTCATCTCCCACGGCAGGGGCTGCGCCGGCAGCAGCCCCGACGTGAACACCCGCGTCTCCTCCTACCTGGAATGGATTCTCCGGAACACCCCCGGCGCCGTCTACGCGACGAGGCCGAGTTAGGCCGGCTCCTGGCGATGCATCGCTGTCCGCCACCCGTCACGGGACCGCCGCATCCGGAAGCCCCGGGTAGCGGCCCGCGGCTCAACCCGGCCGGAACGTCCCGTGATCCTGGCCATGGCCCGGTCCGGCATCTCCCGACGGGGCGGGCAGGGTCCACACCGTGGTCCGCGGCCACCGCACGGTTTCTCATGGGTCCGCACGACCCCCGGAGACCGTGCGGTGGCCGTACGCGTTTCCGGCCGGGTCCACCAGCGAGATCGCGCAACCGGACTGGAGTACCGACCCGGGCGGCCCTACTGGGCGAGAAGGTCGAACGCCCCGGCCTTCGCGCCCCGGACGAGGGCGCGGAAGGCGGCGCGGTCGGTGGTGAGGACGCGGCCGGGGTCGGTGCTCTCGCGGACGGCTATGCCGTCACCGTCGTCGGCGGCCACCTCCACGCAGTTGTTGCCGCCGCCGCCGGAGAATGAGGACTTCTGCCAGGAGGGTTCGGACACCGCTGTTCCTCTCACACGTCACGGGCGATCGAGTGGATGAAATCCCGTGACTCGGCCGGAGGCAAGGAGCGCTGCTCGATCAGTCGCAACAGCGTCCGGTAGTTGACCAGCGGTGTCGGGGAGTCGATGAAGACGGGACCGAACTCGGAGTCGAGTTGCACGGTGTCCAGTCGTGGGACCGCGCCCTCCACGTACAGGACGGACTGGTCCGCTCCGGGGAAGCCTCCGGCGTGGAAGGGGATCACCGTGAGGGTGACGTTATCCCGTTCGCCGGCCTCGATCAGGTGCCTGAGCTGGGCGATGACGGTCTTCCGGGAGCCGAACCGCATGCGCAGTGCGGTCTCGTGGACGACGGCGGAGTAGGGGGTCGGGTCGGCTCCGCCCAGAACGGCCTGGCGGCCCAGTCTGTGGGCCACGCGCAACTCGACCTCCAGGCGGGACAGTTCGGGTACGACGACTTCGAAGAGCGCCCTGGCGTGGTCCTCGGTCTGCAGCAGACCTGGTAGGTGGACCGTCTGCACGGTGCGGATCCGGGCCGCATGGTGCTCGATCTCCGAGACGTCGAGGAATCCGTCCGGCAGTTTTCCTCGGTACTCCTCCCACCAGCAGTGACTCCGACGGCCTCCGGCCATGGCGGCCAGGGCATCGACGAGTGCCGGGTCCGGGCAGCGGTAGAGGGATGCGATCTGGCGGACCCGCTCTCCGCTGAGTCCGGTCCGTCCGGCCTCGATGTTG
Source organism: Streptomyces verrucosisporus (assembly GCF_017114865.1). Taxonomy (GTDB): domain Bacteria; phylum Actinomycetota; class Actinomycetes; order Streptomycetales; family Streptomycetaceae; genus Streptomyces; species Streptomyces fenghuangensis. The sequence continues at coordinate 12,537 of NZ_JADEYH010000016.1, read as the reverse complement.
GAGACCATCGTCCGGTCGGAGCCGAGAAGGGCGGCTGCCTGCGTGGTGGAGAGACCGGCCTGCTCGCGCAGTCTGCGCATCTCCGTCGCCAGGCGGCGCTGACGTGCGGTAGGGGTGTTCCGGGCTGCCATCTGTCCTCTCTCGCCGTGAGCGTGGACAGTTTTCCAGCGGTGCGCGGAGCGCTCCAGTGAGTCAACCAATGTTTCACTCTTTCGTGGTTCTTTGGCTCACCTGTGAGTCGTTCTGCCCTAACTTGTGGGTCACAGCACCGCGCCGCACCGCCGAGCGCGCAGCGGAAGCGCACCGTGCGCCCTGCCCGGGAGGGCGCACGGCAGGCCACCGCCCCGTGTACCGGCCGCCCGGCGGCGCGACCAGCCCTCACATCCCACCGGAGGACCGCGTGAGCACGCCACCGTTCCCGAAGCCGATCCCGTTCGCCGAACCCTGGGAGTACGAACTGCGCTTCCCCCGCGACCCGCGCGGCCCGGGGATCGCCAGAAGGACCCTGCGGGCCGTCCTGACCGCGCACGGGCTGCCCGAACTGGCCGGCCGGGCGGAACTGCTGACCTCGGAGCTGGCCACCAACTCCGTCAGGTACGGCGAGCACGCCGCCGCCGTGACGCTGCGGTGGCTCCATCCCGTCCTGCGGGTCAGCGTGTGGGACGCCGGGCCCGGCGGGGTGCCCGTGCCGTCCTCGTCCCCGCCGTCTCCCGACCGGGAGGGCGGGCGCGGGCTGCTCATCCTCGACGTGCTCGCCGACCGCTGGGGCGACCGCCCGGCCGAGGGCGGCTCCGCCGGACCGGGAGGGCCGGCCGGCAAGACCGTCTGGTTCGAACTGCTCTGGGGCGGGCCTCCGCCTCCGTCCGACCTGGTGCCCGCCGCCTGACGGAGCGGCGGGCGCGGTGCACCGGGTGTTCCCTCGGCCGGTGTCCGCACGTTCTCCGGCCGGGGCCCGCCCGGTGCGGTATCGGTTGTGATCAGGCGGAGTGCGGGGAACACTGACCATTCGGATCAACCGGACGGATCGGATGCACGGTGCGCGTCCGTTCCGTCACTCAGCGATACGGAGGTGCTCATGGGAGCCAGGAATCCGTCCGACTCCAAGCTCTCCCGGAACCGCGCCGCCCTCACGCACAAGGCGCGCTACGCACTCGCCCACCCCGGACGCGTCCCCGCCCATCTGCGGCGGACCGCCCGGGACGCCTGGCTGCGGGCGAGGTACCGCGGCGACCACATCGGCTACTACCGGGCGGTGATGGCCTCCGACGCCGCCCGCAGCCCCGAGGCGGCGGTCGGCGGCCGGCCGTCGCACGACCGCTGGCTGGCCCTCGGGCAGATGCAGTTCGACTATCTGATGGAGCACGGGCTGAGGCCGGAGGACCGGATGCTGGAGATCGGCTGCGGCAACCTGCGGGCGGGCCGGCTGTTCATCGACCACCTGGAGCCGGGCCACTACTACGGCATCGACATCTCGCCCGACATCCTCGTCGAGGCCAAGCGGACCGTGGTGCGCTACGGGCTCCAGGACAAGCTGCCCCATCTGGCGATCGCCGACGACCTGACCTTCGACTTCCTGCCCGAGAACCACTTCACGGTCGTCCACGCCCACAGCGTCTTCTCCCACTCGCCGCTGGATGTCATCGACCAGTGCCTGGAGAACGTGGGGAGGGTCCTCGCGCCGGGCGGCTTCTTCGACTTCACCTTCGACCGCACCGAGGGCCGCGAACACCACGTGCTGCGCGAGGACTTCTACTACCGCACCGAGACGCTGGTCGACCTCGCGGCCAGCCACGACCTGACGGCGTGTCTCATGGACGACTGGGAGCGGCTCCCGCACGGCCAGTCCAAGATCCGCGTCACCCTTCCGGCCCCGGACCGGGCGGCGGCGGGCGGACCGGAACCGGAGCGCAGCCCGGTGTAGCGCGCGCCGGGGCGGGCGGCGGCGTGGTTCACGGTGCGGGGGCCGGGCTCCCCGCCCCCGCGCCGCCGGCGCCGTTCGCGCCACCGGTGTCCGCTCCGAGCGGGTCCTCGCCCGAGAGCAGGACGCCCAGGCCCTCGCGGGTGGCGGCCACCACCACGCGGTCGCCCGCCGTCAGCACGTAGCCGTCGTGCAGCCGCCAGGCGAGGTCGCCGGTGAGGGTGTAGGTGCGGGCGCCGGAGGTGAGGGAGCCCAGATCGGCGCGGCGGCGGTCGGGCGGGGCGGTGTCCAGGGCCAGGATCCGCCAGGAACCGGGGCGGAACGCCTCGCCGACGGTGCGGCCCTCCAGCAGCCGGTTGCCCTCCACCGAGACCGCGGCGAAGACCAGCACCCGGCGGCCCACGGGGATGGCGCCCAGCACCTGGCGGCCCATCATGGCGCCGGCGAAGGCCGGTGCCGCCAGCGCCGAGACGCTGCGGCTGCGGGTCTGCGCGCCGGGGTAGGTGTCGCGCAGCGTGCGGTAGACGGTGGCGGCGAACTCGTCGTCGAACAGGCGCATCACCACCCGCAGGTCGGGGTTGACCTGGCGGGCGTAGAGCGTGGCCTCCAGGTTGGTGCCGCTGTCGCTGGTCAGCGCCAGCAGGGCGCGGCTGCGCGCTATCCCCGCCTCCTCCAGCACCCCGTCCTCGGTGACGTCCGCGATCAGGGTCGGCACCCGGCGCGCGCGGGCGGTGGCGATGCCGCGGGCCTCGTCGTCGCGCTCGATGCACACCACGGGGATGCCCAGTTCCAGCAGCTGGTCCAGCACACGGGTGCCGACCTTGCCCAGGCCCAGCAGGACGACGTGCCTCTCGATGCCGCGCGGCGGGGGCGGCAGGGTGGCGGCCCGGCGGAAGGTGCCGTAGCTCTCCAGCACGACGGCGAACATCAGCGGCAGCAGCGCGGTGCCCGCCAGCCCGCCCAGCAGCTGCAGGACCTGCTCCCCGGTGCTGCCCTCCAGCTCGGGCTCGTTGATGGACATCACGTTGAGCAGGGTGATGTAGGCGGCGTGCAGCGGTGTCTCGCGGGTGACGTACCAGTTCGCGGCGGCGAGCAGGACGACCACCGCGGTGAGCCCGAGCAGGGCGGCCCGCAGCTTCCGGGAGAAGAAGCTGCCCACCGGCAGTCTCGGCACCCGGGGAGCCGGGGCACCGGCCCGGTCGGGACGGCGGGTGATCGCCTCCAGGACGACGGTGCCGCGCCCGTCGGGCAGACCCTCCAGCTCGCGCGGGTCGGGCAGCAGCACGGGGCCGTCGTGGTCCTCGGGGTCGGGGTAGACGTCGCCCTCGTCGGAGTCCGGGGCGTCGGGCAGCAGGGCCAGGGTGCACAGCGGGTCGCGGCGGCCGGCGGTGCCGACGGTGCGCTCCTTGGCCCGCAGCAGCAGCCCGCCGGCGTGGATCACCTTGCTGGTGCCGACCACGGCCGCCGCCACCATGGAGGGGGCGGCGGTGTCCGCGTCGGACAGGACGGTGGTGGAGGCGTCCACGGCTCTCTGGTCCAGGCCGGGGACGCGGGCGGCGATGGTCCGGTCGAGAAGGTCCTCCAGGTAGTGGCCCAGGGTCCGGTTGAACATCCGGATGACCAGGCGCAGTTCGGGGTTGATGCGGCGGGCGCGCAGCGCGGTGTGGATGTTGAGCTGGTCGTCGCCGGAGGTCAGCGCCAGCGCGGCGGCGTGCTCGATGCCCGCCTCCCGCAGCGCCTCGTCGTCGGGTATCTGGGCCTCCACCGCCCGTACGTCCAGATGCCGGTCGCCGACCAGCGCGGCGATCTGCGGGCCCTGGTCGCCGCCGCGCAGCGAGGGCAGGACGACGGTGACCCTCTGGCCGTAGACGGAGGCGAGTTCGCGCACCAGCCGCTGCGACAGCGAGTTGTCGCCGCACACGACCATGTGGCCCGAGCGCCCGTCGCCCCGCCGCGGGCCGCCCTGCGGAGGGACGGCGGGAACGGGAGCGGCGGGGACGGGGACGGCGGCGTGGGCGGGCGCGGAGGGCTCCGGCCGAGGGGGCTGCGGTACGGGAGCGGCCATGAGGCCTCATTCGACCACGCCCGCCGCGGTGGACGGCACCATTCCCGCCACCGGGGACGGCGGATGGGACGATGTCGCGCATGGGAACGCATGTGATCACCGGGGCGGGCTCCGGCATCGGGGCCGAGATCGCCGAGCGCCTGCGGGAGCGGGGCGAGGAGCTGTGGCTGCCGGCGCGGAACGCGGGCCGCGCCAGGGAACTGGCCGAGCGCTTCCCCGGCGCCCGCACCCTCGTCGCGGACCTGGCCGAGCCCGAGCGGCTGTCGTGGGCGCTGTCCCACCAGGAACTGCCGGAGAGGGTGGACTCGCTGCTGCACGTCGCCGGGGTGGTGGACCTGGGGAAGGTCGGGGAGCTGACCCCGAAGGTCTGGAACGCGACTCTGGCGGTCAACCTCGTCGGCCCCGCCGAGCTGACCCGGCTGCTGCTGCCGCAGCTCCGCCCGGCGCACGGCCACGTGGTCTTCGTCAACTCCGGCGCGGGCCTGAACGCCAACGCCGACTGGGGCGCGTACGCGGCCAGCAAGCACGGGCTGAAGGCGCTCGCCGACTCGCTGCGCGCGGAGGAGGGCGCCGCCGGGGTGCGGGTGACCTCCGTCTACCCGGGCCGCACCGCCACGCCCATGCAGGCCAAGGTGCACCGGCAGGAGGGCAGGGAGTACGACCCGGCGCGCTGGATCCCCCCGTCCGCGGTGGCGACCGCCGTCCTGACCGCCCTCGATCTGCCCGCGGGCTCGGAGATCACCGATCTGAGGGTGAGGCCGTCGGCGTGAGGGAGCACGTGTGGGGCGAGGGGGCCGCGACCGGCGTCGGGTCGATGCCCGGCACCGACGCCCGGGAGGCGGCCAGGACCGTCACCGGCAGCCTGGAGTACTTCCCGTACCTGCCGGAGCTGCCCGCGCGCGGGCCCGGCGCCGACATGATCGGGCGCACGGCCGGGATGCTGGTGGAGCTGTACGCCCGCCTGGAGCCCAGCGGCTGGCGGGTCGGCGACGCGCCCGGGCGCGACACCCGGCGGGCCCGGTCCTGGCTGGGGGAGGACCTGGACGCGCTGGAGGAGTTCACCCAGGGGTACACCGGGGCGCTGAAGGTGTCCGCAGTCGGGCCGTGGACGCTGGCGGCGTCGCTGGAGCGCCGCGGTGGCGAGGCGATGCTCGGCGACGCGGGCGCCTGCCGCTATCTGGCCGAGTCCCTGGCCGAGGGGCTGCGCGCCCACCTGGCCGAGGTACGGCGCAGGGTGCCGGGGGCCCGGGTCGTCCTCCAGCTCGACGAGCCGTCGCTGACGGCCGTGCTGCTGGGCAGGGTGCCCACCGCCAGCGGCTACCGCACCCATCCGGCCGTGGACCGCGGGGTGGCCGAGGGCGCGCTGCGACAGGTGGTGGGGGCGGCCCGGGAGGCGGTGGAGGGGACTTCCGTGGTGGTGCACTCCTGCGCTCCGGGAGTGCCCTTCGGGCTGCTGCGCCGGGCGGGCGCGGACGGGATCTCCTTCGACCTCTCGATACTCACCGAGCGTGACGACGAGGCGGTCGGGGAGGCGGTCGAGGCGGGCACCGCGCTGTTCGCCGGGGCGGTCCCGGCGGTGGAGCCGGACTCGAGCGCACTGTCAGACCCTGCCGGTAGCGTCATGGGTGTCAGGACGCTGTGGCGCAGGCTCGGGCTGTCTCCGAAGCTGCTGGCGCGATCGGTGGTCGTCACGCCCGCCTGCGGTCTGGCCGGCGCCTCGCCGGCCTACGCGCGGGCCGCGCTCGCGCACTGTGTCCGGGCCGCACGCTCGCTCGTAAACGACCCTGAGTAACGGGAGGCTTGGATACATGGAGACGGTGAGCCCGGACAGCGAGGCGCGCGAGCGGCACGCGCGGCTGGCCCAGGAGGTCGACGAGCACCGCTTCCGGTACTACGTGACGACGCCGGTCGTCAGCGACGCCGAGTTCGACGCCCTGATGCGCGAGCTCCAGGAGCTGGAGGCGAGGTACCCGGAGCTGGCCACGCCGGACTCGCCGACGCAGAAGGTGGCCGGCTCCTACGAGACGGAGTTCACCGCCGTACAGCACCGCGAGCGGATGCTGTCGCTGGACAACGCCTTCGACGACGAGGAGCTGTCGTCCTGGGCCGACCGGATCGCGCGCGAACTGGGCGGCGTGCCCTACCACTTCCTGTGCGAGCTGAAGGTGGACGGGCTCGCGGTCAACCTGACGTACGAGCACGGCAGGCTGACGCGCGCCGCGACCCGCGGCGACGGGCGCACCGGGGAGGACATCACGCCCAACGTCCGCACCATCGCGCAGATCCCCGAGCGACTGAAGGGGGACCGTATCCCGGATCTGGTGGAGATCCGCGGCGAGGTGTTCATCCCCATGGAGCGCTTCGAGGATCTGAACGCGCGGCTGGTCGGGGCGGGCAAGCCGGCGTTCGCCAACCCCCGCAACGCGGCGGCCGGTTCGCTGCGGCAGAAGGACCCCAAGGTCACCGCGGAGCGCCCGCTGCGCATGGTGGTGCACGGCATCGGCGCCCGCGAGGGCTTCGACATCGACCGGCTGTCGCACGCCTACGAGCTGCTGCACGAGTGGGGTCTGCCGACCGCCGCGCACGCCAGGGTGGTCGGCTCCGTCGGGGAGGTGCGGGAGTACATCGCCCACTACGGCGCCAACCGCCACTCGGTGGAGCACGAGATCGACGGGGTCGTCGTCAAGCTGGACGAGATCCCCCTCCAGGGGCGGCTGGGCTCCACCTCGCGGGCGCCGCGCTGGGCGATCGCCTGGAAGTACCCGCCGGAGGAGGTCAACACCAGGCTGCTGGACATCAAGGTGAGCATCGGCCGCACCGGGCGGGCCACGCCGTTCGCCGTGGTGGAGCCGGTGACGGTGGCCGGCTCGGAGGTGGAGTTCGCCACCCTGCACAACCAGGACGTGGTCAGGGCCAAGGGCGTGCTGATCGGGGACACCGTGGCGCTGCGCAAGGCGGGCGACGTCATCCCCGAGATCCTGGGCCCCGTCGCCGATCTGCGGGACGGCAGCGAGCGGGAGTTCGTGATGCCCGCCGCGTGCCCCGAGTGCGGCACCGGGCTGAAACCGGCCAAGGAGGGGGACGTCGATCTGCGCTGCCCCAACGCCCGCTCCTGCCCGGGCCAGTTGCGCGAGCGGCTCTACTACCTGGCGGGGCGCAAGTGCCTGGACATCGAGCACTTCGGGTACGTGGCGGCCACCGCGCTGACGCAGCCGCTGGAGCCGGCCACACCGCCGCTGCGGGACGAGGGGGATCTGTTCGACCTCACCGTCGAGCAGTTGCTGCCCATCAAGTCCCTGGTGCTGGATCAGGACAGCGGTCTGCCCAAGCGGGATCCGAAGACGGGGGAGGAGAAGGTCGTCACCTTCTTCGCCAACCTCAGGGGCGAGCCGAAGAAGAACGCGCTGGCGATGCTGGAGAACATCCGGGCGGCCAAGGAGCGCCCGCTGGCCAGGATCATCACGGGGCTGTCGATCCGCCACGTCGGCCCGGTGGCGGCCGAGGCGCTGGCCAGGGAGTTCCGCTCGCTGGAGCGGATCGCCGAGGCGTCCGAGGAGGAGCTGGCGGCGACCGAGGGGGTCGGCCCGACGATCGCGGCCTCGCTCAAGGCCTGGTTCGCCGAGGAGTGGCACCGCGAGATCGTCGAGAAGTGGCGGGCGGCCGGAGTCCGGATGGAGGAGGAGGGCGGCGCCGAGGAGGGGCCGCGTCCGCTGGAGGGGGTCACCGTGGTGGTCACCGGGACCCTGCGGTCGTACACGCGGGATGGAGCAAAAGAGGCGCTGCAGAGCCTGGGAGCGAAAGTGACCGGTTCTGTTTCAAAGAAGACCGGTTTTGTTGTGGCGGGCGACAGTCCTGGATCGAAATATGACAAGGCCGTGCAGTTGAAGGTCCCGATCCTGGACGACGACGGTTTCGCCGTCCTGCTGGAGCAGGGGCCCGACGCCGCCCGGGAGGCCGCCGTCGTCCCCGTCGAGCCCGCCGCGGAGCAGCCCGCCGAGTGACGGGGCGTTGGCGGCGGTGGTGGCACCGCCGCCAAATCCTTTTTCGGCCAATGCCGTTGACCGAGTGATGAGGAGAGGCTGCACGGCGCTTATCAGACGGACGCGATCGACCGGTCGGCATTCGGGCAACCCCGATCGATCACTGCCCGGCCGGCCGCCCGCGTCCTACTGTTGACGGGGTGCGCCTGCCGTGGCGTGGGCACCGACGGCTGTGAGAGGGACGCGCATGCAGCACAAACCCCGGGACCGGGGACGGCAGTGGCTCCGCCACGGGCGGCCCCGACCGACCACCGCCCCGCCGGGCGACGGCCCCGACGGCGCGCCGAAGCCGCAGCGCGCCGTCCCACCGGAGGTGCCCGGGCTCTCCCGCGCGGTCGTCGCGGTCGCCGCCGTCGCGCTGGCCGCCGGGATCCACCAGGTGGTCTCCGAAGGACACGCCCTCTTCCCCAGCGGCACGGTGGGCTGGTCCTTCGCCGTCCTGACCGGCCTCATCGTCGGCCACCTGGTCGCCCTCGGCCGCGACCGCTGGTGGGGCGGCACCGGCTCCGGCGCCGCCCTCACCCTGGCCATCCTGCTGCTGTACGGCTGGATCCCGGCCACCCTGGTCAGCCTCGCTGTGGTGGTCCTGGTCGGCGCGGCCCGGCGGCACCGGTGGCGCCAGGCGCTGCGGAACGGCGCGGTCGACATCCTCGGCATCGGCGCCGCGGCGCTGTGCCTGGCGGGCTTCGGCGTGCACCCCTCGGTGGAGCAGCCCTGGCGCCCGGCCGCCTGGAGCCTGTACGCGCTCCCCGAGGTCCTCCTGGCTGCCGCCGCCTACCTGCTCGTCACCCGGACGCTGCTGTGGTACATCCTGGCCCCGCGCCAGGGAGGTCTGCCCACCGTCGCCCGCACCGCCCTGGCGCGGCAGGGACTGGTCGCACTCGCGCTGCTGGCCATCTCCCCGCTGATCGTCGTGGTCGCCGTCCACATGCCGCTGCTGCTGCCGCTGTTCTCCGTGCCGCTGGTCTCGCTGGACTCCGCCCTGTGGATCGCCCGCGCCCGCGCCGAGGAGCAGTTGCGCGACCCCCTCACCGGGCTCGCCAACCGCCAGTGGCTTCTGGAGCGCACCTGGTCCGCCCTGGACGAGGCGGACCGGCTGGGCGCCCGCTCCGCCCTCGTCCTCATCGACCTCGACCGCTTCCGGTCGGTCAACGACACCCTCGGCCACCTGGCGGGCGACCGGCTGCTGCTGCAGATCGCCGACCGGCTGCGGACGGCACTGCCCCGCGGCGCCGAGGTGGCCCGGCTGGGCGGCGACGAGTTCGCCGTACTGCTCCCGTTCGCCGACTCGCCCACCAGCGCCCAGCGCATCGCCCGCGCGCTCGTCGGCGTCCTCGGTTCGCCGCTGGACCTGGACGGACTGACCCTGGAGCTGGAGGCCAGCGCCGGGGTCGCGGTCTTCCCCGACCACGCCGGCGAGGCGGAGGGCCTGCTGCGCCGCGCCGACGTCGCCATGTACCAGGCCAAGCGCGACCGCAGCGGCGTGGAGGTCTACGAGGCAGCCCGCGACGGCAACACACCCGACCGGCTGGGCCTGCTGGGCGACCTGCGCCGCGCCCTGGACGCGGGCGAGGTCGAACTGCACTACCAGCCCAAGGTCGCCTTCGACGGCTCCGTCTGCGGCCTGGAGGCACTGGTGCGCTGGGTGCACCCCGAGCGGGGCAGGGTCCCCCCGGACGAGTTCATCGCCATCGCCGAGACCTCCGGCCTGATGCCGCGCCTGACCGACTACGTGCTGGAGACCGCCCTCGCCCAGGTCGCACGCTGGCGCTCCCGGGGCCTGACCGTGCCGGTCGCCGTCAACGTCTCGCCCCGCGACGTCCACAGCCCCGGCTTCGCCGGATCGGTGGCAGCCCGGCTGGCCCGCCACGGCGTCCCGGCCGGGGCGCTCCAGCTGGAGATCACCGAGCACGTCCTGCTGGAGGACCCGCAGCGGGCCGCCGGCACCCTCGCCGCGCTCACCGGCCACGGGGTGCGGATGTCGCTGGACGACTTCGGCACCGGCTACTCCTCGCTGGTGCACCTGCGCAGACTGCCGGTGAGCGAGCTGAAGATCGACCGCTCCTTCGTGGCACGCCTGGCGGTGGACGCCGAGGACGCCGAGATCGTGCGCTGCACGGTGGACCTCGCGCACTCCCTGGGCCTGCTCGTCGTAGCCGAGGGCGTGGAGGACGACGAGACCTGGGAGCGCCTGCGCGACCTGGGCTGCGACGCCGTGCAGGGCTGGCTGGTGTCGGCCGCGATGCCCCCGGCCGAGGCCACCGCCTGGCTGCGGGCACGCGACGGTGCGCCGCCGCCGGTCGAGGCGGCGCACCCCGCGCTGCCGGGACCGGCGGGGAAGACCGCCCCGGGCCGCCGGGGGCAGCCCGCGCGCTAGGTACACGGCACTCCGTCCGGGCGCTCGGACGGGGGCACGGACGGGGGCACGGACCGCTTCCGCCCCCGTCCCGGCACCGCCGTGCGCCGCGGCCAAACTGTTAGCATGCTGTTCTGCCCTCCGGGCAGCGGTCAGGACTTGGCCGCGCCCCGGCCGGAAGGCCGGGGGGAAAGCCGTCCCGCTCAGGAGACGGAGGAGTCACAGGATCGGGGCGGACGGCGGGAAGAGCCCGCCAAGCCCCGAAGGATCCACCACTCACCCCGAGGAATCGCTGCATGCCTGGCATCACGCGCGAGGAGGTCGCCCACCTCGCCCGGCTGGCACGTCTGGAGCTGAAGGACGAAGAGCTCGACCACTTCGCCGGACAGCTCGACGACATCATCGGCGCGGTCGCCCGCGTCTCCGACGTCGCCGACGAGGACGTACCGCCGACCTCCCACCCGCTGCCGCTGACCAACGTCATGCGCCCGGACGAGGTCCGTCCGTCGCTGACCCCCGAGCAGGCGCTCTCCGGCGCCCCGGCCCAGGAGCAGCAGCGTTTCAAGGTGCCGCAGATCCTGGGGGAGGAGTGAACGCCATGACGCATTCGAGCGATCTGACCAGGCTCACCGCGGCCGAGACCGCCGCGCGCATCGCCTCCGGCCAGGCGAGCGCCGTCGAGGTGACCGAGGCCCACCTCGCCCGCATCGAGGCCGTGGACGAGAAGGTGCACGCCTTCCTCCACGTGGACCGCGAGGGCGCGCTGGCCCGTGCCCGCACCGTGGACGCCAAGCGCTCCCGCGGCGAGAGGCTCGGCCCGCTGGCCGGCGTCCCGCTCGCGCTCAAGGACATCTTCACCACCGAGGGCGTGCCCACCACCGTCGGCTCCAGGATCCTCGAAGGCTGGATCCCGCCGTACGACGCCACGCTCACCAGGCGGCTCAAGGACGCCGACGTGGTGATCCTGGGCAAGACCAACATGGACGAGTTCGCCATGGGCTCCTCCACGGAGAACAGCGCCTACGGCCCGACCGGCAACCCGTGGGACCTCACCCGCATCCCGGGCGGCTCCGGCGGAGGCTCCTCCGCGGCGCTCGCCTCCCACCAGGCCCCGCTGGCCATCGGCACCGACACCGGCGGCTCCATCCGCCAGCCGGCCGCCGTCACCGGCACCGTCGGAGTGAAGCCCACCTACGGCGCCGTCTCCCGCTACGGCATGGTCGCCTTCTCCTCCTCCCTCGACCAGGGCGGGCCCTGCGCCCGCACCGTCCTGGACGCGGCACTGCTGCACGAGGCGATCGCCGGGCACGACCCGCTGGACTCCACCTCCATCGACGCCCCCGTCCCGCCGGTGGTCGAGGCCGCCCGCAACGGGAACGTCGAGGGTCTGCGCGTCGGCGTGGTCAGGGAGTTCGCCGGCGAGGGCTACCAGGCCGGGGTCATGCAGCGCTTCGACGAGTCGGTGGAGCTGCTGCGCGAACTGGGCGCCGAGGTCGTCGAGATCTCCTGCCCGTCCTTCGACAAGGCGCTGGCGGCCTACTACCTGATCGCGCCGTCGGAGTGCTCCTCCAACCTGGCCCGCTTCGACGCCATGCGCTACGGCCTGCGCGCCGGCGACGACGGCACCCGCTCGGCGGAGGAGGTCACCTCCCTCACCCGTGAGGCCGGCTTCGGCCCCGAGGTCAAGCGCCGCATCATGCTGGGCACCTACGCGCTGTCCTCCGGCTACTACGACGCCTACTACGGCTCCGCCCAGAAGGTGCGTACCCTGATCAAGCGCGACTTCGACGCCGCCTTCGGGAAGGTGGACGTGCTGGTCTCGCCGACCACGCCGACCACCGCGTTCCCCATCGGGGAGCGGGCGGACGACCCGATGGCCATGTACCTGGCGGACCTGTGCACCATCCCGTCCAACCTGGCGGGCAACGCGGCCATGTCGCTGCCTTGCGGTCTGGCGCCCGAGGACGGGCTCCCGGTGGGCCTGCAGATCATCGCTCCCGCCATGGCCGACGACCGCCTCTACCGTGTCGGAGCGGCGGTCGAGGCCGCCTACCACGCACGCTGGGGGCACCCGCTGCTGGAGGAGGCGCCCTCGCTGTGAGCGTCGCACGCGCGGCCGCCGGGCCGCAGACGACATATGGAGCCGTGCTTCTGTGCC
>NZ_JADEYH010000015.1 GCF_017114865.1 Streptomyces verrucosisporus | reverse complement strand
CCTCATTGAATCCTCATTCACCCGTCCTCCCGTCGCTATGTCCAGCGAAGCGGGTTGGTATCGCACAGAAGAGCTGGCGCATCTGTTGAAAGTGGATCCCTCGACTGTGCGCCGGTGGCGGACGGCACGTCCGCCTCAGGGGCCGCCTTTCGTCAAGTTGTCGGAGCGGGTCACCCTCTACAGCGCGGCCGATGTCCGGCAGTGGCTGGCCGACCATCGCGTCGACCCGGAGCAGGCGGGCTGATGTCGCACATAGAAAGGCTTCCGGTCGCCGTTCCGCTCTCCGCCGATATCGAGCACCGGCCTGACCGAGCCCTGCCCTACCGGGCGCGGGTGCGCTGGATCGAGCCCCGCACCAAGCGGCGCACGTCGCTCTCGCAGTCGCACGGCACCGAGGAACAGGCGCAGGAGTGGATCGATGCCCTGAGCGCCGCGGCGCTGCGCGGGATCGATCCGGCCACCTCCGTTCAGCCACTGGCTGCCTACGGGGAGGCGAACATGGCGTTGGCGTTGCGCGGGCTGGAGCCGAAGACCACCGATCCCTGCCTGGCCGGCTGGCGGCTGCGGGTGGTGCCCTCCCTGGGGCATCTGCCGCTGCCGATGGTCAGCAACGGTGCGGTGGACCGCAGTGTGTACGGGTGGATCGCGGACGGGTGCAGCCGCTCGACGGTGAAGAACAGCCTGGCGGTGCTGGTGCGGGTGATGGAGCAGGCTCGGCGGGACGGGCTCATCCAGTCCAATCCGGCCCGGGTGAAGGGTTGGCAGAGTGAGTATCAGAAGGCCGAGGACGAGCTCGACGATCCCCGGTCCCTGGCGCTGCCGGACTGGGCGGCTCTGACCGCGTTGGCCGACGCCCTGGTCGCACGCTCCCACGGGAGGTTCGCGGGCTGGGGTGAGGTGGTGGTCTTCGCCGCGTGCACCGCGGCCCGGATCGGGGAGGTCTCGGGGGTACGGGTTCGCGACATCGACCCGGTGAACTGGATCTGGACCGTGCGTCGCCAGACCACCCCGTCCCCGGGCGGGCTGGCGGACAAGCGGACCAAGGGCAAGGTGGCCCGCCGGGTGCCGTTGATCGAGGAGGTGCGGCCCCTGGTCGCCCAGCGGCTGCTGGCCGTGGGTCCGGATCCGGATGCCCGGCTGTTCACCGGTCCGCGCGGCGGGCGGATCACCACCGCGGTGCTGCGGGACGCCACCCGCTGGGACGAGGTCGTCGCTCGGCTCGGCTACGAGCACCTGCGCCGCCACGACCTGCGGCACACCGGACTGACGTGGATGGCCGACGCCGGAGTCCCGCTGCATGTGCTGCGGAAGATCGCCGGGCATGGATCACTGGCCACCACCCAGCGCTATCTGCATCCGGATCTGCGGTCGATCACCGAGGCGGGCCGCTCGCTCAGCGCCCACCTGTCGGTGGCGGCCGGCCCGCCGAAGCCGCCGGGGGCGGTGCGCCGGGTGTTGTAGGCATCCCACAATCGGGTGGATAACCCCGGCGATCTTGTTCCCCAGGGAAACGTGCTCTGATCTGCGGTTTCTTCCCGCGGCTGGTCCCCAAGTGGTCCCCAAGGGGGCGGCGGCGCCTCGGGCGGCCTGGTGTGCCGTCAGACGAAGAAAGGCGCTCCGACCTGGGATTTCTCCCCGGCCGAAGCGCCTTCCAACGCTGTCGGGACGACAGGATTTGAACCTGCGACCCCTTGACCCCCAGTCAAGTGCGCTACCAAGCTGCGCCACGTCCCGATGCTCTCCCGGTCCGGGATCTTGTCCCTCGCCGTTCGCGCACAGAAACCATACCGCATTCCGGGGAGTGCTCGCTCACCCCTCGGAGGCCCGGGCCGGAAGATCATCTTCGTTCCCGGTCGGCCCCGGGAGGCTGCTTCGTCACCCACCGTGTGCGGCGGTGTGCCCTGTCGGCCGGGACGGCGGGTTCATGTGAAGAGGCGGCCCCGTCGGTGGCGGGGAAGGGGCGGACGGTGGCGGAAGGCCGTGGCCGTGGCGGGTTTGCCGGGACGCAGGCGGGAAACGCGGTTGCCCTGGTCGTTGGTCCCGAGGACTGGAGTCGCACGTGAGCCGTTCCCGGATTGTGATCGTCGGAGCCGGGTTCGCCGGTTACCAGACCGCCAGGACGCTGTCGCGGAAGCTCCGCGGGTCGGCCGAGATCGTGCTGGTGAACCCGAACGACTACTTCCTGTACCTGCCGCTGCTGCCCGAGGTGTCGGCCGGGCTCCTGGAGGCCCGCCGGGTCTCGGTGTCGCTGGCAGGGACGCTGCCGAAGGCGCGGCTGGTGCTGGGAGAGGTGCACGGCGTGGATCTCGACGGGCGTTCGATCACCTACACCGACCCCGAGGGGGCCGAGAAGAGTCTGGGCTACGACCGGCTCGTCCTCACCGTCGGAAGCGTGAACAAGTTGCTGCCCATCCCCGGGGTGGCCGAGCACGCGGTCGGGTTCCGGGGCATGCCGGAGGCGCTGTACCTGCGCGACCACATCAGCCGACAGGTCGCCCTCGCAGCAGGCGCCGAGGACCCGGAGGAGTGCCGGGCGCGCACCACCTTCGTGGTCGTCGGCGCGGGCTACACCGGTACCGAGGTGGCCGCCCACGGCAAGATGTTCACCGACTCCCTGGCCCGTCAGCACGCCCGCAGCGCCACGGGGATGCGGGCCGACGCCCGGCCCCGCTGGATGCTGCTGGACATCGCTGACCGGGTGCTGCCGGGGCTGGACGAGAAGCTGGCGCGGACCGCCGACCGGGTGCTGCGCAAACGCGGGGTGGAGGTGCGCACCGGGACCTCGGTGAAGGAGGCCACCAAGGACGGTGTCCTCCTGGACACCGGGGAGTTCGTCCCCACCCGGTCGCTGATCTGGTGCGTCGGGGTGCGCCCCGACCCGCTGGTGGAGCAGCTCGGTCTGCCGACCGAGAAGGGGCGGCTGATCGTCGACGAGTACCTGAACGTCCCCGGCCACCCCGAGGTGTTCGCCTGCGGCGACGCCGCGGCGGTGCCGGACCTGACCAACCCCGGCCAGTACACGGCGATGACCGCCCAGCACGCCCACCGGCAGGGCAAGACGGCCGCGAACAACGTCATGGCCTCCTACGGGGTCGGTTCCCGCAGCCCGTACAAGCACAGCGACCTGGGCTTCGTCGTGGACCTGGGCGGGGTGCAGGCCGCGGCCAACCCCTTCGGCATCCCGCTGTCCGGTCCGGTCGCCAACCTCGTCACCCGCGGCTACCATCTCGCCGCGATGCCGGGCAACCGGATCCGGGTGGCCGCCGACTGGGCGCTGGACGCCGTACTGCGGCGGCAGGCCGTCCAGCTCGGCGTGCTGGACGCCTGGTCGGTGCCGCTGGACACCGCCTCGCCCGAGACGGCCCGGCTGCGCGGCTGACGGCTGCCCCCTCACGACGTGTCCGCGTCCGTTTCCCTGCCCGTGTCCCCGCTCGGGTCCGTGGCCGCGGGCCGCCGGGAGACCGGCGGCCCGTAGGGGCCGATCAGCTCGCGGTCCCACCACGCCCCGGTGGAGCGCAGCTCCCGCCAGGTGGTGAAGCGGTAGCGGTACAGCAGGGCCCGCACGTGGACGGGAGGAGCGCCGGGGAAGGGGTCGGAGCGCAGCAGCCGCAGGGTGCCGGGGTCGTTCTCCAGCAGCCTGTGCAGCAGCCGGGTGAACCAGGGGGCCGCGTAGGAGGGCGAGAGCGCGGCGAACCACATCAGCCAGTCCAGCCTCAGGTGGTACGGCGCGTACTGGCGCGGCAGTCGGCGCACGTCCCCCGGCTTGCCCCTGAAGCCGTACTCCCGCCAGCGCGTGGCATCGGTGATCCGCTCCTCGTCGGTGCCCTCGATCACCACCTCGTGCCGCACGCGCGTCACGTTGCCGAAGGCGCCGTAGGTGTTGACCAGATGAAGCCGGTCGAAGGAGGCGTTCATCCGCTGGCGGCGCGAGAGCAGATTGCGCGCGGGCCGGTAGCTGAGCACCGCCACCACAGCGGTCACGGCGATGACGGCGGCACCGAACCACAGGGGCGTGGGGCCGTGGGCGGGGGCGCCTGCGGCCGCGGAGCCGTCGATCGCGGAGAAGGCCAGCAGGACCGTCAGCCAGTTGAGCCAGGCGAAGTTGCCGGACGCCACCAGCCACAGCTGGGTGACGACCACGGCCAGCCCGGCGGCGCTCGCCACCGGCTGGGGGAGGAACAGCAGGAAGGGGACGGCAAGCTGGGTGACGTGGTTGGCGGCCGCCTCCACCCGGTGCAGCGGGCGCGGCAGCCGGTGGAAGAACCAGCTCAGCGGGCCCGGCATCGGCTGGGTCTCGTGGTGGTACTCCAGGCAGGTCAGCCTGCGCCAGCACGCATCGCCGCGCCACTTGATCAGCCCCGCGCCGAACTCCACCCGGAACAGCAGCCAGCGCAGCAGGACGAGGATGAGCAGCGGCGGGGCGACATCGGCGTTGCCGAGGAAGACGGCCAGGAAGCCGAACTCCAGCAGCAGCGACTCCCAGCCGAACGCGTACCACGTCTGCCCGACGTTCACGATCGACAGGTACAGCGCCCACAGCAGCGCCCACATCGCCATGGACACCGCCAGCGGCACCCGGTCGGCCGCGCCCAGCAGCACCGCCGCCGACAGCGCCGCGCCCAGCCAGGCCGCGGAGGCGAAGAGCCGGTCGGAGTAGCGCAGGTGGAACAGGCTGGGGGAGTCGCGGAAGGACACCCGGCGCAGGAAGTCCGGGACCGGCGTCAGACCGCGCTCGCCGAGCAGCGCCCGGAACTGCAGCGCCGCCGAGACGAAGGCGGCGAGGTAGACGGCGGCCAGGCCCCGCTGGAGGACCAGACGGCTCAGCCAGTAGTCGGGTGCCGCGAACCATTCCCACTCCATGGCGGCCACGTGTACCACCGGGACCCGCCGTCATGCGGCGGGCCCCGGTGACCGCACGCGGCCGTGCGGGTGGCCGTACGGCCGTACGGGCCCGCTCAGCGCTCCAGTACGAGCGCCTGCCCCTGGCCGACGCCGATGCACAGGGCGGCGAGGCCGGTGCGGGCGCCGGTGGCGGCCAGGTGGTGGGCGACGGCACCGGCCAGACGGGCGCCGGAGGCGCCCAGCGGGTGGCCGAGGGCGATGGCGCCGCCGTGGGGGTTGACGACGGCGGGGTCGAGGTCGGGCCATTCGGCCAGGCAGCCCAGGACCTGGGCGGCGAAGGCCTCGTTGAGTTCGACGACGTCCAGGTCGGAGAAGGTGCGGCCGGCCCTGTCCAGCGCGCGGGTCACGGCCTGGACGGGGCCGAGGCCGAAGAGGTTGGGTTCCACGGCGGTGGTGGCGGAGGCGCCGATGCGGGCCAGGGGAGCGCGGCCGGTGGCCTTCAGGCCGGCCTCGTCGGTGAGCAGGAGGGCGGCTGCGCCGTCGTTGAGGGGAGAGGAGTTGCCGGCGGTGACTGTGCCGCCGTCGGCGCGGAAGGCGGGCTTGAGCTTGGCCAGCGCTTCCGTCGAGGTGGTCTCGCGGATGGACTCGTCACGGGCCAGGTCGGTGCCGGGAACGGGCACGCTCTGGGCGTCGTGGGCGCCCTCGGCCCAGGCGGCGGCGGCCTTGCGGTGGCTGGCCAGCGCATAGGCGTCCTGGGCCTCGCGGGTGACGGCGTGCTTGTCGGCGACCTGCTCGGCGCCCTCGCCCAGGGAGACGGTCCACTCGGGGGGCATGGCGGGGTTGGTCATGCGCCAGCCCAGGGTGGTGGAGTACATCTGCTGGTGACCGGCAGGGAAGCCGCGTTCGGGCTTGGGCAGTACCCAGGGGGCCCGGGACATGGACTCCACGCCGCCGGCGATGGCGACGGAGGCGTCGCCGCAGGCGATGGCGCGGGCCGCGTGGAGGACGGCTTCGAGGCCGGAGGCGCACAGCCGGTTGACGGTCACACCGGGGACGGTGACGGGGAGGCCGGCCAGGAGGGCGGCCATGCGGGCGACGTTGCGGTTCTCCTCGCCGGCGCCGTTGGCGTTGCCGAGGACGACGTCGTCGATCCGGGCGGGGTCGAGGTCGGGGGTGCGGTCGACCAGGGCGCGGATGACGTGGGCGGCCAGGTCGTCGGGGCGTATCCCGGCCAGTGCCCCGCCGTACCGGCCGATCGGGGTGCGCACCGCATCGACGACATACACATCACGCAGGAGATCGTTGGCCATGGCAGGGATCCTGGCAGGACCGCACCAGGATGGCCAGAAGCGGTCGGCGGGCATGGCCGATCACACACCCGTTGCTCCGGACGGGTGGGCATGGGCACCGCCCCTCCCGCGGATCGCTGACGCGCCCGGCCGGTGACGGGCGCCGCGGCGGGAGCGGTCCTAGCGTGCCCTCATGCGCGTACTGGTCACCGGAGGAGCCGGCTTCATCGGCTCGCATGTCGTCGAGGCCCTGCGGGACGCGGGCCATGAGCCCTTGGTGCTCGACACCGCCGCCGGCACCGCCCGCGGCGTCACGGCCGACGGGAGCGGGGTGAGGGCGGACGTCCGCGACGCCGATGCGGTGGCGCGTGCCCTGAGCGGGGTGGACGCGGTCTGCCACCAGGCCGCGATGGTCGGCCTGGGCAGGGACTTCGCCGACGCCCCCGCGTACGTGGGCGCCAACGACCTGGGCACCGCCGTCCTGCTGGCGGAGATGGCCCGGGCCGGGGTGGGGCGCCTGGTGCTGGCCGGGTCGATGGTGGTGTACGGGGAGGGGCGGTACCTCTGCCCACGCCACGGGGAGGTACGGCCCGGGCCCCGCCCGCCGCGCGACCTGGAGGCGGGCCGTTTCGAGCCGCCCTGCCCGGAGTGCGGCGCCGCCCTGGAGCCCGGCCTGGTCGGGGAGGACGCCCCCGCAGACCCGCGCAACGTCTACGCCGCCACCAAACTGGCTCAGGAGCACCTGGCGGCGGTGTGGGCACGCGCCACCGGCGCACGGGCCGTCAGTCTGCGCTACCACAACGTCTACGGCGACGGGATGCCCCGCGACACCCCCTACGCGGGGGTCGCCTCCTTCTTCCGCTCCGCGCTCGAGCGCGGCGAGCCTCCCAGGGTGTACGAGGACGGTGCCCAGCGCCGGGACTTCGTCCACGTCGGCGATGTCGCGGCGGCCAACGTCGCGGCCCTGGAGGCGCTCGGCGAGCGGCCCGAGGGGTCGCTGCGCGCGTACAACACCGGCAGCGGTCAGCCGCACACCGTCGGCGAGGCCGCCCGTGCGCTGGCGGCGGCCTTCGGCGGGCCCGAGCCGGTGGTGACGGGGGAGTACCGGCTGGGGGACGTACGGCACATCACCGCGTCCTCCGAGCGGCTGCGCCGGGAGCTGGACTGGAAGCCGGAGGTGGGTTTCGCCGAGGGGATGGCGCGCTTCGCGAAGGAGCCGCTGCGAGAGCCGTCGGGAGGAGCACCGGAGCAGGCGACGGCGCGGGTGCCGGGGGCGGCCGCGGTCGGCACGGTGACCCCCTGAGGCGGTGACCCCCTTGGGCCGACGACGCCGGGCCGTCGGCGGGCGCGCGGCGCGGCGGTGGGCGGCGACCGCGTTTCGCCGTACTCGATGACCGAAATGACCGCATTGCTCTCGTAAGGTGAGGCGGATGACCCACCCCACAGCCCTCCGCGGGGAGATCGTGCTGCCCTGTCTGAACGAGGCCCGGGCGCTGCCCTGGGTGCTGTCCCGGATCCCCGGCGGCTGGCGGGCCGTCGTCGTCGACAACGGCTCGACGGACGGCTCGGCCGAAATCGCCCGCGAGCTCGGGGCGCGCGTGGTGCACGAGCCGCGCCGCGGCTTCGGCGCCGCCTGCCACACCGGACTCCTCGCCGCCGAGGCCGAGATCGTCGCCTTCTGCGACTGCGACGCCTCACTCGACCCCGGCGCGGCCGAACGGATCGCCGCGCCCGTGCGCAAGGGCGAGGCCGACCTCGTCCTGGCCCGCCGCAGACCCGTCGGACGCGGTGCCTGGCCGCTGCACGCACGGGCCGGGAACCTGGCGCTGGCCCGGATGGTGCACAGGCGCACGGGACTTCGGCTCCGTGACCTGGGCCCGCTGCGGGCGGCCCGGCGCCTCGCCCTGCTGGAGCTGGGCCTGACCGACCGGCGCAGCGGCTACCCCCTGCAGATGGTGGTGCACGCGGCCGACGCCGGATGGCGGGTGCGGGAGACGGAGGTCCCCTACCGGCCGCGTACGGGCCGCTCGAAGGTCACCGGCACCTGGCGCGGCACCTGGCAGGCCGTCCACGACATGCGGGAGGTGCTGCGGTGAGCCCGGCGCCTCCCACGCCGCCCGTGCCCCCGGCGAATCCGGCGGGCCCGGTGAGCCCTCCCCGCCGCGCCCCGGAGGCGGGGACGACGCTGCTGGTGATCGCGAAGGAGCCGGTGCCGGGCCGGGTCAAGACCCGCCTCACCCCGCCCTTCACCCCCGCCGAGGCGGCCCGGCTGGCCGAGGCGGCGCTCGCCGACACCCTGGCGGTGGTGGCGGCCCTGCCCGCCCGCCGCCGGGTGCTGGTGCTGGACGGCCGCCCCGGCCCCTGGCTGCCGGACGGCTACGAGGTGCTGCCCCAGTGCGGGGGCGGGCTGGACGAGCGGATCGCGGCGGCCTTCGGCGCATGCCGCGGCCCCGCCCTGCTGGTGGGTATGGACACCCCGCAGCTCACCGCCGGTCTGCTGGCCCCGGCGCTCGCGCCGGACGCCTGGGAGGGCCGGGCCGCCTGGTTCGGCCCGGCCGCCGACGGCGGCTTCTGGGCGCTGGGCCTGGCCGACCCCGATCCCGGACTGGTGCGCGGCGTGCCGATGTCCACCGACCGCACCGGTGAGCTCCAGCGGCGGCGGCTGCTGGAGGCCGGGCTGGCAGTACGCGACCTGCCGGTGCTGCGGGACGTGGACACCGCCGGGGACGCCGCCGAGGTCGCGGCACGCACCAAGGGCCGCTTCGCCGCCGAACACGCCCGGCTGCGGCAGGCGGTGGCCCGGTGACCGCCTCCCCGACCCCTCCGGCCTTCCCGGTCTCGCATCCGCGAGCCGGGCAGACCGGGCGGGCCGCGGAACCGGTCGAGCCAGCCGAGCCAGCCGAGTCCGCCGCGCCCGCCGGGGCCGTGCCGGTCCGGCACCCCTGGCGCGCCGACCCGTACACCCGCGCGCTGCGCACCGGACGCGGCCCCCTCTTCCTGCGCGGCCCCGGGAGCCGTCGGCTGCCGCTGGACGTCGAGCGCTGGTGCGCCCGCGCGGACGAGGCCGACTGGACGGTACTGCGGCGCTGCACCGGCGCCGTGCTCGACATCGGCTGCGGGCCGGGGAGGCTGGTCGCCGCCCTGGCCGGACTGGGCCGGCCGGCCACGGGCGTCGACACCGCGCCGGCCGCCGTCGTCCGCACCCGCGAGCGGGGCGGGACCGCGCTGTGCCGCTCGGTGTTCGACCCGCTGCCGGACGAGGGGGGCTGGGGCAGTGCCCTGCTGATCGACGGCAACATCGGCGTGGGCGGGGACCCGGCCGCCCTCCTGGCCCGGGTGCGCGAACTACTGGCCCCCGGCGGGCTGCTGCTGGCCGAGGCGGCGCCGGCGGACGTCGAGGAGCGGTTCCGGGCGAGACTGGACGACGGGAGGCGGACGCACCCCGGGCGGCCCGCGCCCTCCTTCCCCTGGGCCCGGCTGGGCCGAAGCGCCCTGCGGGCCCGCGCGGAGGAGGGGGGCTGGACGGTGGAGGAGGAGTGGAGCGCCGGCGGCCGTGTCTTCCTCGGCCTGCGCGCCGCCGCCCGGGCCCCCGCCGCCGATGCCCCGCCGCCCGGCCGCGAGCGCACGCGGCCGGGCGGCGGGACGTAGGACGGACCGGGGGCGACGGCGGTGCGACGGGAGCCGGGCCGGGCCGGGGCGAAGGTTCCGCGGTGTCACCAGCCGGTGAACAGCAGGTGGTTGACGGCCAGCGCCACGGACGCCTGGGCCGCCAGCCACCAGCGGCGGCCGGAGGCGGGCAGCAGGGCCGCGGCCGGCAGCAGCCACAGCGTGAACGGCAGCCAGATGCGCTCGGTCTCGGCCTTGCTCATCCCCGACAGGTCCGCCGCCAGCACCGCGCACACCGCGCCCGCCAGCAGCACCACCAGCGCGCCGCGCCGCAGTTCGGCGGCCCGCCGCAGCCCGGCCACCGCGGCGAGCCCCACCACCGGCACCTGCGCCGCGAGGTTGGCCCACACGTAGTAGGCGTACGGCCGCACTCCCGCCGCGCCCTGGTAGTAGCGCTCGACCAGGATGGTGTAGCCCTCGTACCACCAGAAGCCGGCGGCGGTGAAGAGCGCCGCGCAGGGAACCATGCCCAGCAGGACGTACGGCACGGGCCGGGCGGTGCGGGCCGCGACCATTACGGCCAGCGCGACCGCCGCCATCAGCGTCAGCCCGTAGGAGAGGTAGAGCAGCCAGCCGAACAGCGCACCCGAACCCAGCGCGGCGGCGCGCGGCGCGCGGGAGGCGCCGGTGGCCGACAGGGCCAGCAGGGCGACGGCCCAGGCGGCGACGGCGGTGAAGTAGCCGTCCGCCGAGACGGCCGTCCACACGGCGGACGGGGCGAGTACCAGGAAGGGCGCCGCACGCCGGGCCGTTCCCTCCCCGCACAGCGCCCGCAGCGCCACCAGCACCGCCACCGCGGCCGACGTGCCGATCGTGACGCACCACAGCGCGGCCCAGGCGCCGCCGCCGAGTCCGATCCGGTCCAGCCCGACGAAGGTCAGCAGCGCGCCCGGAGGATGGCCGGCGACATGGGCGGGCCAGTTGTCGGGGGAGTCCATCAGGATGCGGTCGGTGAAGGTGCGCAGCGTCACACCGATGTCGTGGACGTCGCCGACGGACCGGAGGTACTCGTACTTCGTCGTCAGCCGCCCGGCCGCTCCCCGGCCCCAGCCGTCGACCAGCGCCAGCGACCACGCCCAGGCCATCGCGCCGCCCCAGGCGGCCGGCAGCAGGTGCCGCCAGGGCAGCCGGCGGGCCAGCGGCGGGCCGTAGGCGACGGTGAGGACGGCCAGGCAGAAGGCGGCGGGCGTGCCCGGACCGGTGTGGGGCAGCCAGCGCGCGTACAGCGGGGGCCACCGCAGCCGCAGGATCTCGGAGTCGTACAGGAGGTGGCCGACGAGCGCGGCCAGGGCGAACAGGGCCGCGGCCGCGCCGGCCGCGTACAGGTCCCGGCGCGGGCCGCGTGCTCCGGGGCGCGGGGGCGGCTCCGGGGCCGGGTCCGGTTCCGGGTGGGGAGCCGGAACCGGGGCATCAGGTGCAGGAGCGCTTTCCGGACGGGTGGGAGGGGTACTCATCCCGGTCACGCTAGGCCGGGGCCGGGCGTACGGGGCCGTGTCGCGGCCGGAGGTCACCGGGCTGCCGGACCCGTCCGGCCCACGGTGGGCGGATACCGTTGACCGGGATCCCGGCGGAACGTAGGTTCTCCGGGGGAAAGCGCTTTCTATCGCCTGCCGCTACGAGGGGACGGACATCCGCATGCCGCTGACCGATCTTCCGCTGGAAGAACTGCGCGCCTACCGGCCCGAGGTGGCCGAGCCCGCGGACTTCGACGCCTTCTGGTCCAAGACGCTGACGGCCGCCCGCACCGCGGCGGCCGGGCCGGCGGAGTACCGGCGGGTCGAGGACGCGCCGCTGAGCACCGTCGAGGTGTTCGACGTGCGCTTCCCCGGCTGGGACGGCCAGCCCGTGGCGGCCTGGCTGATCCTGCCGCGCGGCGCGGACGGGCCGCTGCCGGCGGTGGTCAACTACATCGGCTACAGCGGCGGCCGCGGCCTGTACATCGAGCACCTGCTGTGGAGCGCCGCCGGATACGCCACCCTGGTCGTCGACAGCCGGGGGCAGGGCCATGACACCCCCGACCCGGACCCGGCCACCACCCCGCAGTACGTCGGCGGCTTCATGACCCGCGGCCTGGACGACCCCGCCCACCACTACTACCGGCGTCTGATGGCCGACTGCGTGCGCGCCGTGGACGCCGTGCGCGAGCACCCGGCGGTGGACCCGGACCGGGTGGTGGCCGCCGGTGGCAGCCAGGGGGGCGGACTGGCCCTGGCCGTGGCCGGGCTGGCGCCGGAGAAGGTGGCGGCGGCGCTGGTGGACGTGCCCTTCCTGTGCCACTTCCGGCGCGGCGCCGAACTGGCCGCGGCCGGCCCGTACCCGGAGATCGCCCACTACCTCGGTGTGCACCAGCGCACCGACCCCGAGGCCGTCTTCGCCACGCTGAACTACTTCGACGGCCTGCACTTCGCGCGCCGCGCCACCGCTCCCGCGCTGTTCAGCGTGGGCCTGATGGACCCGGTCTGCCCGCCGTCGACCGTCTTCGCCGCCTACCACCGCTACACGGGGCAGGACAAGGACATCAGGGTGTGGCACTTCGGCGACCACGCCGGGGGCCGCTCCTCGCAGCAGCGCGAGCAGCTGCTGTGGCTGCGCGGGCGCGGCCTGGCGTCCGCCTGACCCCCGGCCGCCCGACTCCGTCGCCCCGTGACCCCGGGCGGCGAGCCCGGCGCCCCGCTCCGGCACCCGGCTCCGGTGCGGAGCGGGGCGCCGGGGTGTCGGCGGCCGGGGGTGCCGGTCGGCGCGCGGCCGGCCGTACGTCAGCCGCGCCCGCCCAGGATCGCGGTGATCCGCCGGGACGCCTCGCGCGCCGCCGTCTCCGGGTCGGCGCCGCGCAGCACCCGCGTCTGGTACGCCTTGATCGGGTTGTCCGCCTCCAGACGGCCCCACCGCGGCGAGTTGGGGGTGGCGCGGCCGTTGCGGGCGCCCTCGGCCATCGCGGCGGCGCCGGGGTCGTCCTCCAGCGCGTCGGCCAGTTCGGTGCTGTTGGGCACCACGCTCATCGTCTGGGCCAGTTTGCGCTGCCACTTCTCGCCGGTCAGCAGCTTGACGAAGGAGTACGCCGCGTCCGGCTCGGCGGCCCGCTCGGGGATGATCAGCACCGAACCGCCGGTGAAGACCGCCCCCGGCTCCCCGGCCTCCTTGCCGGGGATCGGGAAGAAGCCGAGCCTGTCCGCCAGCTCCGGGTTCTTCTCGACGATCAGCTCCGCGGCGCCGGGCACGTCGATGATCTGGGCGATCTCGTTTCCGGCGAAGAACTCGCGCTGCTCCGGCCTGGACTCGTCGGAGTCGACGGGGCCGCGGCCGTGGGACTGGAGCTCCTTGTAGAACTCCATGCCGCGCAGCGCCTCGGGGGTGTCGAGCGTGCCGGCCCACCGGCCGCTGCGCTCGACGGCGAGGTCGCCGCCCTCGTCCCAGATGAAGCCCGCCAGCACGTACCAGTTCTGGCCCGGCAGGTAGATGCCCTGCTGCCCGGGCCCGTCGAGCCGGGAGGTGACCTCGATCCACTCCTCGCGGGTGGCGGGCGGCTCGGTGATCCCGGCCCGGTCGAAGAGGTCCTTGCGGTAGATGACGACGCGGTTGGCGGCGTAGAAGGGGACGCCGTACTGGTATCCGTCGATCTTCCCCGGCTCCTCCAGCCCGGGGACCCAGTGGTCGCCGCCGAGGTCGAAGACCTTGATGGTGAGGTTGGAGACCCCGCCGGTCTCCACGTACTGGGCGACCTGGGTGTTGCCGACCTCGATCACGTCGGGCGCGTCGCCGGAGCCGAGGGCGGCGGTGACCTTCTTGTCGATCCCCGGCCAGTCCTGGACGGTGACCTTCACCTCCACGCCGGGGTTGCGCCGCTCGAAGTCCCGGACGGCGGCGTCGGTGAGTTCGCCGGAGAGGCTGCCCCGCATCAGCCAGACGTCTAGGGTCCGGTCCCGGTCCTGGTCGCCGGTGTCGGCGAAGGCGCCGCATCCGCTCAGCAGCAGTGCGGCGGACAGGGCGGACGCGAGGAGGCGGAAAGGGCGGCGGACGGGCATGGCGGTCCCCTGGAAGGTTGCCGACGGTACGGGCGTGGGGGGAGCGAGCGTGGGGTCTGCACAGATTTGGCACAGACCAAGTAGGGAGTCAAGGTCTAGTCCACAGAAGCATCGGATAAACCGGTTCGGAAGGCCTTTCGTGATCACGGGGTGACCGAAGGGTGATCGAAGCGCCGGGTGCCGGGTGCGGGGCGCCGGGTCCGGCCGGAGGGGAGGGGGAGGGGTGGGGTGGCGCGCGTCTGCGGTTTAATTGCAATCTGTTTGCAACAACGTTCGATCAGCAGCAGGGGTGTGGAGCATGAGACTGCGGGTGACACGGGCGGCCGCCGCCATGACGGCCGGCGCTGTGCTGGCCGGAGCGGCGGCCTGTTCCGCGCCGTCCGACGGGAAGGGCGGCGCGGACGGAGGTACGGGCGACTCCCTGGTCGTGGGCATCGCCCAGGAACCGGACACCCTCAGCCCCCTGCTCGGCTACGGCAAGGACGGCAACTCCAAGATCTTCGACGGGCTGCTGAGGCACGACGCCGGAATGGAACTGAGGCCCGCCCTCGCCGCGAAGCTCCCCGAGATCGGCGACGGCGGCCGGACGTACACCTACACCCTGCGCGAGGGGGTGACCTTCAGCGACGGCACCCCCTTCGACGCCGAGGACGTGGTCTTCACCTACGAGACCATCCTCGACGAGAGGACCAACAACCCCTCCAGGGGCGAGCTGGACGCCCTCGACAGCGTCACCGCCGAGGACGAGGACACCGTCGTCTTCCGCCTCAAGTACCCCTACGCCGCCTTCGCCGAGCGCACCGTGCTGCCCATCGCCTCCAAGGAGGCCGCCGCCGGACAGGACGTCAACACCGGCCCCTACAACACCGAACCGGTCGGCACCGGCCCCTACGTCCTCACCGGCTGGAGCCGCGGCGAGAAGCTCACCTTCGAGGCCAACCCCGACTACTGGGGCGGCGCGCCGGAGGTGGAGAAGCTCACCATGGCCGTCATCAAGGACGACGACATACGCGCCACCCGGCTGCGCTCCGGCGACCTCGACGCCGCGGTCCTGCCCCCCGCGCTCGCAGGCACCTTCGCCGACGACGAGGACCGGCGCGTGATCCGGGCGAGGACCGCCGACTTCCGGGCCGTCACCCTCCCCACCGCGGACCCCGTCACCGGCGACCGCGCGGTACGCCGCGCCCTGGACATCGCCGTCGACCGAGAGGCGATCGTCGACAGCGTGCTCAGCGGCGCCGGCCGGGTCGCGTACGGCCCCGTGCCCACCGGCAGCCCCTGGTTCGCCAAGGGCACCGAACGCCGCCACGACCCGGACGAGGCGCGGGAGATCCTGGAGGAGGCGGGCTGGAAGGCCGGCGAGGACGGGGTGCGCCGCAGGGACGGCCGCCGCGCCGCCTTCACCCTCTGGTACCCCTCCGGCGACCGGCTGCGCCAGGAGCACGCCCTGGCCTACGCCGCCGATGCCAAGGAGATCGGCATCGACATCACCGTCGAGTCCGGCACCTGGGAGGTCATCGAGCCGCGCATGGAGGACGACGCCGTCCTCTCCGGCGGCGGCAGCCCGGCCGACCCCGACTTCGACCTCTACCCCCTGCTGCACTCCTCCCTCGCCCTGGACGGCTTCAACAACATGGCCGCCTACGACAACGCGGACGTCGACCGGGCGCTTGAGGAGGCGCGCCGCACGAACGACCGCGACGCCCGCACCGAGGCGTACGCCACCGTCCAGCGCGAACTGGCCGCCGACCCCGGCTACACCTTCCTCACCCACATCGACCACGTGTACGTGATGGACGACGCCTGGCAGGACGTCACCACCCAGGTCGAGCCCCACGACCACGGCCTGGGCACGGGCCCGTGGTGGAACGTCGAGGACTGGCGGCCGAAGAAGTGAAGACGGAACCGCGCACGGGGCCGCCCTGGGCCCCGATGGCGCGCCTGGCGGGACGGCGGGCGCTGGCCGCCGTCCCCGTCCTGGCCGCCGTGACCCTCGGCGTCTTCGCGCTCGCCGCGGCCTCCCCCTTCGACCCGGTGCGCCAGTACGCCGGGAGCGCCGGGCTGCGCGCCTCCCAGGAGACCCTCGACCGGCTGCGCGAGAACCTCGCCCTGGACGGCCCGTTCACCGAGCAGTGGTGGAGCTGGCTCACCTCCGCCGCGACCGGCGACCTTGGCCAGTCGGTCTCCCTGCGCCAGCCGGTCGCCCAGGTCGTCGGCGAGCGCCTGGGCTGGTCCGTGCTGCTGTGCGCGCTCGCGTTCCTGATCGCGGTGGTGCTCGGCACCGTGCTCGGCGTCGCCGCCGCGCGCCGCCGGGGCGGGTGGCTCGACCGCTGCGTCACCGGCGGCTCCTACGTCCTCCAGGCCGCCCCGCCGTTCTGGCTCGGACTGCTGGCCGTCTGGTTCTTCGCCCTCCAGCTCGGTGTGCTGCCCGCCGGCGGGCTCACCGACAGCGGCGAGGACACCGTCACGGCCGGCTCGCTGGTACGCCATCTGACACTGCCGGTGGCCGTGCTCGCCCTGTCCCAGCTGCCGTGGTTCGCCCTGTACGTACGGCAGGGAGTGGCCGACGCGCTCCACGAGGACCCGGTGCGCGGCGCCCGCGCACGCGGTCTGCGCGAGCGCACCGTACTGCTCGGCCACGCCCTGCGCTCGGGGCTGCTGCCGGTGCTCACCCTCATCGGCACCCGCATACCCGAGCTGATCACCGGCGCCCTGCTGGTGGAGACCGTCTTCAGCTGGCCCGGCATCGCCTCGGCCACCGTCCGCGCCGCCACCGCCACCGACTTCCCGCTCCTGGCCGCCGTGACCGTACTGGCCACCGCCGCCGTACTCGCCGGGAACCTGCTGGCCGACCTGCTCTACGTGCTGGCCGACCCCCGGATCGACCCGGAGGAGATGTGACCGCCCCCGCCCCGGCCCCCGCCGAAACCCCCGCCGAAGCCCCTGTCCCCGCCGCCGCCCCGCGGCGCGGCGCCGGGCGCCCGCCCGGCGCACGCGCCTGGCGCACCCGCGTCTCGGCCGTCCTCACCGCCGCCACCGTCCTGGCCGCGCTGCTGGTGCCGGCGGTCTTCCCCCTGGACCAGCAGGCCGTCGACCTCGCGGCCAAACTCCGGCCCCCCTCCTGGGAACACCCCTTCGGCACCGACGAACTGGGCCGCGACCTGCTGCTGCGCTGCGTCCACGGGCTGCGCGTCTCGCTGCTGGTCGGCGTGGTCGCGGCGCTGGTGGCCACGGTCGTCGGCATCGCCGTCGGTGGTCTGGCCGGCGCGCTGGGCGGGCGCACCGACCGGCTGGTGATGCGGGTCGTGGACGTCTTCGCCTCCGTGCCCCACCTGCTCCTGGGCATCTTCGTGGTGGCCATGTTCCGGCCCGGGGTCTGGCCGGTCATCGCCTCCGTCGGCCTCACCCACTGGCTGTCCACCGCCCGCATCGTCCGGGCCGAGACCCACTCCCTGCGCAGCCGCCCGTACGTGGACGCCGCGATCTCGGGCGGCGCCTCGCGGTGGCGGGTGGCAGTACGCCATCTGCTGCCCGGCGTCCTGCCGCAGGCCGGGCTCGCGGCGGTGCTGATGGTGCCGCACGCCATCTGGCACGAGTCCGCGCTGTCCTTCCTGGGCCTGGGCATCCCCGCCCACCAGGCCAGCCTCGGCACCATGGCCGAGGCCGCCCGCGGCTCGCTGCTCGCCGGAGCCTGGTGGCCCGCCCTCTGGCCGGGCCTGTTCATCGTCGTACCCACCCTCGCCATCGCCGGACTCGCCGGCGCCTGGCGCGAGCGGATCAACCCGCGCGTCCGATCGGAGCTGACGCTGTGACGGCCCGACTGTCCGTACAGGAGCTGTCCGTACGCTTCCCGCTGCGCGGCGGGCGCACCGTCGCCGCCGTGACGGGGGTCTCCTTCGACCTGGACCCCGGCGAGTGCCTGGCCCTGGTGGGGGAGAGCGGCTGCGGCAAGTCGGTGCTGGCCTCGGCGCTGCTGGGGCTGCTGCCCGGCAACGCCCGGGTGGGCGGTGCGGCCCTGCTGGACGGCCTGGACCTGCTCACCGCGGGGGAGAAGGAGCTGGCCCGGCGTGTGAGGGGCCGCCGTATCGCCCTCATACCGCAGAGCCCCGCCTCGCACCTCACCCCCGTGCGCACCGTCCGCTCCCAGATGGAGGAGACGGTGCGGGAACTGACCGGCGCGGGAGGGCCGAAGCTGCGCGGGGCCGCCGAGGCGGCCGCCGAGCGCGCCGAGTTCCCCGCCGACCACCTCGACCGGTACCCGCACCAGCTCTCCGGCGGCCTCGCCCAGCGCGCCGCCACCGCCCTCGCCCTCGTCGGCGAGGCCCCGCTGCTGATCGCCGACGAACCGACCACCGGCCTGGACCGCGACCTGGTGGACCGCACCGCGGACGAACTGCGCCGCCACGTGGACGCCGGCCGCGGCCTGCTCGTCATCACCCACGACCTGGCCGCCGCCGAGCGCATCGCGGACCGGGTCGCGGTGATGTACGCCGGGCGCATCGTCGAACTCACCGGCGCCGCGAGCTTCTTCGGCGCGCCCGGCCCCCGCCACCCGTACGCCCGAGGGCTGCTGGAGGCGCTGCCCGAGCGGTCCTTCACCCCCATCCCCGGCATGCCGCCCGAACTCGACGCCCTGCCCGCCGGCTGCGCCTTCGCCCCGCGCTGCGACCGCGCCACCGGCGACTGCGCCGCCGTTCCCGCCCTGGCCGGGTCCCGCGCCGGAGCGGTGGCCTGCCACCACGCGTACTCCCACGCCCCGGAGACCGCCGATGCCTGAACCGATATCCGGACCGACTCATGAGCCGCTCCCCGAACCGATACCCGGACCGACGCGTGAGCCGGTGCCCGGACCTGCGACCGGATCCGCGCTGGAAATGCGCGGCGTCACCGCCGGATACGACCGCCGCGCCCCCGTGCTGCACGGGGCGTCCCTGACCGTGGGCGACGGCGAGGCCGTCGGGCTGCTCGGCCCCAGCGGATGCGGCAAGTCCACCCTCGCCCGCGTCGCCGCCCTGCTCCACCGGCCGCGGGCGGGCACCGTGCGGCTGGCCGGACGGATGGCGTACGGCTTCCGCCACCGCGCCCCCCGCGAGCTGCGCACGACCGTCGGCGTCGTATTCCAGCAGCCCCGCCTCGCCGCCGATCCGCGCCTCACCCTCGCCGACCTGATCGCCGAGCCCCTGCGCGCCACCGGCCGCCGGGCCGAGGCCCCCGGCCGGCTGCCCGCGCTGGCCGCCTCCGTCGGCCTCGGCGGCGATCTGCTCGCCCGCCGTCCCCACGAGGTCAGCGACGGCCAGCTCCAGCGCGCCTGTCTGGCCCGCGCGCTCGTCCTGCGGCCCCGGCTGCTGATCTGCGACGAGATGACCGCCATGCTCGACGCCTCCACCACCGCCGCCCTCGTCGCCGCCGTGGAGGAGTACCGCCGCGAACACGGCACGGCGCTGCTCGCGGTCGGCCACGACCGGGTGCTGCTGGAGCGCTGGTGCGACAGGACGGTGGACTTCGGGGCCCTCCTGCCGCGGTGACGCACCGCGGGCGGGGTCACCCCCGGCCGTCATCCCCGAACCGTCAACCCAGGACCAGGTTGACCGCCAGGACGAGCATCACGGCGCCGATCACCAGATCCACCACCCGCCAGGTGCGCGGACTGCTGAGCACGCCCGACAGCGCCCGGGCGCCGTAACCGAGAGCGGAGAACCACACCACGCTGCCCGTCACCGCCCCGGTGGCGAAGATCCACCGGGCGCCAGGGCCCTGCTGGTTGGCGAGGCTGCCCAGCAGCACCACGGTGTCGAGGTAGACATGGGGGTTGAGGAAGGTCAGGGCCAGGGTGGCGGTGATCACCGACCTCCGCGACCGGGGGGCGTCGGCTTTCAGTGAGGCGGGTCTCACCGCGGAGACGAAGGAGCGCACCGCCCACCACGCCAGATAGGCGGCTCCCGCCCACCGCAGTACCTCCAGTGCGCCGGGGAAACGGGACACCAGCGCCCCGATCCCCGCGGTGCCGCCGAGGATCAGCACGATGTCGCCGACCGTGCACAGCGCCACCACCGCCGCGACGTGCTCCCGGCGGATGCCCTGCCGCAGCACGAACGCGTTCTGTGCGCCGATGGCGATGATCAGAGCCAGGCCGGCCGCGAGCCCGGCGCTCCAGGTACCCCACATGGCCCTGACGCTAGCCAGCCGCCCGGATGCAGACAAATGAAAAGAATGACGTATGCATTAGGTTTCCTTCATGAACTTCGAGCAGCTGCGCGCCCTGGCCGCGATCATCGACGAGGGGACCTTCGAGGCCGCCGCGGACCTGCTCAGGATCAGCCCCTCGGCCGTCAGCCAGCGCATCAAGGCCCTGGAGAACTCCGTTGGCCAGACGGTGGTGCGCCGG
The DNA here is from genome assembly GCF_017114865.1 of Streptomyces verrucosisporus. GTDB lineage: Bacteria > Actinomycetota > Actinomycetes > Streptomycetales > Streptomycetaceae > Streptomyces > Streptomyces fenghuangensis. Next base: position 122,350 of record NZ_JADEYH010000015.1, on the reverse strand, counting down.
GGCGCGCCGTGCGCTCCCACCGAGGCCGGAGCGGTGCTGCTGCGCATGGCACGCCAGGTGCAGGTGCTGGAGGCGGAGACCCGGCGCGCGCTGGGCGACGGGGTCTCCTCCCGGGCGGTGACACCGGTGGCCGTCAACGCCGACTCCCTGATCACCTGGTTCGTGCCGGTCCTCCACGAGGCCGCCGGCTGGACGGACACCACACTGGACCTGCACGTGGAGGATCAGGACCACAGCAGCCGGCTCCTGCGCCAGGGGGACGTCATCGCAGCCGTCACCGCCGACCCCGCACCGGTCAACGGATGCCGCGTCGAGCGGCTGGGCTTCATGCGCTACGTGCCCGTGGCCGCCCCCGCACTGCACCGGCGGTTCACCACGGAGGCCGGCGTCGACTGGGCGGGCATGCCCGTGCTGGAGTTCAACACCAAGGACGACCTGCAGCGCCAGGTGCTCCGTTCCCGGGGCGTCGAGCGGAACCCGCCCACGCACACCATCCCGTCGTCCGAGGGGTTCCTCGCGGCCCTGAGGGCGGGACTGGGATGGGGCATGATCCCGGAACTCCAGCTGGGCACGGAGCTCGCCGACGGGACGCTGATCCTGCTCGAGGAGCAGGCCCACCGCGACGTCGCCCTCCACTGGCAGACCTGGTCTCTGGAGTCCGAGCGGCTGAACCGCATCACCGCGGCCGTCCGCGCGGCCGGCCGGCGGCGGTTGCGCACCGCCCGGCAGGACGAACAGGCCCCCGGGCCGGGGAGGCCGTGACCGCCGGCGCGTCCGGCACCGCGCCCGGAGTCACATCCGGCACCGTCCCCCGGCCCGGCCCGGCCCAGGGCTCAGGACGCGGCCGCGACCACGGTGATCGTCGTGGCCACAGTGACCGCGGCCTGCCCGGGAATCCCCCACCGCCGCGCTTGTTGGAACGTACATGGTCAACGAAGTGCTGCGCACCGTCCGCCTGTCGGTCCTGGACCGCTCCCTGGTCCGGAAGGGGGAGGGCGCGGACGAGGCCCTGCGCGCCACCGTGCGCTTCGCCCGGGAGACCGAGGCACTGGGCTACCACCGCTTCTGGGTGGCCGAGCACCACGGGGTCCCCGGCGTGGCCGGCTCCGCGCCGACCGTGCTCGCCGCCGCCGTCGCCTCGGCCACCGGCCGTATCCGGGTCGGGACGGGCGGGGTGATGCTGCCCAACCACCGGCCGCTGGTGGTCGCCGAGCAGTTCGGGGTGCTGGAGTCGCTGTTCCCGGGGCGGATCGACGCCGGCCTGGGCCGCTCGGTCGGCTTCACCGGCGCGGTGCGGCGGGCGCTGGGGGCACGGAAGGAGGCCGCCGAACGGTTCGGCGACGACCTGGACGAACTGCTGGGCTGGCTCGACGGCGACGGCGACGGCGACGGTGCGCGGGGCATGCGGGCCGTGCCCTCACAGGGGCTCAGGGTGCCGGTGTTCGTGCTGGCCACGGGCTCGGGGGCACGGGCGGCCGCCGAGCGCGGACTGCCGCTGGTGATCGCCCCGGTGCGCGGCGAGGAGCGGATGCTGCGCGCGATCGACGACTACCGCGCGGCCTTCCGGCCCTCCGCCTCGGCCCCGGAGCAGTACCGCGGGCCGTATGTGGTGGTCTCGGTGAGCGCGGCGGCGGGCGCCACCACCGCCGAGGCGGAGGCGCTGCACGCGCCGGAGGCATGGGCGACGGTCGTTTCCCGCACCCGGGGCGTCTTCCCGGCGCTGGAGCCGGCGGGCGAAGTGCTGGAGCGGGAGATGACCGACCGCGAGCGCACCCTGTTCGCCGAGGCCCGCCGCTCGCGGATCGGCGGGACCGGGCAGGGGACGGCCGAAGCGCTCGCCGGGCTGGCCCGGCGCAGCGGCGCCGACGAACTGCTGATCACCCTGGGCACCCACGACCACGGGCGGCGACTGGACTCCTATCGCCGGCTGGCCCGGTCGGCGGGCCTGAGTCCCGTCGGCCGGTGACCGGGGCACGGCGCCCGCCGCGCCCGGACACGGCACGGCCGCCGCTCACTCCGGCGCGCCGACGCTACTACGTCCTCACGATGCCGCGCGCCACGCCCAGGTCCACCAGGTCCTGCGGGCGCAGCCGCAGATGGTCCGCCGTCTCGCGGACGTGCTCCGGGCCGCGTTTGAGGATGGCCGCGGCCGACTCCGGGGCGATGACGGAGAAGTAGCAGTCCGAGGTGACCCAGGTGTTCCCCGGCGCCGCCAGCGCCAGTGCCCCGCCCGAGCCGCCCTCGCCGACCACCAGGGTCGTCACCGGGACCCGGGCCTCGGCCACCGCCGCGAAGAGGTCCGCGATCGCCGCGCCCGCGCCGGAGCGCTCGGCCGCCTCGTCGTTGGCCGCGCCCGGGGTGTCCACCAGGGTGAGCACCGGGATGCCCAGCCGGTCGGCCAGCCGGATCAGCCGGGTGGCGGTGCGGAAGCCCGCCGGCAGGGTCGGCGTGCCGCACTGGGCGGCGTAGGCGATGGTACGGCCGTCCCTGCGCCCGAAGCCGCAGCGCATCCCGGGGTCGGTGCCGCCGCAGCGGTCGCCCGACATCTCCTCGCGGACCTCGAAGTACGCGTCCAGATAGGCGTCCGCGCGCGGCCGGCGGGTGGAACGGGCCCGCTCCACCGCCTCCCAGCCCGTCTCCGGCAGACCCGGCGCCCCCGCCGAGCCGCCGCCCAGCGCACGCGGCGGCTCGGCGGGGGCCCCGACGGCACCGGTGGCGCCGTCGGGGGAGGAGAGCAGGGACAGCCAGCGGCCCAGGACGCCGGACAGCTCCTCCGGCGCCACGACCCGGTCGACCTGCCCGGCCGTCAGCTTCTCCTCGGCGCCGTACGCGGCCGGGTCGGCGTACGGAGGGCGCACCCGCGAGCCGGCGAAGGCGACCTGGGCGCCCGGCAGGGCCAGCACCACGTCGGAGCCCGCGCCCAGCGTCGCCCAGCCGCCGCCGGTCGTCGGGTCCCGTACGACGGCGATCTGGGGCAGGCCCTCCGCCCGGGTCAGCGCCGACTGCCGTGCCACGCGCTGGAGCTGCACCAGCGCCCGCATGCCCTCCTGCATACGGCTGCCGCCGGTCGCCGTCAGGGAGACCACCGGCAGCCGCGACCGGCGGGCGTGCCGGTGGGCGGCCTCGATGCGGTCGCCGGTGCGCTGCCCGAGGGAGCCGCCGAGGAAGGCGAACTCGAAGGCGATCAGGACCGCCGGGACGCCGCCGACCGTGCCGGTGCCGCACAGCACCGACTCGTGCTCGCCGGTGCGCTCGTGCGCGCGGGCCAGTGCCCGGCCGTAGCCCTCCCAGGCGATCGGCCCGTCCCCGTAAGCGCCGTCGCCGGTGCCTCCGTCCCCGCCGCCGTCGGTGCCGGGGATCTCGGCGAAGCCGTCGGCCACCGCGTCGATCACCGCACGGGCCGGCAGCCGCCCGCCCGGCCCCGTCGGCTTCGGCCCCTCTCCGGCCGGCCGCTCAGCCACGGCCCAGCTCCCGCTTCATGACCTTGCCCATGTCGTTGCGGGGCAGGGCGTCGGTGAACCGCACGGCCCGGGGCCGCTTGTGCGGCGTGAGCCGCCGCGCCACATGGTCGACCAGCTCCTGCTCGGTGGGCGGCTGCCCGTCGGCCGGCACCACCCACGCAACGATCCGTTCGCCCAGGTCCGGGTCGGGCTCGCCGACGACCGCCGCCTCGGCGATGCCGGGATGGCCCAGCAGGCAGTTCTCGATCTCCCCGGCGCCGATCCGGTAACCGCCGCTCTTGATCAGGTCCGTCGCTCTGCGGCCCACGATCCGGTAGAAGCCGTCGGCGTCCCGGGTGGCCATGTCGCCGGTGCGGAACCAGCCGCCCGCGAAGGCCTGCGCGGTGGCGTCCGGCCGGTGCAGGTACTCGGTGAACAGGTTGGGCCCGCGCACCTGGATCTCGCCCACGGTCTCGCCGTCGCCGCCCTCGATGCGCCGCCCCTCGTCGTCCACCAGCCGTACGTCCACGCTGGGCAGGGGAACGCCCACGGTGCCGGCGCGGCGCTCGCCGTCCGCCCGCACGCTGGTGATCATCAGCGTCTCGGTCATCCCGTAGCGCTCGACGACGCGCTGCCCGGTCGCGGCCGTGATCCGCTCGTGGTCGTGCAGGGGCAGCGCGGCCGAGCCGGACACCAGCAGCCGGGCCCCGCGCAGGGCCGCGGCCAGCCGGGCGCTCCCCTCCTCGTCCCTCTCCTCGCCCGCCTCGCCGCCGGTCTCCAGGGCCTCGGCCAGCCGGTGGTACATCGTCGGCACGCCGAACACCATGGTGCCGCCCTCCTCCAGCGCCGCCGCGACGGCCTCGGGCGAGAAGCGGCCCAGATGGCGCAGCGTGCCCCCGCGCCGCAGCGGGCCCAGCACGCCCAGGACCAGTCCGTGCACATGGAACAGCGGCAGCGCGTGCACCAGCACGTCGTCGCCCGTCCACCGCCAGACGTCGGCCAGGTCGTCCAGCGTGCTGGCGATCGCGCGGCGCGGCACCACCACGCCCTTGGGCGGTCCGGTGGTGCCGGAGGTGTAGACGATCAGCGCCGGGCCGTTCTCGTCGGATGCGGCCGTGGTGCCGTCGGGGCTGGGATCGGCCCCGGGTTCCAGTGCGACATCGGTGCGCGGCAGCGCGTCCAGGGCCGGGGGCAGCTCGTCGCCGGGAGCGGCCAGCACCCGGGTGGGCGTGCTGTCGGTGAGTATGTGGGCCAGCTCCTCCTCGCCGATGCGCGGGTTGACGGGTACGGCGGGGACCCCGGCCAGCAGCGCGGCCAGGACGCCGACGCAGGTGTGCGGCGAGGGAGTCGCCCACACCGCCACCCGGCCGGCCTCGGCGATCTCCAGGGCGAGCGCGTGCGCGGCCCCGGCCAGCCGGCCGTAGTCGATCACCCGGTCGCCGAAGTGCAGCGCGGGCTTGTCCGGCGCCTGGTACAGGCTGGGGAAGAGTGCGGGCACCCGGGGCTCCTCGTCTGGTTCACGGCTGTGCGGTCGGTCTCCAGGGTGCCTACCCACCGGACTGCGCGCAGCCCGGGGCGCGCGGTGTGATCTCAGTCGCCCGAGGCGCGTGGGAAGAGCGTGGTGAACGCCTCGGTCGGGTCCGCGAAACCGCGGGTGAAGGGGGAGTCGAAGTACCAGACCAGGAAGAGGAGGAACGCGATCAGCGAGGTGAACAGGCCTGCCAGTACCAGCTCCCGGCCCGAGCGCTGGATCTGCAGGGCGAACACCATGCCCACCGCGATCACCGCACCCGAGACCAGACCGAGCCACACCACACCGGGCAGCGTCGGTTCGGCGCCCTGCGACCGGGCGGTACGGGCCTCGTCGGCCAGGGCGACCTGGTCCACCAGGGCCTGGTACGTCTGCGCCTCGCGCACGGTGGCCGGTTCGTGGCCGGTGACGGTCCGCCGCAGGTCCGCCAGGAGCGCCGTCCCCCGGTCGGTCGTTTCGCCGTGTTCGGCCATGTGGGGCCACTCCACCGTGACCGTGTGACGGACGTACGCGTCGACGCGCTCGCGGACGCGGTCGCGGACCGCGGCGGGGTAGGCCTGGGCGCGCTCGCGCACCTCGTGCAGCGCCTGGGCCTCCTGCCGCGTCCACTCCTCGGCGGCGGAGCGCCCTTCCCAGGCGCCCGCGATGGCCAGGCCGAGGACGATCGCGTACACCACACCGATCATCATGGTCATGTACTCGATGACGTCGGGGGTCTCGGAGGGGTCGTCGTCCTCGCTCGTACGGCGCCGCCGCAGCAGGATGATGGTCACGACGGCGGCGCAGGAGACGGCGACGGCGAGGAACAGGAAGAGCCAGTCGTTCACAAGGGGGCTCCTTCGGGCTTTCGGCCTCGGTCAGCGGGATCGGGAGCCGGAGCGCGGGCGCAGCGCGGCGGCGGCCAGCACCGCCGGGGCGACGATCAGCAGGGCGCGCCCGGTGAGCGGCAGCCCCGAGCCGGACCGGTGGCGCCGGGTCTCGGGACGGGGAGCGGGTGGAGGGGAGACGCTCGGGAGCGGGGAGGGCCGCTTCGGCGGCGAACTCTCCGGCGGAGGCGTCGGAGAGGGTGGAGGCGCCGGTTCACGGGGCGCGGGGGCGGTCGGTGCGGTGACGGACGCGCCCGTCGGACGCGGCTCCACGGGCGGCCGGAAGGACGGTGACGGAGGAGCCGTGGGAGGCGCGGGCGTGGGCGAGGGCGGCACCGGAGGAGGAGGCGGGGTGGGCGTGGGCGTGGGTGCCGGAGGAGGCGGGGTGGGCGTGGGCGTGGGCGTGGGTGCCGGAGGAGGAGGCGGGGTGGGCGTGGGCGTGGGTGCCGGAGGAGGCGGGGTCGGACACGGGTGCCCCAGGGACACGCCGAGCCGTACACCGGTACCGCCGCCGGCCGTGATCACCACGGACAGCCCCGGACAGGCTGCGCGTCCCACGACCGCCACCGACGCGTCACCGGCGGTCAGCCGTACCTCGGTACCGCCGCCGGTCCGGGCCTCGGCGCCCGCGGCCGACGGAGAGGGCCGCGGAACGGTCGCCCCGTCGGCGCGGGCCCCGCCCGCCGCGGTGAGTGCCAGGACGACCGCCCCCGCTCCCGCTCCCCACCTGCTGTGCCTTCTGTACACGGGGGGTACTCTGCGCAGGCGGAACCGCCGTCATGGTGAAACGGACACCGAATACTCCGAAAGAGTGAATGGTGGATTCCGAAGTTGACAGCGGCGGGCGCGTACCGCCGTGCACGGGTGTGGACCGCCGCGTTCGGCCGCCCTCATCGGCACGTGCCGTTCAGGCGCGGTGGGCCAGTGGGTCGTCCAGGACCGCGCGGACGACGGAGTGGGCCGCGCCCAGCAGCGGACCTTCCGCGCCGAGGCGGGAGGCCGACACCGGCGGGGGGCCTGCCAGACGGCGGCCCATTTCCTGCTCCAGGGAGGGCAGCAGCCAGGGCGCCAGCCGGGCGAGGGCGCCGCCCAGGACCACGGTCCGCGGGTCGAGCAGGTTGACCGTGCCGGTCAGGGCGATGCCCAGCGCGCTTCCGGCCTCGGCCAGCGCCCCCAGTACCGCGCGGTCACCGTCCTCGGCGCGGGTGGCGAGCAGGTCGATGCGGGCGCCGGGGCCGGGGTACCGCGCGGCGGTGGCGCGCGGATCGAGTCCGGCGGCCCGCAGGACGGCCTCCTCGCCCGCGTACTGCTCCAGGCAGCCGCTGCCGCCGCAGGCGCACGGGCGGCCCTCCGGACGCACCGGCACATGGCCCAGCTCGCCGGCGAACCCGCGGGTGCCGCGCAGGAGTTCCCCGTCCACCACGATCGCGGCGCCGATGCCGATCTCGGCCGAGACGTGGACGAAGTCGCCGGACGGCGGAGTGTGGCCGCCCAGCCACAGCTCGGCCAGGGCGCCCAGGTTGGCCTCGTTGTCGACGGAGTACACGGCCGTGTCGCCGCCGCTGCCGGTGAGAGGCCCGGAGCCGAGCACGCCCGTGTTCAGACGGGGCGCCGGGTCGAGGTCCGTCCAGCCGAGGTTGGGGGCCTGGACGACGGTCGTGGTCCCGCGGGCGACCAGACCGGGCACGGCCACGGCCAGCCCGGCCGGGCGCAGACCCAGCCCGCGGGCCTCGTCCGCGACCTCCCTGACCAGACGGGCCAGTCGTTCCAGCACCGGGCCGGGATCGCTGTCCCGGTTGGCCGCGTCCATCGCGGTGCGGGCGCGGATCTCGCCGCGCAGGTCGACGGCGCACACGGCGAGGTGGTCGACGCCGATCTCGGCGCCGATTCCGCAGGGGCCGCTGTCGCTGAGCGCCAGCGCGGTGCCCGGCCGCCCGACCGCGCCGGAGCGGCCCGGCCCCAGCTCCACCAGCAACCCGGCGCCCAGGAGTTCGTCCACGAGGGTGGAGACGGCGGTGCGGGTGAGCCCGATCCGCGCCGCGACGGCGGCCCGCGACTGGGGGCCGCCGTCGGCCACCGCGTGCAGTACGCGCGCCAGGTTCCGCCGCCGCATCTCCTGCTGGGTGTTGGGCGCGGGTGCTGCCATCGGTGGCGTACTCCTCAAGGGCTGTGCGGACGGTGCCGCGGACGGTGGTGGCACGGGACGGGACCTGCGCGGCAGGACTGTGCGGGCGGGCCGTGGGACGGCGCCGCCGGTCAGTGCCGCCGCAGCAGCGTATCGGCGTCGCTCAGGGTGGCCGCCAGGCGGGTCAGCGCCTCCTCGTCGCGCTCCACCGCCTCGTACGAGGCGCCCTCGGCGGTGGACCAGCGGCGTGCGACCGCCGCCGCGTCCTCGCCCAGCACCAGGGCCGCGGCCTGCGCCGCCGCGCCGAGCGCGACCAGCTCCTGTGCGCGCGGCACGACCACCGGCCGTCCCGACAGGCGCCGTACCGTCTCGCGCCACGCGGTGCCCTTCGCGCCGCCGCCGATCAGCAGGATCGGGGCGTCCGGCTCGGCGTCCTCGTCCAGGACCAGGTCCAGGGCGGCCAGCAGGGCGTAGACCGCGCCGTCGTAGGTGGCCTGGAGGATCTGGCCCGCGCTCGTGTCGTGCCGCAGGCCGGTCAGAGTGCCGGAGGCGTAGGGGAGGTTGGGGGTGCGCTCGCCGTCCAGGAACGGCAGGACGGTCACGCCGCCGCCCGGCTCGACGGCCTCGCGGTCCAGGCCGAACAGGGCCGCGACGCGGTCCACGGCCAGGGTGCAGTTGAGGGTGCAGGCCAGCGGCAGCCAGTCGGTGCGGGCGTCGGCGAAGCCGGCGACGGTGCCGGTGGGGTCGGCGGGGCGGCGGGTGGAGACGGCGTAGACGGTGCCGGAGGTGCCCAGGCTCAGCACCGGCCGGCCCGGCCGAAGACCGAGTCCGAGGGCGGCGGCCATGTTGTCGCCGGTGCCGGTGGCCACCAGCGTGCCCTGGGGCAGCGGCAGCCCCTCCTGCGGCCGTACCGTGCCGGCCGCCTCGCCGTGGCCCAGTACGCGGGGCAGCAGGTCGGGGGAGAGACCGACCTTCCCCAGGATCTCCTGGTCGTAGGCCTGGTCGGCCGTCGACCACCAGCCGGTGCCCGAGACGTCGCCCCGGTCGGTGGTGCCCTGGCCGGTCAGGCGCTCGGTGAGGTAGTCGTGCGGCAGCCGCACCGCCTTCACCGCGGCGGCCGCCTCGGGCTCGTTCTCGCGCAGCCACTGCCACTTGGTGACGGTGAAGGAGGCCGCCGGGACGCTGCCGAAGCGTTCGGCCCAGGCCTCCGGCCCGCCCAGTTCGGCCACCAGGCGGTCGCGCTGCGGGGCCGAGCGCACGTCGTTCCACAGCAGTGCGGGGCGGACGGGGCGGCCCTGGCCGTCCAGCGTCACCAGTCCGTGCTGCTGGCCGCCGACCGAGACCGCGGTGGCCCGGTGGACGGCCGGCCCGCACTGCTCCAGCGCCTGCCGCAGCGCCTGCCACCACTGCTCCGGATCGCTCTCGTGGTCGGGCGAGACGGTGTGGGGTGCCTGGCCGCGCGCGACCACCTCGCCGGTGGCGGCGTCGACGACCAGCGCTTTGGTGGACTGCGTCGAGCTGTCCACACCGACAACGAGCGGACCTTCGGGTGCGGCCATGTCGCCTCTTCCTCTCTGGGGCTTCTGGGCGCATACTAATTTGTCAACGGGCCTGACGAAATACCCGAGAGGCATGACATGAGCTACGAGCCGACACCCGAGCACAAGTTCACCTTCGGTCTGTGGACCGTGGGCTGGCAGGGTGGCGACCCCTTCGGCGACGCCACCCGCCCCGCCCTCGACCCGGTCGAGACCGTCCGGAAGCTCTCCGAGCTGGGCGCCCACGGCGTCACCTTCCACGACGACGACCTGATCCCCTTCGGCTCCTCCGACGCCGAGCGCGAGGGTACCGTCAAGCGCTTCCGCCAGGCGCTGGACGCCACCGGCATGAAGGTGCCGATGGCCACCACCAACCTCTTCAAGCACCCGGTGTTCAAGGACGGCGCCTTCACCGCCAACGACCGGGACGTGCGCCGCTACGCGCTGCGCAAGACCATCCGCAACATCGACCTGGCCGCCGAACTGGGCGCCACCACCTACGTCGCCTGGGGCGGCCGCGAGGGCGCGGAGTCGGGCGGCGCCAAGGACGTGCGGGTGGCGCTGGACCGCCTGAAGGAGGCCTTCGACCTCCTGGGCGACTACGTCGTCTCCCAGGGCTACGACCTGCGCTTCGCCATCGAGCCCAAGCCCAACGAGCCGCGCGGCGACATCCTGCTGCCGACCGTCGGCCACGCCCTGGCCTTCATCAACGAGCTGGAGCACGCCGACCGCGTCGGCCTCAACCCCGAGGTCGGCCACGAGCAGATGGCCGGACTGAACTTCCCGCACGGCATCGCACAGGCGCTGTGGCACGGCAAGCTCTTCCACATCGACCTCAACGGCCAGTCCGGCATCAAGTACGACCAGGACTTCCGCTTCGGCGCCGGCGACCTGCGCCAGGCGTTCTGGCTGGTGGACCTGCTGGAGTCGGCCGGCTACGAGGGGCCGCGGCACTTCGACTTCAAGCCGCCGCGCACCGAGGACTTCGACGGTGTGTGGGCGTCGGCGGCCGGCTGCATGCGCAACTACCTGATCCTCAGGGAGAAGGCCGCCGCCTTCCGTGCCGACCCCGAAGTCCAGGAGGCGCTGCGCGCCTCGCGTCTGGACGAGCTGGCGCGGCCGACCCTGAACGAGGGCGAGACCGCCGCCGACCTGCTGGCCGACACCGCCGCGTTCGAGGAGTTCGACGTGGACGCCGCGGCCGGGCGCGGCATGGCCTTCGAGAGGCTGGACCAGCTGGCGCTGGAGCACCTGCTGGGCGTCCGCGGCTGAAGCGGCCGGCGCGGGCGGTACGGCCGGTCCAGTCGGCCCGGCCGTACCGGTCGGCACAGCCGGTGAGGCCCCGTGCGGGGGCGCGGGTGGCGGCCCGCGCCCCCGCACGGTCCGCCGCCGCACGGCCGGGGGCGTCAGCCGTCCTTGCGGCGGCGCCACCGGCGCCCCTTGCGGCGGCCCCTGCTCCAGAACCACCCCGCCGGGGGCTCGTCCGCCCGCCACGGCTGCGGCTCTGGCGGGTTGTCCCGCCAGCGGGCCCGCAGCATGCGCGTACGCGCGGCCGGCTCGCTCACCTCGGCGCCGCGTATGAAGTCCTCGTCGAGCACGATGTCGTCCCAGGCGTCTCTTCCGGCGTCGTCGCCGTCGCCCTCTCCCCGTCGTGCGTGTCCAGTGCCCACAACGCACCTCCTGGTGACGGGGAACGGACGGCGGCCCCCGGAAAGTTCCCGCCACCGGCGTGCACGATCCCGCGGTGCGGGCGTTCCTCAGGCCGGGGAGAGCCGGTAGACGCGCCCAGGGATCGTTTCGAACTCCACGACCCCGCCTTCCGGCCGTACGGCCTCCACCGGCCGCCCCTCGCAGGACACAGCGACGACCTCGCCGGCCGTGCGCACCCGCACCCGGCGCCCGGCCCGGGAGAGCAGCTCCGCCCCGGTGAGCCCGCCGCCGCGCCAGGTGAGACCCACCTCGAAACCGCCGCGCGCCAGCAGCCCGCGCACCGACCCCTCGGGCAACGCGGGCGGCAGGGCGGGCAGCAGATGGACCTCACCGGCGTGGCTCTGCACCAGCCACTCGCAGATTCCCGCGGTGGCGCCGAAGTTGCCGTCGATCTGGAAGGGCGGGTGCAGATCGAAGAGGTTCGGGGCGGTGCGCTCGGGGGTGAGCTGGTCGGTCAGCAGCTTGTGGGAGCGCGCGCCGTCCTCCAGCCGCGCCCAGAAGTTGATCTTCCAGCCGAGCGACCAGCCCGTGCCCGCGTCGCCCCGCAGCTCCAGCGTGGTGCGCGCCGCCTCGAACAGCTCGGGGGTGCCGCGCCGGGTGATCAGGCCGCCCGGGTGCAGCGCGTACAGATGCGAGACGTGCCGGTGGCCGCGCTCGGGTGCGATCGCGTCCCAGTCCTCGCGCCACTCCTGGAGCTGTCCCAGCTCCCCGATCCGCGGCGGGGCCAGCCGCTCGCGCGCCGCCCGAGCCCCCTTCGCCAGCTCCTCGTCCACGCCGAGCAGTTCGGCGCTCGCGGCGGTGGCCTCGAACAGATCGCGCAGGATCTGGTTGTCCATGGCCGGCCCCGCGCACAGCGAGCCGCCGGGGCCGGGATGGTGGGCGTTCTCGGGGGAGATCGACGGACAGGAGACCAGCTCCCGCGTCCGCGGGTCCTCGACCAGGGAGTCCAGGAAGAAGCGCGCCGCGCCGGCCAGGACCGGATAGCGCTCGCGCAGCTTCTCCTCGTCGCCGGTGAAGCGGTGGTGCTCCCAGATCGACAGCGCCAGCCAGGCGCCGCCGGTGGGCCACATCCCCCAGAACGCCCCGTCCACCGGCGCGGTGCCGCGCCACAGGTCGGTGTTGTGGTGGGCGACCCAGCCGCGCGCGCCGTACATGGCCCGGGCGGTACGGGCGCCGGCGGAGGCCAGATCCTCCAGCAGGCCGAACAAAGGCTCCCAGCACTCCAGAAGGTTGGCGGGGGCGGCCGGCCAGTAGTTCATCTCGGTGTTGATGTTGATGGTGTACTTGCCGCCCCACGGCGGGTCGGTCAGGTCGTTCCACAGCCCCTGGAGGTTCGCGGGCTGGGTGCCGGGACGGGAGCAGGCGATGAGCAGGTAGCGGCCGTAGGCGAAGTACAGCGCCACCAGGTGCGGATCCTCACCGCGCGCGAAGCGAGCCACCCGCTCGTCGGTCGGCAGCGCGGCGGCGGGCGTGAGCGGCAGCTCCAGTCGTACCCGGTCGAACAGGGCTGAGTGGTCGCGGATATGACGGGCACGCAGCTCGGCGCAGGGCCGGGTGGCCGCCGCGTCCACCGGGGCGGCGGCGCGGCGGGCGGCCGCCCCGGGATCCTCCTCCACACCGCGCCAGTCGCGGTGGTTGGTGGCGGCCGAGACCAGCAGGGTGACGGCGTCGGCCCCCTCGACGCGCAGCTCACCGTCCGCCGAGCGCACGGCGCCACCCTCGGCGACCGCCCGTACCAGGCAGCGAAAGCGCAGCACGCCCGCGATGCCCCGGGCATCGTCGCCGGTGCCGTCCAGGGCGATGGTGTGCGGGGCGGGGGAGTGGGAGGCGGAGCGCAGCGGGCTGTCGAGGCGGGCGGTGAAGGAGACCGCGCCGGGGGCGTCGGCGGTCAGCCGGACCACGATCACCTGGTCCGGCGCGCTGGCGAACACCTCGCGGCGGTGGCGCACCCCGCCGCGCGTGTACTCCACCGAGGCGACGGCGGTGGCCAGGTCGAGTTCGCGCCGGTAGCCGGTGGTCTCGCCGTCCCCGGGGAAGGACAGGTGCAGATCGCCGGCGGTCTGGTACTGGAGCTGCTCGACGGGGACGCCCATCAGGCCGGAGTCGGCCAGGGCCTGCGCCTCGTCCCACCGCTCCTCGAACACCAGCCGGCGGACCTCGGGGAGGGAGGCGAGGGCGCGGGGGTTGTCGTAGTCGTGGGGGCCGCCGGCCCACAGGGTGTCCTCGTTGAGCTGGAGCCGCTCGCCGTCCGTGCCGCCGAAGACCATCGCTCCCAGGCGGCCGTTGCCCACCGGCAGGGCCTGGAGCCATTCGGCGGCGGGGCGGGGGTACCACAGGCGGAGCTCGCCGGAGGCCGGGTTGGCGGGGCGGTGATCCGTGCTCACTTGCGGCTCCAGAACGGGGAGGGCGGGCGGACGCGCGGCCTGGCAAGCGCTTACCGTACACCCGTGGCACAGCTCGCGGGGAGGCGCGCGGGCCGGCTCAGCCGTACGCGCTGGGCCACTCCTGGTACGGCAGCAGTTCCCGCAGCCGGCGCGAATGCCGAGGCCCGAGTACCACCTCGGTGTCGAGGTTGCCCGGGCCGATCTGCCGGATGAACTCCCGGTACCGCCCGCACGGCGGCACCACGCGCAGCGCGCCCCCTCGTCCCGCCATACGGCGACGATCCTCGCGATCCGGTACTCGCGCGCCGTGACCATGGCGGCGATGGCCGCGTGCTCGGCGCAGAAACCCGTCCCCGAGCCGGTGTCGATGCACACGCCCGAGTGGAGGCGGCCGTCTCCGTCACCAGGGCCGAGGCCACGTTGCCGAAGAGCCGGCCGCCGGCGGGGTGCGGACGGAGCACCGCTTCGGTGGAGGCGATCAGTTCGTCGTCGGACACGGTGGTCGTACGGCCACGCTATCCGCGGCCGCCCGCGGGCCGCGGCGTGCCCTCCCGTGTGGCGGCGCCGGGTTCGGGACGGGAACGCCCGGCCTCCCCCGCCAAGGCCGGGCGTTCCCGTGTCACGGGGCGGAGGGGCCGAAGCCCAGTTCCGCCCAGACCGTGTGGCCCCTGCCGCCGGCGCCCGGCCGTACCCCCCAGGCCTGGGCCAGGGCGCTGACCAGCAGCAGTCCGCGTCCGTTCTCCCCTTCCGCGCGGCCGGTTTCCGGGCAGAGCCCCGCCGCGCCCCCGGCGTGCCGGGCCGGACCGAAGCCCTGGTCGGTGACCGCCAGCCGCAGCCGCGCGCCCGTGACGCGCAGCTCGCAGTCGATCTTCTCGCTGTCGGTGTGACGCACGGCGTTGGTGAAGAGTTCGGAGACGACCAGTTGCGCGTCGTCGCGGGTCACCGTCCCGATGTCCCACTCCGTCAGCCGGGCGAGGACCCTTCTGCGGGCTTGGGCCACTGAGGTGCCCATGGCCGGGAGGCGGAACGCGTCCCGCAGGGGTCTGTCGACGGACCCTCCGGGGCGCTCCAGCGGGCGAACATCGGAAAAGTAAGCCACGCCCTCAGTGTGAAGGTCGTGAGCAACATCTGGCAAGGATCAATCTGTTGTTTGCACAAACGTGCATGCCACCCTGTCGGGAGGATTCGGCGGCATGACAAACTGCCGCTGTGAGCAAGTGAGTTGGAGCGCGGGAGGGGTGCGGTGGCTGACACCAGGGCGGGCGGCGCCCCCACGGTTCTGCGGGTGGTGCTCGGCCGGCGGCTGGGCGACCTGCGGCGGCGTGCGGGACTGACCTACGAGCGGGCAGCCGAGGCGCTCGACGTCACACACGCCACCATCCGCCGGATGGAGCGGGCCGAGGTCGGCCTGAAGATCCCCTACGTCGAGAAGCTGCTGCGCACCTACGGCATCACCGAGCAGTCGGAGATCGACAGCTTCCTCTCCCTGGCCCGGGAGGCCAACCGGCCCGGCTGGTGGCACCGCTACCGCGATGTGCTGCCCGACTGGTTCAGCGCCTTCGTCAGCCTGGAGAGCGAGTCCCACGTCATCCGCGCCTACGAGCCGCACTACGTGCCCGGACTCCTCCAGACCGAGGAGTACGCCCGCGCCGTGCTGCGTGCGGGCATGCCGCACGCAGCGGAGGAGGAGATCGAGCGAGGCATCGCGCTGCGGCTGGAACGCCAGCGGCTGCTCACGCGCGACGAACCGCCCCTGCTGTGGGTGGTGATGGACGAGACCGTGCTGCGCAGGCCCATCGGCGGACCCGAGGTCATGCGCGGGCAGATCTCCCGCCTGATCGAGGCGTGCTCGATGCCGACGGTACGCCTGCAGGTCATGCCCTTCGAGGCCGGTCCGCACCCGGCCATGTACGGGCCCTTCCACATCTTCCGGTTCCCCATCCCGGAACTGCCCGACGTCGCCTACAGCGAGAGCCTGGTGGGTGCCGTCTACTTCGACCAGCGCGACGACGTCTCGGCGTTCCAGGAGGCGCTGGACCGGATGTGCGCACAGGCGGTGCCGGTGCGACGGACCGAGGCCGTCCTGGACGGCCTGCTCAAGGAGCTGTGAACCACCCCATGAGGAAACGCGTCTACAACGGTATGCCCGCCCGCCAGTTGGGGAGCGAGGGCTGGCACAAGCCGTGGAGCGGCGGCAACGGGGGAAGCTGCGTGGAGGCCATGCGGCTCGCGGACGGAAGGGTGGCGCTGCGCCAGTCCACCGATCCCGACGGGCCCGCTCTGATATACGCCCGCCACGCGATGGCGGGATTCATCCGGGGCGTCAAGTCGGGGCAGGCCGACTTCCTGCTCGTCCAGGAGGGTGCGGGTCCCGCACCGCGGCCCACGCAGCCCGCGCACTCCGTGTACTCCGCACGTTCCGCACAGAGCCCGTGCTGAGAACCGGCGAGATGCCGACGAGGACGACGACGAGAGGATGACGAAGACGATGACGACGAGGACGGCGACGGCATGACCGACCAGCCCCACCTGACCCGCCAGGCGCACGAGGGCTTCACACCCGAGCAGATCGACACCAGCAGGCCGCACCCGGCCCGCATGTACGACTACTACCTCGGCGGAAGCGACAACTACGAGGTGGACCGCGAGGCCGCCGAACGCCTGATGAAGATGGCCCCGGACGTACGGGTGAGTGCCCGGGCCAACCGGGACTTCCTCGGCCGTGCGGTGCGCACGGTGGTGGAGGAGCTGGGCATCCGTCAGATCATCGACGTCGGCACCGGCATCCCCACCTCGCCCAACACCCACGAGATCGCCCGGGCCGCGGCCCCCGACACCCGCGTGGTGTACGTCGACAACGACCCCATCGTCTCCGTCCACGCCGGTGCCAAGCTCACCGGTGCGGGCAACGCCGAGTTCGTCCTGGCCGACGCCCGCAGGCCCGAGGCCGTCATCGAGCATCCGGCCGTCCGGGAACTGATCGACTTCGACCGTCCGGTGGCCCTGCTCCTCGTCGCCGTCCTGCACTTCGTCAAGGACGAGGAGGATCCCGCGGGGCTCGTGGCCGCGCTCGGCGGCGCGCTGCCCCCCGGAAGCTGCCTCGTGCTCACCCACGGCACCTCGGACTTCCACGGGAAGGAGAAGGCGGAGGAGGGCACCGGCGTCTACCGGAACGCCACCGCCCAGGTCAGCCTGCGCAGCCATGCCGAGATCCTGTCGTTCTTCGACGGCTGGGGCCTCACCGACCCCGGGCTGGTGCAGCTTCCGCTGTGGCGGCCGGACGGACCGGTGCCCGAGACCGGCGAGCTGCGTCGCGTGGCGCTCTACGGCGGGGTCGGCGTCAAGCGCTGAGCCGGCGCGGCTACCGCACCCGGCCAGGAGGCCGGTATCCGCTCCAGGACACCGCCCGCGAAGACGTCGTACAGCGGCAGCGACTCCAGATGGACGTACCCGATGTGGCAGTCGCAGGCGGTCAGCGGACACGGCCTGGGCCGCAGTGCCGCGCGCCAGGAGCCGTCGTAGAGGTTGCCCAGCGGGGCCGGGACGAAGTGGCAGCGCCGCACCGTACCGGCACCGTCCACCGAGACCACGGACTCACCGGTGCGGCAGGGCAGCCCGGCACTGCGGTGGGGGTGGCGGCTGTACGGGAAGAGGGGGTCGATCGCCGTCCAGCGGTCGGCCTCCTCGTCCGTGTAGGCGTGGCCCTCGGCGGCGTTGACCCACAGGTAGACGTGCTCGGGAAGGTCGGCGCGGAGCCGCCGGGCATGGTGCAGATGGCCGGGCAGGCCGACGATTCCGACGCTGTGGCGCACGCCTTTGTCCGCCAGCTCGCGGCACCTGGCCAGGAAGCGCCCGTAGGGGGTCTGGCCGGGATGGTAGGTGCACCACAGGGCGAGGGTGTCGGTGTCGGCGTCGTCCAGCCAGCCGGTGCGGCAGCTCAGGTTGGTCTGGATCGCCACCCGTGCCACGTGCGGCAGCCGGCTCAGCCCGGCCAGGGTGTGCCGGTACCACGACCGCACCAGGCCCTCGCCCCACGGGGTGAACAGCACCGAGAGCCGGTCCTCGCGCTGCTCGGCCGCCCAGTCGGCGAAGCGCTCCAGCGACTCCCGGTCGGCGCGCAGCCGCTCGCGGGAGTCGCGCCGCTTGGCGAACGGGCAGTACGGGCAGTCGTAGTCGCACGAGGCCAGCGGCCCGCGGTAGAGCAGGGTCAGGTCCACGGCGGCCTCCGCTACCTCGGGTCGTATGCGGCCATCGCGGCGCGCACGGACGGGGAGAACAGGGCAGGGCCGACCGCGTCGGAGTGGGCCAGGCCCTCCGCCGACAGCCGCAGCCGCCCGGGGGCCCCGCCCTCGTCCAGCCAGCCGCGCTCGGCGAAGCCGGCCAGTTCGGCGGGGAAGTGCTCGGCGGGCGGCGCACCGAACCGGTCCGCGTACTCCGCCGTCTCCATCCCCTCGGCCTGGAGCAGCGACTGGAGCAGGTGCCTGCGGCGGGCCTCGTCGGTGTCCATCCACCGGCCGACCTCCGCGTGGGCGAAGGACTCGGCCGGGCGGGAGACGTAGTCGTCGACGATGGAGCGTATCCGGCGCATCCCCACGGCGTAGTCGAAGGAGTAGTGCAGGGCGGAGGTGTAGGACCGGGCGCCGCAGCCCAGCCCCACCATGCCGTCGGTCTGGCAGGCGTGGTCGGCCGTGCCTCCGCCCGTCTTCGCGGCGGCCGCCGTCCCGGTGCGGCGGAACATCCGCATCGACACCTGCTCGTAGCCGTGTGCCAGCAGATGGTCGCGGCCGTGGCGGTACAGGGCCAGCCGCTGCGTGTCCCACCGGGGGTCGGGCACACCGGACCCGTCGGGCCCGCCGGAGGCGTCAGGGTCCGCGGCGGTGCGCCCCAGACCGGTCAGCGGGCGGACGTAGAGCGGGTAGAGGTAGAGCTCCTCCGGCTCCCAGGCGAGCGCGGCGTCCAGGGAGCGCTGCCAGGAGGCGGTGGTCTGTCCCTCGATTCCGTAGATCAGGTCGATGTTGAGCACCGGGATGCCCGCTTCCCGGACGCGGCCCAGAGCGGCCTCGACGTCCGAGCGCCGCTGGGGGCGCACCGCGGCCCGTGCCTCGGCGTCGACGAAGCTCTGCACCCCGAGGCTCAGCCGTGTGGTGCCGCGCCCGGCCAGGACGGCCAGCCGGTCGGCGGTGGCGGTCGACGGGGACGCCTCCACCGACAGGGGCACCGCTCGCAGGTCCGCTCCCATCCGTTCCTCGGCTATGTCGCACAGCCGCTCCAGTTCGGCGGCGGTCAGGAAGGTGGGGGTGCCGCCGCCGAAGGCCGCGGTGGCGAACCGGGCGCCCCCGCCCAGCGCTTCGCGCACCGGGCCCGCCTGCCGTTCCAGCGCGTCGAGGTAGGCGCCGGTCAGCCCGTCGGGCGCGCCGATGCGGGTGAAGAGATTGCAGAAGCCGCAGCGCACCTCGCAGAAGGGGATGTGCAGGTAGAGGGAGAGGGCGTCGGTCCTCTCCCGCGCCCACAGCCCGCGCAGCGCCGGCCGCTCCGGCAGCCGCCGGTAGGCCGTCTTGTGCGGATAGGCGTACACATAGCTCTGGTACGGGCTCTGGTAGGAGCTTTGGTGCGGGTCCCGGTGCGGGTCCCGGTGCGGGTCCCGGTGCGGGCCCGGGGCGCCGTCCGGGAACGGAGCGGCGGCGGAAACGGTCGTGGTGCTCATCGCGGCTCGCAGGCGTCGAGGGTGAAATGGGCGTAGGGCACCGTCCAGACCACCTCGTGGCCGATCCGGTGGCCGGTGTGGCCGTCCTCCCCGTAGGCCGTGCCGTGGTCGGAGCAGACGACGGTGAAGCACGGGCGGCGGCTGCTCGCGGCGGCGAACAGGCGCCCGATGTGCCGGTCCACATAGCGCAGCGCCGCCGCGTGGGTGGCGAGGGAGTCCCCGGCCCCGGCCGTGGCGCCGGGCAGGTGGAACCAGTTGGGCTGGTGCAGCGCCGAGACGTTGACGAACAGGAACAGCCGCTTCCCGGCCGGGAGCGCGGCCACGACCTCCTCGGCCCGGGCGACCTGCGCCTCGAAGGAGGTGGGGGAGGCGACGGAGAACTCGGGCTCCCAGTGGCTCTCGGTGAACAGGCCGGGCAGCGCCGAGCCGAGTGCGCCGCGCTTGTTGAAGAAGCCCACGCCTCCGATGCAGACCGTGTGGTAGCCGGCTTGTGCCAGCCCGGTCACCAGATCCGGTGCGTCGAAGACCCAGGTGCCCCCCGCAGTGCTCTCACTGCCCTCGAAACGGGCCGCGAACAGCCGCGGATGCGGCCCCGGGGCGGTGGGAGTGGGCAGGAAACCGGCGAAGAACGCCTGGTGGGAGGCGTAGGTGAAGCTGCCGGGGGAGTGCCTCTCCTCCCATCGCCCGTCCGGCAGGTGACGTGCCAGGTTGGGGATGGCTCCCTCGGCCGCCAGATCGCGGGCCACGTCGTGGCGCAGGGTGTCCAGGGTGACCAGCAGCAGATCGTGGCTGCCGACTATCCCGTTCATGTCCGGGACGCCCACGCGGGTTTCGATGTGGTCAGGCCGCTGCACGGCGGGCCTCCTGCTGTCCTCCGGATCCGCCGGCTGCCGGCCGGCCGGCAGCCGGCGGATCCGGTACCGCACCGCGCAGAACGGCGTCGACCTGGGTCGCGTAGGTGTCCCGGCCCTCGGCCCGGCTGCCGGCCAGCCCGGTCAGCCGGGGCAGCAGGTCGCCGAAGGCGTTCACCTCTCCGACGGCGAAACGACGCCAGCCGGTGGCGGGCAGCAGGTCCACACCGACGCACAGAGTGGCGGGGAAGCAGACCGCGGCCCGCTCGCACACCTCCAGCACCCGCGCCCAGGGCACTCCGGCCGCCTCCGCCGCGGCACGGGCCGCGGCCAGGTCGCCGCGGGCGCCGCCGAGATGGAGGTTGGTCATATGGGAGCGGCCGGTGCGCACCAGGACATGGGTCGCCTCCCCGGCCACCACGACCACCCGCAGGTCGGCCGCCCTGCCGTGCAGGGACGCCTTGGGCAGCCAGCGCTCGATGTGCAGGCCGTCCGGCGCCAGGGCGTCGACCACGGCGGCGATGTCGCACTCGCCGTCGTAGCGCCGCACCCGCAGGGAGTTGAACAGGCTTCCGTCCGGGGCACGTTCGACGGACGTGATCGCGCGCCACCGGCCGCGTCCGCCCGACTCGACGGCCAGCACCCCGGAGGCGGAGGAGGCGTGGACGAGTTTGACGAAGGCCCGGCGCATCCCCGTATCGCTCATCGCCGCGCGCACGTCCTCCCAGCCCGTCACCGGCGCGGCGCCGGGGCCGGAGGTCGGCGAGGGGGGCACCGGGACACCCGCCTCGGTCAGCACCCCGTGGCACAGCCGCTTGTCGAAGAGCACCGCCAGATCGTCCGGGCCGTCCAGCAGCGCGCACCCGGCGGACCGGGCGGCCCCGGCGACACGGCGCACGGCCGCGGTGAAGTTCGCGTACCAGCGGGCCGTGCCCTCCACCCGTGCCGGATCGTCCACCCCGCGCAGCAGGCGCTCGACCCGCGGGTCCTCGCCGGGCGAGTCGATCCGTACGGTCTCCCCCGCCGCGAACCGCGCGCCGCCGGTCAGCACCTCGGCCCACGGCAGCACGCGGGGCGCGGGCAGTCCCGCGCCGGCGACGGCCGCCGCGAACGACTCCACCCGGCGGTTCCCGGGGTTGCCGACGACGGCGAACCGCGGCGCTCCACCGCCGAGGTCGCCGGCGCCGAGATCACTCGGAGACGGCGACATAGCGCCAGACCTCGTCGCGGTACTCGTCCGGCTTCTCCTGGTCGGAGAGGTCCACGTCCACTCCGGCGCTCCCCAGTTCCTCGCGCAGCCGCTCCATCACGGCGTCGCTCAGGTAGTGGTGGGCCAGGTCGAGCCGTGCCAGATGGGTGAGCGGCTGCCCGCTCAGCAGCGCCCCGGCACCGCTGTCGGTGAGGGTGCCCATGGACAGGTCCAGCGTGTGCAGCCGCGCCACCACGGGCGCGCCGGCCACGGCGGCGGCGATCTCGTCCTGCAGCTCGCTGTTCTTCAGCCCCAGGCTGCGCAGTGCGGGCAGGCGTTCCCCGGTGAGGATCGGAGCCAGGTCCTCCACGGTGGCGTCGCCCCCGTACCCGCTGACGCCGAGCCACAGATCGAGCCGGCTCAGCGCGGGCAGGTCGCTTTCGGCGACCGCGCGCACGACGCTGCCGGGCAGCCCGCCCGCCTCGAACACCAGGGTGCGCAGGTGCTCGTGGCGCAGGGGGCGGAGCGTCAGGCCGGAACCGCCGCGCACCCCGAACTCGCGCAGCCGGGGGTAGGCCTCCAGGACCGGGGTGACGTCGGCCTGCTCGATCCAGGAGATCTCCGCCTCCTCCGCCACCAGATCGCCGATGAACACGGCCTCCAGGGCGGGGAACCGGTCCGCGTTCGAGGCGAGCAACTCGACGATGAACGCGGAGTCCCTGTCGTAGCACTCGCCCCACTGGCCGATGATCAGGGCGCGGACGGCCGTGGTGTCCACGGCCGCCAGGAAGCCGCGCCAGACGTCCTCGAAGTCCTCGGCCGGGAAGCCGTCGTCGTAGGAGTCGTAGAACAGGCGCCAGGCCACGGAGGCGGCCGCCGGCAGGGTGCCCGCCGGGCCGCCGTCCGCGCCGGGCGGCAGGTAGGTGTGGGCGGGCAGGGCGTACAGCTCCCGCAGGTGCTCGTTGACGGTCATGGGGCTCCCCCGAACGCGTGCCGACAGTACGGAAGGTTCTATCAACCGCCGCTGACAGTCCGCCGTGCGGGGCCGGGTCCTTCGAAGCTGTCTGTCAGACCCCTGCCCTAGTTTTCCGTTCACCGCCGCCGGACGGACCGGCGCGGACGTCGAGGGGAGAGTCGCGTGTACCGCCAGGGAGACGTGCTGATCGTGCCGGTGGACGAGGAGGCCGTGCCGGTCACCGCTGCGGAGCGGTCCGGAGTGCCGCGGGACGCCCGGGGGCGGATGGTGCTGGCCCTGGGCGAGGTCACCGGGCACGCGCATGCCGTGGTGGGACCGGGCCGGCTCGTCCGGGAGGCGGGGCCGTACGGGCCGTTGCTGCTCCACCTCCCCGACGGCGGGCGGGTGGTGCACGAGGAGCACGCCGCGATACCGCTGCCCAGGGGCTGGTACCGGTGGTCCGGCAACGCGAGTACGTCCCGGGCGCCGTGCGGATCGTCGCCGACTGAACTTCGTGGGCCGGGCGGGGAAGAGCGGAGAGGAAGTGACGACGGTGACGGTGACGAACACTCAAACGAGTGAATCGGCGGATCTGGCGGGCGAGGCGGAGAGGTGGCGCCGGATCGCGGCGCGGACCGGCCCGGCCGACCGGTCCGCCGCGGAGGCCGGGGTACGCCTGGCGTACCGCACGGCCGGGCTCGCCGAGCCCGAGCGCATCGTGTGGGCCGGCTCGCCGCGCGAGGCCGTGGCCTCCGTACGGGCCCTGCGAGGAGCGGGCCGCAGCGTACGGCGGGAGGTTCGCACCCTGCCGTGGGCGGGGGAACGGGAACGACTGCACGGGAGACTGGGCCCGGTGGGGTGGGCGGAACACTGGGCGCGCACCGGCGCGCCGCTGTGGGAGACCACCGCGCTCCTGGTGGAACGCGTACGCGCCGGCGTCGTCGAGGAGTCGGCGCCCACGTCCGCGGACGAGGGCGCGGTGCGGCTGGCCCTGCTGGACGCGGTGCTCGGCCAGCACGACGCACCCTGGCTGGCGGCCCTCGCGGGCGGAGACGGGACCGGTCCGCTGGAGGGGCTCGCGGCGGTCGCCCGCACCGCCGGCTGGTGGTGGCCCTACGAACGGGTGGCGGTCGTCGCCGAGCGTCCCCTGGAACTCCACCGCGACGAGGCCGGGCGGCTCGACCGGGGCGACGGCCCCGCAGTGGTCTTCCCCGACGGGTTCGCCCTGTACGCCTGGAAGGGCATGCCGGTCCCGGCGGACTTCCTAGCCGGGCTGGACGCACTCACCCCCGAACGCATCCGTGCGGAGGAGAACGCCGAACTGCGCCGCGTGATGCTGGAGCACTACGGCTACGACCGCTACCTGGCCGAGTCCGGCGCCCGGCCGGTCCACCGGGACTCCACCGGCGTGCTGTGGCGGATCGATCTGGAGGGCGACGAGCCCGTGCTGACGGTCGAGGTGGTCAACTCCACCCCCGAGCCGGACGGTACGCACCGCACGTACTGGCTGAGGGTGCCGCCGTCCACACGGACCGCCCGCGAGGGCGTCGCCTGGACGTTCGGCCTGCACCCCGACGCGTACGAGCCGGAGGTGCAGACCTGACGGTCCGCTTCCGGTGGGGCGGGAGCCGCCCGGCGGTCGGCGACAGGGAGCCGGCCGCCGGAGGACGCGTGCCCGGGCAGACGCTCCGACCCGGCGTCACTTGCCCCGCGCCACCCGGCGGCCGGCCGGAACCGACAGCGTGCTCCCGTGCGGGGCGGTGTGCCGGCGGGCCCTCGCCGCCACTGGGCAGCACACTTGATTGTTTGTCGGGAAAAGGCCGTTACCTGCGGCGACGCAGGGCTGTTGTTCAACCGAATGCCGAATCATTTTTGGCATGGACACTTCCTGAAAGCACTCCGCACTGCTACTACGTAGTAGGCGCACCTCACCCCCCCCTCCCTCCACACCCAGGAGACTTCATGAAGTTGTCCCGTCTCGCGTCCGTGGCGGCCACCCTCGCCGCCCTGGTCGGACTCGGCCTCGGCGGCGCGGGCGTGGCATCCGCCCAGGAAGCCGCGGCCACCTCCTACGTCGCGCTCGGCGACTCCTACTCCTCCGGAGTCGGTGCCGGCAGCTACGACAGTTCCAGTGGGTCCTGCAAGCGCAGCACCAAGGCGTATCCGGTGCTGTGGAAGAACGCGAACGCACCCGCCTCCTTCCACTTCACCGCCTGCTCCGGCGCCAAGACCGGTGATGTCATCAACAACCAGCTCGGCCCCCTGACGTCGAGCACCACCCTGGTGAGCATCTCCGTCGGCGGCAACGACGCCGGCTTCGCCGACGCCATGACCACCTGTGTCCTGCAGGGCACCAACGCGTGCGTCGCGCGGATCAACGAGGCGCGCACCTACATCTCCAACACCCTGCCCGGAAAGCTCGACGCGGTCTACAACGCCATTCGCAGCAAGGCGCCCAACGCCCGGGTCGTCGTCCTCAACTACCCCCGCTTCTACAAGCTCAACGGCAGCTGCTGGGTGGGACTCAGCGAGACCTCGCGCGCGGCCATCAACGACGCGGCCGACCACCTGAGCGACACCATCGCCAAGCGCGTCGCCAACCACGGCTTCACCTTCGGCGATGTCCGCGGCAGGTTCACCGGCCACGAGATCTGCTCCGGCGACTCATGGCTCCACAGCGTCGACTGGCTCAACATCACCAACTCGTACCACCCCAAGGCGGCCGGCCAGTCCGGTGGCTACTACCCCGTGATGGAGGGCCTCGCCTGATCCGCTCCTGATCCGTCCCCGGCGCAACCCGGCCGGAGTGCGACCGGGGGCCGGGACGGTGGCAGGGGGCGGTCCGCGAGAACCGCGGACCGCCCCCTGCCACCGCCCTCCCGCTCCGCGGTACGGGGACGAAGACGCGGAACCAGGCGGCCCGTACGTACGTTCTCCGAAGTGAGCGGCGGCCGCACCGCCGCCGGAGGAGGCGTGGAAGATGACCAACCGTGGAAAGATCGCCGTCGGCGGTGTGGCCGTGGGGCTGCTGCTGTGGGCGCTTACCGGCAGTTTCCTGATAGCACTGGCGGTGGTGGTCGGTGTGCCGGCGATCGCCTACCTGGCCCTCGACCCCTCGCAGCGGCGCAGGGTGCGGCGGGTGAGCCGCAAGGAGCTCGGGCGCTGACCCGGAGGCGGCCGGCGGCCAGCGCGGGCCGCCCGGAGCTCAGGCCGCCGCGTCCGGCCGCACCGCCAGATCGTCCAGGGCCTTGAGCAGCCCCGGCAGCTCCGAACCGCGGCCCACCGGGAGCACCTCGCCGGGCTCGTCGTCCAGCAGGACGAACGCTATGTCGTCGGTCCGCGCCACCAGGCTCCAGCCGGGCCCGTCCGCGCGCAGAGTGCGGGCCTGCTCGGTGGCGAAGGCGGAACGGATCCGGCCCGGCGGCGGCGGGGAGTGCACATAGCCGCGGGCCTCCTCCAGAACCCGGCGGACCCTGCTGTTGGGGTTCTCGCCCGGATCGACGAACGTCACGTTCTCGTCGACCCGGGCGCGCCAGTTCGCCCACTGCAGCGCGACCTCGTCCGCGCCCAGCCGCCGCTGTGCCGGACCCCAGTGCGAGGTGTCCGGCGGGGACAGCGGTGCCCGGCCGCCGTCCAGCTCCGGATCGGGCTCCGGGTCATGGGGAGCGGGGACACCGGGCGCGGCCACCGCCAGCGCCAGCGGCCAGCCGGGCAGCACGGCGGCGATCGTCCGCTCGTCCGGGGACAGGTCGTACTCCATGCCGCAGTCCCAGGCGGCGATCGCGCACGCCACGAGGGACACGTCCTCCGTGACGACGGTCCAGCGCGCGCCCTGCCCGTCCTGGCCGAGGACGAGGCCGTGGCCCTCCGCGTACGGCTCCAGTCCCAGGGCGGCGCACGCCTCGGGATAGTCGTCGCCGAGGACGCTCGGGAACTGCGCGGGGGTGAGCAGCGCCGCGGTCAGCACGTACAGCGCGTCGTCGCCCTCGCCGCGCGCGTCCTGTGCCTCTGCCACGTCGGCCTCCTCTCCGGACTCTCCGGACATCGTCCGCGCACCCTAGCCATGTCAGGGGGCGGCGTCGAGAGACCGGGGACACACCGGGGCGCCCTCCGCCGCGCGTACCCCCATGGAGGGGCCGCGCGGCGCCTCAGCCGCGTACGGCCAGCGCGAAGTAGCGGTGGTCCTCGTCGGCGCAGGAGACCAGACGCCAGCCCGCGGCGGCCAGCAGCGGGCGGAGGTTCGGCTCGGCCCGCGGGTCGTCCGGCCCGAGCGGGCGCCCGTGCCGGGCGGCGAGAGCGGCGCGCCCGACCGGATGGAACAGCGCGAGACGGCCGCCGGGCCGGACCGCCCGGGCCAGCTCCCGCAGGCCGGCGGCCGGGTCGGGCAGGTGCGACACCAGGCCGGCCGCGAACACCGCGTCGAGCACTCCGTCGCGCAGCGGCAGCCGGGCGGCGTCGGCGACGGTCAGCAGTGCGCCGCGGTGCCGTCCGGCCAGGACGGCGACCTCCAGCATCGCCGGGGTGAGATCGACGCCCACCACCGTGCCCCGTCTGCCCACCGCCGCACGCAGCGCGGGCAGCGCACGCCCGGTGCCGCACCCGGCGTCCAGCACCGTGTCCCCGGGGAACAGGCCCAGCTCGGCCACGGCGGCGTCGTAGGCGGGGCCGTCGCCGGGGAAGCGGGCGTCCCAGCCGGCGGCCCGCTCGGTGAAGAATTCCAGCACGCGTGCCCCGTCGTACTCCGTCGAACGGTCGTCATTGTCCACTGCCGTTGCCTTTCCCGGTGACCGGTCCCGGTACCCCTGCTTCCGTTTTTCTTCCTGTTCCGACCGGGTGGCGGGCGGCCGAGATCGGTGGTTGCCCCGGGGCCCGTCGTGGGTAAGGCTGGCACCGCGTGACCATGAGAAGGGGGAATCGGGGATGGCCCTGAGCAGTGAGCTGGACTGGCTCCTGGACGATCTGACGCAGCGGATGCCTTCGGTACGGCATGCGCTGGTGCTCTCGAACGACGGGCTGGTCACCGGAGCCGCCCAGAGCCTGGAGCGGAGCGAGGCCGAACACCTGGCCGCCGTCGCGTCCGGGCTGCACAGCCTGGCCAGAGGCACGGGGGACCGTTTCCACGTGGGCCGGGCGCGGCAGACGATGATCGAGTTCGACGAAGGGATGCTCTTCGTGACGGCCGCCGGAGACGGCAGCTGTCTGTGCGTGCTCGCCGAGGCGGATGCCGACATGGGCCAGATCGCCTACGAGACGACCCTGCTGGTGAACCGGGTCGGCGAGCACCTGGGAGTGGCCATGCGCAACGGCTACTGAGCGGCGGCCGGGGGCCCGCCGCCCTGCCGGGCCGCCGCGGGCTCGTGCCGCCGGACACAGTCCCACCAGGGCTTCCTCCAGGTTTTCCACAGGCTCCCCGGAGCGGATCGGCGGCGGACTACCTTCGTCACACAAGGTAGTCGTCGAGATGCTCAGGGGGATCACCATGCCGGTCGGGCTGGCAAGGGCGGAGAAGTCCGGTACACGGAAGACGGACTCGGTGGAGACCGTGCCGATGGGCGAGGCGCACCGGATGCTGGGGATCAGGCCGAGGGAGCTGGAACTGGCCGTGGAGCTGGGCGCACTGGCGACGGTGGCGCCGCGGCGGGAGGGCCGGCGCCGCCTGGTGCCGGTGGCCGAGCTGGCACGGGTGCGCGCGGAGGAGGGGTTTCCGGCCACTTTGCGTGAGCGGTTGCGTCTGGTCGGTGCACGGGAGGGCGCCGGGCTGCTGGGTGTCACTCCGGTGCGCTTCACACGGCTGGCCCGGGCCGGCTGCTTCGGCCCGGTGCGTTTCTCCCTCAACCGGTACCGGGCGGTGGTCTGGTTCTACCTGGCCAGCGAACTGCGGGACGTCGCCGAGCACCAGTCGGCGCTGCTCGGCGGTCCGCTGCCCGAAGGGCTGCTGCACATCCTGGCCGAGGGCGAGGACTGGCGTCCGCGCCACTGGCGCAACCGGCGGATCGCCCAGGCGGTCCGCCGGACGGACGACCCGTGGGCGGCCGCCGCCGCCCACGCCGCGGTGCTCACACCGGAAGTACTGCGGGAGGCCGTACCGGATCTGGGTGAGCGGGCCCGGCTGGAGGAACTGCGGCCGGAGCTGACCACCGCCCGGCCGGAGTCCCCCGCGGCCAGGAGGGCCGTGCGCAGGCTGCTCACCGCCGCCGGCGAGGAGGAGGCCCTCTGGCACCGGATGGGCCTGACGCTGGCGCTGAGCACGGCGCGGTCGGCCCGTCCCCTGTGCCGGCCGGAGCGCGAGCCCGCGGCCGCCGTCAGAGCTGACCCACCTCGGTGACCTTGATCACCGCCCGGCCCTCCTCGTCGGAGGCCGTGAGGTCGACCTCGGCGGTGATCCCCCAGTCGTGGTCGCCGCCGGGGTCGGCGAACGTCTGCCGCACCCGCCACAGGCCGTCCTCGGGGCGCTCCTCGATCCGCAGCAGCTTCGGGCCGCGGGCGTCCGGGCCGGTGCCCAGCTCGTCGTACTCGTCCCAGTACGCGTCCATGGCCTCGGCCCAGGCGTCGGCGTCCCAGCCGGCCTCGGCGTCCAGCTCGCCCAGCTCCTCGACCTTGTCCAGGGCGGCCAGCTCCACCCGCCGGAACATCGCGTTGCGCACCAGCACGCGGAAGGCGCGGGCGTTGGCGGTGACGGGCTTGACCTGGTCGGCGCGGTCCTGGGCCTCCTCGGCGGTCTCGTCCTCGGGGTTGGCCAGCTGCTCCCACTCGTCCAGCAGGCTGGAGTCGACCTGGCGCACCATCTCACCCAGCCACTCGACGATGTCCTGGAAGTCCTCGGACTTCCGGTCGTCGGGCACGGTGTGCTCCAGCGTCTTGTAGGCGCTGGCCAGATAGCGCAGCACGATGCCCTCGGTGCGGGCCAGCTCGTAGTGGGAGACGAACTCACCGAAGGTCATGGCCCGTTCGTACATGTCACGGATCACGGATTTGGGGGACAGGGGATGGTCACCGACCCACGGGTGGCTCTTGCGGTAGACGCCGTAGGCACGGAAGAGCAGCTCCTCCAGCGGCTTGGGGTAGCCGATGTCCGCCAGCCGCTCCATGCGTTCCTCGTACTCGACGCCGTCGGCCTTCATCTGCGCGACGGCCTCGCCCCTGGCCTTGTTCTGCTGGGCGGCCAGGATCTGCCGCGGGTCGTCCAGTGTGGACTCCACCACGGAGACCATGTCCAGCGCGTACGAGGGGGACTCGGGGTCCAGCAGCTCGAACGCGGCGAGCGCGAAGGTCGACAGCGGCTGGTTGAGCGCGAAGTCCTGCTGGAGGTCCACGGTCAGCCGGATACGGCGCCCCTCGGTGTCGGGTGCGTCCAGCTGTTCGACGACCCCGCCGTCCAGCAGAGAGCGGTAGATGGCGATCGCCCGCCTGATGTGGCGCAGCTGGCTGCGCCGGTCCTCGTGGTTGTCCTCCAGCAGTTTGCGCATCGCGGCGAAGGCGTCACCGGGCCGGGCGATGACGGACAGCAGCATCGCGTGGGTCACCCTGAAGCGGGAGGTGAGCGGCTCCGGCTCGGAGGCGATCAGCTTCTCGAAGGTCTGCTGGCTCCAGTTGACGAAGCCCTCCGGGGCCTTCTTCCGCACCACCTTGCGGCGCTTCTTCGGATCGTCGCCCGCCTTGGCGAGGGCCTTCTCGTTCTCGATGACGTGCTCGGGGGCCTGGGCCACGACCAGGCCCGCGGTGTCGAAACCGGCCCGGCCGGCGCGGCCCGCGATCTGGTGGAACTCCCGTGCCCGCAGCACCCGTACCCGGTTGCCGTCGTACTTGGTCAGCGCGGTGAACAGCACCGTGCGGATGGGCACGTTGACGCCCACCCCGAGGGTGTCGGTACCGCAGATCACCTTCAGCAGGCCCGCCTGGGCCAGCCTCTCCACCAGTCGCCGGTACTTCGGCAGCATTCCGGCGTGGTGCACCCCGATGCCGTGGCGGACGTAGCGCGAGAGGTTCCGGCCGAACTTGGTGGTGAAACGGAAGTTGCCGATCAGCTTGGCGATCTCGTCCTTCTCGGCGCGCGAGCACATGTTGATGCTCATCAGCGCCTGGGCGCGCTCCACCGCCTGGGCCTGGGTGAAGTGCACGATGTAGACCGGCGCCTGATGGGTTTCGAGCAGTTCGGTCAGCGTCTCGGTCAGACCGGTCGTGCGGTACTCGTAGCTCAGCGGCACCGGACGGGTGGCCGAGCGCACCACGGCGGTCGGACGCCCGGTGCGCCGCGTCAGGTCCTCCTCGAACCTGCTGACGTCACCGAGCGTCGCCGACATCAGGACGAACTGAGCCTGGGGGAGCTCCAGCAGCGGGATCTGCCAGGCCCAGCCGCGGTCCGGCTCGGCGTAGAAGTGGAACTCGTCCATCACGACCTGGCCGATGTCGGCGTCCGCGCCGTCGCGCAGCGCGATGGAGGCGAGTACCTCGGCGGTGCAGCAGATGACGGGCGCGTCGGCGTTGACCGAGGCGTCGCCGGTGAGCATGCCGACGTTCTCGGTGCCGAAGATCTTGCACAGGTCGAAGAACTTCTCCGACACCAGGGCCTTGATGGGGGCGGTGTAGAAGGTGACCTTGTCCTGGGCGAGCGCGGCGAAGTGCGCCCCGGCCGCGACCAGGCTCTTGCCGGACCCGGTCGGCGTGGACAGGATGACGTTCGCCCCGGAGACCACTTCGATCAGCGCCTCCTCCTGGGCGGGATAGAGCGTGATGCCCCGTCCCTCGGCCCAGCCGGAGAAGGCTTCGTAGAGAGTGTCGGGATCTGCGGTGCTCGGCATCTGATCGATAAGGGTCACGCCCTCCATACTGCCTGCCGCGGCGCCCGCGGTGGGAACCGGCCGACCGTACGAAGATCATCGGCACTACGCTGTGCCACCGGCACAACGCAGGAGCGAGCGCGATGGGGTGGGGACGCACATGATGGGACCGGCGCATTCACTGTCGGGGGCGGCGGCGTGGCTGGGGGTGGGAGCGGTGGCGGACGCCCTGGACCGGCCGATGCCGTGGCCGGTCCTGGTGGTCGGCGCCCTGATCTGCGCGGGCGCGGCTCTCGCGCCCGACCTGGACCACAAGTCGGCGACGATCTCCCGTGCCTTCGGCCCGCTCTCCAGATGGCTGTGCATGGTGATCGAGAAACTCTCGTGCGCGGTCTACAAGGCCACCCGCAAGTCCGGCGACCCGCGCCGTGCTGGAGGCCACCGCACCCTCACCCACACCTGGCTGTGGGCGGTGGCGGTGGGCGCCGGTTTCTCGGCCTTCGCGGTGCTCGGCGGGCGCTGGGCGGTGCTGGGCATCCTCTTCGTCCACATGGTGCTGGCCGTCGAGGGCCTGCTGTGGCGGGCGGCACGGGTCTCCAGCGACGTTCTGGTGTGGCTGCTGGGGGCGACCAGCGCCTGGATCCTGGCGGACATCCTGAACAAGCCCGGGAACGGGGCGGACTGGCTGTTCACCGCGCCCGGCCAGGAGTACCTGTGGCTGGGGCTGCCGATCGTGCTGGGCGCCCTGGTCCACGACCTCGGCGACGCCATCACCGTCTCCGGCTGCCCGGTCCTGTGGCCGATACCCGTGGGAGGCAAGCGCTGGTATCCGCTGGGCACGCCCAAGCCCATGCGGTTCAAGGCGGGCAGCTGGGTCGAGGTGCAGGTCCTGATGCCCGGCTTCATGCTGGCCGGCGGGCTGAGCGGGCTGTGGGCCGTGGGTTTCCTCGGCTGAGCCCTTCCGGGCAGGGCCCTCCCCGGCCGCACGCCCCGCCTTTCTCCCGCGCGGCCCGGAGCGCTCCGGGCCGCGCGGGAGAAAGGACGGGATCAGCCGTGCCAGGACCGCCACAGCGCGGCGTAGGCGCCGTCGGCGGCGACCAGCTCGACGTGGCTTCCCAGCTCGCTGATCCGGCCGTCCTCCACGACCGCGATCACATCCGCGTCGTGTGCGGTGTGCAGCCGGTGTGCGATCGCCACCACGGTGCGCCCCTGGAGCACCCGCGCCAGCGAGCGCTCGAGGCGCCTGGCCGCACGCGGGTCCAGCAGGGAAGTCGCCTCGTCCAGCACCAGGGTGTGCGGATCGGCCAGCACCAGCCGCGCCAGCGCGATCTGCTGGGCCCGGGCCGGGGTGACCGCCTCCCCGCCCGAGCCGACCTCGCTGTCCAGGCCGTCGGCCAGCTTCCGGGCCCAGCCGTCGGCGTCCACCGCGGCGAGGGCGGCCCACAGCTCGGCGTCACCGGCGTCCGCGCTCGCCAGCAGCAGGTTGTCGCGCAGCGAACCGACGAAGACGTGGTGCTCCTGGTTGACCAGCGCCACGTGCTCGCGTACCCGCTCCGCTGGCATCCGGGACAGCTCGGCCCCACCGAGCGTGACCTCGCCCGTCCGCGGCGCGTAGATCCCCGCCAGCAGCCGGCCCAGCGTGGACTTGCCCGCACCCGACGGCCCCACCAGCGCGACCCGCGTACCGGGCGCGACGTCCAGCGACACCCCGTGCAGCACGTCGTCGCCCGCGTCGTAGCCGAACCGCACCCGGTCGGCCCGCACCTCGCGGCCGTCCGGGAGCAGTGCGCCGTCGCCGGACTCCGGCTCGATCTCCCGCACTCCGACCAGCCGGGCCAGGGACACCTGGGCGGTCTGGAGCTCGTCGTACCAGCGCAGGATCAGGCCGATCGGTTCGACCAGCATCTGCGCCAGCAGCGCGCCCGTGGTCAGTTCGCCGACCGAGATCCAGCCCCGCAGCACGAAGAAGCCGCCGAGCATCAGCACCGAACCGAGGATCAGCACATGGGTGCCGTTGACGACGGGGAAGAGGACGGTGCGCAGCCACAGCGTGTAGCGCTCCCACGCCGTCCAGCGGCCGATGCGGTGCTCGGACAGCGCGATCCTGCGCGGTCCCAGCCGATGGGCCTCCACCGTCCGCCCGGCGTCCACGGTCTCGGCCAGGGCGGCGGCGACGGCCGCGTAGCCCGCCGCCTCGGAACGGTAGGCGGCCGGCGCCCGCCGGTAGTACCAGCGGCAGCCCACCAGCAGCAGCGGCAGGGCGATCACGACGGACAGCGCCAGCGGCGGCGCGGTGGCCGTGAGCGCGCCCAGCAGCAGCGCGGCCCAGACGAGGCCGATCGACAGCTGGGGTACCGCCTCGCGCATGGCGCCCGCCAGCCGGTCGATGTCGGTGGTGATCCTGGACAGCAGGTCACCCGTACCGGCCCGCTCCAGCACACCCGGCGGCAGCCGCACCGAGCGGACCAGGAAGTCCTCGCGCAGATCCGCCAGCATCCGCTCGCCCAGCACCGCTCCGCGCAGCCGCACCTGCTGGACGAAGACCGTCTGGACGACCAGGGCAGCGGCGAACAGGACGACGGTGCGCTCCAGGCGCAGATCGCGGACCCCCGCCGCGAGGTCCTCCACCACCCGCCCCAGCAGATAGGGGCCTGCCATGGAGGCCAGCACCGCGACGGCGTTCACCGACACCAGCAAGGCGAAGGCCCCGCGGTGCCGCCGGACCAGCTCGCCGGCATAGGCGCGCACGGTCCCGGGCGCGCCGACCGGCAGAGTCGTGGCCGACTCGGACGCGGCGGGATCATGGGCGGGCGGTACGACGCCGATCACGCGCTCTCCTCCATCCGCTCGTGCCGCGGCCCCCGGATCCCGGCCGGGCCGGCCGCGAGCCCGCCATCGCCGGCCATGCCGGTGCCGTGGCCGTCATCGCCGCCGGTCTCACGGGTGACCACCGCGCGGTACCCCGGTTCGTTCGCCAGCAGCTCCCGGTGCGTGCCGACGGCGGTCACCGTGCCGCCGCAGACGAACGCCACCCGGTCGGCCCGGTCCAGCAGCAGCGGGCTGGAGGAGAACACCACCGTGGTGCGGCCGGCCCGCAGCCGGCGCAGCGCGTCGGCGACACGTGCCTCGGTGTGCGAGTCGACGGCGCTGGTCGGCTCGTCCAGCACCAGCACCCGCGGATCGGCGGCCAGCGACCGGGCCAGCGCCAGCCGCTGGCGCTGGCCGCCCGACAGCGACCTGCCGCGCTCGGTGATCCGGGCCCGCATCGGGTCGCCGTCCGGGGCGCCCCCGGCGCGCGCCAGTGCGGCGAGCACATCGCCGCACTGGGCCGCCTCCAGTGCCTGTCCGGGCGTGACCGCACCGGACGACGGCACGTCGAGCAGTCCCCCCAGGGTGCCCGACAGCAGCACCGGGTCCTTGTCCTGGACCAGCACGGCGGTACGGGCCGCCTCCAGCGGCACCTCGTCCAGGGCGACCCCGCCCAGCAGCACCGACGGCGCCTGTGCCGCGGACTCGGTGCCGTGCCCGCCCAGCCGTTCGGCGAGCCGGCCGGTGGCGTCGGGGTCGCCGCACACCACCGCGGTCAGACTTCCGGCCGGGGCGAGCAGCCCGCTCACGGGGTCGTACAGGTCGCCCTCCGGCGGCATCCGCGCGCCGTCGCGCCTGCCCATCGCGTTCTCCGTCCGCGTCCCGCGGCTCAGCGCCAGGACCCGGGCGGCCCGCTCGGCCGACGGGCGGGAGAAGGAGTAGGCCATGGCGATCTCCTGGAACAGCCGAAGCGGGAAGAGCAGGAAGGTCACCGCGCCGTACACCGTCACCAGCTCGCCCACGGCGACCGTGCCGTCCAGTGCCAGCCGCGCCCCCAGCCAGACCACCGCGATCAGCAGCACCCCCGGCAGCACCACCTGCACGGCGTCGATCAGCGACCACATCCGCGCGGTCCGCACCGCTGCCCGCCGCACCTCCTGCGAGGCCCCGCGGTACCTGCCGAGGAACAGCTCCTCGCCCCCGATGCCGCGCAGCACCCGCAGCCCGGCCACGGTGTCGGCGGCCAGTTCGGTGGCCCGCCCGGCCTTCGCCCGCTGCGCGTCCGCCCGGCGGGTCGTCGGCGGCAGCAGCGGCAGTACGGCCGCCACCAGCGCCAGTACGCCCAGCGTCACCACGGCGCCCAGCAGCGGCTCGTACACCACCAGGGCCGTACACACCCCGGCCGTGGTCAGCGAAGCGGCGCCGAAGCGGGAGACGGCCTCGACGAACCAGCCGATCTTCTCGATATCCCCGGTGGAGACGGCCACCACCTCGCCGGCCGCCACCCGCCGGGTCAGCGCGGCCCCCAGCGCGGCGGTCCGCCGGGCCAGCAGCTGCTGCACCCGGGCTGCGGCGGTGATCCAGTTGGTGACGGCGGCGCGGTGCAGCATGGTGTCGCCGGCGGTGACCGCCAGACCCAGTGCCACCGTCAGAGCGCCCGCGAGGGCCAGCCGGTCCCCGGAGCGCTCGGTGGCGGCCTGTACGGCCACACCCACGGCCAGGGGGAAGGAGGCGACCGCCGCCATGTGGAGCGTCCCCCAGGCCAGCGCCTTGAGCTGGCCGCCCAGCTGTGAGCGCCACAGCCAGAGCATGAGGCGGAACCCGGACCGTACGTCGGGGTCGCCGGGATCGGGATATGGAAGATCGCGAATGCGCATGACGTCCCGGAAACGGTCTCGATGTCGGACAAACGGAAGCGGCCGTGCAAGCCTTCCGCCATCCCCGGTGGGAGGGCAAAGGGTTTTCCGTGCGGCGGACGGGGCGACGTGCGGCGGGAGCGGACCCGGTACGCGATTCGGATCCGGTGCCCGGCACAGCACCCGGCCGTCGTGACGGGCGACAGGCACAGCCCCGTCTCCCGGCCGGAAGCCCCTCCGACCGGTGGCCCCCGGATGGAGGACCGCTGTCCGGGAGGACGCCCGCCCGGGCACGGCGACGTCCGGGCGCTCGGCGCCCGGGCAACCGTAGGCTGGTGAGCCGGGACCGGCCGCCCGCGTGCGGGCCTCCGCCCCGCCCCGGCCACCCCGCCCCCGCCGACCGCCGAAGGAGCGCATTGCACCGCGACGAACCCGACTGGACCCCGCCAGGCAGGGAGAAGGGCGAGCCGCAGCCGCCCGCCCAGATCCGCCGCATCCTGCGCCTCTTCCGCCCATACCGGGGGCGGCTGGCCGTGGTCGGACTGCTGGTCGGTGCCTCCTCGCTGGTGTCGGTGGCCTCGCCGTTCCTGCTGCGCGAGATCCTCGACGTGGCCATCCCCGAGCAGCGCACCGGCCTGCTGTCCCTGCTCGCCCTCGGCATGATCGCCACGGCGGTGCTGACCAGTGTCTTCAACGTCCTCCAGACGCTGATCAGCACCACCGTCGGCCAGCACGTCATGCACGACCTGCGCACCGGGGTCTACGCCAAGCTCCAGCGGATGCCCCTGGCGTTCTTCACCCGCACCCGCACCGGCGAGGTCCAGTCCCGTATCGCCAACGACATCGGTGGAATGCAGGCCACGGTCACCTCCACCGCGACCTCTCTGGTCTCCAACCTCACCAGCGTGGTGGCGACGATCGTGGCGATGCTGGTGCTGGACTGGCGGCTCACCCTCGTCTCCCTGCTGCTGATGCCGCTGTTCGTCTGGATAAGCCGCAGGGTGGGCCGGGAGCGCAAGAAGATCGCCACCCGGCGGCAGAAGCAGATGGCGGCGATGTCGGCGATGGTGACCGAGTCGCTGTCGGTCAGCGGCATCCTGCTGGGCCGCACCATGGGCCGGGCCGACTCCCTCACCCGGTCCTTCTCCGGGGAGTCGGAGCGGCTGGCGGACCTGGAGATCCGCTCCAACATGGCCGGACGCTGGCGGATGTCGGTCATCGGCATCATCATGGCGGCCATCCCGGCGCTGCTGTACTGGGCGGCCGGACTGCTCCTCCACCTCGGCGGCCCGGCCTTCTCCATCGGCACCCTGGTCGCCTTCGTCACCCTCCAGCAGGGCCTGCTGCGCCCGACCGTCTCACTGCTGAGCACCGGCGTACAGGTGCAGACCTCGCTCGCGCTCTTCCAGCGCATCTTCGAGTACCTGGACCTGCCGGTGGACATCACCGAGCCCGCCCGGCCCGTGAGGCTGGGGCGGGCACGCGGCGAGGTCCGCTTCGAGAACGCCGGCTTCTCCTACGACCCGGACTCGGCCACCCCCACGCTCAGCGGCATCGACCTGACCGTTCCGGCGGGCAGCAGCCTCGCCGTCGTCGGCGCGACCGGATCCGGCAAGAGCACGCTGAGCTATCTGGTGCCCCGGCTGTACGACGTCACAGCGGGCCGGGTCACCATCGACGGCGTCGATGTGAGGGAGCTGGACTTCGACTCCCTGGCCCGGACGGTGGGCGTGGTGTCGCAGGAGACCTACCTCTTCCACGCCTCCGTCGCCGACAACCTCCGCTTCGCCCGCCCCGGCGCCACCGACGCCGAGGTCGAGGCCGCGGCCCGCGCCGCCCAGATCCACGAGCACATCGCCTCGCTGCCCGAGGGCTACGACACCCTCGTCGGCGAGCGCGGATACCGCTTTTCCGGAGGTGAGAAGCAGCGTCTGGCCCTCGCCCGCACCATTCTGCGCGACCCGCCCGTCCTCATCCTCGACGAGGCCACCAGCGCCCTGGACACCCGCACCGAGCAGGCGGTCCAGCGGGCCGTCGACGCCCTGGCCGCGGGCCGCACCACGCTGACGATCGCCCACCGCCTGTCGACCATCCGCGACGCCGACCAGATCGTCGTCCTCGACGGCGGCCGGATCGCCGAGCGCGGCACCCACGACGAGCTCATCGCGCGCGACGGGCGCTACGCGGCCCTGCTGCGGCGCGACGCCGTCCTTCCCGAAGCGGCCGGATCCGAGACGGCGGCACCGGTGGGACAGGCCGGAACCGGCTCCGGAGCGGTCGAGACCGCCCCCGCCTGAGCAGTCCTCAGCGCAGCACCAGCACGTACTCCTCCACCACCTCACCGCGCGCAGCCGCGTATCCGGCGTCCTCGCCGCAGCGCACGAACCCGCACCTGTCCAAAACCCGCAGCGAGCCGTGGTTGTCCCTGGCGGCGCGGGCGTACAGCGGCCGGTGCGGGTGGTCTGCCGGAAGGGCGGCCGGCGCGCGCCCCGCGATGCCCCGGCCCCAGTGCTCACGGGCGATCCAGTAGGTGACCTCGCGCTCGCCCGGCCCGTCGGTGGAGGGGGGGACCATGGCGCTGCCGACGATCTCGCCGTCGGCGAGCACCGTCCGGCTCACGATCCCGAGGTCGCCGAGGATCCGCTCCCAGCGGGAGTCGAAGGCGGCGCGGTCCGAGGGGTCGGCGACTGTGAAGGCCGCCATCCGGTTGGCCTCCGGATCGAGCTGGAAGCGGAAGAGGAAGGGCAGGTCGCCGGGCACGGTCTCGCGCAGTTCCGCGGCGGGAGCGGTCACGACAGCCTCCCCGCGGCGTACAGCTCGTCGAAGACCAGCTGGTCCACCGGCGGTACCAGATCGCGGTCGGCGTACGACAGCAGGCGGACCTCCTCGATCTCGCCGGCGGCGGCGAGCGTGCCGCGGTAGTCGCCGGTGTAGCAGGCCATCCGCACCACCACCTGAGGGGTGCCCGCGTCCACCGGGGCCTCGTACGTGCCCACGTGGGCGATCGTGCCCGGGACGACCGCCACGGTCAGCTCCTCCTCGACCTCCCGCAGCAGGGTCTGCTCGTCGCTCTCCCCCGGGTGGCGCTTGCCGCCGGGGATGTAGAAGAGGTCCTTGCCACGGGTGCGGGCACCCAGGATCACCCCGTCGCGCAGATGCACCCACGCCACCGTGTCGATGAGCCTCTGTGCGGGGCCGGGCGCACCGGGTATGGAGCCGGTGGTGCCCGTCACGGGGTGGTCCTTCCGCCCGAGAGGTGGAGTCCCGGGGCACGCCGGGCGAACACGCCGAACTCGTTGCCCTCCGGATCGGCCAGGACGTCCCACTCGGTGTCCTGGTCATGCCGCCGGACCATGGTGGCGCCCAGCGCGAGGAGCTCGCCGGTGTCGCCCCACACGTCGAAGCGCATCCGGTTCCGGCCGGTCCTGGGATCCGGCACCGGAGTGAACCAGAGCACCGGCCCGGCGTCCTGCGGATGGTGGATGGCCACCGCCCACTCCGCCGGCGGGGGAGGCTGTCCCAGCGGCCTGCGGCGTTCGTAGCCCAGCGCGGCGCACCACCAGTCGGCGAGCGCCTGGTGGTCGGCGGCGTCCACGACCAGGTCCTTGATGCGTGCTGGCATGCCGACGAGCGTAGTCCGGCGCGGTGCCGGGGCGGGGGACCATGAGGGCATGAGCGCTGAACGGATCCTCGTCTTCACCCGGACCACCGGCTACCGGCACGACTCCATTCCGCACGGGATCGAGGCCCTCCGCGAACTCGGCGGCGGTCTGGGCCTCACCGTCGGGGACACCGAGGACCCCGGTGTCCTCACCGCCGCCCTGGGCGGCTGCCGCGCGGTGGTCTTCCTCTCCACCAGCGGCGACGTGCTGACCTCCGACGGCCGCGAGGCGCTGCGGGAGTACGCCGCCGCCGGCGGCGCCTTCGTCGGCGTGCACGCCGCGGCCACCACCGAGTACGACTGGCCCTGGTACGGCGAACTGCTCGGCGCCCGCTTCGAGAGACACCCCGAACTCCAGCCGGGGGTGGCGGTGGTGGAGGACCGCGGCCACCCGGCCACCGAGCACCTGGATGCCGCCTGGCCGTTCACCGACGAGTGGTACGACTTCCGGGTCAGCCCGCGCGGCCGGGTGCGGGTGCTGCTCTCCGCCGACGAGTCCACCTACGAGGGCGGTGGGATGGGGGAGGACCACCCGCTGGCGTGGTGCCACGAGAACACCGGAGGACGCTCGTTCTACACCGCCCTGGGCCACAGCCCCGAGGCCTACGCCGATCCCGCCTTCCGGCGCCATCTGCTCGGCGGCCTGGCGTGGGCGGCCGGCCTCCCCCTGCCCTGATGTCGTCCCTGCCCTGATGCCGTTCCGCCCCGGCAGCGGGCAGGATGGACCCATGGTCACGATCCGGCTGGTCCAGGGCGACATCACCGAGCAGTCCGCCGACGCGGTGGTCAACGCCGCCAACTCCTCCCTGCTGGGCGGCGGGGGCGTCGACGGGGCGATCCACCGCGCGGGAGGACCGGAGATCCTCGCCGAGTGCCGGGCCCTGCGCGCCTCCCGCTACGGCAAGGGCCTGCCCACCGGGCAGGCGGTGGCCACCACGGCCGGACGGCTGCCCGCGCGCTGGGTGATCCACACCGTGGGACCGGTCTGGTCCGCAGCCGAGGACCGCTCGGAGCTGCTGGCCTCCTGCTACCGGCAGTCGCTGCGCGTGGCGCGCGAACTGGGCGCCCGCACCGTCGCCTTCCCCGCGGTCTCCACGGGCGTCTACGGCTGGCCGCTGGACGACGGCGCCCGCACCGCACTGCGCGCGGTACGGGAGGAGACCGGACGGGAGGAGGCGGCCGGGGCGTTCGACGAGATCCGCTTCGTCCTGTTCGACCGGCGGGCCTACGACGCGTTCACCGAGGCGATGTGACCGCTACCCCACCGGTGTACGGCCGGTGCGGAGCGCGGCCGGAACGGTTTTCCACAAGGCCCTGATGTCACGTCAGGTCTTTCGGCAGACTGTGTCCGCGGCGCTCGGGGAGCAGCCGGAGCGCGGGTTGGCCGGATCACGGGGGTGGACACGGGCATGGACGCGGGAAACGGGAGCGGCGCGACCGCGTCGCGCGGCGGCGGAACCGACCAGGACGGCGGAGGACCGCCCGGGGCACGGTCACCGCGCGGCACCGGCCGCCTCCTGGAGTGGATCGGTTCCCTGCTCCGGCGGCCCCGGAGGAAACGCGGCCTCCCTCTGGTGTGGCTCGGTGGCGAAGGCGCCACCGCCGCCCTCGACTCCCTGGAGAAGCGGCTGGGGACCGCCGGCCGGCGGCAGGTGCCCCACGCGCGGGCCGACACGGGGGAGCCGTCCGGCGCGGACGACGTCCGCTTGCTGCTGGACAGACTGTACGAGCTTTTGTCGGTGCGGAGCTTCGGTTTCGGGCACATCGGCTTCCGGCACTACGAGGTGCTGCGGTGCCTGCTGGGGCCGTGGAGCGGCGAGGGGGGCGACGGCCACGCCGAGATCACCGCCCGGCTGCGCAGCCGCCGGGCTCCCGCTCAGGAAGGCCAGGCGGCGGACCGGGCCGGTCTCGCCGGCCAGATCGGACCCGTCTGGCAACTGGTGTGGTGGCTGCTGCGGCAGGGGATACCCACGGCCCTGTTCCGGCTGGCGGTGTCCGGACGGTTTCCCGGAATCGGCCGCCCCTATCGCTGGTTCATGCGCCAAGAGATACCTGTCGCCGAAGACATCGGGGGGCTTCCTGGACTTCGCCGAGTGGATCCTGGCCTCGGAGCGCAGAGGCGAGCGGCGGGAGGACCTAGACAAACTGCTCGTCCACGCCTTCCTGCAGGACCTCCGGCGGGCGTATCCCCGTCTGTCCTGGCGCGTGCGGTGCTGGTGGCGGACGGTCTGCCCCGTCGTGCTGGTGAAGGGCGCCGGGCCGGGGGACGCGGGTGAG
This sequence comes from Streptomyces verrucosisporus, assembly GCF_017114865.1. GTDB lineage: Bacteria > Actinomycetota > Actinomycetes > Streptomycetales > Streptomycetaceae > Streptomyces > Streptomyces fenghuangensis. The sequence continues at coordinate 80,678 of NZ_JADEYH010000015.1, read as the reverse complement.
CGTCTGCTCGGGCTTGTCGGGAAAGTGCGTTACGAGACGGAGCAGTGGGACCCGCTGCTGGTCGTCTACGCCCGCCGACGGCGGCCGTGGGACACCGCCACCCAGGGAATCCCCGCGCTCGTCCCCGTCCGGCCCGAGGAAGTCGGGCAGGGCGGCAGGGCGGCGTGGGAGCGGGGGCCGGGCCCGGGAGGGCCGGCCGCGGACGGCACGGCCTGGCTCCTGCCGGTGGAGATCTCCGGCACGTCCGCACCGGACGGCGGCGAGGACGGCGGCGGACCGCTGGTGATCGCACCCGACGCACCGCGGTGGTACGCCCACCGCACCTTCGCCGCCGCGCTGTGCCTGGCCCTGCTGGTGCCGCTCCTGGGCTGGTCGCAGCAGTGGCTGGGCGGACCGGACTGCCTGCACCGGCCCTTCTCCGGTCAGGTGTCCGTCCGGAGCGTGGGCGGCGAGTGCGTCGGCTACAGCGACAGCGACGCCTTCCGGTTCAACGACCAGCCCGGCCAGGAGAAGCTCCAGCGGATCCAGGACAAGCTCTTCGAGCAGAACCGGGAGGCACGTGAGAACTGGGAGAGCAGCGGCCGGCGCCGCCCTTATGTGACGATCGTCCACCTGGGAACTCTGACGGGCCGCAACACCAACGACGACGAGGAGGCGTACGCCGCCGAGCGCCAGGAACTCGAAGGGCTGGCCGTGGCCCAGTACCAGGGGATCCAGCAGCCGGCCACCGCCGCCGACGTACCGCTGATGAACGTGGTGGTCGCCAACGCCGGGAACCAGAAGGCCCGCGGTACACGCGTCTACTACACCGTCGGCGAGCGGTCCAGCCTGCAGGAGGACATCTACGTCTCGACCCTGGTGGAGCAGCTGAGGGAGAAGGTCGGGAACCTGGAGTACGTCGAGGACTTCGAGAGCAAGGGGCTGCGGAAAGAGGAGTGCGGCTACCGGGGAATGCTGTTCTTCGCGGGGCGGTGGTCGGAGTTCCACGACTTCCTCAGGGCTCTGGACACCTGCGAGGAGCAACCGCTCCTGCTGGTGGCCGACGACTCGGTCAACCGCTACATGGCCAATCCCTCGCTGCGCAGGAGCGCGCCGGCCGGCCTGCCGCTGGTCTTCGCCTCCAAGGCGCCCCTGGCCACTTGTGAGGCACTGCGCCTGCGGGTGGAGAAGGACGGGGACCGCAGGGCGGCCAAATTCCTCCAGCTGGTCAGTACGGACGCGGAGGACCGGGCCCTGGAGAAGCCGCGCTGCACCGGTCCGGACGGCGATGGTCCGGGGGAGCCGGTGGGCGAACGCGTCGGACTCGCCTACGACTCGGCGGTCCTGCTGCTGGAGGCCGTCGAGTCGCTGACCGCGCGCGTCCGCCCATCCGACGGCCCCTGGAACCCGCGGCTGATCGGCCCGGTGGCCGTCCACACCGAAGTGCTGCGCCGGAACCTCGATCGGCCGTTCTCCGGTGCCACAGGCCGTATCGAGTTCCACCGGGACGGAGGGGAGCCGGTGGGCCGGACGATCTCCTTCCTGCGGGTCGACGACATCACCGACCTCGACGAGCCGCCCCGGGAGGTGTTCCGCTGCGAGGGCACGGGGGGCGGACGGCGAGACGGTCTGCGCCGAACCGGCCGCCGCCGACGCCCCTCAGCGGTAGAGCAGGTACGGGCGGCGCGCCCGCTCGAAGGCGCGCACCTCCTCCCGCCAGGCCGCCGTGATCTCCTCCACGTCCTTGCCCGCGTCGATCATCTCCCGCAGCCTGGGTGAGCCGGAGAGCTTGTCGATCCAGAACGGACGCCTGGTGTCCCAGGAGTCCCGGCGCCAGGCGAAGTCGGGGTGGCGGCGCGCTTCCACCAGCATCGCCACCGCCGTGGGGATCGGCTCGTAGCGGAGTGGATCGGTGACGTGGATCTGGACACCCGCGCAGGTGGTGCCGGTGTGCTTGCCGAACGTCGGCACGAAGTAGCCCTCGCGGAACCGCACCCCCGGCAGCTTCCGCGCGTTCAGCCGGTCGCTGTAGCGGTGGTCCAGGTACGGCGCGCCGACGAACTCGAACGGGCGGGTGGTGCCGCGCCCCTCCGAGAGGTTGGTGCCCTCGAAGTAACCGGTCCCGGCGTAGACCACGGCGGTGTCCGCGGTCGGCATGTTCGGGGAGGGCGGCACCCAGGGCAGGCCGCTGCCGTGCGCGGTGGAGCACGGGTCCCAGCCGTGCACCGGCACGACCTCCAGCTCCGCCGGCTCCCCGCCCCCGCCCTCCTTCGGCAGCAGCTCGCCGTTGAAGTAGCGGGCCAGCTCGCCCACCGTCATCCCGTGCTGCTGGATGATCACCTCGGCGCCGACGCCCGAGGTGAACTCCTCGGTCATCAGAGGGCCGTCGGCCCGCCGCCCGATCGGGTTGGGCCGGTCCAGCACCACGAAGCGGGCGCCGGTGGAGCGGGCGGCGACCATCGCGCTGTACATGGTCCAGATGTAGGTGTAGAAGCGGACGCCGACGTCCTGGATGTCGAAGACGACCGTGTCCGCCCCGGCCCTGGTGAACAGTTCGGCCAGCTTCGCCGCGCCCGCGCCGTACGCGTCGTACACCGTCAGGCCGGTGCGCGGGTCGGTGAACTCCGGCTCGGATCCGCCCGCCTGCGCGCTGCCCCGGAAACCGTGCTCGGGGCCGAACACCCCGGCGATCTCCAGCTCACTGCGGGCGGCCATGGAGTCCACGATGTGCCCGGTGTCGCGCAGGACACCGGTGGGATTGCTGATCACGCCTACTCGGCGGCCGCGCAGCATCGACCAGTCGCGGGCGGCCGCGACGTCGGCGCCGGGGACGACGCCCCGGCCTCCGGAGCGGCCGCCGGACGCGGCGGAGGCGGTGGCGGAGGGCAGGAGCGGGGCGGCCAGCGCGGCTGCCGCGCCGCCGGCGAGGAGGGAACGGCGGGAAGGCATGCGGGGAAGCTAGTCGCGGGCGCGCTGAGCGACAAGAGGCCACGCACGGTGACAGAGGTACAGAGCAATGGCGGCGCCCCGACGGAGCAGCCCCGGTTGCGCCCGCCCGCGTCTCACCCTCCTGGGCCGCCGCCCCCGCGCGGCTCACCCTCCGGGGGCCGGCTCCTCGACGAGGACCACCTCCAGGGTGCGCGGGCCGTGGACGCCCTCCACCCGGTCCAGCTCGATGTCGCTGGTGGCCGACGGGCCGGAGATCCAGGTCAGCGGACGGGCCGGGTCGAGCCTCTCCAGCGCCTCGGGCACCGACGCCACCACCTGTTCGGGGGCGCGCACCACGCAGATGTGGTGGTCGGGGATCAGGGTGATGCGGCGGCGTCCCTGTCCGGGACCGCCGTCCAGCACGATCGTGCCGGTATCCGCGATCGCCACCGCGCACCCGGTCACCACGCTGTCCACCGAGTCCAGTTCGCGCGCGGTGGTGGCGGCGCGGTCGTGGATGCGGACGGGGTCGGTGGCCTTCAGCCAGTGCGGCGGCAGACCGGGCGGCACCAGCACCGTGGCGCTGCCGCGCGCAGCCAGCAGACGGCACAGAAGCGGGGACAGGCCGTCGGTGCCGGTGCGGTGCACCACGGCCCGGTAGTCCGCCAGGTTCTCTGCCAGCAGCCCGGTGAGCGCCTCGGACGTGCCGGCCGCCCCGGTCCCGGACGAGCTGTGGGCGCGCGCGTATTCCCGGGGCACGGGGACGTCGTCCGGCGCCTCGGAGCGCGGTACGTCCCGCAGGGCGCGGCGGATCCGGCCCAGCACCACCTCGCGGCCGCTCATCGGTCGCCTCCCCGGTCTCTCCGCTCTCCTCGCTCTCCCCGGCCTTTCCGCCCCCCGCCGTCGTCCCCCCGTTCGCGCAGCCACCAGTCGCGGAAGGACTCGGCGGGCACCTCGGGCAGCTCGCGGCTCGCCGTCCAGGCCCGCCCCGGCCCCGGCAGGCGGCGCGGGTGCAGCCGCCTGGTGCGGGAGGCCAGTCGCTGGCCGGCCCGCAGCGCCGCCGGGTGCTCGAAGACCCAGCGGGCCGCCCGCATCGCCGCGCGCTCGGCGGCGTGCCCGCGGGCGGGGCGGACGGTGGTGCGCCGCCCGCGCACCGTCGCCTCGCCGCCCTCCACGACGCGCTCGCGCAGATGGACCAGGACCTGCGGGATGTCGATGGCCACCGGGCAGACCTCGTAGCAGGCCCCGCACAGCGAGGACGCGTATGGCAGCGAGGCGTCCAGCTCCGTGACCGTGCCGCGCAGCTGGGGGGTGAGGATCGCGCCGATCGGGCCCGGATAGGCCGAGCCGTAGGCGTGCCCGCCCGCCCGCTCGTAGACCGGGCAGACGTTCAGGCAGGCCGAGCAGCGGATGCAGCGCAGCGCCTGGCGGCCGACGGTGTCGGCCAGCGCGTCGGTGCGGCCGTTGTCCAGCAGCACCAGATGGAAGTCGCGCGGGCCGTCGGCGCCCTCGGCGTCCGCGGCGCCCGTCCACATCGAGGTGTAGGGGTTCATCCGCTCGGCGGTGGAGGAGCGGGGCAGGAGCTGGAGGAACACCTCCAGATCGCGCCAGGTGGGCACCACCTTCTCGATGCCGACCACCGAGATCAGCGTCTCGGGCAGGGTCAGGCACATCCGCCCGTTGCCCTCGGACTCCACCACCACCAGCGTGCCGGTCTCGGCCACCATGAAGTTGGCGCCTGAGATACCGACCTTCGCGCGCAGGAACTTCTCCCGCAGGTGCAGCCGGGCCGCTTCGGCCAGCTCGGCCGGCTCCTCGCTCAGGTCCTCGGGCGCGGGACGGCCCCAACGCCCCATCTCGGAGCGGAAGACGTCGCGGATCTCGCCGCGGTTGCGGTGGATGGCGGGGACGAGGATGTGCGAGGGCAGATCGTCGCCGAGCTGGACGATCAACTCGGCCAGGTCGGTCTCGTAGGCGCGGATACCGGCCGCCTCCAGAGCGGCGTTCAGGCCGATCTCCTGGGTGGCCATCGACTTGACCTTGACCACCTCGCTCTCGCCGGTGGCGCGGACCAGCTGAGTGACGATCCGGTTGGCCTCGGCGGCGTCGGCGGCCCAGTGGACGGTGCCGCCCGAGGCGGTCACGGCCTCCTCCAGCCGCTCCAGGTAGTGGTCGAGGTGGCGCAGGGTGCGGTCCTTGATCGCCGCGCCGGCGGCCCGCAGCCCGGCCCAGTCCGGCAGTTCGGCGACGGCCTGCGCGCGCTTGGCGCGGATGGTGCCGGTGGCGTGGCGCAGGTTGCCGCGCAGCCGCGTGTCGCGGACGGCCGCGGCGGCGGCCTCGGGGAAGGCGGGCATGCCCAGGAACGTCCCACCGCTCATCGCGCCTCCTCCTTCGCGCCGCCGACCGTACCGCCGGCAGTACCGCCGTCCGTCGCCGCGCCGCCGTCCGTCGAGGCCAGGATCTCGGCGAGGTGGACGGGCCGGACGGCCGAGCCCCGCCGGGCCAGGATGCCGCCGATGTGCATCAGGCAGGAGTTGTCCACCGCGCACACCGCCCGAGCTCCCGTTCCCTCGATGCCGCGCGCCTTGTCCGCGCCCATCTCCGCCGACACCGCCGCGTTCTTCACCGCGAACGTCCCGCCGAAACCGCAGCACTCCCCTGCGCCCGGCAGCTCCATCAGCTCCAGGCCGCGCACGTTCTCCAGCAGCCGCCGGGGGCGGTCGCCCAGCCCCAGCGTCCGCAGACCGTGGCAGGTGGGATGGTAGGTGACGGTGTGCGGATAGTACGCGCCCACGTCCGTCACCCCCAGCACGTCCACCAGGAACTCGCTCAGCTCGTACGTCCTGGAGGCCACCTCGGCCACCTCGGCCACCTCGTCCGCCTCGTCCGCCGACCGGCCCCCGGGGGCCCGGGCGGCGATCCGCGGATGGTTCTCACGCACCATCGCCGCGCACGAACCGGACGGGGTGACGATGTGGTCGTAGCCGCGGAAGACCTCGGCGAAGCGGCGCACCAGCGGCTCGGTCTCGCGCCGGTAGCCGGTGTTGAACTGCGGCTGTCCGCAGCAGCTCTGGGCGAGGGGGAAGTCCACCTCCACCCCCAGCCGCTCCAGCACGGCGAGAGCGGCCTGCCCGGTGCCCGGGTAGAGGGTGTCGGTCACACACGTCACGAACAGCGCTACCCGCATACCGCGGCCTCCGCCCGACGCCAGGCTGCCTGGTCACCCATGGGCTCATGGTGCCGCAGCGGCTGGGTGGCGCGCAGCAGGGAGCGCAGCGCCGCCAGGTCGCCGTGCACGGCGCCGGCCGCGCGCGCCTGGACCAGCACGTTGCCGAAGGCCGCCGCCTCGGCCGGCCCCGCCACCACCGGCAGCCCGCAGGCGTCGGCCGTGAGCCGGCACAGCAGCTCGTTGCGCGCCCCGCCGCCGACGATGTGCACCACCTCCACCTCCCGCCCCGACAGCCGCCGGGCGTCGGCGACCGCCCGGCGATGGGCCAGGGCCAGGGAGTCCAGTACGCAGCGGACCGTCTCGGCCGGATCGCGCGGGACCGGCAGGCCGGTGCGCCGGCACGCCTCGGCGATCCGCGCGGGCATCCGCCCCGGCGCCAGGAACGCCGGATCGCCGGCGTCCACCACCGAGCGCAGCGCGGGCGCCTTCGCCGCCTCGCGCAGCAGCGCCCCCAGGTCCGGCGCGAGCCCCTCGGCCTCCCAGGAGCGCAGGCACTCCTGGAGGAGCCACAGGCCCATGATGTTGCGCAGGTAGCGGACCGTGCCGTCCACGCCCAGCTCGTTGGTGAAGTTCGCGGCGCGCGAGTCCTCGGTGAGTACCGGCGCGTCCAGCTCCACACCGGCCAGCGACCAGGTGCCCGTGGCGATGTAGGCGAACGCCCGCCCGCTCTGCGCCGGAACCCCGGCCACGGCGGAGGCGGTGTCGTGCGAGCCGACGGCCGTCACCGGCACCGGCCCGTCCAGCCCGCACTCCTCCAGCACCTCGCCCAGCAGCTCGCCCGCCGGATCGCCCGGCCGCCGCAGCGGCGGGAACAGCGACAGATCGACACCGAACGCCCTCGCCACCGGACGCGCCCAGTCGCCGGTGCGCGGGTCGACCAGCTGGGTGGTGGAGGCGTTGGTCAGCTCGGTGCCCGCCTCGCCCGTCAGCCAGTACGCGATCAGATCCGGGATCAGCAGCAGGCGTCGGGCGGCCTCCATCACCGGCGTACCGCGGGCCGCCACCAGCTGGTGGAGGGTGTTGAACGGCTGGTGCTGCAGGCCCGTGCCGGCGTACAGCTCCTCGGGCGGCAGCACGGCCGCGGCCCGCTCCGCGGCCCCCGCCGTACGGCCGTCGCGGTAGTGCACCGGATTGCCCAGCAGCGCGCCCGAGGCGTCCAGCAGCCCGTAGTCCACCGCCCAGGAGTCGATACCGACCGAGGCCAGGGACCCTTGCGGTACGGCGCGGCCCGCCTCCCGCAGCCCGTCCAGCACGCCCCGGTACAGGCCGAGGACGTCCCAGTGCAGGGTGCCGCCGGCGCGGACGGGGCGGTTGGGGAAGCGGTGCGCCTCGCGCAGCTCCAGAACGCCCGGCCCGGCCGTGCCCACCATGACACGCCCGCTGGAGGCGCCCAGATCGACGGCGGCGAAGGACAGGGGGGAGTGCGTTGGCGGGGCAGGGGACACGTCGGGACCTCGCAGGGAAGGGGAGTGGGGCCTGCCCGGCCGCCACGGTGGCACGACAGGGTTCACACGGTGGCCGGGCAGGGGATGGGGGCAGGGGCGTCAGCGAAGGAAGGCCGCGGCGACACCGGCGTCGACGGGCACGAGCAGCCCGGTGGTGTGGCTCAGCTCGCCGCCCGTCAGCGCGAACACCGCGTTCGCCACGTGCTCGGGCAGCACCTCGCGCTTGAGGAGGGTGCGCTGGGCGTAGAACTCGCCCAGCTTCTCCTCCGGCACCCCGTACACCGCGGCGCGCTGCGCCCCCCAGCCGCCCGCGAAGATGCCGGAGCCGCGCACCACCCCGTCGGGGTTGACGCCGTTGACGCGGATGCCCAACTCGCCCAGCTCGGCCGCCAGCAGCCGCACCTGGTGAGCCTGGTCGGCCTTGGCCGCGCCGTAGGCGACGTTGTTCGGACCCGCGAACACGGCGTTCTTGGAGGCGATGTAGACAATGTCGCCGCCCAGCCCCTGCGCGGTCATCACCCGGGCCGCCTCCCGGGAGACCAGGAAGGAGCCGCGGGCCATGATGGCGTGCTGGCGGTCCCAGTCCTCGGCGGTGGTCTCCAGCAGCGGCCTGGAGACGGAGATCCCGGCGTTGTTGACCACCAGGTCCACGCCGCCGAAGGCCAGGGCGGTCTCGGCCAGGGCCGCCCCGACCCCCGCCTCGTCGGTGACGTCGACGGTGACGGCCACGGCCCGGTCGGGTCCGCCCAGTTCCTTCGCGACCGCCTCGGCCGCGCGCTCGTCCACGTCCGCGACGGCCACGCACGCGCCCTCGGCGGCCAGCCGGCGCGCGATGGCCCGCCCGATGCCGGAGCCCGCGCCGGTGACCAGTGCGATCCTGGTGGCCAGGGCCTTCGGCTCCGGCATCCGCCGCAGCTTGGCCTCCTCCAGTTCCCAGTACTCGATGCGGAACTTCTCGCTCTCCTCGATGGGGGAGTAGGAGGAGACGGCCTCGGCCCCCCGCATCACGTTGATCGCGTTGACGTAGAACTCGCCCGCCACCCGCGCGGTCTGCTTGTCCTTGCCGAAGGAGAACATCCCCACCCCCGGCACCAGGACGATCGCCGGATCCGCCCCGCGCATCGCGGGGGAGCCGGGGGTCGCGTGCCGCTCGTAGTACGCCCGGTACTCCGCGCGGTAGGCGGCGTGCAGCTCCTTCAGCCGGGCGACAGCGTCCTCCAGCGGCGCGGTCGCCGGCAGGTCCAGGACCAGGGGGCGGACCTTGGTGCGCAGGAAGTGGTCCGGGCAGGAGGTGCCCAGAGCCGTCAGGCGCGGATGTCCGGCGCGGGAGAGGAAGTCCAGCACGGCGCCGGTGTCGGTGAAGTGCCCGATCTGCGGCCGGTCGGCCGAGGCGACGGCGCGCACGTACGGCGCCAGCGCGGCGGCGCGCGCCCGGCGCTCGCCCTCCTCCAGCGGCTCGTAGCCCCCCAGGACCGGGCCGAACGGCTCGGGCCGGCCGCGCTCGGCGAGGAACGCCTCGGCGGTGCGGATGATGTGCAGCGAGTTGGCCTCGCACTCGTCCGAGGTGCCGCCCCACGCGGTGATGCCGTGCCCGCCCAGGACGCAGCCGATCGCCTGCGGATTGGCCTCCTTGGCGGCGGCGATGTCCAGCCCGAGCTGGAAACCGGGGCGCCGCCAGGGGACCCAGACGACGGTGTCGCCGAAGCACTCGGCGGTCAGTCTCTCGCCGTCGGCGGCGCAGGCGAGCGCGATACCGGAGTCGGGGTGGAGGTGGTCGACGTGGGCGGCGTCCACCAGACCGTGCATCGCGGTGTCGATGGAGGGGGCCGCGCCGCCCCGGCCGTGCAGGCAGTGGTCGAACGCGGCGACCATCTCGTCCTCGCGCTCCACCCCGGGGTACACGTCCCTCAGCGCGCGCAGCCGGTCCAGGCGCAGGGCCGCCAGCCCGTCCTCGGTCAGTGTGCCCAGGTCCCCGCCGGAGCCCTTGACCCACATCAGTTCGATCCCGTCTCCGGTCACGGGGTCGGTGCCGGTGCCCTTGGCGGAGGTGTTGCCGCCCGCGTAGTTGGTGTTGCGCGGATCGGAGCCCAGCCGGTGCGAGCGCGCCAGCAGCGCCTCGATGGTCTCCCGGTCCGTCGTGCGGTCGCCGTCCATGTCCCTCACGCTCCCCAGCCGGCCTGACGGCCGCCCTTGCGCTCCTCGGTGATCCGCTCGGCCCATCCCGAGCGGTGGTAGGCCGCGACCGGGTCCGGGTCCAGGCCCGTCTCCTCGCGGACCTCGGCCAGCAGCGGCCGTACGTCGGTGTTGTAGGCGTCCATCAGCACGGCGTTGGCGGCCAGTACGTCGCCGGAGGCCTGGGCGGCCGCCAGCGCGTCGCGGTCGACCAGCAGGGCCTTGGCGGTGGCCTCCTGGACGTTCATCACCGAGCGGATGATCGCGGGGATCTTCGCCTCGATGTTGTGGCACTGGTCGAGCATGAAGGCGGTCCGCGGTCCGTAACCGCCGCCGCGCACCACCTCGTACATGATCCGGAAGAGCTGGAAGGGATCGGCCGAACCGACCATCAGGTCGTCGTCGGCATAGAAGCGGGAGTTGAAGTCGAAACCGCCCAGCTTCCCCTCGCGCAGCAGCACGGCCACGATGAACTCGATGTTGGTGCCCGGCGCGTGGTGACCGGTGTCCACCACCACCTGCGCCTTCTCGCCCAGCCGCAGGCAGTGGGCGTAGGCGGTGCCCCAGTCGGGGACGTCGGTGGTGTAGAAGGCGGGCTCGAAGAACTTGTACTCCAGCAGCATCCGCTGCCCGTCGCCGAGCCGCTCGTACACCGCGGTGAGCGCCTCGGCCAGCCGGTCCTGGCGGGCTCGTACGTCGTCCTGGCCCGGGTAGTTGGTGCCGTCGGCGAACCACAGCTTCAGATCGCGCGAGCCGGTGGCGTCCATGATGTCGACGCACTCCAGCAGGTGGTCCAGCGCCTTGCGCCGCACGGCCGGGTCGGGGTGGCAGACACTGCCGAGCCGGTAGTCGTCGTCCTGGAAGACGTTGGAGTTGATCGCGCCGAGGGACAGGCCGCGCTCCTTCGCGTAGTCCGTCAGCGCGGCGTAGTCCTCGACCCGGTCCCAGGGAATGTGCAGCGCCACGGTCGGCGCGACGCCGGTGTGCGCGTGCACCCGAGCCGCGTCGTCGAGCTTCTCCCGCGGGGTGCGCGGGACGCCGGGCTGCGCGAAGACCTTGAAACGCGTTCCGGAGTTGCCGTAGGCCCACGAGGGCGTCTCGATGGCCTGTTTCCTGAGGGCCGCCTTCACGGCGGACACGGCGGTCATGCGTCAGAGCTCCCGAGGTCCGGACGGCTTCATGAATCGTTTCATCGCCGGAAAGCTATGGGGGTCCGGTGGGAGTGTCAAGGGGCAGGGCGGGCGAGGGTCCGAAGGTCCGGCGCTTCCCGGGCATTCGGACTTTTCTGTCCCCGGTCCATTGACGAGGAGGGTGGAGCGCCCCTAACTTCGTGTGATCTCCATGAAACCTTTCACATAAAAGATCACGGTCGTCCACGGCTCCCGCGAGGAGGAACGCGTGCAGCGCGTCTGCTTTCTGCTGAAGGTTCGCGCCGACCGGCTGGCGGAGTACCGTGAGCGGCACGCCGCCGTCTGGCCGGAGATGCTCGATGCCCTGAGCCGGAGCGGCTGGCGCAACTACTCGCTCTTCCTGCGCGAGGACGGCCTCCTCGTCGGCTACCTGGAGACCGATGACTTCGCCGCGGCCGTGGCCGCCATGGAGGCCACGGACGTCAACGCCCGCTGGCAGGCGGAGATGGCCGGCTTCTTCGAGTCCCTGGACGGCGCGCGGCCGGACGAGGCCATGCGCCCGCTCACCGAGGTCTTCCACATCGACTGACGGCGATGACGCCCGTGGTGACGCCGCGGGCTCCACCGCGTCCCGGGCGCCGGAGCGGGTGCGTAGCATGGGCGCGCGGCCCCGGGCCGGGCGCCGCGAACAGCAGGAAACGGGGAGACGGTCGGGCTCGTGGCGCGCATGGTGGGCATCAAGGACGTGGCACGTCAGGCGGGGGTGTCGGTGGGGACCGTCTCCAACGTCATCAACCGGCCGGAGATGGTCGCCGAGGAGACCAGGACCCGGGTGCAGGCGGTGATAACGCAACTCGGCTATGTGCGCAGCGAGTCGGCGCGGCACCTGCGGGCGGGCCGCAGCCGGATCATCGCCCTGCTCGTGCTGGACATGGCCAATCCCTTCTTCGCCGACGTGGCCTCCGGAGCGGAGCGGGCGGCGCGGGAGGAGGGGCTCGGGGTGATGCTGTGCAACAGCGCGCAGAGCCCCGCGGAGGAGGCCGACTACCTCTCCCTCTTCGCCGAGCAGCGGGTGCGCGGCGTCCTGGTCACCCCGGCCGACACCTCCGGCCGGAACCTGGCCGAATTCCGCCGCCACGACATCCCCTACGTCGTGGTGGACCGGGTGCTGGACAGCGCCGACGAGGGCTGCTCGGTCTCCGTCGACGACGTCACGGGCGGATCGCTGGCCGCCCGGCACCTGCTGGCCCAGGGCCACCGGGAACTGGTCTACGTGAGCGGGCCGATGCATCTGTCTCAGTGCCGCGACCGGCACACCGGCGCACTGGCGGCCCTGGGCGAGGCGGGGCTGCCCCACAGCGCGTTGCGCCGGATCGAGGGCGAGCGGCTCGACGTGGGGGCCGGACGGGACGCCGGCGCCAGGCTGCTGGGGATGGCTCCCAGGCCGACGGCGGTGTTCTGCGCCAACGACCTGCTCGCGCTGGGGGTGCTCCAGGCGCTGTTCGCGGCCGGTGTCTCGGTGCCGGGGGAGATCGCCCTGGTCGGCTACGACGACATCGAGTTCGCCGCGGCGGCGGCCGTACCCCTGACCTCGGTGCGGCAGCCCGCCTTCCGGATGGGGCGCACGGCCGCCGATCTGCTCATCGAGGAGACCGGGGAGGCGGCCGCCGAGCACCGGCACCAGCGGATCGTGCTCCAGCCCGAACTGGTCGTCCGCGACTCCAGCATCTCCGCGCCGCGCCACTGAGCCGCGACCGCTCCGGGGACCTGGCCGGGTGCCGGTCCCCGGCCCCACGCACGGCGGCGCCGCCTCCCCTGGGACGGGAGAGGCGGCGCCGCCGGGTCGTCGCCCGCCGTTCGGTCAGACGAGCCGGCCCACGAAGTGGACGAGGCCGGCGAGCAGGCTGGTGATGAGATCCATCGGAAACTTTCTCCTTGTGAGTGTCGGGACAGCCCCCGTCTCCCGGTGGGACTCCGGGCCGGGGGGAGGCGGTGACGCTCCGCTGCGCGTCACTCGCACAACGTGAGCATCACGTGTCCCGTGGTCGCCACGCAGCCGTTTCCCCCGCCGCCACACGTACGGGTGATTCCCCGGATGCCTGTTCGTCTCCCGAGGGGTGGTCGAGGAGGTCCCGCACCGCACGGACCGCGGCCCGGCCCGCGCGGCTCGCGCCGACGGTGCTCGCCGAGGGGCCGTAGCCGACCAGATGGATCCGGGGATCGCGCACCACGCGGGTGCCGTCCATGCGGATGCCGCCGCCCGGCTCGCGCAGCCGCAGCGGCGCCAGATGGCCGATCGCGGGACGGAAACCGGTGGCCCACACGATGCTGTCCGCCGCGACGAAGCGCCCGTCGTCCCACTCCACACCGTCGGGAGTGATCCGGTCGAACATCGGCAGGCGCCGCAGCACCCCGCTGGCCCGGGCGCGCCGTATCTCCTCGGTCATGGGCAGTCCGGTGACGGAGACCACGCTGCGCGGCGGCAGCCCCCCGCGCACGCGCTCCTCGACCAGGGCGACCGCCGCACGCCCGCGCTCGGCGTCGAACGGCCCCTCGGTGAAGACCGGTTCGCGGCGGGTCACCCAGGCCGTGGCGGCGGCGACCGGCGCGATCTCCAGCAGATGCTGCACGGCGGAGGTGCCGCCGCCCACGACCACCACGCGCTCGCCCGCGAAGGCGCCCGGCCCGGGATAGCGGGAGGTGTGGAACTGACGGCCGGCGAAGGACTCCTGGCCGGGTACCCGGGGCCAGTAGGGGCGGTCCCAGGTCCCGGTGGCGTTGATCAGCGCCCGGGCGGCCCACACCCCGGCGTCGGTCTCCACCAGCAGCCGTCCGTCCCCGGCCTCGCGTACCGCGCGCACGTGCACCGGGCGCCGCACCGCCAGGCCGAAGGCGCGCTCGTAGTCGGCGAAGTACCCGCCGATCACCTCGGAGGAGGGGCGGTGGGGGTCGGCGCCGGTCAGTTCCATGCCGGGCAGGGAGTGCATTCCGTGCACCCGGCCGTAGGTCAGGGTGGGCCAGCGGAACTGCCAGGCCCCGCCGGGGCGCGGGGAGCGGTCCAGGACGACGAAGTCCCGGCCGGGCCCGTACCCGGCGCGCCGCAGGTGGTAGGCGCTCGACAGGCCCGCCTGCCCGGCGCCCACGACCACGGCCTCCACCTCGGAGAACTCCATGTCCGGCTCAACCACGGGCGGGGCCGGATGCTTCCCGGAGCGGGGACAGGCCCCAGGATGGAGTCATGAGCGATCGCTTCAGCACCCGCACCCTGCACATCACCACCGGCTCGGACGAGACCGTCGCCGACATCACCCGCGAATGCGAGGGTTTCCTCGCGGAGGTCGCCGGCGGCCGCGACGGGCTGCTCAACGTCTTCGTCCCGCACGCGACGGCCGGCGTCGGAATCATCGAGACCGGCGCGGGCAGCGACGACGACCTGCTGGCCGCGCTGCGCGACCTGCTGCCCGCCGACGACCGGTGGAGCCACCGGCACGGCAGTCCCGGCCACGGCCGCGACCACGTCCTGCCGGCTCTCGTCCCGCCGCACGCCACCCTGCCGGTGATCGGCGGACGGCTGGAACTGGGCACCTGGCAGTCGGTCTGCCTGGTGGACACCAACGGAGACAATCCCGACCGGCGGGTGCGGCTGTCCTTCCTGGGCTGACCGCGCCGCCGCGCCCGGGGACGGGCGGACCGGAGGGCTGGGAGCCCTCCCAGTCTGGTCCAGGCCAATGCTACGGTCCCCTCCGGTGCCCGGAACGGGGCAGCGCTTCGAGCAGGACCGAACGGGAGAGGGGCGGCGCAGTGGACGGTGCGGGCGGCGGACGGCGGGCGTACATCGGTTCCTACACCTCGGCGGGCGGACGCGGCATCACCACGGCCGCCGTCGCTCCGGACACCGGGGCGCTGACGGTGCTGCACCACACGGACGCGGTGGCCGACCCCTCCTACCTCGTGCCGGGACCGGGCGGGGGGATGCTCTACGCGGTGAGCGAGACCGAGGACGGCCGTGCCGCCGCGCTGTCCCTGGCCGACCCCGACCGGCCGAGCCCCGCCGGGGCGCCGGTGTCCGTCGAAGGCGCCGGTCCCACCCACCTGACCTGCGCGGCCGGACAGCTGATCACCGCCAACTACACCTCGGGGAGCGTCAGTTCGCTGCCGCTGCGCCCGGACGGAACCCTTGGCGCGCAACCGGCCGTACTGCCTCACACCGGCAGCGGGCCGGTGGAGGGGCGGCAGGACGGGCCGCACGCCCACGCCGTGGTCGCCGACGCCTCGTGGCGCTGGCTGCTGGCGGTCGACCTCGGCGCCGACTCGGTGTGGGTCTACCGCCTCGACCACACCGCGGCCGCGCTCCGCCCGCACGGGCGGACACCGCTGCGGCCCGGCAGCGGACCCAGGCACCTGGCCTTCCACCCGCGCGGCGACCGGGCTTACGTCGTCAACGAACTGGTCTCCACCGTGGCCTGCTGCCGCTGGGACCGGGCGAGCGGTGCCCTGGAGCCCGCGGGGGAGGTCGGCACGCTGCCGGCGGGCTCCGGGGCGGAAGGGAGGAACCACCCCTCGGAACTGGTGGTCTCCGCCGACGGCCGCTGGGCCTGGGCGGCCAACCGCGGGCACGACAGCATCGCCGTACTGGCGCTGGAGCCGTACGGCGAGGGTATGGAGCTGGTCACCACCGTCCCCTGCGGCGGGCACTGGCCGCGCGACCTGGCCCTGGACCCGGCCGGGCGCAGGCTCTACGCGGCCAACGAGCGCTCGGGCGACGTGACCTGGTTCGACATCGACCCGGACACCGGGGTGCCGCACCGGGCGGGCTCGATCCAGGCTCCCGCCGCCACCTGCGTCGTCCTCGGCTGAGGAACCGGCCGACGGCTCGGCGGAGGGGTCCGGCCGGGGCCCGGCCGCCGTGCGGTCCGCGACCCGGCGGGCCGCAGGGGGAGGGCCCGGATCAGTGGGCCTGCGCCTCCTGCGGCGACCGCTGGGCGATGCCGAGCTTCGCGGCGTAGGTGGAGGCCACCAGTCTGCCCACCGCCGTGTAGGAGCCCAGCGGCTCGGCGGCCTGGCAGTCGGCCTCCCGCACCGCGGACTCCAGCAGGCCCTCGGGGATCTCGGGGCCGATCAGGCAGGGTGCCAGGGCGAGTTGCCGGGAGCCGGCCTCACGGAGCTGCTCGGCGGCGCGGGTGACGGCGCCCTCCTCGTCCAGCCCGGCGGACAGCACCGGCACCGCCAGGCGCGCGGCCAGCAGCATTCCGGTGATCCCGGCGGCCTGCACGGCCTCCTCGCCGCCCATGGCGGCCAGGATGATGCCGTCGGCGGCGGTGGCCACGGTGAACAGCCGGGCGCGGTCCGCCCGGGCGAGTCCGGCCTCCGAGAGCTTGACGTGGACGGCCTCGGCCAGCAGCGGGTGCGGGCCGAGCACATCGGTCAGCTCGGCACCGGAGCCGCTCTCGAGCACGGCCTGGCGTATCCGCCGCATCTGCGCTCCGTCGGGCCCGGCCAGCAGGGGGACGACCACCGCGAGCGGGGCCTCCTCGATCCTGCGGCGGGCGGCCTCGGCCTCGGCCTCCACCTCGGCTGCCTCCGCGCCCGCCTCCACCGCCTCGGCGGCGGCGGCCTCGACGGCGGCCGTCGCCGCGGCGGCCCGGGAGGAGCGGTCGGCCGCGGCCTGCGTCAGCACGGTCCGGAGGGCGGGGAACTCGCCGTCGTCGCCGTCCACGAAACCGACCCGGGCGTCGAGTCCCGGCAGCTCGGAGCGGGCGATGCTCAGGATCTCCTCGGCGAGGCTCCGGGAGGTGCCGGAGGGCACTCCGGGGACGGCCAGCACCAGAGCGGGCGCACCCTCAGGCGCTATGGCGGGCTGAGGCCGCCGGTGCCGTCCGGGCTGTCGGGGACGCGGCATTCGTACGGGCAGGCCGTTCGCGGGCCCAGTGGGGGTGCTCATGGCGCCGCATGCTAATGCCTTGGCGGGTTCGGCTGTTCGGGCGGGGCGGAGGAGTGCCGGTCTGTCCCCTTTCCTCCCGCGCGTCGCGGTGACGGTCCCATTCCCCTGGGTAACCGCCCTGTGCTGTCCGGCACGTTCGGTCCCGCACCCGTCTCACCCGATGCGGAGGAGCGCCGGGTCACGCGGCAGCCGCAGCGCGTCCCGGGCCAGCCGGCCGGCCAGGAACAGGGTTCCGGCCAGGGGGTCCCCCGCCGCCGGGACGGTCCGGGCGTGCGGCAGCCGTACGGCCAGCTCCCGGCGCAGAGGGGCGAGCAGCGGCTCGCCGATCCCGAGAAGCCCGCCGGTCAGGGCGACGAGGCTGCCCTCGGATCCGGGGCAGACGGCGGCGGCGCTCCCGGCGATGTGGGCGGCCGCCTCCTCGAGGACGCGCGCCGCCACCGGGTCCCGCTCGGCGCAGTCGGCCACCTCCGGGGCGAACGAGGCGAGCACCGCCGGGCGGTCGGTGCGCGGATACAGCTTCCCCGGCAGGCAGGCCACCGGGCCGAAGACGGTCTCGGCGCGGGCGAGCAGTGCGGCCGAGCCGCCCGGCCGGCCGTCATGGGCGCGCATCGCCGCCTCCAGGCCGGCCCGGCCGATCCAGGCGCCGCCGCCGCAGTCGCCCAGCAGGTGGCCCCAGCCGTCGGCGCGCCGCCAGGAGCGCAGGTCGGTGCCCGTCGCGATCATCCCGGTCCCGGCGGCGACCACGGCACCGGGCCGCTCGCCCAGCGCGCCGGCGTACGCGGTCACGGCGTCGGCGGCCAGGGCCACGCGCCGGGCGCCCAGCTCCCGGGCAAACGCCCCCGGCAGCTCGGCGCGCAGTTCGCCGCCGAGCGTCGCCATGCCCGCCGCCCCCACGCACACGGTGTCGATCCGGAATCCGGCGGCAGCCTTCCCGGCGGCGTCCGGTTCGGCGGCGGCCAGCAGGGAACGGGCCCGGGGCAGCACCAGCTCCAGCAGGTGGGCCGCCTCGATGCCCGCGGGGCCGGTGCGCACCGGAAGGTCGCAGGCGGTGGTGCCCACCGGGGCCGGCGCCGCCGCCGAACCGTCACCGCCGGCCCGGGCCAGGGCGAGGCGCAGTCCGGACCCGCCCGAGTCCACCCCCAGAACCCAGGGGACCGGGCGGCCCGTCACGGCAGGCGCCAGTCGACCGGCTCCCCGCCCTGCCGCACCAGCAGCTCGTTGGCCCTGCTGAACGGGCGCGAACCGAAGAAGCCGCGGTCCGCCGACATGGGGGAGGGGTGGGCCGACTCCACCGCCGGGTGCGCCTCCAGCAGTGGCCGCAGATTCCGGGCGTCCCGGCCCCACAGGACGGCCACCAGCGGCTTGCCGCGCGCGGCGAGCGCCCGGATCGCCTGCTCGGTGACCTCCTCCCAGCCCTTGCCGCGGTGCGCGGCGGGCCGGCGCGGTGCGGTGGTCAGTGCCCTGTTGAGCAGCAGGACGCCCTGCCGCGTCCACGGAGTGAGATCGCCGCTGGACGGCCGGGGCAGCCCGAGGTCGGCCTGCAGCTCCCGGAAGATGTTCTCCAGACTGCCGGGCAGCGGGCGCACCTCCGGGGCGACCGAGAAGCTCAGCCCGACGGCGTGGCCCGGTGTGGGGTACGGGTCCTGGCCCACGATGAGGACCCGTACGTCGTCGAAGGGCTGCTGGAAGGCGCGCAGCACGTTCGGCCCGGCCGGCAGATAGGTGCGTCCCGCTGCGATCTCCGCGCGCAGGAAGTCGCCCATCGCGGTGATGCGCCCGGCCACCGGCTCCAGCGCCTTGGCCCAGCCGGGTTCGACAAGTTCACTCAACGGTCGTGCTGCCACGGGCGGCACTCTACTGGTTCGGCCCGGCGCCGCTCAGCCGGTCGCGTCCACCGGGCCGGCCCGCGCGGGCCGGCCCGGTGACCGGACGTCAAACGGCCCAGGCGTACTGGCCGGGCAGGCGCACGGGCCCGGCGCCGAGCGCCCGTGCGGCGCGCAGCGCCCAGTGCGGGTCGCGCAGCAGCTCCCGGCCGAGGAAGACCGCGTCCGCCTCGCCGTTCGCGATCGTCTTCTCGGCCTGCTCCGGTTCGGTGATCAGGCCCACCGCCGCCACCGGCAGCCCCGCCTCGGCGCGGACACGGGCGGCCAGGGGGATCTGGTAGCCGGGGCCGACGGGGATGCGCGCACCCGGTACGGCGCCTCCGCTGGAGACGTCGAGCAGGTCCACGCCGTGCTCACGCAGCAGCGCGGCCAGGCGCACGGTCTCCTCGGGGCTCCAGCCGCCCTCCGTCCAGTCGGTCGCCGATACCCGGAAGAACAGCGGCAGGTCCTCGGGCCACACCCGCCGCACCGCGTCCACGACCCGCAGGGCCGGCCGTGTGCGGTTCTCGAAGCTTCCGCCGTAGGCGTCCGTGCGCCGGTTGGAGAGCGGGGAGAGGAACTCGTGGAGCAGGTAACCGTGAGCGCCGTGGATCTCGGCGACCTCGAAACCGGCCGCCAGCGCCCGCCGCGCCGCGTCGGCGAATTGGCCGACCACGTCGTCGATCCGCTGCCGGTCCATCTCCAGGGGCACCGGGTGGCCCTCCGCGAAGGGCAGCGCGCTGGGGGCGACCGGCTGCCAGCCGCCGTGCCCGGTGTCCAGCGGAGCGCCACCGCGCCAGGGGGCGTCGGTGGACGCCTTGCGGCCGGCGTGGGCGAGCTGGACGCCTGCCACGGCGCCCCGCTCCTTCACGAAGCCCGTGACCCGACGCAGCGCCCGGACCTGCCGGTCGTTCCACAGTCCCAGGTCGCCGGGGGAGATCCGGCCCTCGGGGGAGACGGCCGTGGCCTCCACCATGATCAGCCCGGTGCCGCCGGTCGCCCGCGCCGCGTAGTGGGCCAGGTGCCAGTCGCCCGCGACGCCCGCGTCCTCCCCGGCGGGCTCGGCGCTGTACTGGCACATCGGCGACATCCAGACGCGGTTGGGCACGGTCAGGGAACGCAGGGTGTACGGCTCGAACAGGGCGCTCACGCAGGGCTCCTCGTCGGTTCGGGACAGGTACGGGGACCGGCCGGGCTTATACGATAAGCGTCGTAGTACGTCATGTGTCAAACTACGATGTCTCTCGTAGCATGGGGGCGTGACACCCCGAGCCCAGACCCCGAACACCGCCCGAGAGCTGGAGCACCCGGCCGCGCGTGAGATCCGGCTGGAAGAGGTCCTGCACGCCCTCGCCGACCCCGTGCGCCTGCGGATCGTCCGAGCCCTGGCGGCGAGCGGGGAGGAGATGACGTGCTCGCTCTTCGATCTGCCGGTCAGCAAGTCGACGACCACCCACCACTTCCGGGTGCTGCGCGAGAGCGGCCTGGTCAGCCAGAACTACCGCGGCACCGCGAAGATGAACGCCCTGCGCCGTGACGACCTGGAGCGGCTGTTCCCCGGACTGCTGGACAGCGTGCTCGCCTCGGCGGCCCGGCAGGAGGAGCGGCTGAGCAGCGCCCCGCCGCGGCCCGTCAGGACATCGAGCGCATCCGGTTGATCTCGGCCGTCTGCTGGACGGCCACGTCCCCGGCCATCTCCTGTACCTGGGTGTCGCGGCCGTCGGCCGTCACGTCCTTGGCCATCGTCACCGCACCCTGGTGATGGGCGATCATCAACTTCAGGAAGAGCCGGTCGAACTCCTCGCCGCGGGCCTGCCGCAGCTCGTCGAGCTGCTCCTCGGTCGCCATGCCGGGCATCGGCGCGCCGCCGTGGTCCCCGTGGCCGCCGTGTTCTCCGTGGTCTTCATGGCCGCCCTCGTCGCGGCCGTTGCGCTTGAGCCAGGACCGCATCGCCGAGATCTCCGGACCCTGGGCCGCCGCGATCCGGTCGGCGAGCCGGCGCACCTTACCCGATCCGGCGTGCTCCTCGGCCAGACCGGTCATCACCAGCGCCTGCTGATGGTGCTCGATCATCCCTGTGACGTAGGAGAAGTCCGCGTCGTTGGGTCTGCCCCGCTGCGTCTCCCCCGCCTTCCGCGCCTCCTCGGCGGAGAGCGTCTCGGCGGCCTCGCCCGGCCTGCCGGGCGCGATCACGGAGGGGCCGCCGCCGGGGGCCGCCTCGTCCGAGCCGTCCTCGCAGCCGGTCAGCACGGCCAGCGCCGTCAGTGCGGCCAGTGACGCCAGCGCGGATGTGAGCGCGCGGACGGAGAACCGGGATCTGTGACGGTCTGTCACTTTTCCTCCTGTGGCAGGGGTGCGCCAGTTGACCCGATCCTGACACGGGACGCTCCGGCGTGCCCGAATCCTGACACGCAGGGACCCGGCACCGTGTTCGTATTCCCCTGTCGGCGCAGGGGTGTAAGGAGTCATACTGCCCGAGTCCGTGAGCCGCCCAACTCGGGGCGGAGTCAAGCGGATCGACAGGGAGGAAGCAGTGACGTCGTTGCCCAGATCCCGTGCACGGCGCAGACACCTCGGCGCGGCCGCGGCCGTACTCGGCCTGCTGTCCACGCTCCTGGCCGCCGGACCGGCGGTGGCGATCCCCGACCCCGGTGACTCGCCGGCCACGTCCGGGAAGGTGTCGAAGCAGGACCGCGCGGAAGCCGAAGCCGCCATCGGGAGCGGCGGGATACCCGGTGTGGACGAGATCGTCCACAGCCGGAACGTCTCCCATCTGACCAACCTGCCCAAGGGAGCGCTCAAGAGCCTCAACACCGACCTGGCCTTCCAGGGCCGCTACGCCTTCGCGGGCAACTACGACGGCTTCACCGTCTACGACATCAGCCGCCCGAAGTCCCCCCGGGTCGTCAGCCAGGTCCTGTGCCCGGGCGGCCAGAACGACATCTCCGTCTCCGGGGACCTGCTCTTCCTGTCCACGGACTCCTCGCGCAGCGACGACTCCTGCAACAGCACCGCCCAGTCGCCGACGGAGAAGAGCTCCTGGGAGGGCGTCAAGGTCTTCGACATCAGCGACAAGCGGAACCCGCGGTACGTCGCGGCCGTCGAGACCGCCTGCGGCTCGCACACCCACACGCTGGTGCCCGACCGCGGGGACGTCTACGTCTACGTCTCGTCCTACTTCCCGGACGAGTCCTTCCCCGACTGCCGGCCCCCGCACGACGGAATCTCCATCGTGAAGGTGCCTCGCGAGGCGCCCGAGGACGCTTCGGTGATCGACTTCCCCGTCCTCTTCCCGGACGGCGGCAACCCCGGCCCGCCGGAGAACCCGGTCGCCATGGTGCCCACCACCGGCTGCCATGACATCACCGCGTTCCCCGACATGGAGATCGCGGCGGGCGCGTGCATGGGCGACGGCATCCTGATGGACATCTCCGACCCGGCCGCGCCCCGTGTCATCGACCGAGTCCAGGACAACGAGAACTTCGCGTTCTGGCACTCGGCGACCTTCAACGAGAACGGCCGCAAGGTCGTCTTCACCGACGAGCTCGGCGGCGGCGTCGGCGCCACCTGCAACGCGGAGGTCGGTGACAAGCGCGGCGCCAACGGCATCTACCACATCACGGGCAAGGGCGATCAGCGCGAGCTGGTGTTCAAGAGCTACTTCAAGATCCCCCGGCACCAGGCCGACACCGAGAACTGCGTGGCCCACAACGGCTCGCTGATCCCGGTCAAGGGCCGCGACATCATGGTGCAGGCCTGGTACCAGGGCGGGGTCTCCTTCTGGGACTTCACCGACTCCACCAGGCCCCGGGAGATCGGGTACTTCGAGCGCGGCCCGTACTCCGACCCCGACACCATCGGCGGCTCGTGGTCGGCGTACTACTACAACGGCCACGTCTACTCGAACGACATCCAGATGGGCTTCGACGTCCTGCGGATCCGGGACCGCCGCACCGCCGGCGCCGAGCGTGTCCGGCTGGACGAGCTCAACCCGCAGACCCAGCCCGACTACCGCTGAGCCGGCCCGGACCGGCTCAGCGGTAGTCGGGCCGGCCCGGACCGATTCGGACCGCTGAACACAGGGCCCCGGCGGCACGTGCCGCCGGGGCCCGTCCGTTCCTCCCCGGCGTCGAGGGTCCGTCAGAGCGGGCCCGGCAGCGGCAGCAGCGGGACCTGGCCGGACTGCTCCCTTCGGGGAGTTTCGGGCGGGAATCCCAGCTCCCAGTCCAGTCCGTACCGGGCGAACAGCTCGGCCCGCAGCCTCGCCGGCGGCATCGGCGCCCCGGGCAGCAGCACGGCCACCACCGCACCCATGAGCAGTGCGCGCAGCAGCGGGTAGTCGGTGTCCGGATCGTGCGAGCCGTAGCCGACGACGGTGTCGCGCAGCAGGCAGGCCAGCCGCTGCTGCTCGTCGCACTGGACGAAGCCCTCGTGCTGCAGGATCCCGGCCATATGAGTGCGCATCAGCGTCGGCCGGTCGCGGGCGAGCCCCAGGATCGCGTCGATCGCGCGGGCCAGCCCCTCCCGCCCGGCGTCCGGGCCCGCGGGCCGCGGCTCGCGCTCCAGCGCCCCGGCCAGGGTGAGGTGCATCAGCCGGTGGACGGCCGACTGGAGCAGCTGCCGCTTGCCCGGGAAGTAGTACGACACCAGGCCCCGCGCCGCCCCGGCCCGGTCCGCGATGTCTCCCAGGGTCGTCGCCTCGTATCCGCGCTCGTCGACGAGCTCCACCGTCGCCTGCAGCAGCCGCTCGCGGGAACGCCGGCGCAACTCCTCATTGACCGATGCGCTGCGAGGGGACATCCTGTTAACTCCTGCGTTGACTGGCTCAGGGCCAATATACTCAGCGGACTCCGGACGCCGACCGGTGAGTCACGGCGGTGTCCGGTCGGACGCCGATCTCGGGCGACGCGGGGGATCGCCCGAGATCGGCACCCCTTCCGGTGCTTCCGCACGGTCACCCGCCCGGCTCGCTCAGCCGCTGCGGTCCACCAGCCCCAGAACCGGACGCAGCCCGTCGGGGCGCCGGTCGCAGGGCAGGTGGTCCACCAGGTGCACGGCGCAGCCCAGCGCGGCGGCCCCGCCGTCCGCGTGCCGGTTGTCGCCGACCATCAGCGCCTCCCCGGGCTCCACTCCCAGAGCACGGCAGGCCAGCTCGAAGATGCCGGGCTCCGGCTTCTGGAGACCGTGTTCGAAGGAGAGCACGTAGGCGTCCACCCGGTGGTCCAGGCCGTGGGCCCTGAACACCGGCCGCAGGTCCCAGCCGATGTTGCTCACCACCGCCACCGGCACCCCCCGGTCCCGCAGCGCGTCCAGCACATCGGCGGTGTCGGGGTAGGGGCGCCAGGCCTCCGGCCGCATGTGCCGTTCGTACAGGGCGTCGTACAGCTCCGGCCGGGGCAGCGGGACCCGGCGGGCCAGCGCGGTGTAGGCGGCACGGTGCCGCTCGGCGCTGCGGTCGCGCTCCCTCCACAGTTCCCCCAGACCGGCGGGCACGGTGCGCGGGGAGGCGCCACCGGGCAGCGCACCGGCCTCCTCCAGCTCCGCCGCCAGCCGGGCGGACTCACCGCCGGGCAGGGCGATGCCCGCCTCGTCGAGCACGGCGCGCAGCCAGCGCGCCGCCGGCTCGACGCGCAGCAGTGTCCCGGAGAAGTCGAAGAGAACGCCTCTGATCACCATGAGGACGATCCTTCCGGGCCGTGCCGCTCCGGTCGAGAGGGCCGGGCGCCGCGCCCGCTCCACAGCGCCGCCGCGGCGGCGGCCACGGCGAAGCCCAGCAGCCAGCCGACCACCACGTCGGTGGGCCAGTGCACGCCCAGGTAGACCCGGGTGAAGCCCACCCCGGCGACGCTCACCGCACCCATCCACACGACGGCCAGACGCACCGGGCGGCCCGCTTGGCGCAGATGCGCCAGCCACAGCAGCAGACCGCAGGTGAGCGCCGCCGTCATGGCGTGGCCGGAGGGCAGTGCCGCGAAGCTCGCCGAGTCCACCGGATCGCTCCAGCGCGGGCGGTCGCGGTCGAACAGCGCCTTGAGGACCTGCTGGAGGACGGTGCCGGCGATCGCGGCGGCCGAGAGCCAGAGCGCCGGCCGGCGCGCGCCGCGCAGCACCAGCCACACGACCGCCAACAGCAGCACGGTCCGCATCGTCCACGGATCCCAGACCCAGTCGGTCAGCACCCGGTTGAGCCGTGTGAAGCCGGGCTCGGCCACCGCCGTGCGGTGCAGTTCGGTCGTGACGTGCGCGTCGAGGTCCAGCAGTGGGTCCCATCCCACCAGGACGAGCACGGCGAGCACCGCGGCGGCAGCGGTGCACAGCGGGGCGGCCAGGCAGGACAGGGAACGCGGAAAGGAGCGCGGTGAGGAAGGAGGGGAGGAGCGGGCCATAGTGGAGAGAATCGCCACTGGGCGGCGGTCCAACCGTCCGGTCGGCGGGGTGGCCGGTCGAGGGGGCGCGCGCCGCGGCGCACGGACGCCTGCTCGGCGCCCTCAGCTAAGTGCCCTCAGCTCAGCGCCCTCAGCCCGGGGGCGAAGGCCACCAGCAGCGGCACCATCAGCACCAGGGCCGCCAGAGCGGTCATCCGCAGTCGCCGGACCACCGTCAGCCGGGGAGCGGCCCTCAGCAGCCGGTCGACCCGCTGCGGCACCTGCGCGCCGGAGTGCGAGGCGTACGGATCGAAGACCCCGCGTTCCTCGTTGAGTTCGACCAGTGCCAGAGCCACCGCCAGCCGTCCGCAGCGCCGCGAGGCGACGTCGTCGGCCGCCAGTTCCACCAGCCGGTGCACCTGGTCACGGAACGCGCGGAAGACCGGTACCCGCGGGAAACCGGCGGCGAGCGCGGAGGAGCAGTTCAGCAGCCAGTCGTGACGGGCCCGCAGATGCCCCTGCTCATGGGCGAGGACGGCGTCGAGCCTGCGTCCTCCCAGCCGGCGCAGCGCCGCGGTGGTGACCACCAGCCGGGGCGTGCTCCCCGGCAGCCACCAGGCGTCCGGGCGGTCGCTCTCCAGCACCACCAGCCGCTCCCCGGAGGCCGGCTCCTCGCCGGGCAGCAGCGGCGCGCGGGCGAGGAGCTCGGCGCGCCGGGCGCGCCGCCGGGCGCGCGCGTGGCGGATCTCCCGGGTGAGCATCGCGGCGGTCCACAGGCCGCCGCAGGCGAGCACCACCGCCACCACCGCCGGCCAGGACTCGCCGAACGCGCTGAGCCCGTACGCCTCGACGACCCGGCTCGGAGCCGGGGCGAAGACGTGGCCGCGCACGGCCTGCCAGGCCGCCGCGCCGGACAGGGCCATGGCGAGCACGCAGCACAGCAGCACGGCGACCACCACGCACTGCCACACCAGCAGCGCCAGCACCGGCTCGCGGTCCGGCCAGGAGCCGCGGGCCAGCACGCGCGGCGCCGTCGCCGCGATCAGTGCGCCCAGGACGATCAGTGCGAGCGCGACCATCATGAGGAACAGCCTATGAGCCGGAGGCGGCTTGCGCGTCCGGAGGGAAACGGGAAGTGACGCACGCCTCACCGGCGCGGTGTTTCACGGGTCCCCGCGAATGATCAGGAGGTGAGCAGCATCGCGAACATCCCGATGCCCATCGCCAGTCGGCAGGCGGCGGCCACCTCCGGTGCCCGCCGCGGCCCGTCGCCGCGACCGTCGCGACCACCGCGACCGGTACGGACGCCAAAGGCGGCGGCCGGGAGACTCAGGGGGCCCGGCGCGGGCGCCAGCCGGGCTCCCGCGAGCAGTGCGTACAGCGCGAAGTAGACCAGCAGCGCTCCGGTCAGCGCCGCGGTGGGGGCCGGCTGGGCGGAGGGCGCCGCATGGTGTCCGTGGGCGGGGGCGGCGGCCATGGCGAGCGCCATGTGGAGCATGGCCAGGGCGCCGACGGTGTGGTGCAGATGGTGGAGCCGGTGCTCCCCGTCGAACAGGACCAGCGCCAGCCCGTACACCGCGGCGGCGCCGAAGAGCGCCGCGAAGACCGCCGGCGGCAGTGGGTCCACCGCCGAGGCGGGCAGCGCCATCACGGCCATGCCCAGTCCCATCACCGCCTCGCCGGCGGCCTCCCGCCGCTGCCCGGGCGTGCCGCCGCGCGTCTGCCGCAGGCAGTACACGCCCACGGCGCCGCACAGGACCACCAGCATCCAGCCGACCGGCTCCGGTCCGTGCACCCCGCCTCCCCGCGGCTTCCCCGGCCGGCCGCTCCGGCCGGTTCCGCGGGGAGGATGCCCGGCGTCGGACGCGTGTACGGGAGCGCGCGGAGGCAGTGGGGGAGCGCGACCGGAGCGCGTGCTCGCGGGACGTGGCGCCGCCCCCGAAAACGCGCGGGGGTCTCAGATACCGGGCCGGTGGCGCAGCGGATGGTCCTCGGGGACCTCGACGAGGACGATCGGCACCCCGTCCGGATCGCTGATCCACATCTCCACCAGCCCCCACGGCTCGCGCCTGGGCTCCCGCAGCACCTCCACACCACGGCCGGTGAGCTCCCGACGGGCCTCGGACACGTCGGCGACCTGGAGCCACAGCCTCAGGCCGGGCGCGGGCGGGATCTCGGACCGGCCGGAGACCTCCAGGAAGCCACCGCCCAGGAAGTAGACGGTCCCGCGCTCCGGCCCGGTGCCGAACTCCCGGTACACCGCCAGCCCCAGGGCCCCGCCGTAGAACGCCCGTGAACGGTCCGGGTCGGTGGGGCGCAGCAGGGTCCGGCTGCTCAGTACGTGAACCATGGCACCGAGCCTAGGCCGAGTCCGGGGCCCTGTCCGGTATACGGGCCGAGCGGCCGGGACGTACGGGCGGAGGTTTAGGCTCGGCCCCATGAACGCCCCGAACGCCCCCGCTTCCGCGGCCTCCGGCACCATCCCCCCGACCGCCTCCGGAAGCGCCCGTGAGACCGGCTCCGGCCTGAGCTTCAGGACCGCGGGCGAGGACGAGACCGGCTCCGGCCTGAGCTTCAGGACCGCTGGCGAGGACGACGTCCCCGCGCTGGTCGCCCTGGTGGAGTCGGCGTACCGGGGCGAGGCCAGCCGGGCGGGCTGGACCACCGAGGCGGACCTGCTGGACGGGCAGCGCACCGACCCCGGGGGAGTCGCCGACGTCGTCCGTGCCCCCGGCAGCCTGATGCTGGTCGCCGAGCGGGACGGGGAGCCGGTCGCCTGCTGCCAGCTCGAGCGCCGCGAGGGCGGGGCGGGCGAGACCGTCGCGTACTTCGGGATGTTCGCCGTCCGCCCGCTCCTCCAGGGCGGCGGGCTGGGCAGGGCGGTCCTGGCGGAGGCCGAGCGGACGGTGCGGGAGCGCTGGGGCGCCCGTGAGATGCACATGACGGTGATCACCGCCCGGGCCGATCTGATCGCCTGGTACGAGCGCCGCGGCTACCTCCGGACCGGGCGCACCAGCCCCTTCCCGTACGGCGACGAGCGCTTCGGAGTCCCGCTCCGCGACGACCTGGAGTTCGAGCTGCTGGTCAAGCCGCTTCGCCGACCGCCCTCCTGACACCGGGCAGGTCGGTGACCACGCCGTCCAGCCCCAGCTCGCGGACGCGGGCCAGGTCCTGGCCGGTGTTGACCGTCCAGGAGATCACCTTCAGGCCCGCGGCGCGGCAGCGCCCGACGACGTCCGCGTCCAGCCGGCGCAGCTCGCAGGAGACCATCGGGGCCCCCAGGTCCACGGCGCGCTCGGGGACGGTGGGTGTCGAGGAGCCGCTGACCAGGGCGATGGGGATGTCCGGCAGCAGTTTGCGGGTCTCGCGCAGGGCGTCGTCGTGGAACGAGATCACCGTGACCCGCCGGTGAAGGCCGAGCCGCTCGACGGCCTCCGCCAGCACCCGCGCCGCGGCGCGGTCCTTGATCTCGGCCTGGAGCGGCGCGGAGACCGCCTCCACGACCTCCTCGAAGACCGGGACGCGCTCGCCGAGGCCGGCGTCCAGCTCGCGCAGCTCGGCGAGGGTCTTGTCCGCGATGGGGCCGGAGCCGTCGGTGGTGCGGTCCACGTCGGCGTCGTGCATCACCACCAGTGCCCCGTCCCGGCTCAGGTGGAGGTCCAGTTCGATGACGTCGAAGCCTTCGCGGTCGGCCCGGACGAAGGAGCGCAGGGTGTTCTCGGGCTCGACGCCCATCACCCCGCGGTGGCCGACGGTCAGCAGTGGCACGGCGCGTTCTCGCTTTCCTGCGGTGTTCGAAGCGGCGGTGCGTACGCGCGGCAAGAGTAGCCGCGGACGATCACCGCCCGGGGCGCGGGGCGCCGGTGGGGTCCGGCGGCGGGCGCGGAGCACGCCGGATCGGCCTCCTCGGCGCTCATGAGGCCTTCTCTTCCGTTTAACAGGGGTGATCGCAGGAAAAACACCTGCGTAGCGGGTGGTCGGCAGAAGAACTTTCTCCCTCTCGGGTTGATCGGGGAAGTCTGCGCAGCTACGGTGCTGCTACGAGAGTTTCTTCTGTGGAGGGGTAGTGATGACGGAAATCCTTTCGCCCGCGGTAGTGACGAGTGGCGCTCCGACCGCCGGCGGCTCGTTCGCCGGCCGTGTGGTGGAGCACCCCGCCTGGGCGGTGCTCAAGGAGGCCGTCGAGGCCGTCCGTCCCGCCCAGTCCAAGGACGGCTCCATCGACTTCGAGGCCGAGGGCGCCCCCGCGCGGGCCGAGGTCGAGCGGCACATCGAGCAGGTCGTGACCTGCGTCGAGGAGCTCGCACCGCTGCTCCCGCACAACGAGGCGTACCACCGCGCCCTGGTGGCCGACCTGCGCCGCTGGGCCGGGAGCGGCTTCGGCGTCCCCGACTTCCTGGACTCCCTGCTGGCCTTCCGGCCCGCATCCCACCGCGCCGACGGGATCCAGCATCTGGTCGTCTTCCCGATGTACACGCAGAACGGCAACCCCGACCGCAACCTGGAGGCCGTCGTCCTGCGTGTGGTCTGGCCGGACTGGCTGGCCGAGCTGGAGCGCACCCGCTACGACAACCCGCTCTTCCTCGGCATCACCTTCGAGGACTTCACCAGTGGCTACGACACCCACTCCGCGGTCCTCTTCCCCGAGACCGTCGCCGTGCGCGAGGCGCCCGAGCGGTTCTCCTGGGGCGGGATCTTCTGCGACCGGGAGGCCGCCCGCTTCCGCCGCGTCGTCGACGCCGCCTGCGAGGTCACCAAGCTGGAGCTGCCCGAGGACGCCCGGGGGCTGCTGGCCGACCAGAAGCGCGCCCAGCAGACCTTCGTGCTGTGGGACATGGTCCACGACCGCACCCACAGCCACGGCGACCTGCCCTTCGACCCGTTCATGATCAAGCAGCGCCAGCCGTTCTGGATGTACGGCCTGGAGGAGCTGCGCTGCGACCTCACCGCCTTCCACGAGGCCGTGAAGCTGGAGGCCGACGGCTTCGAGCAGGGCCGCGACGTGCAGTACGCCGTGCTGCTGGAGCGGCTGTTCCGCTTCCCCGTCACCGGTGAGCGCAGCCGCAACTACGACGGGCTGGGCGGCCAGCTGCTGTTCGCCTACCTCCACAAGCACGACGCCCTGCGCTGGACGGACAACAAGCTCAGCATCGACTGGCAGCGGGCCCGCGAGGTGACCGTGCATCTGCGCGAGGAGATCGAGACCCTCTACCGCGAGGGCATCGACCGCCCCAAGCTGGTCCACTGGTTCAAGGCCTACGAGCTGGTCTCCACCTACCTCGCCCCGCACCCCGGCTCGACCTGGGCCAAGGGCCCCGACGCCCTGGACCTGAGCCTGCCGCCGCGCAAGCTGGTGGACGAGGTGCTCCCCGACGAGTTCCCGCTGAGCATGTTCTACGAGGCCCTCGCCAAGAAGCTGCGTAACGTGATCGCATCGACCAAGGGCATCACCGCCGAGTCCGCCGTCCCGGCCGCGGCGTGACCACCGGACGTCACAGAGAGGCGATCACCACCATGACCAGCACATCCAACGGCAACGGCGGCCCCCTGGACGGCGCCGTCGTCGCCGTCGCCGGCGCGGCGGGACCCGCCGGCCGGGCCGCGCTGCTGAGCCTGGCCGAACGGGGCGCCACCGTCGTCGCCGCCGACGCGGACGCCGAACGGCTGGCCGAGGCCGTCGACAGGGCCCGCTTCGCGCACGGCGGCGCCGCCGTCACCGGCGACACCGTCGACCTGCTCGACCTGGAGGCCACCCGCGAGTGGGCGACCCGCACCGAGAAGGAGTACGGCCGCGTCGACGGGCTGGTGCACCTGGTCGGCGGCTGGCGCGGCTCGGCGGCCTTCGCCGAGACCGACCTGTCCCACTGGGACCTGCTGGAGAAGCTGCTGGTACGCACCGTGCAGCACACCTCCCTGGCCTTCGAGGGAGCCCTGCGCCGCAGCGGAAACGGCCGCTACGTCCTGATCAGCGCCGCCGGCGCCACCCGCCCCACCGCCGGCAACGCCGCCTACTCCGCGGCCAAGGCCGCGGCCGAGGCCTGGACGCTGGCCCTGGCCGACGCCTTCCGCAAGGCGGGCAAGGGGGCGGATGCGGGGCTTCCGGCCGCTGCTGCCATCCTGGTGGTCAAGGCGCTGGTCAACGACGCGATGCGCGCCGAGCGCCCGAACGCCAAGTTCGCGGGCTTCACCGACGTCGGGGAGCTGGCCGAGGCCATCGCCGGTGTCTGGGACAAGTCCGCCGAGGAAGTGAACGGACACCGCCTGTGGCTGACCCCGCAACCGTAGAGGCCCATCCGACCGAGGCACCCCCGGCATCCCCTCCGACGGACGCCCGGCGCCGCCACGACCCGCGGGTGCGAGGCTTCGCCAGCGACAACTACGCGGGCGCGCACCCGGAGATCCTGGCGGCGCTCGCCCTCGCCAACGGCGGTCACCAGACCGCCTACGGCGAGGACGAGTACACCACCCACCTCCAGGACGTCTTCCGCGCCCACCTCGGGCCGGCGGCGGAGGTCTTCCCGGTGTTCAACGGCACCGGCGCCAACGTCGTGGCCCTCCAGGCCCTAACCGACCGCTGGGGCGCGGTCATCGCGGCCGACAGTGCCCACATCAACGTGGACGAGTGCGGCGCGCCCGAACGGGTCGGCGGGCTGAAGCTGCTGACCGTGCCCACCGAGCACGGCAAGCTCACCCCCGAGCTGGTCGAGCGCGAGGCGTACGGCTTCGACGACGAGCACCGGGCGATGCCGCAGGTGGTCTCGATCACCCAGAACACCGAACTGGGCACCGTCTACACGCCCGAGGAGATCCGGGCGATCTGCGAGACGGCCCACGAGCGCGGCATGGCCGTCCACCTCGACGGCGCCCGCATCGCCAACGCGGCGGCCGCGCTGGGCGTCCCGCTGCGGGCGTTCACCACGGACGCGGGCGTGGACGTGCTCTCCTTCGGCGGCACCAAGAACGGCATGCTCTTCGGCGAGGCCGTCGTCGTGCTCAACCCCGGCGCGGTACGGGCGATGAAGCACCTGCGGAAGCTGTCGATGCAGCTGGCCTCCAAGATGCGGTTCGTCTCGGTGCAGTTCGAGGCGCTGCTCGCCGGAGACCTGTGGCTGCGCAGCGCCTCCCACGCCAACGCCATGGCCGCGCGGCTGGCCGACGGCGCGCGCACCGTCGACGGGGTGGAGATCCTCCACCCCGTCCAGGCCAACGCCGTCTTCGCCCGGCTTCCGCACGACGTGAGCGAGCGGCTGCAGAAGCGTTATCGCTTCTACTTCTGGGACGAGGCCGCCGGCGACGTGCGCTGGATGTGCTCCTTCGACACCACGGAGGAGGATGTCGACGGTTTCGTCGCCGCGCTGCGGGAGGAGATGGCCCGCTGACCGCGCGTGCGGGCGGCCCGCCGGCCGGAAAGGGGGTGGCGGGCCGCTTCTGCATGCCTTCGCGGGTCTCCGCGGAAGCGGGGAGAGCCGGTCTTGGAGAGGACAGGGGACCGCGCGCGGCCGGAGTCGCCTTCCGGCCGCGCGCGGTCCCCGGCCCGCCCTAGAGGGAACCGGCCTCGGCCGGGGTCGGGGCGGTGCCGCCCAGGTGCGCGGGCATCCACCAGGTGTCGTCCGGCCCCTTGGGCCGCACCGGGTAAGCCCGCTGGGCCGCCTCCAGCAGCTCCTGCACACGGTCGCGCAGCCGCTCGGTGAGCTTGGCCGCCGACTCGCCCTCGGCGGGCCGCAGCGGCTCGCCGACCCGGATGGTGACCGGGAAGTGGTTGCGGCCGAAGTCCCGCTTGTGGCCCTTGGTCCACAGCCGCTGTGTGCCCCACAGCGCGACGGGCAGCAGCGGCACGCCCGCCTCCTGCGCCATCCGGGCCGCACCGGTCTTGAAGTTCTTCAGGGTGAACGACTGCGAGATCGTGGCCTCGGGGAAGACGCCGATGATCTCGCCCGAGCGCAGCGCCTTCAGCGCGTGGCGGTAGGCGTGCTCACCCTGCGCGCGGTCCACCGGTATGTGCTTCATCGCGCGCATCAGCGGCCCCGAGACCTTGTGCCGGAAGACCGACTCCTTCGCCATGAAGCGCACCAGCCGCTTGGCGGGCCGGGCGGCCAGCCCGGCGAAGACGAAGTCGAGGTAGCCGATGTGGTTGCTGACCAGCACGGCGCCGCCGCGCCGCGGGACGTGCTCGGTGCCGTCGATGTCGAAGCGCAGGTCGAGCGCCCTGAACAGGGTGCGGGCTGCGCCGATCACGGGCGGATACACCAGTTCTGCCATCTGGGAGGACCCTTCTGGGAAGCTGCCTGGGGAGGGTTCTCCCGGCGGATCTACCCGAACCTACGCTGCCGTAACTTCCCTGGCCAATTCCGGGGACGGGAGATCCTCGTCACGTTCGGACACGACCCGGAGACTCACCCCGCGACCCGGCGCAGTGCCAGGTACATCTCGCAGCCCAGGCAGTAGCCGAAGGCGGCGTTGAGGAAGGCCGCCGCGAGCGCGCACGCGGTCGCGGCCATGCCCAGCCACAGGGGCCCGGCAGCGTACCCGACCAGGCCCGCCAGGGCGAAGGCCAGACCCACGGCCTGCGCGAAGCGGGGCGGCGCCGCGTCCTCCGTTCCGGCCGGCGGTCCCAGCCGGGGCCGGACCAGGTGGCGGAAGACCAGCCCGTAGGGCGAGCGCGCCACGCCGAGCACCGCCCCGGCGGCGAACACCAGCGCCTGCGCGGCCAGCAGCCAGGAACTCCCGCCGACCAGCACGGCGGCCAGGACCGCGGTGGTCACGGCGGCGGCGAACCTCGTTCCCCGTATGTCGACCCTCATTGTGTCTCCTTCGTGGATGCCCCCGGCTTCAGTTGGGGGTGGGGGTGCCTCCCGCTTGCGGGGGAGAAACCAAGTCCCTGCGGAGCGGGGCAGGGAGAGGCGAACCGCCGCCGGGGCGGTTCGGTGTCTGCGGCCGCCGGCCGATACCCGCTGCTCACACGGAAGCCGGTAGGACGTGAGGGACGGCGCGGCAGGTCAAGCGGGCGTATCGGTACCGCTTCTGCCCCACGGACGAGCAGGCAGCGGAGCTGTCGCGCACGTTCGGCTGTGTCCGCCTGGTGTACAACAGGGCGCTTCAGGAGCGCACCCGGGCCTGGTACGGCGAGCAGTGCCGTATCTCCTACGCGGAGTCCTCCGCGATGCTGACGGAGTGGAAGAGGACCGGGGAACTGGCCTTCCTGAAGGAGGCGTCCTCCGTCCCGCTCCAGCAGGCGCTGCGCCACCTTCAGGCGGCGTTCGCCAACTTCTTCGCCCAGCGCGCCCAGTACCCGCGGTTCAAGAGCCGGAAGAAGTCGCGGGCGTCGGCGGAGTACACCCGCAGCGCCTTCATGTGGCGTGACGGGCGGCTGGAGCCGGCGAAGATGTCCGAGCCGCTGGACATCCGCTGGTCCCGTCCGCTGCCCGAGGGTGCGGAACCGACCACGGTGACGGTCTCCCGCGACAGCGCCGGGCGCTGGTTCGTCTCCATGCTGTGCGAGGACACCGTCGCGCCGGCTCCGGCCACCACGAACGCGGTCGGCATCGACGCCGGCCTGACGTCCCTGGTGACCTTGTCGACCGGGGAGAAGGTAACCAACCCCCGGCACGAGCGGCGCGACCGAGCCCGCCCGGCCCGCGCACAGCGAGAGCTGTCGCGCAAGGCGCCGGGATCGAACAACCAGGCCAAGGCCCGCCGGAAAGTGGCCCGCGTGCACGCGCGGATCGCCGACCGGCGCCGCGACCACCTGCACCAGCTCACCACTCGGCTCGTCCGTGAGAACCAAACGGTCGTGATCGAGGACCTCACCGTCCGCAACCTGCTGAAGAACGGCCGCCTCGCGCGCGCCATCTCCGACGCGTCGTGGACGGAACTGCGCTCCATGCCGGAGTACAAGTGCGCCTGGTACGGGCGCGACCTCGTCGTGGTCGACCGCTGGTTCCCCAGCAGCAAGCTGTGCGGGGCCTGTGGCACGGTCCGTGAGAAGCTGCCGCTGAACGTCCGCACCTGGACATGCGAGCACTGCGGCACCACCCATGACCGCGACACCAACGCGGCACGCAACACCCTGGCCGCCGGGCTGGCGGCAGCAGCCTGTGGAGACGGTGTAAGACCTCAACGGGAGACCTCCCGGACGGGGCAGCAGTCGGCGAAGCAGGAACCCCAGCGGGCGACCGCTGGACTCCCCCGCCCTTGGGCGAGGGAGGAAGTCAAGGCGACAGCATTCCGCACCCCGTGGGGCGCCGGGGGCCGGATGCGGGAATCGGCGGCATGGCCCCGGGCGCTGTGGGAGACGAGGCGGGCGGAGCGGCGGGGTGACAGGGGCGGCGGAGATGACAGGGACGACGGGGATGACGGGTCTGGTCGTGTGTCTGGCGGTGCTGGCGCTGGCCGGCGCCTTCGGGATGGCGCACAGCAGACGGAACGGAAGGATGACGGTG
The DNA here is from genome assembly GCF_017114865.1 of Streptomyces verrucosisporus. Taxonomy (GTDB): domain Bacteria; phylum Actinomycetota; class Actinomycetes; order Streptomycetales; family Streptomycetaceae; genus Streptomyces; species Streptomyces fenghuangensis. Next base: position 45,188 of record NZ_JADEYH010000015.1, on the reverse strand, counting down.
CGCGGACGGGACGCGGAGGAGAGGCTGACCGCCGGGGAGGTGGGCGCCGAGCGGCTGGGGGAGCGGGCCACGCTGGTGCAGTTCTCCAGCGCCTTCTGCCAGCCCTGCCGGGCGACCCGGCGGATCCTGGCCGAGGTGGCGGAGATGGTCGAGGGCGTCGTCCACGTGGAGGTGGACGCCGAGTCCCGGCTGGATCTGGTGCGGCGGCTGGGGATCATGCGCACCCCCACCGTCCTGGTGCTGGACGCGCGGGGCCGGATAGCCCGGCGGGCGAGCGGACAGCCGCGCAGGGCCGATGTCATCGCCGCGCTCGGGGAGGCCGTGTGAGGGCCGGGAGGGCCCCTGGGGCCGGCAGGGGCGCCGGCCGCGTGACCCTGGTCCCATCCGCGCGGGCGAACTTGACGCGGGCCGCCCGCGGTGGACAGCCTGGCCTGCCGTGAGCAGGGGATCTCATATGAGCGCACCGAACGGCACCCAGCAGGCACCGGAGACGGCCGAAGCCGGCTCCGCGCTGCTGCGCGCCGTCTTCCGGCGGCACGCCGCCGGGGTCGCCGTGATCACCGCCCACGGGCACGGCCGTCCCGCCGGGTTCACCGCGACATCGCTGGCCTCCGTCGCCGCCGAACCGCCGCTGGTCTCCTTCAACATCGCCACGGCCTCCTCGGTGTGGCCGGTGGTCGCCGGGGCGGAGCACGTGGGGGTGCACATACTGGGCGAGCACCAGAGCGAGCTGGCCGCCACCTTCGCCCGCCCGGGAGCGGACCGCTTCGCGCCGCCCACCCGCTGGCGCCGGGGGCCGTACGGGGTGCCGGTGCTGGAGGGCGTGCTCGCCTGGACGGTGGGCACGGTGGTGGCCCGGGTGCCGACCGGCGATCACCGGGTGGTCCTGGCGGAGCTGGTGGCCGGGGACTCCTCCGGCGCGGGCCGCCCGCTGCTGTACCACGCGGGGCGTTACAACGCGCTGGGAGAGGGCACTGTGCCCTCCTGAGCCGTTGGAAAGGTCACAGTTCACCGGCCTTGCCTCCGGGTAAGGGCCTGGGTGTACTGACGAGTAATATCCTGGATGGAGAGCCGGCCCCACCGGACCGGATTCCGCCCGATCAGGCGCCTATGCTGCCTGTGAGACAAGGCAGCCAGTAATGACGACGCATGTAGGAGAGCCGGCGTGAGCTTGAGGATCGTTGTCTGTGTGAAGTACGTGCCCGACGCCACCGGCGACCGGCACTTCGCCGATGACCTGACCGTCGATCGCGAGGACGTGGACGGTCTGCTGTCGGAGCTCGACGAGTACGCCGTCGAGCAGGCCCTGCAGATCGCCGAGAATGCCGACGACGCCGAGGTCACCGTGCTGACCGTGGGCCCCGAGGACGCCAAGGACGCGCTGCGCAAGGCGCTGTCCATGGGCGCCGACAAGGCCGTGCACGTGGAGGACGACGACCTGCACGGCACCGACGCGATCGGCACCTCCCTGGTGCTGGCCAAGGCCGTCGAGAAGACCGGCTACGACCTGGTCGTCTGCGGCATGGCCTCCACCGACGGCACCATGGGCGTGCTGCCCGCGCTGCTGTCCGAGCGCCTGGGCGTGCCGCAGGCCACCCTGCTGTCCGAGATCTCCGTGGAGGACGGCAAGGTCACCGGCCGCCGCGACGGCGACGCCGCCACCGAGCAGCTTCAGGCCGCGCTTCCGGCCGTCGTGTCCGTGACCGACCAGTCCGGCGAGGCGCGCTATCCCTCCTTCAAGGGCATCATGGCCGCCAAGAAGAAGCCGGTTCAGTCCCTGGACCTGGACGACCTGGACATCGACGCCGACGAGGTCGGCCTCGAGGGCTCCTGGACCAAGGTCGACGACGCCGCCGAGCGCCCGGCCCGCACCGCGGGCACGATCGTCAAGGACGAGGGCGAGGGCGCCAAGCAGCTCGCCGAATTCCTCGCGGGCCAGAAGTTCATCTGAGCCCGAAGGCCCGTCGCACCCCTCACTCCTTTCCGCCCTCGCAATCCTCGCAGGAGAGCAACTCCCATGGCTGAAGTCCTTGTCTACGTCGACCACGTGGACGGCGCCGTCCGCAAGCCCACCCTCGAACTGCTGACCCTGGCCCGACGCATCGGCGACCCGGTCGCCGTGCACCTGGGCGCCGGCGCCGACAGCGCCGCCGCCACGCTGGCCGAGTACGGCGCGGTGAAGGTGCTCGCCGCGGACGCCCCCGAGTTCGCCGACTACCTGGTCGTGCCGAAGGTGGACGCGCTCCAGGCCGCCTACGAGGCCGTCTCCCCGGCCGCCGTGCTGGTCCCCTCCTCCGCGGAGGGCAAGGAGATCGCGGCCCGCCTGGCACTGCGCATCGGCTCGGGTGTCATCACCGACGCCGTCGACCTGGAGGCCGGTGACTCCGGCCCGGTGGCGACCCAGTCGGTCTTCGCCGCGGCCTTCACCACCAAGTCCCGCGTCACCAAGGGCACCCCGGTCATCACCGTCAAGCCCAACTCCGCCGCCCCCGAGGCCGCCCCGGCCGCGGGCACGGTCGAGCAGATGTCGGTGACCTTCGGTGAGAAGTCCACCGGCACCAAGGTCGTCTCCCGCACCCCGCGCGAGTCGACCGGCCGCCCGGAGCTGACCGAGGCCGCGATCGTGGTCTCCGGCGGCCGCGGCGTCAACGGGGCCGAGAACTTCTCGGTCGTCGAGAACCTCGCCGACTCCCTCGGCGCGGCCGTCGGCGCCTCGCGCGCCGCGGTGGACGCGGGCTGGTACCCGCACACCCACCAGGTCGGCCAGACCGGCAAGTCCGTCTCGCCGCAGCTGTACATCGCGGCGGGCATCTCCGGCGCCATCCAGCACCGGGCCGGCATGCAGACCTCGAAGACCATCGTGGCCGTCAACAAGGACGAGGAGGCCCCGATCTTCGACCTGGTCGACTACGGCGTGGTCGGCGACCTCTTCGAGGTCCTCCCCAAGCTCACCGAGGAGATCAAGGCCCGCAAGGGCTGACACCCTCCGCGGAGGGCGTACGACAGCGGCCGGGGCCGCGCCCGTACCGGCTCCGGCGCCCGCCGGGCGCTTCCCGGGCGTGCTCAGGAGTGCGGGGGCACCTCTCCCGAACCGCGCGGGATCAGCCGGGTGGGCAGCACCACGCGCCGCGGCTCCTCGCCCGAGCCCTCCAGCCGGCGGAACAGCAACTCGCCGGCTCTGCGGCCCAGCAGTGCGGGTTCCTGTGCGACGACGGTGACCGGCGGGGTCAGCAGATCGGCCAGTTCGAAGTCGTCGAAACCCACCAGCGCCACGCGCCGCTCCAGGCCCGCCAGCACCCGCACCACGGTGACGGTCACCCGGTTGTTGCCCGTCAGCAGCGCGGTGACCGGCCCCGCGGCCGAACCCCGTCCCACCAGCATGCGCTCGGCGTCGGCCCGTACGCGCCCGGGGCCGGTGGGGCCGAGCGCGACCCACGAGCCGTCCACCGCGAGCCCCGCCTCCGCCATCGCGGCCCGGTAGCCGCGCAGCCGCTCGGCGGCGGTGTGGATGCGCGGCAGGTCGCCGATGAAACCGATCCTGCGGTGACCGTGGGCGATGAGATGGGCGACGCCCTCGCGCGCGCCCGTGAAACTGTCGGAGAGCACCGCGTCGGCCTCGATGCGGGCGGCGGGGCGGTCCACGAAGACGGTGGCGACCCCGGCGGAGATCTCCGGCTCCAGGTAGCGGTGGTCGTCGCCGGCCGGGATGATCACCAGTCCGTCCACGCGCCGGGCGCACAGGGCCAGTGCCAGCTCCCTCTCGCGCTCGCCGTCCTCGGCGCTGGAGCCGTTGATCAGCAGCGCTCCGTGCGCCCGGGCGACCTCCTCGACGGCGCGGCTGAGAGGGGCGTAGAAGGGGTCGGCGAGGTCCTCCAGGACCAGTCCGACGCTCGCGGTACGGCCTTTGCGCAGGATGCGGGCGCTGTCGTTGCGGCGGAAGCCGAGGGCGGTGATGGCCTCCCGCACCCGGCGCTCGGTGTCGGGGGTGACACCGGGCTCGCCGTTGACGACCCGGGAGACGGTCTTGAGGCCGACCCCGGCGCGGGCGGCCACGTCCTTCATCGTCGGCCGCAGCCCGTAGCGGCGCCGGGAGCTGCGGGCGGGTCGGGCGGTGTCGGCCACTTGAGGTCTCGTCCTGTCGTCGGCGGTCGGTGACACGGGTGCCGTACGGCACGTCCCCGTGCGTCGGTGGCCTCAGAGCATAGAGCCGGCCGATGGAGTGGACAACGTTGTCAGAGATAGGTGAGACTCTCCGCCCATGGATCAGGATCTTCTCGCCGCCCTCGACATCGGCGGAACCAAGATCGCAGGCGCGCTGGTGGACGGCGGCGGACGGCTGCTGCGGCGGACCCGGCGGCCCACCCCGGCGCGGGAGCCGGGCGACGGCGTGATGCGGACGGTGGCCGAGGTGCTCGGCGAACTGAGGGCGGCGCCCCAGTGGCCGCGTGTGGCGGCCCTGGGGATCGGCAGTGCCGGGCCGGTGGACGCCCGGCGGGGCACGGTGAGCCCGGTCAACATCCCCGGCTGGCGGGACTACCCGCTGGTGGAGGGGGTGCGCGCGGTCGTCGGGGGGATGCCCGTGACACTGGTGGGAGACGGAGTGGCGATCACCGCCGCCGAGCGCTGGCAGGGCGCGGCGCGCGGCCGGGACAACGCCCTGTGCATGGTCGTCTCCACCGGGGTGGGCGGCGGGCTGGTTCTGGACGGCAGGCTCCACCCCGGACCGACCGGCAACGCCGGCCACATCGGCCACATCAGCGTGGACCTCGACGGCGACCCCTGCCCGTGCGGGGCGCGCGGCTGTGTGGAGGGCCTGGCCAGCGGACCCAACATCGCCCGCAGGGCCCTGGCCGGCGGCTGGCGGCCCGGACCGGACGGCGACACCAGCGCCCGCGGGGTGGCCGCCGCCGCGCGGGCCGGGGACCCGGTGGCCGTGGCCTCCTTCGAACGCGCCGCACGGGCCCTGGCGGCCGGGATCGCGGCGACCGCGACACTGACCGAGATCGATATCGCGGTGGTCGGGGGAGGAGTGGCCCAGTCCGGCGAGGTGCTGTTCGCCCCGCTGCGCCGGGCGCTGCGGGAGTACGCCGCGCTCTCCTTCGTCCGGGGGCTGGAGGTCGTCCCCGCCGGTACGGGCACCGGGGCCGGCCTCGTCGGGGCCGCGGCGGCCTGCCGGGAGGCGCTGGGCCGGCCCGTGTGAGGGGTCCGGCCCGGTGGGGCGGGCGTGCGGGGCAGAACGCGTGGGACGGCGCGTGGGGCGGGGCGCGGGGGCGCGTTTCCAGGCCGGGGTGGAGCGGGCAGTGAACCGGGGACGACGGAAATGGGGGGAACCGTGATCGTCTGGTTGAACGGCGCCTTCGGCGCGGGCAAGACCACGACGGCCCGTGAGCTGGTCGAGTTGCTTCCGGACAGCCACCTCTTCGACCCCGGCCTGATCGGCGCGGGGCTGCGCGCGCTCCTGCCGCGCAAACGCCTGGACGAGGTGCCGGACTACCAGGACCTGCCCGCCTGGCGGCGGTTGGTGGTGGACACGGCCGCCGCCGTCCACGGTGAGGTGGGCGGCACCCTGGTGGTGCCGATGACGCTGCTGCGGCAGGAGTACCGCGACGAGGTCTTCGGCGGACTGGCGGCCCGCCGCGTTCCTGTGCGTCATGTGCTCCTGGACGTGGAGGAAACGATCCTCCGCGAGCGGGCCGCCCGGCGTGGGGAGGCCGGGGAAACAGCCGGGGACGACGGGAGCGGCGAGGGCCGCGCCTTCGACGCCCCGGACACCGCGGCGGACGGCCGGTGCCCGGAGCCGGTCCGGCACCCGGCGGTCCGCCACCGGGTGCCGGACTGGCTCCGGGCCGACGCGCACACCGTCGACGCCACCTTCCTCACCCCCCGGCAGACCGCCGAGAAGGTGGCGGAGGCGGTACGTGCCGGGGAAGGCGCCTGCGACATCGTGCAGACCCCGGAACCGACCGCGGAGACCGTGGCGGCCGGGGTCCTCCTCTTCGACGAGGCGGACCGGGTGCTGCTGGTCGACCCGACCTACAAGCCCGGCTGGGAGTTCCCCGGCGGCGTGGTCGAACCCGGTGAACCGCCCGCCCGTGCCGGGCTGCGCGAGGTGGCCGAGGAACTGGGGCTGCGCCTGGACACCGCGCTGCGGCTGCTCGTCGTCGACTGGGAGCCGCCCCGCCCGCCCGGCTACGGCGGTCTGCGGCTGCTGTTCGACGGAGGCCGGCTGACCACCGCGGCCGCCCGAGACCTGCTGCTGCCCGGTTCGGAACTGCGCGGCTGGCGCTTCGCCACCGAGCGGGAGGCCGCCCGGATGCTGCCCCCGGTGCGGATGGAGCGGCTGCGCTGGGCGCTGCGGGCGCGCGAGCGGGGCGTCACGCTCAACCTGGAGGCGGGTACACCGGTCGGCGCGTGACGGCCGGGACCCGCGCGGGGCCCGGCCGCCCGGCGCCTGCGGCCGGTCAGCCGAGCGCGGCCTCGGCGTACTTGCGCAGGAACAGGGCCTCGGTCACCGACAGCCGCCGCAGCTCGTCCGGGGAGACGCTCTCGTTGACCGCGTGGATCTGCGCCTCCGGCTCGCTCAGGCCGATCAGCAGGATCTCCGCCTTGGGGTAGAGCCTGCCCAGGGTGTTGCACAGCGGGATCGAGCCGCCCATGCCGGCGGTGGCCATCTCGGCGCCGTCGTAAGCCTCGCGCATCGCCTCGGCCATCGCGGTGTACGCCGGGCTGGTGGTGTCCGCGCTGAACGGCTGGCCCTGGCCCACCTGTTCCACCGCCAGCCGCGCGCCCCAGGGGATGTGGGACTCCAGGTGGGCGGTGAGCAGCCCGGTGGCCTCGGCGGCGTCCGTGCCCGGGGGAACCCGCAGGCTGATCAGCGCCTGGGCGCTCGCCTGCACCGACGGGGTGGCGCCGACCACGGGCGGGCAGTCGATGCCCAGCACGGTGACGGCGGGGCGGGCCCAGATGCGGTCGGCGACGGTGCCCGAGCCGATCAGCTCCACCCCGTCGAGCACCCTGGCGTCCCCGCGGAAGTCCTCCTCCGGATACTGCAGGCCCTCCCAGGAGGCGTCACAGGACAGTCCGTCGACGGTCGTCGAGCCGTCCTCGGCGCGCAGCGAGTCCAGCATCCGGATGAGGGCCGCGAGCGCGTCCGGGGCGGCGCCGCCGAACTGCCCGGAGTGCAGATTGCCCTCCAGGGTGTCCACCCGGACCTTCAGCATGGTCATCCCGCGCAGCGTCGCGGTGACGGTCGGCAGCCCGGCGCGGAAGTTCCCGGAGTCCCCGATGACGATGGCGTCGGCGGTCAGCAGTTCCGGGTGCGCCTCGGCGTAGAGCTCCAGGCCGCCCATGCCCATCTCCTCGGAGCCCTCGGCGATGACCTTGACGTTCACCGGCACCCCGCCGTCGGCCTTCAGGGCGCGCAGTGCGAGCAGGTGCATGATGAAGCCGCCCTTGCAGTCGGCGGCGCCGCGCCCGTACCAGCGCCCGTCGCGCTCGGTCAGCGTGAACGGCGGGGAGAGCCAGGCGTCCTCGTCCAGCGGCGGCTGCACGTCGTAGTGGGCGTACAGCAGCACGGTGGGGGCGCCGGCCGGGCCGGGCAGGAAACCGTAGACCGACTGCGTGCCGTCCGGGGTGTCCAGCAGCGCCACGTCGGTGAAGCCCTCGGCGCGCAGCGCGTCCGCCACCCACCGGGCCGCCCCCGCGCACTCCTCGGGCGGGAACTGGGCAGGGTCGGCGACCGATTTGAAGGCCACCAGCTCGCCGAGCTCGGTACGGGCCCGGGGCATCAGCGAGGCTACGGTGGCTGCCAATGCGTCGTGCGCCATGGGGAACGCTCCTTCGTGGTGCTGCGTTGTGCGCCTGTGGGCGGGATCACCGTACGTACAGGCGGATGTGTGGTGCCGATGATCCCACAGGGGGTCCGGGGGACGCGGCGCCCAGTGCCGCGTCCGCCGGGGTCTGCCCGGTGGCGAGGCTCCCCTCCCCGGCATCCCGGCCTCCGGCCGGGGAGTGCATGCCTGGGGCACCACCAGGCCGGAGGCCGGGGGAGGCGGCGAGCGGGGTGAACCCTGGCGGACGCGGCACTAGGATGCGGCGATAACCGGAAGCGGCCGAGCGGGAGCGGTAACACACGTGAGCAGGGAAAGCGCCGAGGGCGCCGAGGGCACGGACCGGCAGGATTCGGTGTGGGACGTGGTGGTGGTGGGGGCGGGCCCGGCCGGAGCCTCCGCGGCGTACGCAGCGGCCGTCACCGGGCGCCGGGTCCTGCTCCTGGAGAAGGCGGAACTCCCCCGTTACAAGACCTGCGGCGGAGGCATCATCGGGCCCTCCAGGGACGCCCTGCCACCTGGCTTCGAACTGCCCCTGCGCGACCGGGTGTACGCGGTGACCTTCTCGCTGGACGGCAGGTTCGCCCGTACCCGGCGCTCCCGGAACATGCTGTTCGGGCTGGTCAACCGGCCCGAGTTCGACCACGCTCTGGTGGAGTCCGCGCAGAAGGCCGGCGCGGAGCTGTGGACGGGAGTCGCCGTCGCCCGCGTCGAGCAGCACGGCCCCGCCGTCCCCGACCGGCGTACCGTGGCCGTGGTCCTCGCGGACGGCCGTACCGTCCTGGCCCGAGCCGTGGTCGGCGCGGACGGCAGCGCCAGCCGGATAGGGGCCCATGTCGGAGTGAAGGTCGACCAGGTGGACCTCGGACTGGAGGCCGAGATCCCGGTGCCGCCGTCGGTGGCCGAGGACTGGGCGGGCCGCGTCCTCATCGACTGGGGCCCGCTGCCCGGTAGTTACGGATGGGTGTTCCCCAAGGGCGACACGCTCACGGTGGGGGTGATCTCCGCCCGCGGCGAGGGCGCGGCGACCAAGCGCTATCTGGAGGACTTCATCGCCCGCCTCGGGCTCGCCGGCTTCGAGCCCGCGATCTCCTCGGGTCACCTCACCCGCTGCCGCTCGGCGGACTCCCCGCTGACCCGTGGCCGGGTCCTGGTGTGCGGCGACGCGGCCGGGCTGCTGGAGCCCTGGACACGAGAGGGCATCTCCTTCGCCCTGCGCTCCGGGCGGCTGGCGGGGGAGTGGGCGGTGCGGGTCGCCGAGGCGCACGACGCGGTGGACGCCCGCCGCCAGGCCCTCAACTACGCCTTCGCCGTCAAGTCGGGGCTGGGCGTGGAGATGGGCGTGGGCAGCCGGATGCACGCCGTCTTCGCCCGCCGTCCGAAGCTGCTGCACGCGGTACTCACCGGCTTCCGCCCGGCGTGGAACGCCTTCACGAGGATCACCCGGGGGACGACCACCCTCGGGGAGCTCGTCCGCACCCACCCCCTGGCCCAGCGGGCCCTGGAGCGGATGGACCGCTGAGTGCCGAGCGCCGCTTCCCGGCATTCCGGTCACCGGTTCATCCCTCCGGGGTGATCCGGAAGACGGGGTGCCGGTCGGCCACGGCCAGCAGCTCCCCGTCGCTCGAGGCCGGCCCGACGCCGTCGAAGAAGGCGCCGACCTCCCACTTCCACTTTCTCAGGTAGGCCCGCAGCACGGCCGGCTTCTCCTCGTCCGGCAGCTCCACGGCCGTGAACCGGTCCACGCGCCGGCCGATGCGCAGCTCCCCGCCGCCGGCCGCGCGCAGATTGCGCACCCACTGGGTGTGCCCGCGCGGCGCGACGAGGTACCGGGCGCCTTCGAACTCCAGAGGGTTGACGGGAGTGGTGCGCCATTCGCCGCTCTTGCGCCCCCGCACCGCCAGGGTCCGGGATCCGGCGGGGCCGACGCCCCGCCGGATCAGCCAGGCCACCAGCCTGTTGATCACATGGTCGGTGAGCACGCCGGTCTTCCTGTAGTGCGGCGCGGTGCGGGGTGCCGGCTGTGATCCGCTGTGCGGCTGTGCGGTCATGCTCCGCCTCCTGGTGAGAGCTCCGGATCGTGCGGGGCGACAAGGGCGGGAGAAGCGTTCCAATGTGAGATCGGTGCTCTCTCCTTGGAGCAGTGTCACACGACGTCCGCATCCACGCAAGAGCGCTGCTCTCTCTTCCGTGCGGTGCTTCCGGAGCTGGCAGACTGACCCCATGAACGCGATCCGAGGAGCCAGGGAACGGGCCCGCGCCGAGATCACCGCCGCCATCAAGGAAGAGGCGCGCAGACAGCTCGCCGAGGAGGGTGCCGCCCGGCTCTCGCTGCGCGCGGTCGCCCGCGAACTGGGCATGGTCTCCTCCGCGCTCTACCGGTACTTCCCCAGCCGCGACGACCTGCTGACCGCGCTGATCATCGATGCCTACGACGCCATCGGCTCCACCGCCGAACGCGCCCTGGCCGCCGCGGACCGCGACGCGCCGGTCGCCCGCTGGCGGGCGGTCTGCCGGGCCGTACGGCAGTGGGCCCTGGCCCGTCCCCACGAGTACGCGCTGATCTACGGCTCGCCCGTGCCCGGCTACTCGGCGCCCCGGAGCACCGTCGCCCCCGCCTCGCGCGTCGGCCTCGCCCTGATCGTCGTCGTCCGCGACGCCCGGGCGGCCGGAGCCCTGGGCGAACCCGCCGACGGCGCGTGCGCGCCGGCCGTCCCCGGGCCCGTCACCGAGGACGCCGACCGGCTCACTGAGCTGCTCGGCCTCGACCTGCCCGCCCCCGTGACCGCGAGGCTCATCGCGGCCTGGGCCCAGCTGTTCGGCCTGATCGGCTTCGAGGTGTTCGGCCAGTTCAACCAACTGGTCAACGCCCGCGAGGAGTTCTTCGATCACGCCGTCACCCGGCTCGCCGCCGCCGTCGGACTGACCGGCTCCGAGGGAGGCTCCTAGCGTCCTGCGCCGGCCGAAAGCCCGGGCAGGACAGACCGCACGCGGTTTCCGGGCCACCCTGCGATCCGCGCGGGCCCGGGGGCACCTCCGGCGAAGCCGGGGACCTCGCCACCGGGCGGACCCCGGCCGACACGGCCCCGGCCGCGGGCGGCCGGGGCTCCCGCTCCCTCTCTTTCCCGGCAGCGGGCCGTGCCGGGCTCAGGACGCCAGCGCCGACTCCGGCAGCAGCGAGGGGTCCTGGCGCACGATCCGCGCGTGCAGCTCACGCAGGGCGGGGCCGGGCTCTGCCCTGCGCTCCTCCATGAGCCGGCACCGGGCCTCCTCGTAGGCCGCCAGCGCCTCCGCGGGACGGCCGCAGCGGTACAGCGCCAGCATCGAGAGCCCGACCAGCCGCTCGCGCAGCGGATGCCGGGCCACCTGCCGCGCCAGCTCGTGGACGCACTCGCGGTACCGGCCCAGCTCCAGGTCGCCCTCCAGCCGGGTCTCCAGCACCATCAGCCGCTTCTCCGCCCAGCGGCGCCGCTCACCGTCGAGATAGGGGCCGGCCAGCCCTTCGGCGAACTCGCCGCGCCACAGCTCCTCCGCCTGTCTCGCCAGCGCGCCCGCCCGGCGCAGGTCGCCCGACTCGCGCGCGGACAGCGCTTCGCGCAGCAGTGTCCGCCGTTCCGCCAGATCGTCGATCCCGGCGTTCTCCAGCCGGTAGCCGCTGCCGGTCCACACCAGTTCCGGGGACGAGCCGCCCCCGCCTGCCGCGGCGAAGGCCCGGCGCAGGCCGGAGACGTACTTCTGGGCCAGGTTCCGTACGTGCGACGGGGGTTCGCAGCCCCAGACCGCGCTCACCAGCGCCTCGTACGACATCGGCCGCCCCTCCTGCAGCAGCAGGACGGCGAGCACCGCCTGCTGCCGGGGCGGCCCCAGTGGCACCTCGTCTCCCCCGCGCAAGGCGCGCAGCGGACCGAGCAGTTCGAATCGCAGACCCTCAGCCATGTGCCCTCCCTCACCGCCCCAATGAGCCTACGTCCTGGACGGCGTTCCAGTGGATCTTCCCGCGAAGGCCGGTGTTCCATGCCACCCCGCCGGGCGGTGGAGACGGTGTGCCGCGGGCGGGCGGGGCGCGCCCCGCCCCCGGCGGTGACCGCTCCCGTACGGCTGCCGGAGCCGCGGCGCGAGGCGGTGCGGGGCCGCGCGGGACAGCACCGGGTAAGGGAGCCAAGACCCCGGGCGGCCACGCGTTCGCCGGCGGAGACGGGGCCCGCGGGGCGGACCCCGTCTCCGCCGCGCACAGGACGCGGGGGAGGGTGGAACACACCCGGCTGGAGGCAGTGTGCCAGGGTGTGCTCCGGTCCGTCTCCGGCGGTCGGACCACCCGGCTTTGTTCGCCATGGATACAAAGCCAGAATGGGACGGTGACCCCGACGCGTACTGCAAAGCTGGAGAGAGGCCGCGGCGCCCTCGGCCCGGCGCTGGAACTCGTGCACACCGGACGCGCGCCCACCCGCGCCGCGCTCACCGCGGAGCTCGGTGTGACCCGGGCGACCGCCGGAGCCGTGGCCGCGGAACTGGAGGCGCTCGGACTGATCACCGTCGACTCCCGGCCGGCCGTCGCCGCCGGCTCCCAGGGCCGTCCCTCCCACCGGCTGTCGGTCGATCCCGAGGGCCCGGTGGTCCTGGCGGCCCAGGTGCACGCGGACGGGTTCCGCGCCGCTCTCGTCGGGCTCGGCGGCCGGATCGTCGCCACCGTGCCCGGCGCCGTGACCGTGGAGGCCGATCCGGCTCAGGTCCTCACCGAGGTCGTCGGCGCCGGGGCCGGGTTGCTGCGCGAGACCGGGCGGCGATGTCTGGGCGCAGGCCTGGCGGTGCCCTCCGCCGTCGCCGAGCCGGAGGGCACCGCCCTCAACCCGCTGCACCTGGCCTGGTCCCCGGGGGCGCCGGTGCGGGAGATCTTCACCCGCTGCCTGGCCGGGGCCGGTGTCACCGGGCCGTCCGCCGACGCGCCGGCGACCGGTTTCGCCGCCAACGACGTCAACCTCATGGCTCTGGCCGAGCACCGCCACGGCGCGGGCCGCGGTGCCCGGGACCTGCTGTGCGTGGCCACCGGGCACCGCGGAGTCGGCGGCGCGCTCGTCCTCGACGGCCGCCTGCACACCGGCAGTTCGGGACTGGCCCTGGAGGTCGGCCATCTGACCGTCGACCCGGACGGCAGGCCCTGCCACTGCGGCGGGCGCGGCTGCCTGGACGTGGAGACCGACCCGCTGGCCTTCCTGGAAGCCGCCGGCCGGGAGCCCGGTCCGGAGACCGGCCTGCTCAAGCGCGCCCTGGAGCTGCTGCGCACCGAGTACGCCACCGACCCGGCCGTACGCGACGCCGCACACCTGCTCGTCGACCGGCTCGGCCTGGGCCTGGCGGGTCTGGTCAACATCCTCGACCCGGACCGGATCATCCTCGGCGGGCTGCACCGCGCGCTGCTGGAGGCGGACGCCGAGCGGCTGCGGACCGTCATCGCCGAGCGCAGTCTGTGGGGGCGCAGCGGCAAGGTGCCGGTACTCGCCTGCGAACTGGACTACAGCGGCCTGGTGGGCGCCGCCGAACTGGCCTGGCAGCCGGTCCTGGACGACCCCATGACGGTGGCGCGGGGCTGATCCGCGTCTTCCGGGGCCCCGGCGCCCGTCAGGCGTGCTGCAGGGGTTCGGGCCGGGCCGGGCGGTCCGGTGGGAGAGCCGCCCCCGGGGCCGGTGCGGCCGGTGCCGGTACGGGCAGGGTGATCCGGGCGGCCTCGCCGCCGGCGGCGAGGCCGCCCGGCGCCGGCCGCGGTCCGCCCGCCGGGAGTGCCCCCACGGTGTGGGCGGGGGAGAGCCGCGGGGGGTGGTCGCGCACGGAGATCGTCAGCCGGTCCAGCAGCAGCGCGATCTCCACGGTGCAGCGCTCGTCCGCGCCGGCCTGTCGGCGGGCTCCCGCCAGCAGTTCGGCGACGCCGTCGGCCGCCGGGCCGACGAGGGGGTCCAGCTTCCAGTAACGCAGCAGGGCCGACACGATGCGGCGGATCTGACCGGCCCGGGAGGGAAGGGCCTGGAACTCCACCGTCCGCTGCCGGCCGGACGTGCTGGGGTGACTGATCACGACTGCGGCTCCCTGGGAGAGTCGGGGTGTCCGGACGACGGAGGAGAGAGCGTCAGACGCACTGACTGCCGCTACGGCACAGACTTCAGCGTGATTCAGATGGGCAAAAGGTGCAAATCAGTCACTCTTTCCGAGTGGGTGCGCCCCGCGAGCGCACCCGGGCCCGGCCTGCGGGCCCGGGTGCCTCAGCCGTCGGCCGGGGCCGGGCGCCGCTCCGCCGCGATCTTTGCGGTACCGGGCCTCCCCGGCGCCCTGCTCGACCGGGCGCGGGCACCGCGCAGCGCGGCCACCAGGCCGTCGCTCGTCTGCCCCTTCAGGCGCAGCGCGTACCAGGTGCCGTTGACGGCCGCCAGGGCCCGTCCGCGCGCGGCGTACCACGGCTCGCTCACGCGGACCTGCTCGACCGGCGCGCTGTCGATCTCCCGGCCGTAACTGGTCATCAGCACCATCCGCCCGTCGCGGACGACGATCTGCCCGGCCCGGGTGAGGGACCGCAGCCACCGCGCTATCCGCACCCCGGTGGCACTGAACTCGGGCTCCGCCACAGCGCAACGCCTCCCACCTTCGTCACCGCCGGCCCGCCGCCACGGCCGGGCCGTCACCGGCGCCACCCCCACCGGGTGCTGCCCTGTCCGTCCTGTCCTGCCCTGTCATGAAGTCTGCACCCGCCGGGTCCGACGCGCCAGGGTGCGCGTAACGCACTACGCGCACTGCGGTACGCGCGACGCGCCCCGCGAGCGCTGCGCGGCAAGCGCTACGCGCGGCCGGCCTGCCGGTTCAGCCCGCGCACCGCGCCGCGGAAGGAGCGCCCGAGAGCCGGTCCCGCAAGCCGCAGCGCGGCGCGGAGGACGGCAGTGCCGTCGGCCGCCATCGTGTACCGGACCCGGGTGCCCGAGCCCTCCGGTGCCAGCAGCCACTCCTCCAGCATCGCCCGCACGCCGGGTACATTGGCCGCGTCGACGCGGTAGGCGTAGCGCCCGGCGGGCTCCGCGGCCACGACCGTCTCCAGGAAGCGGCCGCCGCCGCGCAACGCGATCCTCCGGCCGAGACCGTCCGCGGTCGGCCGGGCACCGGTCACCGCCTTGAACCACCGCGGCCAGCCCTCGGTGTCGGCCAGCACGGCGTAGACGGCCTCCGGCGGCGCGGCGGCCCACGCGGTGAACACCAGCCGCACGGGGGCGGTGCGGGCGAAGCCGACGCCGACCCGCTCCAGTTCGCGTGTCATGGGCGCTCCTTTCGAAGGTCCCCCCCGTGGCGCCCGTCCCACTCGCCGGGCTCCCCGTCCGCCACCACCAGATCCAGCTCCGGCAGCGCCTCGCGGATCTCCGCACGCGTCCGCTCCGGCATGCCGCCGTCGGTCACCAGTGTGTCCACCTCCGCCAGGGAGGCGAACGAACTCAGTCCCACCGTCCCCCACTTGGTGTGGTCGGCGACGACCACCACCCGCCGCGCGGAACGCACCAGACGGCGGTTGGTCTCCGCCTCGGCCAGATTGGGCGTGGACAGCCCGGCCTCGGCGGATATGCCGTGCACGCCGAGGAAGAGCACGTCGAAGTGGAGCGAGCCGATCGCCGCGTCCGCCACCGGTCCCACCAGGGAGTCCGAAGGGGTGCGCATCCCGCCGGTGAGCACCACCGTCGCCGCACCCGGGCGGCCGCCCCGCGAGGCGTCCGCGCGCTGCGCGGTGTGGAAGACGTCCGCGACCCGCAGCGAGTTGGTCACCACCGTCAGGTCCGGCACGTCCAGCAGGCACCGGGCCAGCGCGTACGTCGTCGTGCCCCCGGAGAGCGCGATCGCGCCGCCCGGGGCCGCCATCCCCGCGGCGGCCCGCGCGATGTCCTCCTTGGCGTGCTGCTCCAGCGACGACTTCGCCTCGAAACCCGGCTCGTGCGTGCTCGCCCCCGACACCGGCACCGCCCCGCCGTGCACCTTCTCCAGCACGCCCTGCCGCGCCAGCGCGTCCAGATCGCGGCGCACGGTCATGTCCGAGACGTTGAGCCTGCGGGTCAGCTCGTTGACCCGCGCCCCGCCGCGGCGCCTGACCTCCTCCAGGATGAGCGCGCGCCGCTGCTCCGCCAGGAGGTTCTGGTTGTCGCCCACCTGCTGGTCCGTCCCTTCTCGTCCACCGGCGGCCGCGCACGTGATCGCCCGCGCGGCCGTGTGCGCGGATACGGGCATCTGTTCGGTCCCATCCTTCCACGCGGCCGCGGCGCGTCCCGAAGCACGATCGTGACGCCCGGGCGGGCCGGTCGGGCTGCGCGCGGAGCCCTGCAACCGCCATCCTGGATGCCGCCGCGGGGTACTCCCGCGGGAAACGGGGACACACCGGATCGGGGGAGCGCAGCATGCCCGAGAACCGGCCGGCACCGCCGGCGGGACAGCGTGGCGACCAGGGGGAACCGGCGCTGGAACTCCTGGTGCACGGAGTCGGCGGCACCACGCCGCAGGAGATGCTCGGCGACCCGCGAACGGTGCGGATCACCGGCGACGACACCGCCGGCATCCACCGCCGCACCGACGACGCGGACGCCGAGAGCCGCTTCGGGGAGTACGGGTACTCCGGCGGCATGACCGCGGACCGGTCGGCCGACCCCCGCACCGGGCCGTCGGCCGACCGCGCCCGGCAGCGGCCGATCCCCGAGGCGTACTGCTGGTCCAACCTCACCTCCGGCAACGGCGCCCGCGCCCTGTGGCTGCTCCTGCTGCCGTTCATGATCGCCAACCTCGCCCACTGGATGCGACCGGCCGCTCCCGCCGGCCACCGCGGCCAGCGGGTCTACGACGTCCTGGTGCGGCTGCTGGCGCTCTCCCTGACCGTGCTGCTCACCGCCGCGGCCTGCGAGGTCGCGCTCGACCTGGCGGCCTGGCAGTGCGCCGCCTCCGAGCGCTGCGCGCGCGGCAAGTCCTGGCTGGGGCCGCTGACCGAGGGCTGGTGGGCGGCGCCCGGGCGCCGCCTGGTCCTGGCCGCGCTGGTGCCCGCCGCGCTGACCGCCCTGCTGTGGTGGCTGTCGCACCGCACCTGGAGCGCCTACGAGTCCGCCTCGCCGCCCCCGCGCCCGCCGGGCCCGGCCCGGCCGCTGCCCGGCGGGGAGAGGCCCGCGCTCTCCCTGCCGGGCTTCTGGTACGGCCGCCGCCTGGTCTCCCGGCTGCGCGCCGCCCACACCGCGGCCGGGCTGCTCACCGTCGCCACCGCCCTGCTGGCCGCGGCCGCCGCCCACGACCTGCGCCCCGGCGGCGGCACGGCGCCGGAGGTCTCAGGACGCGCGCTGGCCGCCGTCCTCGCGGCGGGCTGGGCGGCGACCGTGCTGGTCGCGGTCCGCAAGGGCCGAACCGAGTCCGAGCCGGACGAGCGGATCGACCGGTGGGCCTCGAGGGCCCTGCCGGGCGCCGCGCTGGGCGCGCTGGCGCTGACCGCCGTGTACGCCGCCTGGCCGCGCCCCGGCTGGACCTCCTCCGCCCAACTGCCGGGCACCGGCGTGTTCGCCTGGCTCGCCCTCCTCCAGGGCGCGCTGGCCGCCGCCATCGCCGTCACCGCCTACGTCCTGCACCGGGCCTCGCCCCCGGGCTCGTGCGCCGGACGGTGCGCCATGGGCGGGCTGGGCGGCGCCGCGGTCGCCTTACTGGCCTGCGCGCTCGGCGGAGTGCTCACCGGAGGGGTGGCCCAGCGCGTGGCGGACTGGCTGGACAAGGGCGGCACCCCCGGCGTGGCCGGCGGCGCCATAGCGGGGCCGCCGGTGCTGCTGAGCTGGCAGGCGGCGGCGATCCCCGTCCTGCTGCTGGTCGTTGTGGTCTTCCTGCTGGGCGCCGCGGTACGGGCGGGGCGGACGCGCAGACGGCTCACACCCCGGATCGTCGACTCCTACGAGGGTGAGCCCCGCGAACTGGAGTCCCGCAGCCGCCGGATCGCCCGCGTCGTGGCCTGGGCGCGGCTGACCGACTTAGCGCCGGCCCTGATCGCCTCCGTCACCGTCGCCACCGTGCTGCTGGGCGCCGGCGCCCTGGCGGGCGCGGCCCGCACCGGCCTGCCCCCGGGGCCGGCCGCGGCCGCCTGGCCCGGCCCGCTGCCCGCCCTGGCGCAGGCCGTCCAGGGACTCGGCTCCTGGCTGATGGGCGCCATGGTGGTGCTGCTGGTGGCGATGGGCCGCCGCGCCTACCGGGACGCCGCCGCCCGCCGCACCGTCGGCATCCTGTGGGACGTGGGCACCTTCTGGCCGCGTGCCGCCCACCCCTTCGCACCGCCCTGCTACGCCGAGCGCGCGGTACCGGACCTCACCTGGCGGATGTGCACCTGGACCGCGCGCACCGGCGGCCGGCTGGTGATCTCCGGGCACTCCCAGGGCAGCGTGCTGGCCGCCGCCGCCGTCTGGCAGCTCGACCCCGACACCCGCGGCCGGGTCGCCCTGCTCACCTACGGCTCCCCGCTGGAGCGGCTCTACGGGCGCTGGTTCCCGGCCTGCTTCGGCCCCGCCCCGATGCGCGCGCTCGGCGAGGAGGTGGACTGCTGGCGGAACCTGTGGCGCCTGACCGATCCGATCGGCGGTCCGGTGATGCCGGGGGAGGACGGCGGACAGGAGGTGGACCGCGGCCCGCTCAGGGATCCGCTGCACTACGGCCGCACCCCCGAGCACCCGCTGCCCGCGCCGATCCTGGGCCACGGCGACTACCAGGCCGACCCCGCCTTCGACACCGAGCGCGCGGCCCTGCTGGACCGCCTGGACCGGCTGGCCGAGGGAGGCGAGCCGTCCTGCGTGCCGGCCCAGGCCGAACGGCGGCCCGAACAGGGGCCCGAGCGGCGCGCCGGAGCCGGTCCGGCGGCGTCCTAGCCGTACAGGCCCGGCCCGGCCGGAGAGGTCAGTGCCGCGGCTCCTGCGGCAGATCCCCGGGGTGGAGCAGCGTCAGATCGTCGGTGTCCGGGTCGTCGAGCTGGGCTACCCGGCCCGCGTGCCGCTCGACCATGGACTCGAAGGTCTGCCGCGCGGTGCGGCCGTTGCCGAACGCCGGCCCCTTGGGGAGCTCGGTGAAGTAGGCCAGTAGCGCGTCCGCCGTGCCGTCGGCGAGCTGGTACTCGTGCTCCTCGGCCTGCTGCCCGACGATCCGCAGCAGCTCCTCGGAGCTGTAGTCGCCGAAGGTGATGGTCCGTGAGAACCGGGAGGCCACACCGGGGTTGGTCTCCAGGAAGCGCTTCATCTCCGCTGTGTAGCCGGCGACGATGACGACCACCTCGTCGCGGTGGTCCTCCATCAGCTTCACCAGGGTGTCGATCGCCTCCCGGCCGAAGTCCCGGCCGGAGTCCTCGGGGGAGAGGGCGTACGCCTCGTCGATGAACAGCACGCCGCCGCGCGCCCGGTCGAACGCCTCCTGGGTGCGGATCGCCGTCGAGCCGATGTGCTCGCCGACCAGATCCACCCGGGAGACCTCCACCAGGTGACCGCGCTCCAGCACCCCGAGGGAGTGCAGGATCTCCCCGTAGAGCCGGGCGACCGTGGTCTTGCCTGTTCCGGGGGACCCGGTGAACACCAGATGCCTGCGCGCGGAGGCGGCCTTGAGACCGGCCTCGCGGCGCCTGCGGCCCACCTCGATCATGTCGATGAGGGCCCGCACCTCCCGCTTGACGCTCTCCAGACCGATCAGCGCGTCGAGTTCGCCCAGCACCTCCTTGGCCGGCCGCGCCTCCTTCGCCGGCCCGCCGGGCGCCTCGCCGGGGGAGGCCCCACCGGCCGTGGGCGCGGAGGCCGGTGGAGCGGGGGGCGCCGTGGCGGCCGACTGCTGGGGTATGCCGCCCAGCAGCCCCGCGGTCAGCACGGCGGGGGAGGCGGGCGGCTCGGGCTCGGACGTGACCGGCGCGGAACTCCGGTCGCTGGTGCAGTCCTCCACGAGTGGACCTCCGTCGGCGAACTCGTAACCCCCGCGCGCACAGCGCTCGGTGCGGCAGCGGCGCAGTGTGGTGCGGCAGCCGTCGATCACATGGAAGCCGTAGCCGCCGGAGCCGGTCACCCGGCAGTTCGAGAAGGTGCCGCGCCCCTCGGCGGAGACGTAGAAGCCCGCCTCCGCCGGGTCTGTCACGGTGCAGCGGTCGATCTCCGGATCGGCGCCCTTGGTGACGATCACCCCCGTACCGGCGGCGTCGATCGTGCAGTTGGCCAGCGTGCCGCCGCTGCCGTGGTCGCGGAACCAGGCGCCGGTGGCGGCCTCCCGGATGCGGCAGTCGTCCAGCTGGACCGTCCCGCCGTCGCTCACCGACACCGCCGTGTTGCGCACCTGCGCCAGATCGCTGTCGAGGACGTCGGCCCGCGAGCCCCGGTCCAGGACGAACAGTGCGTCCGGCACGTCGTGGACCCGGCAGGAGTCCAGCAGCGCCGAGGCGCCGTCGCTGACCCACACCGCCGGATAGTCGCCCGTACTCTCCTGTATCTCGCACCCGTTGGCGTCCACACGGGTGCCCGGATCCCACACCGACAGGCCGTTGCGGCCGAAGCGGCGCACCGCGGAGCGGGTCAGCGTCAGCACCGAGCGCGAGCGCAGGTCGACCGCGTTCTCCGGGATGTCGTGGATCTCGCAGTCGGCGAGGGTGAGCACCGCGTCGGTGTCCAGGGTGACGCCGTCTGCGGAGGTGCGGTGCACCCGGCACTCGGTGAGGTTCCCGACCGCCCGGGAGGCGACCCGCACCCCCGCGCCCTTGATCTCGTACACCTCGCAGCCCACGGCGTCCACCGCGCTGCCCTCCCCGGACAGCGACAGCCCCGCGCCCGAGGCGTGGTGGACCCGGCAGCGCTCCAGCCGGGGATGGGCGCCCTCGTGCACCGCGATGCCCGACTGCCCGGCCGCGACCACCTCGCACTCCTCGAACAGCCCGCCCGCGCCCCCGCCGACGCCGATGCCCACCCCGGCCGGGTTGTCCACCGTGCAGCGGCGCAGGGTCGGCCGGGCCCCGGAGCGCACCTCGATGCCGGAGGCCGACCGCGTCACCACCCGCAGCCCGGAGAGCTCGGCCACGCAGTCCTCGACCAGCAGCGCGGGCGCCGCGGCGTCCTGGCCCTCGATCTGGAGATCGCGTACGACCGCCGCGGCGCGTACGGTCAGCGCCACCCCGTCGGCGGGGGCCAGGCGCACCGAGCCGCCGTCGGAACGCTCGGGGCCGCGCAGGGTGACGGCGCGTTCGAGCACCAGGTTCTCGCGGTAGGTGCCGGGGGCGACGGTCAGCACATCGCCGTCACCGGCGGCGAGGAGGGCTGCGGAGATGGTGGCGTAGTCTCCCGTTCGGCGCCGCCACCGCGACGAGCTGGTGTGCGTCACCTGGACCGAGCCCTGTGCCATGGACCGCCTTGCCCCAAACCTCGTGCGAACCTCGATCGCGCTGCCGCGCGCATCCGGATGCACCACCGTAGCGTGTGCCGGACCGATGGGATGACCGGTCCGCCCGCCACGGCACAGGCGGGCCCGCCACGTGCCTGCCCTGGCCGGACTCGGGCGGCGACGGCGTCAGTTCGACCTTCCGGTACGCCCCCAGTCGGGGCCCACCCGGGCCCACTCCTGCGCCCAGCGCGCGTAGCGACGGGCCAGCAGCCGCCGCACCAGCAGCCGCCGTGCGCTCTCCACCAGACCGGCCGCGGCCACCGCCGTACCGAATCCGGCCAGAGCGGCGTGCGAGGAGGCGGTGGCGGCGTCCATCGGACGTGCGGCGATCCCGCCGCCGGCGTCCACCCACACGCGCAGCCGGTCACCGGGCTCGGTCTGCCGGTCGGCGACGATCGTGCCCGAGTGGGTGCGGCCGTCGACCGAGGTCCAGGTGGCGTTCACCCGGTGACCGGACTCGGCCTCGGGGCCGTCGGCCACGGGCGGGGTGCTCTGGGCGACCGTCGCCCACACCTGGTGCCGCTGCCGCTGCTGCTCGCGCACGACGCCCATCAGCGTCTCGTGCGCGGTCCGGGTGCCCCACAGCGCGGCGGCGGGCGTGCCCACGGTCATCAGCAGGACGGCGGCCAGCGCCAGCCAGCCCTCCACACGGTCGGTGGTCCGGTACAGCGGGTTTCCCCGCCACCGCCACAGCCCGGCGATCGCTCGCACGATCGCTCACCCCCTCGCCGCCGGTCGCCGCCCGCCCGGTCTCGCGCGGCAGCGGGTGGACGGGGAGAGGACGACGGCGCGAAGAACCGCGCCGGCCGCAGGCCGGGGCAGCCGGTGGCGCCGTCTCTCTTCCACGGCCGAGCTTATCGGCACCGAAGCGCACTGCACAGCCGCCCAGCAGGCCCGGAAGGAGTGAAAGAAGGAGGTGGAGAGGGTACCCGGGCGCCCCCCGACCGGTATGGCGCCCTTCGGGGGCACCGGGGCCCGGCCCGCCCGCGGCGGGGGAACGGGCCCGGCACACCCGCCGCGGTCCGCGCGGACCGCCCGCCCAGGGAGACGTGAGGACAGTGAACCGTTCCGTCCAGCTCCCCGTCGTGGTCGGCGTCGACGGCTCGCACCACTCCCTGCGCGCCCTGGACCGGGCGGTGGAGGAGGCCGTACTGAGGGGCGCGCCGCTGGATGTCCTGTGCGGCGCGTCCGCCCACCGGCTCGCGCCCGGCGGAACTCCCGGCGCTCCCGGCGGCGCTCCCGGCGCCTCCGACGCCGCCGGGGAGACCGAGGCGGCCCGCACGGCCGGCGAGGAGCACCGGCGGGCGCTGGCCCGGCAGGCCCGGCGGATCGCCGAGTCGGCCGCCGAGCGGGCCCGGGAGAGCGCCCCGGGGCTGGAGGTCAGGCCGTCGGCGGCGGAGGAGAACGCCGTCGCCGCGCTGGTGCGCGCCGGGCGCCGGGCCGCGCTCACCGTGGTCGGCACCCGCGGCCACGGCGGTTTCACCGGGCTGCTGCTGGGCTCGGTGAGCCTGCGGGTGGCGGCACACACCGAGGGCCCTGTGATGGTCGTGCGCGGCGACAACGAGCGCCCCCGGCACACCGTGGTCGTCGGCGTGGAGTACGGGACGGACACCGGCGCGGCGCGCTACGGCTTCGAGGAGGCCGAGCGGCGGGCGGCGGCACTGCTCGTACTGCACGCCTGGGAGCTGCCGGTCTACCCCGGCGTCATGGTGCCGCCGCCGACCCGGGTGCTGGAGGAGATCGCCGAGGAGCAGGCCCGCTACGAGGAGAGCGTGCCGGTGGACGCCGTCGCCGGGCTGCGCGAGGCGTACCCGAACGTCGACGCCCGGGCCGAGACGGTGTACGCCGGGCCCGGCCACGCGCTGGTCGAGGCCAGCGCGGCCGCCGACCTGGTCGTCCTGGCCGCGCACCGCCGCCACCGCCTCTTCGGCATGCGTCTGGGCCCGGTCACCCACGCGGTGCTGCACCACGCCCACTGCCCCGTGGTGCTCGTCCCCACGGCGGCCTGACCGCCCGTGCCGCCCCGTACCGCTCCACACCACCCCCGGGCGTTTGGGGGCGGCGGCCGGCCGGTGCCGGGCACCGGCGCGTCAGCCCGGCCAGCTCCAGCCGGCGACCTCGGGCAGATCGGTGCCGTGCTCGCGGATCCAGCCGTGGTGGCGCTCGCGCGCCTCCCGCACGGACTCGCGCAGCCCCTCGGCCCGCTCCGCGAACCCCGGAGCCCGGTCGATCACGTCCATGACCAGCCGGTAGCGGTCCAGGTCGTTGCGGACCACCATGTCGAACGGGGTGGTGGTCGCCCCGCTCTCCCGGTAGCCGCGCACATGCAGCCGGTCGTGGAGGCCGGGCCGGTGGGCGATCCGGTGGACCAGCCACGGATAGCCGTGATACGCGAAGACCACCGGCCGGTCACGGGTGAACAGCGCGCCGAACTCCGCGTCCGGCAACCCGTGCGGGTGCTTCGAGGCGGGCATCAGCCGGGCGATGTCCACGACGTTCACCACCCGCAGCGCCAGCTCGGGCAGGTGCTCGCGCAGCAGCGAGGCTGCGGCCAGCGCCTCCTGGGTGGGCACGTCCCCGGCGCAGGCCAGCACCACGTCCGGCTCCCGTCCCGGCCGTTCGGTCCCGGCCCACTCCCACACCCCGGCGCCGCGCTCGCAGTGCTCGCGGGCCTGCTCCGGCCCGAGCCAGTCGAAGCAGGGCTGCTTGCCGGCGACGACCACGTTCACCGTGTCCGTCGTCCGCAGCACATGGTCGGCCACGCACAGCAGGGTGTTGGCGTCCGGGGGGAAGTAGGCGCGCACCACGTCGGGGCTCTTGGTGAGCACATGGTCGACGAAACCGGGATCCTGGTGGGAGAAGCCGTTGTGGTCCTGCCGCCACACATGCGAGGTCAGCAGGTAGTTCAGGCTCGGTACGGGAGTACGCCAGGGCACCTCGCGGGCGCTCTGCAGCCACTTGGCGTGCTGGGTGACCATGCTCGCCACGATGGTGGAGAACCCCTCGTAGGAGGTGAACAGCCCGTGCCGGCCGGTGAGGGTGTAGCCCTCCATCCAGCCCTGGCACATGTGCTCGGAGAGCACCTCCATCACCCGGCCGTGGCCGCCGAGGCTCCGGTCCGTCGCGAGCGAGTCGCCCTGCCAGGCGCGGGGTGTGGCCTCCAGAACGTCCTGGAGATGGTTGGACTCGGCCTCGTCCGGGGCCGTCAGCCGGAAGTCGCGCCGCCGGGCGGTGTCCTCGAAGACCTGCCTCAGCATGCCGCCCAGCACCTGTGTCGGCTCGTGGGAGGACGCACCGGGTCCGTCCACCGGCACCGCGAAGGCATCCGGGCCGCGCAGCGGCAGCGGCCGCCGCAGCCGGCCGCCGTCGGCGTGCTTGGAGGCCCCCAGCCGCCGCTCCCCGCGCGGTACGTGCGCCAGCACGCCGGGCAGGGGGCGGCCGGAACCGTCGAACAGCTCCTCGGGCCGGTACGAGCGCAGCCACCGCTCCAGCACACGCAGCCGGCCGGGATCGTCGCGCACGTCCTTCACCGGGATCTGGTGGGAACGCCAGGTGTCCTCCACCGGGTCGCCGTCCACCTCCCGGGGCCCGGTCCAGCCCTTGGGGGTGCGCAGCACGATCGCCGGCCAGCGGGGCCGCCCGGCCGCCCCCTCCTCACGCGCCGCCCGCCGGATCGCGGCGATCTTCTCCAGCGCCGTGTCCAGGGCGGCGGCCAGGGCGCGGTGGACCTCGGCCGCACCGGTGTCCGGGGCGGCCGTCACGTACAGCGGCTCGTGGCCGTAGCCGCGCAGCAGGGCGTCCAGTTCCTCGTGGGGGATGCGGGACAGCACGGTCGGGTTGGCGATCTTGTAGCCGTTCAGGTGCAGGACGGGGAGTACCGCGCCGTCGTGCACCGGGTCCAGGAACTTGTTCGAGTGCCAGGAGGCGGCCAGCGGCCCCGTCTCCGCCTCACCGTCCCCGACGACGCAGAAGGCCACCAGGTCCGGGTTGTCCAGGGCGGCCCCGTAGGCGTGGGACAGGCAGTGCCCCAGCTCTCCGCCCTCCTGGATCGAGCCGGGCACCACCGGGGAGGTGTGGCTGGGCAGTCCGCCGGGAGAGGAGAACCGCTCGAACAGCCGCGCCATCCCCGCCTCGTCGCGCCCCATACCGGGCCACAGCTCCCCGAAGGTGCCCTCCAACCAGCTGCCCGCCAGCACCGCGGGCGCGCCGTGGCCCGGCCCCCACACGCACAGCGCCTCCAGGTCGCGGGCGCCGATCGCCCGGTTCAGATGGGTGTAGACCAGGGCCAGGCCCGGACAGGTGCCCCAGTGGCCCAGCAGCCGCGGTTTGACGTGCTCGGGCCGCAGTTCCTCGCGCAGCAGCGGATTGCCCCGGAGATAGAGCTGACCCGCGGCCAGATAGTTCATGGCGCGCCAGTGCGCGTCCAGCTCGGCGCACTCGCGGTCGGCGAGCGGGGGGTGCGTCTGCATGGAACCTCCGGTCGTGGTTCGGTCGTGGTCCGGGCCGCCGCCCGGGCTGTCACTCGGGCCGCCGCCCGGCTCGCGGACCGGCCGGCCCCGAGAGGCTTCGAAGCTCCGCGGGACATACGGCGCCCGTGGCCCGTGTCCCCTGCACGCGGTCGGCCACACCCGTACACGCCGCCCGGGCCGGGGCCGCGCGCCGTGGCGAGCCTCCGCACGCGACACTCCGCGCCCCGCCGTCCGGTTGCCGCGGCGCCCCCCCCGGCAGCACGATGGCGGCGTGTTCAGACAGTGGCTGGCGCTGGAGACGGGCGCGGACCCGGCCGAACGGGCCGGAGCCGTTCGCCGCGCCCACGAGGCGTTCCTGGCCGGGGGAGCGGTCGGCGCACCCGTGCGCGGTCTGATAGCCGACTCCTGGCGGCGTTCGGCCAGGGCGTCGGTCGCGGTGGACCACACGGCCTCCGTGGACCTCGACGACGACGACCTGGCCGCCCACCGCCGGGAGCACCCCCTGGGCCGGGTCATGCCGCTGTTCCGGGAACTGCTGGGCGGCATCGCCGAGGACGGCGCCCACCTGCTGTCGGTCTGCGACGAGCAGGGCCGGATGCTGTGGGTGGAGGGCCACGCGGACGTCAGACGGCGCGCGGAGCGGATGAACTTCGTCCCCGGCGCCCGCTGGTCCGAGCCCCACGCCGGGACCAACGCCCCCGGCACCGCGCTCGCGCTGGGACACCCGGTGCAGATCTTCGCCGCCGAGCACTACTGCCGCCCCGTCCAGCCCTGGACCTGCGCGGCGGCCCCCGTACACGACCCGCGCACCCGCCGGGTGCTGGGCGCCGTGGACATCACCGGCGGCGACCACCTCGCCTCACCGCACAGCCTCGCCCTCGTCCAGGCCACCGCCCGGGCCGCCGAGGCCCAGCTCGCCTCCCTCCTCCCGGCCGCCGCTCCGGTCCGCCTGCTGGAGGTCCTCGGCCGCGACGGCGCCCTGCTCCACACCGGCCGGTCCGAGGCCCCGGTACGGCTGGGGGCGCGGCACAGCGAGATCGTGCTGCTGCTCGCCTCCCACCCCGACGGGCTCTCCGGCGGCCGGCTCGCCCTGGAGCTGTACGGCGAACGCGACGTCAGCCCCGTCACCCTGCGCGCCGAACTCTCCCGGCTGCGCGGGATGCTGGGCCCGCTGCTGGCCTCCCGCCCGTACCGGCTGACCGCCCGGATGCGCACAGACTGCGACACGGTCGCCGAGGCGCTGGACACCGGCGACCTGCCCACCGCGCTGGCCGCCTACCGCGGTCCGCTGCTGCCGCTGTCCGAGGCGCCCGGGGTGGCGCGGATACGGCGGATGCTGGAGGACCGGCTGCGGAGGGCGCTGATCGTCCGCCGGGACCCGGAACTGCTGGACACCTGGGTGCGCACCCCCTGGGGGGAGGAGGACCTGGAGGTCTGGGAGGCCCTGGTCGGTGCGCTGCCCCCGGCTGCCAGGGCGGTGCCCGGCGCCCGGCTGCGGGCTCTGCGGGAGGCCTGCGGGATCGCCCCTCCGCGGGGCCCGGGCGTCCCGTGACGCCCGGGCGCAACGTTTCCGCAACCCCCCGTTGTCTAACGTGGCGCTGCGCCTTCGCCGTTCGGCCGCCCGCGGGCGGACCGGTGCGGCGGAGCCCTCCGTGTTCCGTTCCATGGGGACGCCTTCGGAAAGGCTCCCGGCCGCCCGGCGGCGTCCGGGCCCTGCCCGGGCCGATCGCCCCGTGGCCGCCGGCGCCGGGAGGAGCCGCCCGCGCTCGGGCGGTGCGCACCCGGGAGCGGGGCGTGGAGCGGCGCTCCTCTCCCGGGACGGCCAGGGTGGCACGGCGGGGCCGCACGGCCTGCTTGACGGCGAGCAGGACGAACGGCGCCCGGCGGGGACCTCGCGGACGCGGGGCCCCGTCCCGCCCCGTCGTGCCGCCCGTGCCCGGTCAGTCCAGGACTTCGAAAGGGTCGCCCGTGTGCAGGGTGCCGGGGTTCTCGGGGACGAGGAGCTGCCCGAACAGCAGCCGGTCGCCGAAGCGGCGGTGCCTGGCCAGGGTGCGCAGCGGCTCCTTGCCCCGCTCGGCCGTGGCCTGGTCGGTCGTGGTCACCACGCAGCGGCCGCAGGGCTTGGCCACCCGGAATGACACCTCGCCGATCCGGATGCGGCGCCAGCCGTCCTCGGACCAGGGCGCGGTGCCCTCGACGACCACGTTGGGCCGGAAGCGGTCCATCGGCAGCGGACCCTCGTCCGGATGGTCCCCCTGCTCTATCAGCAGGTTGAGGGCGTCCAGCGACGACACCGTGGTGAGCAGCACCGGGAACGCGTCGGCGAGGCTCACCGTCTCACCCGGGCGGCCGTGCGAGGAGGTGACCGGGCGCCGGTGCCCGGGCGCGTCCATGTGGACCAGCCTCGCCTGTGTCCCCAGATACTCCGTCAGCCAGCCGTGCGCCTCGCCGGACGCGGGCACCGCCTCGACCTTGGTGTTCCACACCTCGAACACGTCGGTGCCCGAGGCCGGGTCGGGCACCTCGACGGTCAGCGGCGGCATCCCGGGGGCGGACAGCCGAAGGCCGCCGCCGGGCAGTGGCTCGGCGGCGGCCTTCGCGAGGCTCGGGTGCCCGCGCTGGGTGAGCGGTGCGCCGTCGGGACCGGCCGCCATCCAGCGCCGGTCCCCCGACAGCCCCCATGGCTCCACGACGGCACGGGCGGTGCCGACGCCCGCGAACGACTTCACCGGGTAGAGGTTGAGCGCGGCCAGCGTGGACGTGGTCATGAGCCCATCCTGCCACCCGGGTCGGACAGTCGGCGGGTCAGTAACCACGCCCCTGGTACGAGTGGCCGTAGGGCTCGTCGTAGGAGCCGGGGTACGCGCTCTGGGCGGGCGCCGGGCGGGCCGCGACAGGGCGCATCTGCTGGGGCTGCGGCTGCTGCGGGTAGCCGTACCCGCCGCGCGGCGCGGGCGCCTGCTGCGGGATGTACGGCGCGGGCGCCTGCTGCAGCGGCGCGGGCTGCTGCACCGGTGCGGGCTGCTGGTACGCCGGGGCCGGGTAACCCCGCGCCGGCTGCGGCTGGTAGGAGGGCCCCGACGGCAGCGCGGGCAGCGCGGCCGGGAGGGCGGGCAGGTGGTCCGAGGTCTCGTACGGGGACGCCGGAACGCGTATGGGCGCGATCTGAGGGGTGCCCCGCTCGGCGACCAGGCTGTCGTAGATCGGGGTGTCAGCGAAGGACGGCGCGCTGTAGTAGCCACCGCCATAGGTGCTGCGGGGGGACGTCATACTCATAAGTTAAGCCCACGATGTGCTGGTTGGGGAGAGCGAAAAGAAGGTCATTTGACGGGCTCTGCGCGGTCATCGGCCGCGGCTGCGGCCAAAGGCGAAGAAATGCGGTCATCCCGCCTCCATGGGGGCCGGGAGACCGGCGGAGCAAGGCGGGCGCGGAGGCCCGGGCACGGAAGAGGGAAGCATGACGATGCTCAAAGGCGCCAACGTCCCGGTCCCCGCGGACTCGGTCAGGGTCGAGGTGGGGTGGCGCGCCGGCCCCGGAGTGCCGGACGTGGACGCCTCGGCGCTGCTTCTGGCCTCATCGGGCAGGGTCCGCTCGGACGACGACCTCGTCTTCTACAACCAGGCGCACCACGCTTCGGGCGCCGTGCGCCACGAGGGCAAGCGCGCAGCGGGCGGCGCCGTGACCGACACCCTCGCCGTGGACCTCGTCCGCGTCGAGCCCGCCGTCGAGAGGATCGTGGTGGCCGCCTCCGCGGACGGCGGGGACTTCGGCCGGGTGCCGGGGCTGTGCGTACGGGTGCTCGACGCGGGCGGCGGGGCCGAACTCGCCCGGTTCGACAGCCGGGACGCCACGGTCGAGACCGCCTTCGTGCTCGGCGAGCTCTACCGCAGGCAGGGCGCCTGGAAGTTCCGGGCCGTCGGGCAGGGGTACGGCAGCGGACTGGCCGGCCTCGCCACCGACTTCGGGATCACCGTCGACGAGCCGCGGACGCAGGCGGCCCCCGCCGCCGCGTCACGGCCGCCGGCCCCCGCAGCCGCCCCCTCGCCGCCGTCGGTGCCTCAGCCGGTGCGGCTGAGCAAGGTCACCCTGACCAAGGAGGCACCCACGGTCTCCCTGGCCAAACAGGGCGGCACCTCCGGCGCGATGCGCGTCAACCTCGACTGGCGCACCCGCAGGCAGCCCGGGGGCTGGGGGAGCAGACTGAGCCGGGCCCTGGCGCCCCAGGCCGGCCTCGACCTGGACCTGTGCGCCCTGTACGAGCTCACCGACGGCACCAAGGGAGTCGTCCAGGCACTCGGCAACGCCTTCGGCGCGCTGCACCGGCCGCCGTACGTCCACCTCGACGGCGACGACCGCACCGGCGCCGTGGAGACCGGTGAGAACCTCACGATCAACCTCGACCACAAGGAGAGGATCCGACGGATCCTGATCTTCGTCACGATCTACGAGGGCGCCCGCAGCTTCGCAGGCCTCAACGCCACGGTGACGCTCACACCCCAGCACGGCGCGCCCGTCGGCTTCTCCCTCGACGAGTGCGACCTCCCCTCCACCGTCTGCGCCCTGGCGCTGATCACCAACCACGGAGGCGACCTCGTCGTCCGGCGGGAGTCGCGCTTCCTGGTGCCCGAGCGCGGGACGAGCCCGCAGCGGACGGTGGACCAGGCCTACGGCTGGGGCATGCGGTGGACACCCGGCCGCAAGTGAACCCCCGGCGGCCTCCCGCGCGGGCCGGCCGGGCCGTCCGGTGGGCGCCGCGCCCGCCCGTGCCCGTACGCTGTGACCCGTGAGAATCGCGCTTGTGGACTCCGGGATCGGGTTGCTGGCCGCCGCGGCCGCGGTACGGCGTGCGAGACCCGACGCCGATCTCGTCCTGTCCTCCGACCCCGACGGAATGCCCTGGGGGCCGCGGACGGCCGACGACATCACCGCCCGCGCCCTGGGCTGTGCGCGGGCGGCCGCCGCGTACGGGCCCGACGCGCTCGTCGTCGCCTGCAACACCGCCTCCGTGCACGCCCTGGAGGTGCTGCGCGCCGAACTGGAGCCGGCGGTGCCGGTCGTCGGCACGGTGCCGGCCGTCAAGCCGGCCGCGGCCGAGGGCGGCCCCCTGGCCGTCTGGGCCACCCCCGCCACCACCGGCAGTCCCTACCAGCGCCGCCTCATCGACCGGTTCGGCAACGGCACCGAGATCACCGAGGTGCCCTGCCACGGGCTGGCAGACGCCGTGGAGAAGGGGGACGAGGCCGCCGTCGCCGCGGCCGTCGCCGCGGCCGCCGCCCTCACCCCGCGCGCGGTGCGGTCCGTCGTGCTGGGCTGCACCCACTACGAACTGGTCGCCGAGCGCATCCGCGCCGCCGTCCGCTCCCCACTGGCCCCCGAGCCGGTGCTGTACGGCTCGGCCGCCGCGGTCGCCGCCCAGGCGCTGCGGCGCATCGGGGCGGAACCGGACCCGAAGGCGCCCTCCACCGGCGCCCTGACCGTCCTCCACAGCGGCAGGCCCACCGAGCTGTCCGGCTCCGCGCGCGGCTACGCCGAGGGGCGGCTGCTGGTGGTGGAGCGCGCCGTACGGACCGGCTGAGCGGGGCGGCCGAGCCGGGCGGCCGAACGTCCGCCACCCACCCGCCCCACCGTGCCCCTCATGCCCCCGGCCCACCACCCGGTCCTCCTACGGGACGTCCCAGCGCTCCCCGGCGGTCGCCAGCCCCACCAGCAGCCCCGCGCCCATGGTGACCTGGCTGAAGCTCAGGGCGTTGCCCACGCTCGCCACCGCGGCCAGGCCCGTGAGCGCCACGCCCGCCGTCAGCACCACCGGTGTCGGGCGCGGTGACCGGTACAGCGCGAGCAGCACCCAGCCGAAGGCCGCGCCCATCAGCAGCACACCGGGCACCCCCTGTTCGGCCGCCGTCTGCAGCGGCGCCGAGTGCGGCTTGCCGTCCGGGGCGGCGCCCTGGTCGACGGCCCGGTTCAGGGCGCCGAACCGGTCGGGCCCCGCGCCGCGCACCGGATGCTCCGCCGCGAGCACCGCGGCCTCCCGCCACAGCACGATCCGCTGTGAGGTGAGTGTCTCCCGGAGCGGCTTCTCCAGCGCCTGCGGCCCCGTGCCGCCGGCCACCGCCCAGACGGCGCCCGCCACGGCCGCGGCCACCGCCGCCAGCGCGGCCAGTGCCGGGAGTCTGCGGCGCACCCGGCCCGCGACCTGAGAGCACAGCAGCACCCCGAGCGCCGCGGCGCACCCGGCGGGCGAGCCGGTGGCCAGCGCCGCCGCCGCGACCGCCAGGGCCAGCGAGTGCAGCAGCCGCCGCGGCCGCGCGCTTCTCGCCGCCCACGCGGCGCAGCACGCCGCGCCCGCCGCCAGCACCGCCAGCGCGGCCTCGGCGCCCGCCCGCCCGGCCGGCCCGGTGGCCGACGGATCCGGCAGCGGGAGGGCGGGAGACGCAAGGAGCGAGCCCAGCCCGGCCAGCGCCGCCCCGGCCGGCGCGGCGGCCGGCAGCAGGGAACCCCCGATCCGCCCGCAGGCGTATCCGGCGGCCACCGCCAGCACCGCCAGCAGCACCCCCTCCGGCCGGGCGTCCCGCCCGGCCGCGCACAGCAGCGCCCAGCCGGCGCAGCAGCCCAGTAACGCGGCGCCGGCGGCATCCGGCACGCCGCTTCGCTCCGGTGCGGCGGACAGTGATCCGAGCGCCGGTGAAGCCATCGTCTGCGACCCCCCGAGACAAACGGCCGCCGCGCCGGGCCCGGAGATCCTCCGGGCGCACACCGCGGGCCGTGACGTGGAGCACACCGTAGCCCCTGGGACCGACACCGGGATACGCCCCGGCGAGAACGCGTCCGCCCCGGATCCGCACGGTCGCCCGCGCCAGGCGTCGGCGGGTCCGTAGGCTCACGGCATGGCGACTCCCGACTTCATCCGCGACCTGCGCGCCGACGTGGGACGACGGCTGCTCTTCCTGCCCGGTACCAGCGCCGTCGTCCTAGACGACGAGGGCCGCGTCCTGCTCGTGCGGCGGGCCGACACCGGCCACTGGTCGATCATCGGAGGCATCCCCGAGCCCGGCGAGCAGCCGGCCGACGCCGTGGTGCGCGAGGTGTACGAGGAGACCGCGGTGCGGGCCGTGCCCGAGCGGCTGGTACTGGTGCAGACGCTGGCCCCGGTCCGCTACCCCAACGGCGACGTCTGCCAGTTCGTGGACATGACCTTCCGCTGCCGGGCGGTGGGCGGGCGGGCGCGGGTCAACGACGAGGAGTCCCTGGAAGTGGGGTGGTTCGGTCCGGACGAGCTGCCCCCGCTGGAGGAGTTCGCGCTGACGCGCATCGAGCGGGCGGGGAGCGACGGACCCACGTGGTTCCAGACCACCGAGGGGGAGTGAAGTATGGGTGCGACGCACATCGGTGGGGGAGCGGCCGCTGCCTAGGGTGCTGGCCATGACCGCGCCGCGAACCCCGCGTACCGTCCCCCCGTCCCCCGCTCCCGCCTCCGCCTCAGGCCCGGCCCCGGGCGCTCCCGCCGTGCCGCTGGACCTCGCCGGTCGCACCGCCCTGGTCACCGGCGCCGCCGGAGGCATCGGCAGGGCCTGCGCCCTGCGGCTGGCCGCCGCGGGCGCCGAGGTCCGCGCGATGGACCGGGACGCCGAAGGGCTGCGAAGGCTCGCGGAACGGGCGGAGGACCTGCCCGGCGCCCTGGAGCCGGTCCACCTCGACCTCACCGACCTCGACGCCGCCGAGCGGGCCGCCGCCGGCACCGATGTGCTGGTCAACAACGCCGGGCTCCAACTGGTCCGTCCCGTCCAGGAGTTCCCGCCGGAGGTCTTCCACACCGTGCTGACGGTGATGCTGGAGGCACCCTTCCGGCTGGTGCGCGGCGCCCTGCCGCACATGTACGGCCGGGGCTGGGGGCGGATCGTCAACATCTCCTCGGTCCACGGGCTGCGCGCCTCCGCCTACAAGTCCGCCTACGTCAGCGCCAAGCACGGGCTGGAGGGACTGTCCAAGGTCGTGGCCCTGGAAGGGGCCGCCCACGGCGTCACCTCCAACTGCGTAAACCCCGCCTATGTACGCACCCCGCTGGTGGAGCGGCAGATCGCCGACCAGGCCGAGGCCCACGGCATCCCCGCCGACCGCGTGGTCTCCGAGGTCATGCTCGCCGACGCCGCCGTCAAGCGCCTGATCGAGCCGGAGGAGGTCGCCGAGGCCGTCGCCTACCTGTGCGGTCCGCAGGCGTCCTTCGTCACCGGCGCGTCCCTGGTGATGGACGGCGGCTGGACGGCGCACTGACCCGCGCCCCGGCAACCGGCCCACGCCCCGGCGCGCCGGGCGCACACGCCCGCGCACCGACCCTGGCGCGCCCGTACCACCGGCAGGTATCCCTGTGCCCATGTCCGAGCACCACGCGGCCGAGCCCGCAACCGAACCGGCCACCGAGCCCGCCGCCGAATCCGCGCCCCTGGCGTTCCTGGAACTCCTCGCCCGAGGCGCGCCCGCCGAGGAGTACGAGCGGCCCGGGCGGCCGGACGGCTCCCCCGCGGCGGACCGTGCCCGGCTCCTCGCCCTGCGGGTTCGCTCCGAACTGGAGGGGCGCCGCAGGCGCGAGGCGGAACTGACGGCGCTGTTCGCCACGGCGCACGACCTGGCGGGGGTGCGGGAGCTGGACGACGTGCTGCGCGCCATCGTCCAGCGCGCCCGCTCCCTGCTGGGGACCGAGGTCGCCTACATGACCATCAACGACCCCGAGGCCGGCGACACCTACATGCGCGTCACCGAGGGATCGGTCTCCGCGCACTTCCAGCAGCTGCGCCTGGGCATGGGGGAGGGGCTGGGCGGGCTGGTCGCACAGACCGCCCGCCCCTACGTCACCGACGACTACATGCGCGACGAGCGCTTCCTGCACACCCGCAACATCGACTCCGGAGTCGGCGACGAGGGCCTTGTGGCGATCCTCGGGGTGCCGCTGATGCTCGGCCGCGAGGTGATCGGCGTGCTCTTCGCGGCCGACCGCCGCCCCCGCGTCTTCGACCGCGAGCAGGTCGCGCTGCTGGCCTCCTTCGCCGCCCACGCGGCCGTCGCCATCGACACCGCCCGGCTGCTGGCCGAGACCCGCGAGGCGATGGCCGAACTGGAGGCCGCCAACGCCATCATCCGCGACCGCAGCGCCGCCATCGAACGCTCCTCCGAGGTCCACGACCGGCTCACCGAACTGGTCCTGCGCGGCAAAGGCGTGGACGAGGTGGCCGCCGCCGTCTCCGAAGTCCTGGACGGGGAAGTGGAGTTCGCGCAGCTTCCCGAAGGAGGCGGAAGCATGCCCGCCCGGGCCGTCGAGCGCTCCCGCCGCGACGGCCACGCGGTGCGCGACGGCGACGCCTGGGTGGCGGCCGTCTCCGCGGGCGGCGAACTGCTGGGCGCGCTGGTGCTGCGCGGCCACCGCGAACTCGACCCCACCGACCAGCGCACCCTGGAGCGCGCCGCCATGGTCACCTCGCTGCTGCTGCTGGCCCGCCGCTCGGCGGGCGAGGCCGAGCAGCGGGTGCGCGGCGAACTCCTGGACGACCTGCTGGACGCCGCCGACCGCGACCCCCGTCTGCTGCGCGAACGCGCCGCCCGGCTCGGCGCCGACCTCGACGTCCCCCACGTCGTCCTCGCCGCCCGCCTGGACACCGGCGGCGGCACGGGGCGGCGGGAGACCACCGACCGGCAGCGGCTGTGGTCGGCCGCCTCCCACCTGGCCGCCACCCGGCACGGCCTGGCCGCCGCCCGCGAAGGCGGCACCGTCCTGCTGCTGCCGCTGGCCGGTGGGGAGGGCCCCAAAGGAGACGGGGCCCCGGGGGACCCCGGCGGCACGGCCCGGCAGGTCGCCGCCCAGCTCGGCGCGGCCGTCCACGCCCCCGTCACCGTCGGCGCCTCACCGCCGGTACCCGCGCCCGCCGCCGACCCGGCGGCGGTGGCCGCCGCCTGCGACGAGGCCCGCCGCTGCCTGGACACCCTCCGGCTGCTGGGCCGCTTCGGCGAGGGCGCGGGAGCCGGGGACCTCGGCTTCCTCGGACTGCTGCTGGCCGACGGCCGGGACGTCGACGGCTTCGTCGGCCGTACCCTCGGCCCGCTCCTGGAGTACGACGAGCGCCGCGGAACGGATCTGGTGGGCACCCTGGAGGCGTACTTCGCCTCCGGCTCCAGCCCGGCCCGCACCAAGGACGTGCTCCACGTCCACGTCAACACCGTGGCCCAGCGCCTGGAGCGGGTCGGACGGCTGCTGGGGAGCGACTGGCAGTGCCCGGAGCGGGCACTGGAGGTGCAGCTCGCGCTGCGGCTGTACCGGATGTCAGCCGCCGTCGCCCGCTGACCGCCCGGAGGGGCGGCCGGCGGGCGACGGGCGGCCTTGCCCGGCCGGATGTCAGAGACCGTCCGCGGACACCGAACCGCCGCGCGGAGCCGGGATCCTCCCGGAGCCCCCCGGCTCCTCGGGCTCGCCGATCCGCTCCAGGTCCCGCATCCGGGTCTCCTTGGCCACCCCGACCGCGAGCAGGGTGAGCAGCGCGGCGGCGATCACGTACAGCGCCACCGGCGTCGAGCCGCCGAAGTCCGCCAGCAGGGCGGTGGCGATCAGCGGGGCCGGGGCGCCGGCGGCGACCGACGAGAACTGCGCGCCGATCGAGGCCCCCGAGTAGCGCACCCGGGTGGCGAACAACTCGGAGAAGAACGCCGCCTGCGGGGCGTACATCGCGCCGTGGAGGACCAGCCCGACCGTCACCGCCAGCAGCACCGCGCCGAAGGACTCGGTGTCGATCAGCCAGAAGAACGGGAACGCCCACAGCCCGATGCCGGCGGCGCCCAGCAGGTAGACCGGCTTGCGGCCCCACCGGTCCGACAGCGCCCCCCATCCCGGGATCGCCGCGAAGTGGACGGCGGAGGCGATCAGCACCGCGTTGAGCACCGTCTGCCTGTCCATGTCCAGGTGCTTGGTGCCGTAGACCAGGACGAAGGCGGTGATGACGTAGTAACTGATGTTCTCCGCCATCCGGGCGCCCATCGCGATCAGCACGTCGCGCCAGTGGTGGCGCAGCACGGCCAGCAGCGGCATGGTCTCCGCCTTCTTCTCCGCCGCGGCCTCGGCGCTCTCGGCGGCCCTGCGGGCCTCGGCCTTCGCCAGCGCGGCCCTGAAGACCGGCGACTCGTCGACCGACAGCCGGATCCACAGGCCCACCAGCACCAGCACCCCGGACAGCAGGAACGGCACCCGCCAGCCCCAGGAGACGAACGCGTCCTCCGACAGCACCGCCGTCAGCACCGCCAGTACGGCCGTGGCCAGCAACTGGCCCGCCGGAGCGCCGGTCTGCGGCCAGGACGCCCAGAAGCCGCGCCGGCGCGCGTCGCCGTGCTCCGACACCAGCAGCACCGCACCGCCCCACTCGCCGCCGAGCGCGAAACCCTGCACCAGCCGCAGCACGGTCAGCAGGACGGCCGCCGCGGAACCGAGCTGGGCGTGGGTGGGCAGCAGCCCGATCGCGAAGGTCGCGCCGCCCATCATCAGCAGGCTGATCACCAGCAGCTTCTTGCGGCCCAGCCGGTCGCCGTAGTGCCCGAAGACCAGCGCGCCGACGGGGCGGGCGACGAAGCCGACCGCGTACGTCACAAAGGCCAGCAGCGTGCCGACCAGCGGATCGGACTCGGGGAAGAACAGCTTGTCGAAGACGAGCGCGGCGGCGGAGCCGTAGAGGAAGAAGTCGTACCACTCGATGGTGGTGCCGATCAGGGACGCGGTGACCACGCGCCTGAGGTTGGAAGGAGCGGGTGGGGCGCTTGCGGGCGACGTCATCGGCACCACTTCCTGACACTCGACGGGGACGTTCGTGTGCCGCCACACCGTAGGAAAGGGCAGGCCGCGGGCGTATGTGGTGGGACACCACAGTTCCGCGCGCCGCGGTGCGCGCGCCCGCCATGCCGCGGGGCGGGCGCGCGGCCGCCGGCCCCGCGAGGGCGCCGGCGAGGCCGGGCGGGAGGGTGCCCGAGTTGCCCTGCTCGGGTGTGGTTCGGGAGTGCGGTGCCGACTCCCGTGCTGACTCGGTGCTGACTACGCCGCGTATAACTCCGGCATGAGCCGCAGACCGGAAGCCTCCGCATCCCCGGCGACCCGCGAGCCACGGCCGACGGGCGGCATCGGCGCCCGGTGCGCGAACCGGGCGCCATCCCGGCGGTCGTCCGCCACCGCCCCCGGTGCGGTTTCGGACCGAGCCCTCCAGGGGCGTGCGGCCGGATGCCTGTTCGCGCCGCTGTGCCGCTCCCGCCGATTGCGCATCCGCCAGGGAACGCCGTGGCCTCTGGGAAGGCGTCAACTCACATTGACCCGAAACAGTTTGGGTTCTGGGCCGTTGGTGGTGTGTGAGCGATCCGGTGGGGGACGTCGCGGCGCTGTTCGGGGTGTCGCTGAAGGCGGTCGACATCTGGTGGACGAAGTGGCAGGCCGGCGGCCGGGAATCGCTGGTCACGCAGCCGCGGGGCAAGCCGGTCGGGGTGCACCAGGTGCTCGGGGAGGCCGAGCAGGCCACGCCGTGCGGCAGGCCGTCCTCGACCACTGGCCCCGCGACCCTGGTCTGAGCGGGCAGTTGTGGACGCGACGGCTGGTGGGCGAGCTGATCGCGAAGCTGTACCTGGTGCGGCTGACCGAACCGGGGGTGGGCAAGTACCTCAAGCGGTGGGGGCTGACCTTCCAGTGCCCGGACCAGCGGGCCGTCGAGCAGGACCCGCAGGCCCTGCGGCGCTGGCGCGAGGAGATCTGGCCGCAGATCCGCGCGCAGGCGAAGGCCGAGGAGGTGAGATCCTCTTCGCCGACCAGGCCGGCACCCGATCCGACCAGGTCACCGGCCGCACCTGGGGCGAGAAGGGGAAGACGCCCGTGGTGCGGCGCAGCGGAAACCGGTTCTCGGTGAACGCGATGTCGGCGATCAGTACCAGGGGCCGGACGCACTTCATGGTCTTCACCGAGCACTTCACCGCCGAGGTGATGTGCCGCTTCCTGAACCGGCTCGCCGGCCACTTCGACCACAAGGTCCATCTCGTCGTCGGCGGGCACTCCGCCCACCGCTCCAAGAAGGTCCGCGACTGGCTCGCCGCCCACCCCGACGACGTCGAACTGCACTTCCTCCCGCCTACTCGCCCGAGCTGAACCCCGAAGAACTGGTCAACGCGGACTTCAAGCACAGCCTGCCCAAGCAGCACCGGGCCCGGAACCAGGCCGAACTCGCTGCCGAAACCCGCCGCTTCTTCCGCCGACGCCAGCGTCAGCCGCGCGTCGTCCGCGGCTACTTCGGCGGCCCACACGTCCACTACGTCCTGGACGAGAACCCCATGAGTTTCTGATCAATAGAGCGCATCCGTATAAGCACAAGAAGCACGGGATGAACGTGCAGATCCTGGCTGATCCGTCCGGTCGGCTGCTGGGGGCCTCTCCGGCTCTGCCCGGTGCCGTCCACGACGTCCGGGCCGCCCGCGGACATGGCGTTATTCGCATGCTCGCGGACGTCGGTATCGAGTGCTGGGCCGACAAAGAATACCGAGGTGCCGGCGGCACGGTTCGCATTCCGTGCTGGGGACGGTGGGAGATCCTCTCCGCAGGCCAGAAGGCGGTCAACCGATCTCACGCGAAGATCCGGGACCTCGTCGAGCACGCCGTCGCCACCCTCAAGTCCTGGCGGCTCCTCCGCAAACTGCGGTGCTCGACCACCCGCGTCACCGGCCTCGTCCAGGCCATCCTCACCCTTCATCTGACCAGCTCAGAACGAGGATGGAAAGGGCTCTGTGACCAGAAACAGAACATCACGGCTTCACGTCGAATCCCTGGATGCCGCATGGACGACAAGTCGTCAGACCCCATGGCTCCACGAGTTCAACTTCATTAACCGGCGCCCTCTTTCACCGTCGCGGGCCTTCCCGTTTCAAATCGGGAAGGCCCGCGACGGCATATCTTCATCGGAGCAGCGGGTCGGAGCAGATACCGGCCGGGACCGCATGTCCCTCCGCCCTCATACAGGTTCGTTACCGGGCTTCCACTTGATGTTGCAGCCTCCGCTGGGCGCGTGCGGTTCGGGAACGAGACGTCCAGCAAGTACATTTTCGAGAGCAGTACGGAGAGAACTCCCGTCGACGGGCTGCTCGTTACCCGGGCGCGCACGATCGAGTTCACCGCGGTAGGCCAGGTGCCGCTCGGCGTCGTACAGGAAGAAGTCCGGTGTGCAGGCGGCTCGGTAGGCCTTGGCTACCTCCTGGGAATCATCCACGAGATAGGGGAAGTTGAATCCGGCTCGGTGGGCCTGCTCCGCCAGGTGCTCCGAAGCGTCCTCAGGATGGCTTCCCGTATCGCTGGCGCAGATCCCGACGGTCCCCAGGCCCTGGTAGCGATATTCCTCGGCGATCCTGCCGATTTCCTTCTCCACGTGGACCACGTATGGGCACCGGTTGGACAGAAAAATCACGAGCAGGGCACGAGCGCTCGCGAAGTCGTCCAGTGAGACCGTGTTTCCGTTGATGGAGGGCAGGGAGAAGCGCGGGGCAGGAGTACCCAAGGGCGCCATGAACGAGTTGGTGAACACCATGTTCTATAACCTTTTCAATTTCACGACGCCCAGCGAGGGGCCTGTCTGGAGGCCTGGAACGGCCGATGTTTCAGGTCGCAACCAAAGCGGTGCGATAGCGGCGCCATGTGGACCATGCCCTGGAGATACTGGCTCGGCGAACGCCTCGGGTCAGCTGGCGAAGAGGGGAACGATCAGGCCGCCAGCGATGGCGACGGCGAGAACTGAGCCGACGAACGTCGCCACCAGTCGCGGCTTGAAAATCGCCGACAGCATGGTCAACTCCGGAATGCTCGCCCCGGCGCCACCGATGACCAGAGCGAACACAGGCCCCAGACCCATGCCCGCCGAACTCAGCGCAAGACCAATCGGGAGAATCGACTCGGTGCGAATGTAGAGAGGAATGCCGATGAGAGCTGCGATCGGAACGGCGAGAATGCTGCCGTCACCGGCGACGGAGATCAGGAAGGACTGGGGCACCACTCCGTAGATAACGGCACCGATGCTAACGCCGATCAGGAGCGGAATCATCAGCGGCTGGAAGTACGACCACGACTGGCGCGCGGCAGGACGCACTTCACGACGAAGCCCCTGCCACGGAGAGTCATCATGACCCTCGGCGGACACCTTGACGCGCCGAACATAACGCTCCAGGCCCGCCTTGCCCCACAGCAAGGAGATGATGATGGTCAGCGGGAGGACAACCGCCGCATAGCCCAGCATGATCTCCCAACTGAAGAGGATCCAGATGACCCCGAGGATGATCGGATTTAGCAGCGGGGAGGCGATGAGGAAGGCCGCGGCACCCGTGAAGGGGGAACCCGCCTTGATCATTCCCATGAGCATGGGAAGGGTCGAGCAGGAACAGAAAGGGGTCACGGATCCCAGCAGGGCTCCCTTGAGGGGGGCCACGATTGACCCACCCTCCATCCACGCCTGAAGTCGTTTCTCGCCTATCCGCCGCTGGATCAGAGCGACCAGGAAGGCTACGAGCAGGAAGAGGACGACGAGTTCAGCGGTGATCGTCCCGAAGGTTTTGATCGTCTCGATTGCCTTGTCAGGCATCGGAGGGCACCCCCTCAGCTCCGCTCAGGCGACAGGCCTGGGGCGCTTCGTAAGTCGATTCGGTTCGCACGCTCCATTGATATCAACAGTAACTATTCATGTCAACAGCAAATGCTGAAAGTTGTCGTCGCTCGCGAGGGACGCCGCTCCGGTGGCGTCGTGACCCGCGACGCCCGGAAGCCTGACTCACCAGGTGGATCGGTACCGCCGCCTTGAGGGGCCAGTGCCGGATGTCGAGCCGAGTTGGTGCGAGCTGTGCGGGGTTGTGCATGGGTGCGGAAGCAGAGCGGCACGCAGTGCCCCGCATGTGTCAGGCGATCTCACGCCTCGTCGGCGTTCCGATCCTCCTCTTCGCTCAGGCAGCAGGCTTGAGCGCCCTCGGGGGTCAGTGCCGCGAGCGACGCGAGCCAGCGGACCGGAGTCCCGAACTCTTCACAGCAGAGGGCGTAAACGTTCGATCGCCCACGAGGCATGACCTTGACGAGAGCCTGCTCCCGGAGTGGCCGCAGGTGATGGCTGATGAGCGTCTGGCTCAGGCCTGTGGCTTTCTCCAGCTCCTTGACCGTCCGGGGGCGCTCGGCGAGAAGCAGGGTGAGAACCACCCGATTCTCGTCGGCGAGCGCCTTGAGTTTCGGTACGAGTCGACGCGCCCGGTCACGGTCCGACAACTCCTCGCCCCCAAAGAGGCTTACATCCAGTTCTCCCGTCATGGTTGAATAATATCTAACAGGGAATGCTTGCGTCAACAGCGATCATTGGTAGCATGGGTCGATTGGCCGCCTTGCCCGTGGTGGTCGAGGCCGGGGTCGCTCCCGTCGCCTATTGCGGCAGGTTTATCTCGAATTAGCGTTCGAGACGTTCGGCGAGTGAGTGAAGCCGGAGCGCTGTAGATGATCAATCCGGTCGACGAGGACGTCCGATGCGGGCATGTCAAGTTGGATCCGAGGCCGAACGGGCCCGGAGGCTCAAGGCCGCGCCTGACTCTGCCCCGCGTGGCATCGTCCATCGATGGAGGAGACGAAAGATAAACGAGCTCCGACGCCAAGGTAACGGCGTCATCCGGGCCAGGTCAGCCGGACGTGGGCTTGTACCTGCCGACGGCTGACGACGCACTCGGCGTTGATCACCAACTAGGGTAAGCAGTTCGAACTCGCGCAACGGCTGATGGGCGATGCGGCCGCGCATGCGGACGACGTGGACGACGGGGCCGGGGTGCAGCAGGGCTTGGGCGCCGTCGGTGCTGGCGGCGACATCCTCTTCGAGGACGAAGCCGGCTTCTCGATGACGCTGCCCACCTCCCGCACCTGGGCCAAGCGCGGGCACACGCCCGTGATCCGAGTGAGGGGACGCTCCCAGCGCCGGTTCTCGATCGCCGCCCTGGCCTGCTACAAGCAGGACGAGCGCTCACGCCCGGCCTTCCGGCCCAAGCGGCACATCGACCACAAGCGCCGCCGCCGGCGCAGCTTCACCCGGATCGACTACCGCGGCCTGCCGACCGCCGCCCACCGGCAACTCGGCGCCCCCTTCGTCCTCGTCCGGGACAACCTCAACGTGCACCGGGACGCCCGGCTGCGGGCCTTCATCGACACCCACGACTGGATCACCGCCTACCAGCCACCGCCTTACGCACCCGACCTGAACCCGATCGAAGGCGTCTGGTCACTGGTCCGACGCGCAGGAGGCCAGAACAACGCCACCTTCACCGATCCCGACCACCTGACGCACGTCCTGCGTCGCACCCTCCGCGAACTCCAGTACCGCGGTGAAACCATCGACGGATGTCTCGCCGCAACCGGACTCACCCTGACGACACCACGCCGACAAGCTCAGCACCGGCGCCTGCTGGACTTCGCCCGCCAGCAGGTTCCCGGCCGCCGCTGCTGGGCCCTGGAAGGCATCGGCATCTACGGCGCCGGCCTCGCGGCCTTCCTGGACCAGGCCGGCGAGCAGGTCGTTGAGGTCTACCGCCTAAAACCAGCGGCCAACCGCGGGGGCCGCAAGACCGACATGCTCGACGCCGTCCGGGCCGCCAAGGAGACCCTGGCCGCCGAGCATCTGATCCAGCCCCGCCTCCGTGGCGAACGCGAGGCACTGCGGGTGCTGCTTGCCATCCGTCACGGAGCGGTCCTCGCTTCCACCGCCGCGATCAACCGGCTCAAGGCCCTGATTGTCTCTGCGCCTGATGAGCTTCCGCGCCGAGCTGCGGAAGCTCAAGCCCCCGCCCAGATCGCCTACTGCGCTCAGTTCCGCGACCGCCCGACCCAAGACCTCGAGCACCGGATGACGGTGCGAGCCATGCGGTCCACGGCCCAGCGCATCCAGGTCCTGCAGGCCGAGGCCAAGGAACTCGAGAACGAGATCCTCGCCCTGGTGCGGCAGCAGGCCCCCGAGCTTCTCGGCTTGCTCGGAGTCGGACCGACCACCGCCGCCCAGATCTTGGTCAGATGGTCCCACCAGGGACGATTCCACTCGGAAGCCGCCTTCGCCGGTGTTTCGCCGATCCCTGCTTCGTCCGAGCCGACCAACCGACACC
The DNA here is from genome assembly GCF_017114865.1 of Streptomyces verrucosisporus. Taxonomy (GTDB): domain Bacteria; phylum Actinomycetota; class Actinomycetes; order Streptomycetales; family Streptomycetaceae; genus Streptomyces; species Streptomyces fenghuangensis. The sequence goes on along the minus strand of NZ_JADEYH010000015.1, from coordinate 1,320 downwards.
GTCTCAACCGCAGCGGCGACCGGCAGCTCAACCGGGCCATGCACACGATCACCATGGTCCGGATGCGACTCGATCCCTGAGCGGGTGATCTGCCGCCAGATCTTCAAGCTCCTTGAGCACCCCGACCGGAAAGACTCGGCAACGTCGAATAACTCGCTCAAGCGGCTTGGCGCGACATAGCAGCCTCGGGGGCGGAGGACTTCACCAGCGCGATATTGCACGCTGCGGAGTACCGCACACCTGAGCCCTTCGCCGGGCAACGCGTAGTGGCCGTGGGGACCGGGAACTCCGCGGTGCGGATCGCCGTCGAATTGGCCGAGCACGCCCGCGTGCCACTCTCACCGCACATCGCCTGGTGTGTTTCGCCCAGCAGCGCACGTTGGGGCGGAACCTGCACCGGTGGCTTGAAGCGCACAGGTCCAATTCCTTGCAAGGCATCGGCGTGGGACGCCGCCGCGTCGCCCACCGCCCGGCGGCTCGTCTGTGCGGGCGCTGACCTCGAACACCTGGCCACGCTGGTTTGACATGTGTCAACATAGGTGCATGTCGAACGTCAAGGTGCCGCCGCTGCTGGAACCCGGCCCCTCCGGGGTCGTGGTGTCGTGCTGTCCGCCGCTGACCGAGCGCCCGCTGACGGCCGAGGAAGCTGAGCGGACCGCCGCGATGTTCAAGGCGCTGGGTGATCCGGTGCGGCTGCGGCTGTTCTCCGCGGTCGCCTCGCACGAGAGCGGCGAGGCGTGCGTGTGCGACATATCCGATGTCGGCGTCTCCCAGTCGACCGTCTCCCACCACCTGAAGAGGCTCAAGGTGGCCGGCCTGCTCACCTCCGAGCGGCGTGGCACCTGGGTCTACTACCGCATCGAGCCATCCGTGCTCGCGGCGATGGGCAAGCTACTGGCCACTACATCGACAGCCTGACGCATCCCCCGCGGCGGTGGTTCCCTCCGGTCGGTCTTCTACGGAGTCGGCGGATAGTCCAGTCCCGGGGTTCGGCCCCGTCCCTTCGACCAACGCCGGCGGACGGCTCTCGCGCGCTCGCCGACGCGAGCCCGGTTCGAACACGGACTGCCGGCCGATGTGCACGGACTCGCCTCACGCGTGACGGCAACGTGTCGGTAGACGTTCGCTGTTGTGCTGTTCTGCCCACAGAGACTGGTGACGGAACTCTCGGCTGAGAGATCTTGAAATGGGTGAAGACCTTGGCTCGGTGTGGATTGCCTCATCCGCCCTGGTGACCAGGAGGCCCTCATGCCGCACTCGCTGCCGAAACCCGCCGCTTCTTCCGCCGACGCCAGCGAGCTGTTTCCAACCTGGCTTCGT
>NZ_JADEYH010000014.1 GCF_017114865.1 Streptomyces verrucosisporus | reverse complement strand
GGCCGGCTCGCCACCGTGCGGAGGATCTCGGCCTCCTTCGCGGGCTCCAGTCCGACCCGGGGGCGGTCGGGGCGGAGGGGCGGCTCGCCGTCCAGGCCGCACAGCCAGGCCCAGGTGTCGGCCACGGTCCGTTCCACGGGGCGGCAGCGCAGCCCCGCCGCGACGGCCCGGGAGACGTCCCCGGCGTGCATGGCGTCGTGGAGCTCGCCCGGCGGGATCCACACCGGCAGATCCGTCCACGGCCGCACCCCCGCCGCCAGGATCGGCTCCGGGGCGGTCCACCGCAGTTCGGCGCCGGAACCGGTGACGCGCACACAGCTGCCCAGCAACTCCCTCATGGTCGCGTGGCCGGGCGGGCTCACCAGGTTGTACGGGCCGCCCAGCCCGCGCCCGGCGGCGTCCAGCGTCCAGACGGCGAGGTCGCGCACGTCCACGTACTGCAGGGGGAGGTCCCGGGGGCCGGGCGCCAGCACCTCACCGCCCCGGGCGACACGCAGCAGCCACCACGGCAGCCGACCGATGTTCTCGTACGGGCCCAGTATCAGCCCCGCCCGCACCAGCAGGCCCCGGTCACCGAAGGCCGCCTCGACGGCCATCTCCCCTCCGCGCTTGGCCCTGGCGTAGTCGGCGACGCCGTCGTCGTCGGGCGAGCCGTCGACGAGCGGGCCGGTCTCGTCCAGGCCGGCCGGGGACGGGTAGGCGTACACCGAGCGACTGGAGACGTACGCGTAGCGCCCCGCACGCCTCGCCAGCGAGGCCGCGGCGTCGCGTACCGCGGCGGGCGCCCCCGACCAGGTGTCGACCACGACGTCCCAGCCGCCGACCGGGTCCTTCAGGGCTGCGAGCCCGCCGTCGGCCGTGCGGTCGCCCCGCAGCGCGGTGGCACCAGGCGGTGGGGCGTGGCGTCCGCGGTTGAGGACGGTCACCTCCCAGCCGCGCGCCAGCGCCTCCTCGGCGACCGCACGGCCGACGAACTCCGTTCCGCCCAGCACCAGAAGTCTCATGGGCCGAGCGTGCCCGCCGGCGCGGCCGGGCGGAACGGCTTCACGCCCGTGGCGTAATCGCCACGGGCTGAAACGGGCCGGGCCGGGCCCTTGCGGGGCCCGGCCCGGTTCGGGTGCCGCTGTGTCACCTCACGCGCCCGTAGCGCACGCTCTTGGTCCAGATCCTCTCCTTGCGGACGGTCTTGCCCGGCTTGGGAGAGTGCCAGATCCGTCCCTCGCCGGCGTAGATGCCGACGTGGTAGACACTGCCGCCCGAGTGGAAGAACACCAGGTCCCCCTTCTTGCGCGACTTGGCGGAGACCTTCTTCGAGCGGTTGTACTGGGCCGCCGCGGTGCGCGGCAGTTTCTTGCCCGCCTTCTTGTACGAGTACTGGGTGAGTCCCGAGCAGTCGAACCGGCTGGGGCCGGCGGCGCCGTAGCTGTAGGGGGCGCCCTTCTTGGAGGCCGCGACCCTGAGCGCCTTGCCGGCGGGGGTGGCCGCCTCGGCCTCGGGTGCGGCGGACGGAATGAGCATCGTCCCCGCCAGGGTGGCGGCGGTGACGGCGGTGGTGATGCCCGCCCGGGACACAGGAGCCGCTATGCGTGCGTGCGCAGACATGAGTGAACCCTTCGTCGTACGCCTGCGAAAGATGACCTGTCGGGTTCGGGCCGGCGAAGTTGCCCGGCCACACGTCGCGTGGCTTCACCCCAAGGGCCGCGTCGTGCGCGGCCCGTCTTGCTCGGGTCTCCCGCTCCTGCCGCCTCGTCATGGTCCGTACATCACCCGGGCGGCGGCAGGATTGGGCGTCCGCCCGGGCGGCCCCGCCCCGCGGCGGGGACTTGCGGTCTTCTACGGATAGTGCGTCAGAAAAGCTCCCGATCGGTCGATCGGAGATGTTTTGTGAACATGCTCACTACTGGTCCCCCGAGGGCCGGGCCTTGCCCGGGCAATCTGTTCGGGGTGTCAAAAGGCTTATGGGGGGGGCGGTTGTTGCTCTCCCTGGATGGTGTGCGGCGGCTCGGTGGCCGGTCTGCGCACCGGTTCGGCGTGTCGCCGGGATCAGCCCGAATGGGTGCGGGCGTGTCGGGTGAACGCGGCGGGTCGCGGGGTGCGGTCAGGGGGCGCGGGGGGGGCGGGGCCGGGCCGGGGCGGTACTGTCGGCGGGTGACGGCGCGCACCCCGGCTGGGGGCTGAGCGCGCGTTTCCGGCGGGCAGGGACCGGACGGCGCCAAGGTGTGCGGTGGGGCAGGGTGTGCCCCGCCGGGTGGCCGCCGACCGTGCGGCGGCCACCCGGTGGGGTGGGAGGTCAGCGGACGTGCACGCCCGAGATGGTGCGGGCGATGACCAGGCGCTGGATCTCGCTGGTGCCCTCGAAGATCGTGTAGATCGCCGCGTCCCGGTGCATGCGCTCCACCGGGTACTCCCGGGTGAAGCCGTTACCGCCGAGGATCTGCATCGCCTGGGCGGTGACGCTCTTGGCGGTCTCCCCGGCGAACAGCTTGGACATCGAGCCCTCGGCACCCTCGAAGGGCTTGCCCGCCGCCGCCATCCACGAGGCCCGCCACACCAGCAGCCGTGCGGCGTCGATGCGGGTACGCATGTCGGCGAGCTGGAAGGCGATGCCCTGGTTGTCGATGATCGGGCGGCCGAACTGCACACGGGTCCTGGCGTAGTCCAGGGCGACCTCGTAGGCGGCACGGGCGATGCCGACCGCCTGGGCTCCCACGGCGGGGCGGGACGCCTCGAAGGTGGCCATCGCGGCGTTCTTCACGCGCTCGCCACCCTTCTTCGCCCGCTCGCGGGCGCGGGCGAGGCGCTCGTCGAGCTTGTCCTTGCCACCCAGCAGGCAGTGGCCGGGCACACGGACGTCCTCGAGGACGACCTCGGCGGTGTGGGAGGCGCGGATGCCGTGCTTCTTGAACTTCTGCCCCTGGGACAGGCCGGGGGTGTTCGGCGGGATCACGAAGGAGGCGTGTCCCTTGGAGCCGAGTTCGGGGTCGACGACGGCGACGACGACGTGGACGTTGGCGATGCCGCCGTTGGTGGCCCAGGTCTTGGTGCCGTTGAGTACCCACTCGTCCTTGGCCTCGTCGTAGACGGCGCGGGTGCGCATGGCCGAGACGTCCGATCCGGCGTCCGGCTCGGAGGAGCAGAAGGCGGCGACCTTCACGTCGTTCGCGTCGCCGTACATCTGGGGGATCCAGGTGCCGATCTGCTCCTCGGTCCCGTTGGCGAGCACGCCGACGGCCGCCAGCGCGGTGCCGACGATCGACAGGCCGATACCCGCGTCGCCCCAGAACAGCTCCTCCATGACCATCGGGATGCTCAGGCCGGTGGGGTCGAAGTACTGCTGGGCGTAGAAGTCGAGCGAGTACAGGCCGATCTTGGCCGCCTCCTGGATGACGGGCCAGGGAGTCTCCTCACGCTCGTCCCACTCCGCGGCGGCGGGGCGCATGACGTCGGCCGCGAAGCCGTGGATCCATTCCCGTACGGCCTTCTGGTCGTCGTTGAGGTCGAGTGCGAACTCCGCCACGGAAGCCCCTCCATCCGTTGTTACTAGCGGTAACGTGAATATGTTACCGGCCAGTGCGATGTCAACCTCCGCCGTCGACACCCTCGCGTACGCCCCGCGGGTGTTACGTTGCGCTCAGGCGGCACCGAGGTGTCACAGCAGGGTCGGGGAGGCCGAGGAACATGGAGACCACACAGCGGGAGGACCAGCGCAGCGCCACCGAGCGCCGCCGCCGGGAACTCCTGGAGGCCGCCGAGCGCGTGGTGCTGCGCGACGGCCCGGGCGCCTCGATGAACGCCATCGCCGCCGAGGCGGGCATCACCAAGCCCATCCTCTACCGGCACTTCGGCGACAAGGGCGGCCTCTACCGCGCTCTGGCGGTACGGCACACCGACGCCCTGGTGGACGCGCTGCGGGCCGCCCTGGACGCGCCCACCGACCGGCGCGAGCGCGTGGAGGCCGCGCTCGACACGTACCTGGCCGCCATCGAGGCCAGGCCCCAGGTCTACCGCTTCCTGATGCACCCGGCCGAGGAGTCCGGAGGCGAGCGCGGCTTCGACGTCGGCCAGCACTCGGCCCCCCTGTTGCGCAGGCTCGGCGAGGAGCTGGCCATGGTGATCGCCGAACGCGTCGACCTCGGCGCCGACCGCGAGGAGCGGGCCCGGGTGTGGGGGCACGGGATCGTCGGCATGATGCACGCGGCGGGCGACTGGTGGCTGGGCGAGCGGCCCTGCCCCCGGGAGCGGCTGGTGCGGCACCTGGCCGATCTGCTGTGGGGAGGCCTGGCCACCGCAAAGGACCTGGTCGGCGGCCCGGGTCTGTGAGCACCGCGGTGCCTGCGATCCTCGGGGCCCGGGCCCTGTCCGGCAAATAGCGCTGTCCGCCCGAAGGACGGGCTCCGCGGTGTCCGGTGCGTGCGATCGCAAGGCGGAGGAGGAGAGCGCAGCGTGCTGCGCCGACGATCGACAACGCAGCATGGGGGTGCCCCCCGGCCGGAGGCCGGGGGGGGTGCGTGCCGGACACCGCGGAGCAGGCGGGATTTGCCGGACAGGGCTAGCGCCGCGCGTCGAGCGCGGCGGTCCGGCGTACCGCGCGCAGCGCCCGGCGGCGGCGCGGCCCCGTGAGGCGGTCGGTGTACACGCGGCCGTCGAGGTGGTCGCACTCGTGCTGCAGGCAGCGGGCGAAGAAACCGGTGCCCTCGATCCGCACCGGCGTCCCCGCCTTGTCCCGCCCCTCCACCACGGCCCGGTCGTGGCGCTCCACGGCGGCCTCCGCACCGGGCAGGGACAGACAGCTCTCCGGACCGCGTACGATGACGCCGCCGGCCTCCACCAGGCGCGGGTTGATCACGTGGCCCAGGTGGCGGCGGTCCTCGTCGTCGGGGCAGTCGTAGACGAACACCCGCACGGGGGCGCCGATCTGGTTGGCCGCCAGCCCCACACCGTGCGCGGCGTACATCGACGCGAACAGGTCCTCCACCAGGCGGAACAGCTCCGCGTCGAAGGAGACCACCTCGGCGCACCGCGCGCGCAGGGCCGGGTCGGCGGACAATCGCAGAGGATGGACGGAGCCGGAACTTCCGGGAATGGCGCCGCGGTGCATGTGTGTCACCCTACGCCGTGTTGATCATCTGTGGGGTGGCGCGGTTCGGGGCCGGGAGCGGACCTCGGTAGGCTGATCCCCGACCCAGGGGCAAGGAGGGACAAGGACGATGTCAGGCAACACGGAGCCGCTGCCGCCGCGGGCCAAACTGGCCGTGACGGCGGGCAAGGCAGCCGCGGCGGTGTCACGGGCCGCGGGCCGTGGCAGCGGGTCGGTGATCGGCGGGAAGGTGGCCCTCAGGCTCGATCCCGACCTGCTGGCCAAACTCGCCCAGAACCTGGACGTCGTCCTGGTGTCGGCGACCAACGGCAAGACCACGACGACCCGGCTGATCGCCGAGGCGCTGCGGGCCGCCGGCCCGGTCGTCTCCAACGCGCTGGGCGCCAACATGCCCGCGGGCATCACCGCGGCGCTCGCCGGGAGCGGCGAGGCGCGCTACGGCGTCATCGAGGTGGACGAGAAGTACCTCGCCGCGGTCGCCCGCGATGTGACGCCCAAGGCGATCGCCCTGCTGAACCTCTCCCGCGACCAGCTCGACCGCGCCGCCGAGACCCGGATGCTCGCCGAGCGCTGGCGCGAGGGGCTGTCCGGGTCCAAGGCCGTGATCGTGGCGAACGCCGACGATCCGCTGGTGGTGTGGGCCGCCTCCTCCTCCCCCAACGTGGTGTGGGTGGCCGCGGGCCAGGAGTGGAAGGACGACGCCTGGTCCTGCCCGGCCTGCGGCGGCGTGATGCAGCGCCCCGGGGACGACTGGTTCTGCGGCGAGTGCGGCTTCCGCCGTCCCACTCCGAGCTGGGCCCTGTCGGGCGACCACGTGCTGGACCCGCACGGATCGGCCTGGCCGATCCGCCTCCAGCTCCCCGGCCGCGCCAACAAGGCCAACGCCACCACCTCCGCGGCCGTCGCCGCCGCCTTCGGGGTGCCGCCCCAGACGGCGCTGGAGCGGATGTACTCGGTGACCGCGGTGGCCGGCCGCTACGACGTGGTGTCCTTCCAGGGACGCGAGATCCGGTTGCTGCTGGCGAAGAATCCGGCCGGCTGGCTGGAGACCTTCTCCCTGATCGACGGCCCGCCGGCGCCCGTGATCCTGGCGGTCAACGCGCGCGGCGCGGACGGCACCGACACCTCCTGGCTGTGGGACGTGGACTACTCCCGGCTGGCCGGTCACCCCATCTGCGTGATCGGCGACCGCAAGCTGGACCTGGCGGTCCGGCTGGAGGTCGCGGGGGTCGACTTCCAGGTCTGCGAGAACGCCGCCGAGGCGGTGCGGCAGTGCCCGCCCGGCCGGATCGAGGCGATCGCCAACTACACCGCCTTCCAGGATCTGCGCCGCATCGTCGGCAACTGATCCCGGGCCCTCCGGGCTCCCGGCAGGAGCCGGGCGTCCGGAGGCGCCGAAGACGCAAAGACGTCGAAGACGCCGGAAACACGGCGAGGATGCGAGCGAGCATGAGTGAGAGCGGCCTGCGCGTGGTGTGGGTCTACCCGGACCTGCTGAGCACCTACGGCGACCAGGGCAACGTACTGGTGGTGGAGCGGCGTGCCCGGCAGCGCAGGCTGGGCGTGCAGCGGATCGACGTCCGCTCCGACCAGCCGATCCCCACCTCCGGGGACATCTACCTGGTCGGCGGCGGCGAGGACCGTCCCCAGCGGCTGGCGGCCGAGCGGCTGCGCCGCGACGGCGGGCTGAACCGGGCCGTGGACAACGGCGCCATCGTCTTCTCGGTATGCGCCGGCTACCAGATCCTGGGGCACGAGTTCATCAACGACCTCGGGCAGCGCGAGCCGGGCCTGGGGCTGCTGGACGTCACCAGCAGCCGTGGTGAGGGCGAGCGGTGCGTCGGGGACGTGCTGGCCGACATGGACGAGCGGCTGGGGCTGCCCCAGCTGACGGGCTTCGAGAACCACCAGGGCGTCACGCACCTGGGCCCGACCGCACGGCCGCTGGCCCGGGTGCGGCTGGGCAGGGGCAACGGGACCGGTGACGGCACCGAGGGCGCCTGGAACGACACCGTCTTCGGTACCTACATGCACGGTCCGGTGCTGGCCAGGAACCCGCAGATCGCGGACCTGCTGCTCAAGCTGGCCCTGGACGTGAACGCGCTGCCGCCGACGGACGACCGGTGGTACGAGGCGCTGCGCGCCGAGCGGATCGCGGCGGCCACCCAGCCCGCCTGACACCCCCGCCCGGGCGCCCGCCGAGCCGCGTACGGAAACCCGCCCGGGACCGCCCCCGGCCGGAGCTCCGGCCGGGGGCGGTCCTAATCTGGTCCGAGCGGATCGGCACGAATCGGGAGAGCTGCGGATGGACCACGACGGACACGGCACGATGGCGGATCTGCCGCCGTTCACCCTCGGACGCGGCCTGGAGCTCTCCCCCGAGCCGTTCTTCCTAGTGAGCTGCCTGCTGGCGCTGGCGCTCTACGGCTGGGGCGTCGCGCGGCTGCGGCAGCGCGGCGATGCCTGGCAGGCCGGCCGTACGGTCTCCTTCACGCTGGGCGTGCTGACGGTCGCGCTGGTGATGTGCACCAAGCTCAACGACTACGGCATGGTGCTGTTCAGCGTGCACATGGTGCAGCACATGGTGATCAGCATGCTCTCGCCGATCCTGGTGCTGCTGGGCGCCCCCGTGACGCTGGCACTGCGCGCGCTCCCGGCCGCCGGGCGCGGCCGCAGGGGGCCGCGCGAGATCCTGGTGGCGGTGCTGCACAGCCGCTACATGCGGGTGGTCACGCACCCGGGGTTCACCATCCCGATGTTCATCGCGAGCCTGTACGCGCTGTACTTCACGCCGCTGTTCGACTTCCTGATGGAGTCGAAGGCCGGGCACCTCGGAATGATGGTGCACTTCCTGGCGGTCGGGCTGGTCTTCTTCTGGCCGATCATGGGCGTGGACCCGGGGCCCCACCGTCCCGGCTACGTGATGCGGATGCTGGAGCTGTTCGCGGGCATGCCCTTCCACGCCTTCTTCGGCATCGCGCTGATGATGGCCGGCGAGCCGGTGGTTCGGACGTACGCGAACCCGCCCGCCTCGCTCGGGGTCACCGCGCTGTCCGACCAGAACGCCGCGGGCGGCATCGCCTGGGCGTTCAGCGAGATTCCCACGGTCATCGTGCTGATTGCACTCGTCTTCCAGTGGTACTTCTCCGAACAACGGCAGGCTCGGCGCGACGACCGGGCCGCGGACCGCAACGGCGACCAGGACCTGACCGCGTACAACGCCTACCTGGCGTCGCTGCAGGCCCGCGGCCAGTAGCGCATCGGGCCGGGCCGGACAGGACGGGTCGCCGGTCGGCGGTCCCGCTCCGACCGACTCGGGAGGAAGGTGTGAGCGATGCCGGAGACGGCGAAGGCCATGACCGTCACCACGGTGGTCGCCCTGATACTGGTGACCGCCTACTCGGTCGCGCTGGGCGGCAGCGGCTGGCTGTGGTTCGCGTGGGTGGTCCTGGGGCTGGTGACCCTGGGCGTGGTGACGTCGCGGGAGCGGTGAGCCGCCGCGCGGGGCGAGCGCCCCGGCCCGCCCCGGCAAGCGTGTGGGGCCCGGCCCGGACGACCTCCCGGGCCGGGCCCCACACGCTTGCCGGGGGCTCGGAGGCAGACGTGGAAGCGGACTACTCAGAAGTCGAACACCGCTCCGGTCTGCCTGAGCATGGCGCAGGCATTGGGGAACTCCGAGCGCCAGTGGACCCGGCTCCCCCGCCAGATGCCCGTGGCCTCGGCCACCACGGGCCGGTGCTCGTTGGTGCAGTCGTGCTGCCGGCCGGAGAGCTGCCGCAGCTCGCCCCCGGAGCGGTCGATGGCCTCGCACGCCTCGGCCGCACGCGGGTGAGGGCCGCCGCCGTCGTCCGGGCAGACCAGCATCACGCCCCGCGTCCAGGTGTCCTCGGCGTCGGAGACGGTCAGGAATACCTCGCCGCGGGCCGGCTCGGCCCCGGGGGCCTCGGCGTGGGCGGACGCCGGGGTCAGGAGCGCGGCGACGGCGGCGAGGGCCGCGGCGACGGTGGTGCGGGGGCGCGGGAACATGCGGGCCTCCAGAGGGCTGGGCGCGATTGCGCGCCCAAGACCACCGTGGCGGAGCAGCCCGGGCAAGGACCCTCGCCCGGTCCTTCACCCGGCCGGCGCACACCGCTCCCCCGGTCGGGGCCCGAGGCCGTCCCGCGGCCTTGGCCCCGGGCCGTTCCCCGGGCGCGGGGGAGGGCTCCGAGGGACACGGGTCTAGGATGCATACATGTCGAAGGTACTGAATAAACTTCCAGTCGGTGAGCGCATCGGCATCGCGTTCTCGGGCGGTTTGGACACCTCTGTCGCGGTGGCGTGGATGCGTGAGCGCGGGGCCGTCCCCTATGCCTATACGGCCGACGTCGGCCAGTACGACGAGCCCGATCTGGCCGACGTGCCGGAGCGGGGCCTGGCGTACGGCGCCGAGCGGGCGCGGCTGGTCGACTGCCGCGACGCCCTGGTCGAGGAGGGCCTGGCCGCCCTGGCCTGCGGCGCCTTCCACATCCGCTCGGCCGCGCAGACCTACTTCAACACCACCCCGCTCGGCCGTGCGGTGGTGGGCACCCTGCTGGTGCGGGCGATGCGCGAGGACGATGTCTTCATCTGGGGGGACGGGTCCACCTACAAGGGCAACGACATCGAGCGGTTCTACCGCTACGGTCTGCTCGCCAACCCCGGTCTGCGGATCTACAAGCCCTGGCTGGACAGGGCGTTCGTGGCCGAGCTCGGCGGGCGGCACGAGATGTCCGCCTGGCTGTCGCAGCGCGACCTGCCCTACCGCGACTCCGCCGAGAAGGCGTACTCCACCGACGCGAACATCTGGGGCGCCACGCACGAGGCCAAGCGCCTGGAGTACCTCGACACCTCGATGGAGATCGTGACCCCGATCATGGGCGTTCCCTTCTGGGACCCCGAGGTCGGCATCCCGGCCGAGGACGTCACCGTGGAGTTCGAGCACGGGCGCCCCGTGCGGATCAACGGGCGCGCGTTCGCGAGCGCGGTCGAGCTGGTGCGGGAGGCCAACCTCATCGGCGGCCGACACGGCCTGGGGATGTCCGACCAGATCGAGAACCGCATCATCGAGGCCAAGAGCCGCGGCGTCTACGAGGCCCCCGGCATGGCACTGCTGCACATGGCCTACGAGCGGCTGCTGAACGCCATCCACAACGAGGACACCGTGGCCATGTACCACGTGGAGGGGCGCCGGCTCGGGCGGCTGCTCTACGAGGGCCGCTGGTTCGACCCGCAGGCCCTCATGCTCCGCGAGAGCCTCCAGCGCTGGGTCGGCCGCCCGGTCACGGGCAGCGTCACGGTGCGGCTGCGCCGCGGCCAGGACTACTCCGTCCTCGACACCCAGGGCCCGCACCTGAGCTACCACCCCGAGAAGCTGTCCATGGAGCGCAGCCACGACCCGGCGTTCGTTCCGGACGACCGCATCGGACAGCTGACCATGCGCAACCTCGACATCGCAGACTCGCGCAGCAAGCTGGAGCAGTACGCCGTCCACGGCCAACTCGCGGCGTGGGGCGGGATCATCGGCGAGCTGCCCCCGGGCGGCGCCGAGGCCATCTCGGCGGGCAGCCACGAGGGCGGGGAGACCCCGGTGGACTCCGACGCGCTCGACCACGCGGCGATCGAATCGGGTACGGACTGAGACCAGGGCGGACGCCCGGAACGCGGGGCCCCGATCAGGAGCCCCGCCCGCTCCCGGGGCAGCAACCGGACGGCCCCGGGAGCGGGTTGGCGGGATCCGGCCGCCGCGGAAGCCGACGTGCACGGGCACCGGAGGTGGTCGCACACCGCGGTGCCCGCACATACACTGATTCCTCCCCGACCGGCTCTCCGGCGGCCCCCGGCCGCCCCCCGGCCGAGGGGAGAAGCAGTTCGCAGGCCCGTCCGGTGCGGTAGGGAGCCACCCCGTGTTCTACTACGTGCTCAAGTACGTCCTGCTGGGCCCGCTGCTACGACTGCTGTTCAGGCCCCGGATCGAGGGCCTGGAGAACGTCCCCGAAGAGGGCGCGGCGATCGTCGCCGGAAACCACCTGTCCTTCTCCGACCACTTCCTGATGCCCGCGATCCTGCACCGGCGCATCACCTTCCTCGCCAAGGCGGAGTACTTCACCGGGCCGGGCCTCAAGGGCAGGCTGACCGCCGCGTTCTTCCGCAGCATCGGCCAGATCCCGGTCGACCGCTCGGGCCGCGGGGCCGGGCAGGCGGCGGTCGAGGAGGGGCTGCGGGTGCTGCGCCGGGGGGAGCTGCTCGGCATCTACCCCGAGGGCACCCGGTCGCACGACGGGCGGCTGTACCGGGGGCGGGTCGGTGTCGCGTCCATGGTTCTCAGGGCCGGGGTGCCGGTCATCCCGTGCGCCATGGTGGGCACCTTCGAGCTCCAGCCGCCGGGCCGGAGGCTGCCGAAGATCGGGAGGGTGACCATCCGGTTCGGCGAGCCGCTGGACTTCTCGCGCTTCGCCGACCAGCACGGCGAGCGGACGGTGCTGCGCGCGGTCACCGACGAGATCATGTACACGATCATGAACCTGTCCGGCCAGGAGTACGTGGACCTGTACGCGCCCGACGCCAAGGCCGCGCAGGCGAAGGCCCGCAAGAGCGGCGACGAGGCGGATCCGGCTCCGGGGAACGCCGCGCCGTAGGACCCGCGCGGCCGGGAGCGGCCGCCCGGCGCGGTGGCACGGCAGGCGGCCGGCTCGTCGCGTGCTCCCGCGTACCGTCCGGCCTCAGCGCTCCTCCCTCGCGCAGGCGGGCGGCCGCTCCCGCCCGCCCTGGTACGGGCCGAGTGCGAGTTGGTGGACCGCTGTCCGGAGGTGGTCGACCTGCTGGGCAGGATCAACCCGGCGCGGGCGCGACACCTACAGGCCTTGCGCGCCGCCCGGACGCCGGCCGGGAGGCGGCGCCGCGGGGCGCGCTGACGGTGATGCACGAACGCGGTGAGAGGGAGCTTCCGCGCGCACACCCTGGCGCGGGCCCTGCACATGCTGGACGGACGGCGGCGCACGGGCCCGGTGGGGATACCTCCGGAGCCCGGGAGCCGGGGGCCGCCGGTGCGGACCCCGGGGCCGGCACCGGCCGGAGCTCCACCGGGTCGGCGGCGAGTGACGCGCCCTCCGGGCGGCAACACCGACCGCATGACCGATCCCATGCCCGGCCCCATGACCGACCGCCACGAGACACCCCTGGAACGGGCCGACCGCAACTTCGTCGAGCTGCTGCAGGAGCTGAGGGTCATCCAGACGGGGGTCCAGATCCTCTTCGCCTTCCTCCTCACCCTCGCCTTCACCCAGCGCTTCACCGGCCTGGACACGGTGCAGCGCGGCACCTACGTGACCACGCTGCTGCTGGCGGTGACCGCCTCCATCCTCTTCACGGCGCCCGCGGCGCTGCACCGGGCGCTGTTCCGGCGCGGGGTCAAGCGGCTGATCGTGGACGTGTCCTCGCGGCTGGCCGGGGCCGGGCTGGTCGTCCTCGCCCTGGCGCTGACCGGGTCCGTGCTGCTCGTGGTGGACGTGGTGCTGGGAAGGGCCGCGGGGATCGCGGTGGCGGCGTGCGTGCTGGCGTTCTGCGCGGCGGTGTGGGCGCTGCTGCCCTTCGGGCTGCGCCTCGGGGTCGCCGGGAGGCGGAGCCGTGCGGCGGACCCGCCTCGGAAGCGGCCGCCGGACCCCGGATGAGCGGGCGCCGGACCCCGGATGAGCGGGCGGGTACGGGCGCCCGGTCAGGCGTCCCTCCCTGCCGACGGCGCGGTGCGCGCGATGGTGGCCGCGGCCGCGTCCAGCTCGGCCTCCGTCAGATCGGCGCGGGCGGTCAGCCGCAGCCGGGAGATCCCGTCGGGCACCGACGGGGGCCGGAAACAGCCCGCGGCCAGGGAAGCGCCGCGGCAGTCGGCGGCCCAGCGCACGGCCGCCTCCGGGGAGGGGGCGCGTACCGACACCACGGCGGCGTCCGGGCGGGTGGCGTCCAGACCGGCGCCCGCCAGCCGCTCGTGCAGCCCGGTGGCGACCTCGCGGACGCGGGTGGCGCGGCCGGGCTCGGCCCGCAGCAGCCGCAGCGCGGCGAGCGCGGCCCCGGCGGCCGCCGGGGCCAGGCCGGTGTCGAAGACGAAGGTGCGGGCGGTGTTGACCAGGTGGTCGATCACCCGGGCCGGGCCGAGAACGGCGCCGCCCTGGCTGCCGAGCGACTTCGACAGCGTCGCGGTGGCCACCACGTCCGGGTCCCCCGCCAGGCCCGCCGCGTGAAGGGCGCCCCGGCCCCCCTCGCCGAGGACGCCCAGGCCGTGCGCGTCGTCCGCCAGCAGCGCGGCGCCGTGACCTCGGCAGACGGCGGCCAGGGAGGTCAGCGGCGCGGCGTCGCCGTCCACGGAGAAGACGGTGTCGGTGACGGCCACGGCGCGGCCGGCGAAGCCGTCGAGCGCCTTGCCCACGGCGCCGGGGTCCGCGTGCGGGACGACGGCGGTCTCCGCCCGGGACAGCCGGCAGCCGTCGATCAGGGAGGCGTGGTTGGCTGCGTCGGAGACCACCAGCGTGCCGCGGTCGGTCAGGGCGGTGACCGCGGCGAGGTTGGCGGCGTAGCCGGAGGAGAACACCAGGGCGGCCTCGAAGCCGCAGAAGTCGGCGAGCTCCGCCTCCAGTTCGGTGTGCAGCTCGGTGGTGCCGGTGACCAGGCGGGAGCCGGTGGCGCCCGCGCCCCAGCGGCGGGCGGCGGCCGAGGCGGCGGCGACGACCTCCGGATGCCGTGCCAGGCCCAGGTAGTCGTTGCCCGCGAGGTCGAGCAGCTCCGAGTCGGCGGGCCGGGGGTGCAGGGAGCGCACCAGGCCCGCACGGCGGCGCAGTTCTGCGTGCTCGTCGATCCAGTCGAACGGGTCCGGGGTGCTGCGGTGCTCCTGCGGCATGGCGGGCCGTCCCTCGCCTTCTGTCGGTTCCGCCCAAAGGTAGTGGCGGACGGACCCGCACAGGGTGTGGCGATACACACACCTTCCGCCCGCCCGGTTGTGGAGGTTCGTCCTTGGCCGCGGGCGGGCGCGTAGGCGAGGATCAACGCCATGGACCTGCTGAAGACGCTGGTGGACAAGGGGCTGCGGCGCGAGCTGCCCACGCGCGACGAGGCGCTGGCCGTACTGGCCACCTCCGACGACGAACTCCTCGATGTGGTGGCCGCGGCCGGGAAGGTGCGGCGCCAGTGGTTCGGGCGGCGGGTGAAACTCAACTACCTGGTCAACCTGAAGTCCGGGCTGTGCCCGGAGGACTGCTCGTACTGCTCGCAGCGGCTGGGCTCGAAGGCCGGCATTCTCAAGTACACCTGGCTGAAGCCCCAGGAGGCCGCCGCGGCGGCCGGCGCGGGCGTGGCCGGGGGCGCCAAGCGGGTGTGCCTGGTGGCCAGCGGGCGCGGTCCCACCGACCGGGACGTGGACCGGGTCTCGCAGACCATCGCCGCCATCAAGGAGCAGAACGAGGACGTGGAGGTGTGCGCCTGCCTGGGTCTGCTCTCCGGCGGCCAGGCCGAGCGGCTGCGCGAGGCGGGCGCGGACGCCTACAACCACAACCTCAACACCTCCGAGGCCACTTACGGGGAGATCACCACCACCCACACCTACGCCGACCGTGTGGAGACGGTCCATCAGGCGCAGGCGGCCGGGCTGTCGGCCTGCTCGGGGCTGATCGCGGGCATGGGCGAGTCGGACGCGGACCTGGTGGACGTGGTCTTCTCGCTGCGTGAGCTGGACCCGGACTCGGTGCCGGTGAACTTCCTCATCCCTTTCGAGGGGACCCCGCTGGCGAAGGAGTGGAACCTCACGCCGCAGCGCTGCCTGCGCATCCTGGCGATGGTCCGCTTCGTCTGCCCCGATGTGGAGGTCCGTCTGGCGGGTGGGCGCGAGGTGCACCTGCGGTCGATGCAGCCGCTGGCCCTGCACCTGGCCAACTCCATCTTCCTGGGCGACTACCTCACCAGCGAGGGCCAGGCGGGCGGGGCCGACCTGGAGATGATCGCCGACGCAGGTTTCGAGGTGGAGGGAGCCGGAGAGCGGACGCTGCCCGAGCACCGGGCGGACGCGCTCGCCGCGCCGGGCGGAGGCTGCGGTGGACACGGCGGCGCGGAGGCCGGCGGGGGCTGCGGGCCCTGCGGCGGTGCCGCGGACGGCACGGACACCACCGTCACCGCGGGCGAGCAGGCCCCGAAGGCGGCCCGGGAGACGGCCGGTGAGGTGGGTACCGCCGAAGGCGCGGACGCCGCGGCGGCGTCCGGACGGGCCCGCACCGATCTGGTGGCGGTACGGCGGCGGGGCGCGGGCACGGAGCTGCCGCCCAATGCCTGACACCGACGCCCCGCTCCCCCTCTCCCCCGCACCCGCCCCCGGCCTCCCTCCCGAGGAACTCGCCGAGCTCGACCGCCGCCACGTCTGGCACCCCTACGGCCCGATGCCCGGTCGCTCCGAACCGCTGATCGTCTCCTCCGCTTCCGGGGTCCGGCTGCGGCTGGCGCGGTCGGCCTGGGGCAGCGTGGAGCTGATCGACGGGATGTCGTCGTGGTGGTCGGCGATCCACGGCTACAACCACCCGGTGCTCAACGAAGCGGCGGGCGCCCAACTGGAGCGGATGAGCCATGTGATGTTCGGCGGGCTCACCCACGAGCCCGCCGTACGGCTGGCCGGGCGGCTGGTGGATGTCACGCCCGAGGGGCTGGAGCACGTCTTCCTCGCCGACTCCGGTTCGGTGTCGGTCGAGGTCGCCGTCAAGATGTGCCTGCAGTACTGGCGTTCGCTGGGACGGCCGGGCAAGCGGCGGCTGCTGACCTGGCGCGGCGGCTACCACGGGGACACCTGGCAGCCGATGTCGGTGTGCGACCCCGAGGGCGGCATGCACCACCTGTGGTCGGGGACGCTGCCCGAGCAGGTCTTCGCGGACGCCCCGCCGGGCGGCTTCGACGCCGGCCTCGACCCGGCCTACGAGGCGCACCTGCGGGAGCTGGTCGCCTCGCACGCCGACGAGCTGGCCGCGGTGATCGTGGAGCCCGTGGTGCAGGGCGCGGGCGGGATGCGCTTCCACTCCCCCGCCTATCTGCGGGTGCTGCGCGAGGCGTGCGACGAGCACGGCGTGCTGCTGGTGTTCGACGAGATCGCCACCGGCTTCGGCCGTACCGGCTCCCTGTTCGCGGCCGGCCACGCGGGGGTGGTCCCCGATGTGATGTGCGTGGGCAAGGCGCTGACCGGCGGTTATCTGACGATGGCCGCGACCTTGTGCACCACGCGGGTGGCGGAGGGCATCTCGCGCGGCGAGGTGCCGGTGCTGGCCCACGGGCCCACGTTCATGGGCAATCCGCTGGCGGCGGCGATCGCGGTGGCCTCCCTGGACCTGCTGCTCGCCCAGGACTGGGCTGGCGAGGTGAAGCGGATCGAGACCGGGCTGCGCGCCGGGCTCGCCGGGGCCGCCGCGCTGCCGGGGGTGCGGGACGTACGTGTGCTGGGGGCGATCGGGGTGGTCCAGCTCGACCACGAGGTGGACATGGCGGCGGCCACCGAGGCGGCGGTGCGCGCCGGCGTGTGGCTGCGCCCGTTCCGCGACCTGGTGTACACCATGCCCCCCTACGTCACCGGTGACGAGGACGTGGCGCGGATCGCGGCCGCGGTGTGCGCGGCGGCGCGCGCGGGCTGAGCGGAAGGACCGGACGGGCAGGCGGGCCGGGCAGTCGGTGCGGAAGCGGGCCGGGGGATGCCCCGGTGTCCGAAGGAGCGAGGAGAGGCGCGAACATGTCGGTGCTGGTCGTCACCGGGACGGGCACGGAGGTCGGCAAGACCGTGGCCACGGCGGCGCTGGCCGCCGCGGCGGTGGCGGCGGGCCGCCCGGTGGCCATGCTCAAACTCGCGCAGACCGGGGTGGCCGAGGGCGAACCGGGGGACGCGGCCGAGGTGCGGCGTCTGGCGGGCGCGGACGTGACCGCCGTGGAACTCGCCCGCTACCCCGAGCCGCTGGCTCCCGAGACGGCGGCGCGCCGGTC
This sequence comes from Streptomyces verrucosisporus, assembly GCF_017114865.1. GTDB lineage: Bacteria > Actinomycetota > Actinomycetes > Streptomycetales > Streptomycetaceae > Streptomyces > Streptomyces fenghuangensis. Next base: position 143,628 of record NZ_JADEYH010000014.1, on the reverse strand, counting down.
CGGTCTGCCCCGGGTGCGTCCCGAGGCGGTGGCGGAGACGGCGCGTGCCCTGGAGGAGGAGCACGACCTGGTGCTGGTCGAGGGCGCGGGCGGGCTGCTGGTCCGCTTCGACGAACGGGGGTCGACCCTCGCCGACGCCGCGCGGCTGCTGGGCGCCCCGGTGCTGGTGGTCGCCGCCGCCGGGCTGGGCACCCTGAACGCCACGGCGCTGACGGCCGAGGCGCTGCGCTCCAGGGGCCTGGAGTGCGCCGGGGTGGTGGTCGGCAGCTGGCCGCGCGAGCCGGATCTGGCGGCCCGCTGCAATCTGGCGGACCTCCCGGTGGCGGCGGACGCCCCGCTGGCGGGGCTGCTGCCGCAGGGGGCGGGCTCGCTGGAGCCCCCGGTGTTCCGCAGGCGGGCGGCGGGCTGGCTCTCCCCGCGGCTGGGCGGCTCCTGGGAAGGTGGTACCCGGCTCGCGGAGGGAGAATGGGAGACCGCGCCGAGGTGACCTCACCTTCCGGAGGACTTTCATGGCTCCTCATCGCAGGCCGGCGACCGGCACGACCGACGCCGTGCACCATCCCGTCTTCGCGCGCTGCTACGCCCGCTTCGCCCCGGCGGTGGACGAGCGGGCCGGAATCGGCGCGCACCGCGCCGAGCTGCTGACCGGGCTGTCCGGCCGGGTGGTCGAGGTCGGGGCGGGCAGCGGCCTGAACTTCGGCCGCTACCCGGCCGCCGTGCGGGAGGTGGTGGCTGTGGAGCCGGAGCCGCTGCTGCGGCGGGCGGCGCGGGACGCCGCGTCGCGCGCCGCCGTCCCCGTCCGTGTGGTCCCGGGCGTCGCCGAGGACCTCCCGCTGGACAGCGAGGCGTTCGACGCGGCCGTGGTGTCGCTGGTGCTGTGCTCGGTGGGGGACCCCGACCGCGCCCTGGCCGAGATCCGCCGGGTGCTGCGGCCGGGCGGCCGGCTGTGCTTCTGCGAGCACGTCCGGGCCGACGGCACCGCGACGGCCCTCCTCCAGCGGTCGCTGGACCGCACCGTGTGGCCGCACCTGTTCGGCGGCTGCCACACCGCACGCGACACCACGGCCGCGATCGGGGCGGCGGGCTTCACCGAGCTGTCCCTGCGGCGGCTGCGGGTTCCCGAGAAGGGCGTTCCGACACCGGTGTCGGCGCATGTCCTGGGCAGCGCGCGGCGGCCGTGACACCACCGGGCGGCCGGGTGCGTCACGGCCGTGGCCCCCGGCTCGGACGGACGGCTCCCCGCGCCGCCTCGCGGATGGATGGCCCCGCACCGGGTACGGACCTGTCAGTCGTCCCGGCTCCCGTGAGGGAGCCGTCCGTCCGGGCCGGGAGGTGCGGTGTCCACTGACGCGCGGAAGGTGAGCGAGGCGCCAGGGGCGGGGCGGTCCGCCGCCCGGGCGCGCGGGCTGACCAGGACCTACGGCATCGGCGAGACGGCCGTGGTGGCACTCGACTCGGTGGACGTCGACATCGCCGAGGGCCGGTTCACCGCGGTGATGGGCCCGTCCGGCTCGGGCAAGTCGACGCTGATGTACTGCCTGGCCGGGCTGGACACCGTCACCGAGGGGAGGGTGTGGGTCGGCGACACCGAGATCACCGGGCTGGGGGACGCGAAGCTGACACGGCTGCGGCGGGACGAGATCGGCTTCGTGTTCCAGTCCTTCAACCTGCTGCCCACCCTGACGGCCCTGGAGAACATCACGCTGCCCATGGACATCGGGGGCCGCGGGCCGGATCCGCGGTGGCTGGACACGGTGGTCGACACGCTCCGGCTGCGGGACCGCCTCGGCCACCGGCCCGCCCAGCTCTCCGGCGGCCAGCAGCAGCGGGTGGCGTGCGCCCGCGCGCTGGCCTCCCGCCCGAGGCTGGTCTTCGCCGACGAGCCGACCGGGAACCTCGACTCCCGCTCCGGACTGGAGCTGCTGGACTTCCTGCGCCGGGCGGTCGACGACCTGGGGCAGACGGTGGTGATGGTGACCCACGACCCGGGCGCCGCGGCCCACGCCGACCATGTGCTCTTCCTGGCCGACGGGCGGATCGTCGACGAGATGCCGCGCCCCACCGCCGGGGCCGTCCTGGAGCGGATGAAGCGGTTCGACCCCGTTCGGCAGTACTGACCCGGGCCCGGCCCGCCGTCTCCGGAGAGCCCCCGGAACGTCTCCGGGGCACGGCCGGGCGCCCTGGCCGACGCGTCCCCTGCCCCTGCCGGGGCCCGACCCCCTCCCGCAGCCCGGACCGTGAGGAGAGCCGCGTGACACGACCGTTCCGCTTCGGCGTCAACCTGGTCGCCCTCGGCTCCCGCGACGCCTGGCGCGCCAAGTGCCGCCGCGCCGAGGAGCTGGGGTACGACGTGCTGCTCGTGCCCGACCACCTCGGCGCTCCAGCGCCGTTCCCGGCGCTGGTCGCCGCGGCCGAGGCGACCCGGCGGCCCCGCGTGGGCACCTTCGTGCTCAACGCGGGCTTGTGGAACCCGGTCCTGCTGGCCCGCGAGGTCGCCACCTGCGACCGGCTGACGGGCGGACGGCTGGAGCTGGGGCTGGGCACCGGGTACGTGCGCTCCGAGCACGAGCGGGCCGGGCTGCCGTGGGGGTCGCCGGGCGAGCGGGTGGCCCACCTGGAGCACACCGTCGCCGAGCTGGACCGGCTGCTGTCCGACCCCGAGCACGTCCCCGCGCCCCGGCAGCGGCCCCGGCCGCCGCTGCTGATCGGCGGCAACGGCGACCGGGTGCTGCGGCTGGCCGCCCGCCACGCCGACATCGCCGCCTTCACCGGGGTCCGGCAGGCCCCCGGCGCGCCCGAGGGCGTCATCCACCTGATCGGCCCCGGCGAGCTGGAGGAGCGGACGGCCGCCTACCGCCGCTTCGCCGCCGGCCGGGAGGAGCCCGCCGAGCTGAACTACCTCGTCCAGCGGGTGGTCGTCACCGACGACCGGCGCGCGGTGGCCCGCGAGCTGGTCCCGTACGCCCTGGGTGCGACGGAGGACGATCTCCTGGAGCACCCGGCCCTGCTCACCGGCAGTATCGGGCAGATCGCCGGGCAGGTGCGCGCCCACCGCGAGCGGTACGGTTTCGGCTACATCTGCGTGCTGGAGCCGTACATGGAGGTCTTCGCAGAGGTGATCGAGGAGTTGCGGGGCGGTTGACGCACCCTGGCGACCACATGCCGAAACGCCGCGCGTACACCGCCCGGCCGGTGCTGGGATGCCGTCATGAACCATCCCGTGAACGATTCCGGCATCCTGCTCCGGCCCGTCCTCGCTCCGGACATCGACGCCGTCCTGGCCTTCTGGGCCCAGGCCGCGGAGGGGACGAGCATCAGCGACGACCGTGCGGGAGTGGCCCGGCTGATCGACCGGGACCCCGGGGCACTGCTGCTGGCCGTGCCCGGCGGGGAGCCCGGGGAGCCCGCGGCCTCCGGAGCGCAGGCGGCCGGGCCGGTGGTCGGCTCGGTAATAGCGGGCTTCGACGGCTGGCGCTGCCATCTGTACCGGCTCGCGGTCCATCCGGCACACCGCCGCCGCGGTGTGGCCTCGGCCCTGCTGGCGGCGGCCGAGGCGCGGTTCGCCGCGCTGGGCGGGCGCCGGGGCGACGCCATGGTGCTCGACCGCAACGCCGCCGCCCACCATGCCTGGCGTGCGGCGGGGTACGCGCCGCAGCCGCAGTGGAGCCGCTGGGTGAAGCCGCTGGGCTGACGGGCGCGGACCGGCGGCGGACCGGTGACCCCTGGGGAGCGCGCGGCGGCTCGCATACGATGGACTGCCCATCGCGCGTCCGAGCCGTGTACCGCGGCCGCCGTCCCCACGGCGCGCGCTCCGAGGAAACATCCCAGAGAAAGGTGTGTGAGCGTCCGCCCATGGGCGAGCCTCCCAGTAGTACCGGCAGCAGAGCCGGCAGCAGAAGCGGCAGTGGAACCGGCCGCGGACGCGGCCGCCGAGCGCCTGTCTCCGTCCCGCCGGACCAGGGGACGGAGGTGACCCGGTGACCGAAGTGCTCCTCCTGCTCCTGGCGCTGCTGCTGACCCTGGCCTGTGCCGTGTTCGTCGCGGCGGAGTTCTCGCTCACCACCGTCGAACGCGGCGATCTGGAGCGGTCCGCCGAGCGCGGCGAGCCGGGCGCCGACAGCGCCCTGAGGGCTGTGCGGTCCCTCACCTTCCAGCTCTCCGGCGCCCAGCTCGGTATCACCGTGACCGGTCTGATCATCGGCATGCTCTCCGAGCCCTCGACCGCGCGGCTGCTGTCCGGCCCGCTGCGGGCGGCCGGGCTTCCCGCCTCGGCGGCGTCCTCGGTGGCGCTGGTGGCGGGCACGGTGCTGTCCACGGTGGTGCTGATGGTCGTCGGCGAGCTGGTGCCGAAGAACTGGGCGATCTCCCGGCCGCTGCCGGTCGCCCGCCGGGTCGGCGGCCTGCAGCGCGGTTTCAGCGCCGCCTTCCGGCCGCTGATCACCCATCTGAACAACACCGCCAACCGGGTCCTCCACCGGCTCGGCCTGGAGCCCACCGAGGAGCTGGCCTCGGCCCGCTCCCCGCAGGAGCTGGTCGCGCTCGCGCGTCACTCGGCGAAGGAGGGCGCCCTGGAGGCGGACACCGCGGAACTGTTCGTCCGCACCATCCGGCTCTCCGAGCTGACCGCGCAGAGCGTGATGACGCCGCGCGTCCAGGTCATCGCGCTGGAGGAGAACACATCCGCCCAGGACGTGGTCAACGCCGCCCGGGCGACGGGCCTGTCCCGCTTCCCGGTCTACCGCGGCAACCTCGACACCGTGGTCGGCGTCGCCCATGTCAAGGACGTGATCGCCGTCCCCGCCGGCCGCCGCGCCGGCTACCCGGTCACCGGGCTACTGCGCGAGCCGGTGCCCGTACCGGAGTCGCTGACCGTGGACCGGCTGCTGGACCGGCTGTCGGGGAAGCAGGGAGGCAACAGCATGGCGGTGGTGATCGACGAGTACGGCGGCACCGCCGGGGTCGTCACCCTGGAGGACATCATCGAGGAGGTCGTGGGCGAGGTCCGCGACGAGCACGACCCGCTCCAGACCCCCGACCTGGTCCCGGCGGGCGCGGACGAGGAGGGCTGCACCGTCTACGACGCGGACGGCGCGGCCCGCACCGACCGGCTGGAGGAGATCGGCCTGCGCGCCCCGGACGGTCCGTACGAGACCCTGGCCGGGCTGATCGCCACCGAACTGGGCCGCATCCCGGTCGTGGGCGACGTTCTGGAGGTCGCCGGCTGGCGGCTGGAGGTCGTGGACGCGACCGGGCGGCGGGCCGCCGGGGTACGGCTGACCGCTCCGCCCGACCCCGGTGACGGGGACACCGGCGACCACGACGGCGGCCGGGACGAGCACGACCGGGCCGGAGGCGGCCACGGCGACCCCAAGGACGCCTCCGGGCGCCGCGGGGCCCGCGTCGGCGCCCGGAGCGGGGAGGCCGGCCGATGACCGCCGTCCAACTGCTGATCGGCCTGCTGACCCTGGTCGCCAACGCCTTCTTCGTGGGCGCGGAGTTCGCGATGATCTCGGTGCGCCGCAGCCAGGTCGAACCGCTCGCCGAGCGCGGCGAGAAGCGGGCACGCGGCGTGGTGTGGGGCCTGGAGCACGTGTCGGCCCTGATGGCCACCGCCCAGCTGGGCATCACCCTGTGCACCCTGGTGCTGGGCGTGGTCGCCGAGCCCGCGATCGCGCACCTGCTGGAGCCGGTGTTCCAGCTCGCCGGCGTGCCGGAGGGCCTGGTCCATCCGATCGCCTTCGTGATCGCGCTGGCGGTGGCGACGTATCTGCACATGCTGCTCGGCGAGATGGTGCCGAAGAACATCGCGCTGGCCGCGCCCGAGCGCGCGGCGCTGCTGCTGGGGCCGCCGCTGGTCGCCCTCACCAGGGCCCTGCGTCCGGTGATCTTCGGCATCAACGCGCTGGCCAACGCCCTGCTGAAGCTGCTGCGGGTGGAGCCCAAGGACGAGGTCTCGGCGACCTACTCCGACGACGAGCTGGCCCGTCTGGTGGCCGATTCCAGCGAGGCCGGACTGCTGGACGAGCGTGCCACGGAGCGGCTGCGCGACGCGCTGGAGCTGGGCCGGCGCCCGGTCGAGGACGTCGTGCGGCCCACCGACCGCGTCGTCTTCGCCCCGTTCGGCGTCACCCCCGAGGAGCTGGAGCAGCTCTCCGCGCGCAGCGGGTTCTCCCGCTTCCCCGTGGTGGACGACCGGGGCAGGGCGCTGGGCTACCTGCACGTCAAGGACGCGCTCGACGCGGTGCACCGCGACGCTCCGTTCCCCGTCGCGGCGCTGCGGCCGATCGCCCGGGTGCGGGCGACGACGCCGCTGGACGACGTGCTGGGCGCGATGCGCGGCAGCGCCACCCACCTGGCGGCGGTGATCGGCACGGACGGGCGCGCGGTCGGGCTGGTCACCATGGAGGACGTGCTGCGCGAGCTGGTGGGCCGCTGACGGCGGGGCGGGGCGGGCGGGCGCATCCCGGGGAGCTGCACCCGGAAGAGGGCACGTACCGAGCGGTCGGTTACCATGTTCCGCGCCATGGACAGTGCAACCGACTCGCCCGCCCCACCCGCCGTCACCAGCTTCGTCGCCCTCGGGGACTCCTTCACCGAGGGCATGTCGGACCTGCTGCCGGACGGCCGCTACCGCGGCTGGGCGGATCTCCTCGCCGCCCGTCTCGCCGCGCGCACCGACGGCTTCCGCTACGCCAACCTGGCGGTACGCGGCAAGCTGATCCAGCAGATCGCCGAGGAGCAGGTGGACGTGGCCGCCGCCATGGGCGCGGACCTGGTGACGCTGGTCGGCGGCCTCAACGACGTGCTGCGTCCGAAGTGCGACATGGGCCGGGTGTGCGGCCTGCTGGAGGAGTCGGTCGCCAGGCTCGCCCCCGAGTGCCGCCACCTGGTGCTGATGCGCAGCCCCGGGCGGCGCGGGCCGGTGCTGGAGCGCTACCGGGCGCGCATGGAGCACCTCTTCGACTTCATCGACGACCTGGCCGAGCGGCACGGCGCCCTGGTGGTGGACCTGTACGGCTGCGAGGCGCTGGGCGATCCGCGGATGTGGGCCGACGACCGGCTGCACCTGAACGCCGAGGGACACGAACGGGTGGCCGAGGCCGTCTGGCAGCGTCTGGGGCACGCGGCCGAGGCCGACTGGCACGCGGCCCTGCCGCCCGCCGTCCTGCCCGGCTGGTACGCGCGCCGCGTCGCCGACCTGCGCTTCACCCACCGCCATCTGCTCCCGTGGATCGGCCGGCGGCTGACCGGGCGCTCCACGGGCGACGGGCTGGCGCCCAAGCGGCCCGATCTGGCGGCGCTGGACCCTGCCGTGGGCCGGGACCGGTGTCCCGCACCCGACCTGGCACCGCTGGCCTGCGAGGACACCCCGTAGAATCCCCGGGTGTGACTGACAAGCCGCGCATCCCGAACGTCCTGGCAGGCCGCTACGCCTCCGCGGAGCTGGCCCGACTGTGGTCCCCCGAGCACAAGGTGGTGCTGGAGCGGCGGCTGTGGCTCGCCGTGCTGCGGGCCCAGAAGGACCTGGGCGTCGAGGTGCCGGAGCAGGCCCTGGCCGACTACGAGCGGGTGCTCGGGGACGTCGACCTGGCCTCGATCGCCGAGCGGGAGAAGGTCACGCGCCACGATGTGAAGGCGCGGATCGAGGAGTTCAACGCGCTGGCCGGGCACGAGCACGTGCACAAGGGCATGACCTCCCGGGACCTGACCGAGAACGTCGAGCAGCTCCAGGTCCGGCTGTCGCTGGAGCTGGTGCGCGACCGCACGGTGGCCGCGCTGGCGCGGCTGGGCCGGCTGGCGGCCGAGCATTCCGAGCTGGTGATGGCGGGGCGCTCGCACAACGTCGCCGCACAGGCCACGACGCTGGGCAAGCGCTTCGCGACCGCCGCCGACGAACTGCTGGTGGCCCATGCGCGGCTGGAGGAGCTGCTGGCGCGCTACCCGCTGCGCGGCGTCAAGGGGCCGGTGGGCACCTCCCAGGACATGCTGGACCTGCTGGGCGGGGACGGGGGCAGGCTGGCCGAGCTGGAGGAGCGGATCGCCGCCCATCTCGGCTTCGGCCACACCTTCACCTCCGTCGGCCAGGTCTACCCGCGCTCGCTGGACTACGAGGTGGTGACCGCGCTGGTCCAGCTGGCCGCCGCGCCCTCCTCGCTGGCCAAGACCATCCGGCTGATGGCCGGGCACGAGCTGGTGACCGAGGGCTTCAAGCCGGGCCAGGTCGGCTCCTCGGCGATGCCGCACAAGATGAACACCCGCTCCTGCGAGCGTGTGGGCGGTTTCGCCGTCATCCTGCGCGGCTACGCCTCGATGGTCGGCGAGCTCGCGGGCGACCAGTGGAACGAGGGCGACGTCTCCTGCTCGGTGGTGCGCCGTGTCGCGCTGCCGGACGCCTTCTTCGCCCTCGACGGCCTGCTGGAGACCTTCCTGACGGTGCTGGACGAGTTCGGCGCGTTCCCCGCGGTCGTCGCCCGCGAGCTGGACCGCTACCTGCCGTTCCTGGCCACCACCAAGGTGCTGATGGGCGCGGTGCGGGCCGGAGTCGGCCGGGAGACGGCCCACGAGGCCATCAAGGAGCACGCGGTGGCCTCGGCGCTGGCGCTGCGCGAGGGGGCCGAGCGCAACGAGCTGCTGGACCGGCTGGCGGCCGACGGGCGCATCCCGCTGGAGAGGGAGGCGCTGGACGCCCTGCTGGCCGACCGGCTGTCCTTCACCGGCGCGGCCGGCGACCAGGTCGCCGCGGTGGTGGCCCGGATCGAGGAGATCTCGAAGCGCCACCCGGAGGCCGCCTCCTACACCCCGGGCGCGATCCTCTGACCGTCTCCCCGACTGCCTGAGGTCCTTCCGGGAAGGAGAGCCCCGAGAAGGACCGCCGGGGAGGGCCATGACCAGGAGGAGCTCATACGACCGGACCCCCGGCAGGGGTGCCTCCGACGAGGAGACGACCCTGCCGGGGACGACCGGGGAGACGACCGGGGAGGAGATGGAGGCGTTGCGCGCCCGCACCGTCCCCGACATCGTCTCCGAGGGGCTGCACGTGCTGTTCTGCGGGATCAACCCCGGTCTGACGACCGCCCGGCTGGGCCACCACTTCGCCCACCCCGGCAACCGCTTCTGGCCGGTGCTGCACGCCTCCGGCTTCACCCCCCGGCGGCTGAAGCCCTCGGAGCAGCACGAGCTGCTCTCGTACGGCCTGGGCATCACCAACATCTCGCCCCGCCCCACCGCCCGGGCCGACGAGCTGACGCCCGAGGAGTACCGGACGGGTGGGCGGGTCCTGGCCGAGAAGGTGGCGCGGCTGCGTCCCGAGTGGCTCGCGGTGGTCGGTGTGACCGCCTACCGGGCCGCCTTCGGGGACCGGAAGGCCCGGACGGGCCCTCAGGAGGCGGCGATTGGCGGCACCCGGGTGTGGGTGCTGCCCAACCCCAGCGGGCTCAACGCCCACTGGACCCTGGAGACGATGGCCGAGGAGTACGGCCAGCTGCGCGCCGCCGCACTCGACGGCCCGTCCTGACGGCCGGCCCGCCCTCCCGGGGGCGCCTCACCCGGCTCTCGCTCCCCGTGCGCTCACCGGATACGATCCGGCCACACATGCGCACTTCCCAGGAGGCGGACGTTGGGACGGCTCACCGGCAGGGACCCCTCCCTGCTGCGCAGGATCAACTCCGCCGTCGTCCTGCGCGCACTGCGCGCCGCCGACGGCCCACCGACGCTGTCCGATCTGGCCCAGGCCGCGGAGCTGTCCCGGCCGACGGTGGAGGGCGTGGTGGAACAACTGGTGGAGGCCGGCCTGGCGGCCGAGGCCACCGTCGGGACCGGTGACGTCCGGCGGCAGGGGCGGCCGGCGCGCCGCTACCGCTTCCGGGCGGAGGCCGGCCATCTGCTCGGCATCGAGATCGGCCCGCACCGGGTGGCCGCCGTCCTGTCCGATCTGTGCGGGCGGCGGCTGGGCACGGTCGGACGCGCGGTCCCCGAGCGGGCGACGGCCGACGAGCGGCTGGAGCGGGCGCGCGCTGTGGTCGCCGAGCTGCTGCGCACCTGCGAGGTGCCGCGCAGCACCCTGCGCGCGGTGGGGGTGGGCAGCCCGGGGATCGTGGAGGCCGACGGCATGGTGCGGCTGTGCACGGCACTGCCGGGCTGGACCGGCCTGCCGCTGGGCGAGCGGCTGCGGCGGTCGTTCCGCTGCCCGGTGCTGGTGGAGAACGACGCCAACGCCGCCGCGCTGGCCGAGCACTGGAAGGGCGCGGCCATCGGGGTCGACGACATGGTGTTCGTCCTGGCCGGGCTGAGCCCGGGCGCCGGCTCGCTGATCGGCGGGCGGCTGCACCGCGGATTCGGCGGCGCGGCCGGGGAGATCGGCGCACTGCACCTGCTGGGACGGGAGGCCACCCCCGAGCATCTGCTGTCCACCACCGGGGAGCCGCTGCACCCGCTGGACGAGGCGGCGGTGGCGCGGGTCTTCGCGCTGGCGCGCGAGGGGGACGAGCGGGCGCGGCAGGCCGTCGAGCGGTTCATACGGCGCCTGGTGCACGATGTGGCCGCACTGGTGCTGGCCCTGGATCCGGAGCTGGTGGTCGTCGGCGGCTGGGCCACCGGGCTGGACGGGGTGCTGGACCCGCTCCGCCGCGAGCTGGAGCGCTACTGCCTGCGGCCGCCGCGGGTCGCGCTGTCCCTGCTGGGCGGGGAGGCCATCGCGACCGGCGCCCTGCGGCTGGCGCTCGACCACGTGGAGGAGGAGCTGTTCACCGTGGAGGGCACCGTCGCCCGCTGACGTTCCGTCGCCGGCGGGCGCGCGGCGCGCGGTTCAGCTCGCCAGCAGCGAGACCCCGGCGAAGTCGCCGAAGGTCAGGCGGCAGGTGTCGGCCCGGTAGGTGGAGAGCGCGACCGCGGCGGTGCCGCCCGCGGCGAGGTAGCGGGTGGTGACGACGAGAACGGGCGCGCCGGGCAACCGGTCGAGCCGCCTGGCGTCCTCCGCCCGGGCGGAGCCGAGCTCCACGGCCCTTTCCTGGCCGCCCAGTTCGAGGCGGTTCAGCTCGCGCAGGACGGCACGGCCGCGGGCGGCCCCCGCCTCGGTCTCGATGCCGGACATCCCCGGCACCGACGCGGCCGGTACGTACAGCGTCTCGGTGGCGACCGCCTGACCGTGGGCCATGCGGACGCGGTGGACGGCGTACACCGGACCGCCGGTGTACGCTCCGAGCGTCCCGGCCACAGCGGCGGGCGGTGCGGTCTCCTCGCAGCCCTCGGTCTGCCAGGCGTCGCCCGGGGCACCGGGCCAGCTGTGCCGGACCGGGTTCACGTCGACGCCGACGCGCGGCGGGGCGACGGTGGTCCCCACCCCGCGGCGGCGCTGGAGGCGCCCTTCCAGCTCCAGTTGTTCCAGGGCCTGACGGAGCGTGGCGCGGGCGACTCCGAAGCGCGCGGCGAGCTCCCGTTCGTTCGGCAGGATCTCCCCCACCGCGAACTCCGAGTCGAGCGCCTCCGACAGGACGGTCTTGAGGTGCCGGTACTTCGGTTCCGGCACCGTCTCCAGTCGCGTGGTCCCCACCCTTGCCTCCGCAGTCGCCGTGTCCCGCCGGGATTTATGCGCGCTTCTTTTTTAAAGGTTGTTGCGTATGCCGACCTTAGGGAGCGGCGGCCCACTTGGTCAAGACCAATCCGGCCCGCTAGCGTGCCGAGCCGGAGAGCCGGGCCGCCGGGAAGCGGTCGCGCGAGCGGCATGAGGGCGGCGGCGGAACCGGCATGAGGGCGACACGAGGGCGAGGGCGGGCATGGAGCAGCGGGTAACGGTCGTCACCGGCGGCAGCCGGGGTATCGGGGCGGCGGTCGCCCGGCGGCTGGCGAGAGCCGGACACCGTGTCGCGGTCGGCTACCAGCACTCCCGCGAGGCGGCCGAGGAGACGGCGCGGGCGGTGCGCGCCGAGGGCGCCGAGGCGGTCACCGTGCGGCTGGACACCACTGTGGAGGGCGAGGTCGACGCCCTCTTCCAGGAGGCGGCCCGGGAACTGGGCGCGGTCACGGGGGCGGTTCTGAACGCCGGGATCACCGGCCCGCTGGGCCGGTTCACCGAGACCTCCACCGAGGTGATGCGCCGGGTGGTGGACGTCAACGTCATGGGCACGCTGCTGTGCGCCCGGCGCGCGGCCCTGGCGATGTCCACGCGGCACGGCGGATCAGGCGGCTCGATCGTCACCGTCTCCTCGTGCGCGGCCACGCTCGGCAGCCCCGGCGAGTACGTCCACTACGCCGCGGCCAAGGCCGCGCTGGACGCCATGACGGTCGGACTCTCCAAGGAGCTGGGGCCCGACGGAGTGCGGGTGAACTCCGTGCAGCCCGGGGCGATCCTCACCGACATGCACGCCACGATGGGCGATCCTCAGCGGCCCTGGCGCAAGGCCGAGGTGATCCCGATGGGGCGTCCCGGGGAGCCGGAGGAGGTGGCCGGTGCGGTCGCCTGGCTGATGTCCCCGGAGGCGTCCTACACCACCGGGGCGGTGCTGCGGGTGAGCGGCGGGCTGTAGGCGCGACGGTGCGGGCTCCGCGGAGCCCGCACCGGTGAAAGGCGGTCAGGTACCGGGGCGGGTCATCCCTGCCCCTGCCGGGCGGCGGCCCGCTCCGGCACGGTCACGCCTTTCTCCGGCGTCCCGGACGGTTCGGGTGACCCCGCCGCCCCGGACGCGGCCGGGCGACGGGCCAGGGCGCCCGCGCCCAGCGCCACGCCCGCCCCGACCAGCAGGCTGCCGCCCGCCTGCGCCCAGCCGTAGGAGCCGGTGGCCACCAGCGGGGCGGTCAGCGCCGCGCTGACCGGGATGAGTCCGGAGAAGAGCGTGGCCCGCTCCGCGCCGATGCGGCCGACGGCCGCGTACCAGCAGACGAAGCCGACCACCGTGACGACGACCGCCTGCCACAGCAGCGCCGCCGACTCGGCCGGGTCCGGCATCCGCAGCCAGGCCCGGCCGTCGAGCACCACGCCGAGCAGCGCGGCCTCCACCGCCGCCAGGGCGCAGGCCGCCGTGGACAGCAGGCGGGCACCCAGCGGGCGCACCAGGGGGACGGCGATCACCGCGAACCCCACCTCGCCCGCCAGCGCGGCGGCCGACCACAGCAGTCCGGCGGCGTCGGTACGTCCCCACCCCTGCACGGCCATGGCCCCGGCCGCCACCAGCAGCGCCCCGTACAACACCGCGCGCGCGGGCCGGCGGCCGTCCAGGGCTGGGACGACCACGGCCACGACGACCGGCGCGCAGCCGACCAGCACGCCGGGCACCGCCGGTTCGGCGGTCCGCTCGGCGGCCAGTACGGCGAGGTTGAAGCCGACCATGCCCACGGCGGCGAGCAGGGCGAGGCGCGCCCACTGACGCGTGGTCAGCAGGCGCAGGGGCGCGAGCGCCCCGCGTCCGAGCAGCGGCAGCAGGAGCAGGCACGCCAGGCCGTAGCGCAGGGCCTGGCCGCCGGCGTGGGGGTAGTCGCCGAGCACGCTGTTGGCGGTGAAGGAGGCGCCGACCAGGCAGCAGGCGACGGCGGCGAGCAGGGCGCCGCGTCGGTGCCCTGCCCGGGAAGGGCCGAAGGAGGATGTCATGGAGCCGACGCTAGGAAGTGGCGCGGACCGGTTTAAGGTCCACTTCCATGGCGGTTACGGGGACCACTTCCGGTGAGGGTGACGGTGCGGGCGAAGGCGGCGGCGTGGACGGGGGAGCACCGGGTGCGACGCCTGGTGCCGGGCACGGCGGGAGCGCGGCGTGGGGGCTGCTGCTGCCCGTCCGCGAGGCCCCGCCCCGGCAGCGCGGACGCGTCCTGCAGACCGGTCTGCGCGAGGCGGTGCGCTCGGGCCGGCTGGCGCCCGGCGCCCGGCTGCCCTCCAGCCGCGAACTCGCCGCCGATCTGGGGGTCTCCCGGGGCCTGGTCACCGAGGCGTACGAGCAGCTGACCGCCGAGGGCTATCTCACCAGCAGCCGGGGCTCGGGCACCTGGGTGGGCGACACCGCGCGCGACGCGCCGGCGGGCGACCGGTCCGCCGGGGAGCGTACGGCCGCGCCCGCCGTGGACTTCCGGCCCGGCTCCCCCGATCCGGCGCTGTTCCCGCGTGCCGCCTGGGCGGCCGCCCACCGCAGGGCGCTGGCCGGCCTGCCGCACCACGCCCTGGGCTACCCCGATCCGCGCGGGCTGCCCGAACTGCGCTCGGCGGTGGCCGCCCTGCTGACGCGGCGGCGCGGGGTGGCCGCCGATCCCGGGCGGGTGGTGATCTGCTCGGGTGTGGCGCAGGCGATGACGCTGCTGGCCCTCACCCTGGGCGGGAGCGGGGGCGGGACGGTGGCGGTGGAGACCCCGGGGAGCTTCGAACACGCGGCGCTGTTCGCGGCGGCCGGGCTGCGCACCGTGCCGGTCGGCCTGGACACCGAGGGTCTGCTCCCCGGGGATCTGGCCGCCTCGGGGGCGCGGGCCGCGGTGCTCACGCCCTCCCACCAGTTCCCGTCCGGCATCGCCTACTCCGCGGCACGCCGCTCGGCGCTGCTGGCCTGGGCCCGCGATGCGGACGGTCTGCTGGTCGAGGACGACTACGACGGCGACTTCCGCTACGACCGGGCGCCCGTCGGCGCGCTCCAGGGGCTCGACCCCCGGCGGGTCGCCTACACCGGGTCGGTCAGCAAGTCCCTCGCACCGGGGCTCCGGCTGGGCTGGCTGGTGGCGCCGGACGGTCTGGCCGGGGAGATCGTGGAGCGCAAGCGGACCATGGACCTGGGCCATCCGGTCCTGGACCAGGCGCTGCTGGCCGACTTCATCGCCCGCGGCGAGTACGACCGGCAGTTGCGGCGCTGCGGACGCGCCTACCGGCAGCGGCGCGACGCGCTGCTGCGGGCGCTGGCGGAGCACATCGGCGGCACGGAGGTGACGGGGATCGCCGCGGGGCTCCACGTCATCGCCTCGCTGCCGCCCCGGTGCGGCCCGCAGGAACGTCTTCTGGCCCGGGCGGCCCGGGCGGGGGTGGCGGTGCGGCCGCTGTCCGACTACCTGCCGCCGCGTCCGCCGTCCCCGCCGCCCGGAAGCGACGGCGGGGACGGCGGGGACGGCGGACGCGTACGGCTGGTGCTGGGCTACGCGCATCTGACGCCGAACCGGATCGCGCACGGCGTACGGCTGCTGGCCGGGGCGGCCCGGCACCCGTGAGAGGGGCGGGGAGGGCCCGCCGCCGCGTCAGATCTCCAGCTCCGCCTCGATCCTGCGCAGCTGGTGCCGGGCCATGGCGAGGTTCGCCCGCGCCTTGTCCAGGGCCAGGTAGAGGAAGAGGCCGTTGCTGCCGCGTGCCCTCAGCAGCCGGATCAGGTGGTACTGCCCGCCGAGGGTGATCAGGATGTCCTCGATCTCGTCCTTCAGGCCCAGCATCTCCATGGTGCGCACCTTGGCGCGGACGACGTCGGTGTTGCCGGCCGCGGCGACGTTCAGGTCGAGGTCCTTGCCTCCTCCGACGGTGCCGAGTGCCATGCCGCTGGTGTAGTCGACGAGGGCGGCCCCGAGGGAGCCCTCGATCGCGGTCATCGCTTCCTTGAGGGAGGTTTCGACGTTGGCCATGGCTGTCGCACTTCCTTTCCGCGTGCACCGCGGTGCACGTTCCGCTCTTCTTCTGACATATCGCTTCACCGGGGGCGGGCTCGCCCGCGGTGTGGGCCCGGGCAGGCCGGGCGGTGCCGGTGGGCCCGGCTCGGCTCAGCCCTCCTGCGGCCCTTCGTCCGCGCCCGCGGCAAGGCGGGCGATACGGGCTCCGGTCCGGCGGGCCTCCAGATGAACGCGGCCCACGTTGGCGCGCGGCTCCGCCAGGACGGCCAGGAAGGTGGCGGGGCCCGCCGCGTAGGCCGCGACGTAGCCGCTCTCCCCCCGCACCAACAGTTCGCGGAAGCGGCCCCGGTCGGCGGTCTCCACCAGCCGC
Organism: Streptomyces verrucosisporus; assembly: GCF_017114865.1. Lineage (GTDB taxonomy): Bacteria > Actinomycetota > Actinomycetes > Streptomycetales > Streptomycetaceae > Streptomyces > Streptomyces fenghuangensis. The sequence goes on along the minus strand of NZ_JADEYH010000014.1, from coordinate 127,706 downwards.
AGCGCGTCGGCGAGGACGGTGGCGGTGAGTGCCGCCAGGGGGCCGTTCCTCGCGCCGGGGGCGTCCTCCGCGAGCAGGGCGCCTCCGGCGCCGACCGCGAGGGCGCCGGTCAGGTGGGGGACGCGGGACCGCAGCATGCGCAGCTCCCGCAGCACCTCCGGGTCGGCCGCGGCGGGCTGCCGCGCTCCGGCGAGCTGCTTCAGCGCGCGCCTCACGGCAGGGATCCGGGGCGGGCGGGGACGGTTGGGTGCATCACAGGCGCGCCTCCAGGGCATCGCGGATCCGGAGCAGCAGGGCGATGTCCGGGTCGGTGGACACCTCCGGGAACCGGGCGGCGGACACGGGGGACGGGGGCGGTGCGGCTCCGGACACCGGGGAGTCCGGGGAGTCCGGGGGCGCCGCTCCGGGCGCGGGGGTTTGGATGTGCCCGGCGGCGGCCAGCCGCCGTACGTCGATCAGCACGTGGAAGGCCGGGCGGCCGAGCCGCCGCGCGATGTCGGCGGGGGTGCGCGTCCCGTCCGCCAGTTCCAGGAGGGCCCGCTGCCTGCGGGTCGGGGCGGGAAGGGGCGCCTGCCGGCTTCGGACCACCGGGGCGGTGTCCACCTCCGGGCGCGGCCACAACTCCTCCAGCAGTCTTCTGCGGCGCAGCACCTCGCGTTGCAGATCCTCCGCCGGAACCGGCCGGACGGGCCCCAGCCAGTGGGACAGGCCACTGCGGAACCGGGCCGGTCCGCTGCCGGGGGCGAGCGCGAAGAAGGCCGCGTCGTACAGCGCGCCCAGGTGGTAGACCTCCAGTTCACCCCGGGTCAGCCGGCCGTTGTCGACCAGGAAGCGCGCCACCTGCCGACGGGCCCCGGCCCGCTCCACGGCCTCCCGCCAGCCCTCGGCGGGGATTCTGCCGCCGAGGGTGAGCAGTACGTCCAGCCCCGGGGAGACGGGGCTCTCCGCGTGGACGACCTCGCCGTCGCGCAGATAGAGCGTCCCGTTGCCGCGCAGCAGTGCCCCGGTGGCCCGCTGCGCCGCGAGGTGGCCGAGCATCGGGGAGAGGGCGGCCCTCATCCGAGCACCAGCCGTTCGGACAGGTGGCGCAGGCGGATGCGGGCGAGGGCGAGGTTGCCGCCGTCCCGGTCGAGCCACAGGTGGACGAAGAGGCCGCCGTCGAAGACCTGCCCGACGAAGCGCAGCAGGTGGTAGCCGTCGCGGGTGGTGACGATGAGGTCCTCGACCGGCTCTCCCCCGCCGGGCCCGGGCTCCCCCGCGAACTCCCCGCCCTCACTTCCGCGCCCGGAGTCGCCGGGGGCGGCGAACGCGATGTGCTCGGCGGCCGTGCGGGCGAGTTCGGCCGTCCGGGCGGCGGTCGTCTCGTGGTCGCCGCACGACGGCTCGCCCACCGCGCCGAGCGCGAGTCCGCTGGTCCAGTCGACCACGGCGGCGCCGCGCGCACCGGGCAGCGTCATGGCCTCGAGCAGGCATTCGTCGATTCCGGGCACGTGGGACCCCCTTCCTGCTCGACGCGCGGACGCACCACCGGTGGTGCGGAAGTGACGACGAGATTACGCATCGTGTCACTCGTTCCGGGCACATTTGAACAATTCCGACCGAGGAAGCGACGTAATGTTCGAGCGGCAAGTGAAATTGTCATTTTCACGTCGCTCTACGCCCGCCTTGCCCGGCGCCTGCCCCGGTGCGAGAGACCTGGTGCGGCGGGTACCGCCGCGTTCACCCGGAACAGGCCCGCACGCGGCGGCGCGGTTCCCCCGCGTTCGCCTCGCGCGGCCACCATGACCGGCCGTACGACCCGCTCCGCCCGATGCTCAGGAGGTTGTTCGCCCATGGCACACCAGGACTCACCGGAGCGCGCCGCGCCCGCCCGGCGCTCGGTTCTGCGCGGCACGCTGGCCGCCTCGGCGGCGCTGTCCCTGCCCACCGCCGCGCTGGTGCCGGCCGCCGCGCCCGCGCTGGCGCTGTCGGGACGGCCGAGGGCCGGCTGGGGAGTGCAGACCGGGGACGTGACGGCCACGTCCGGTCTGGTGTGGGTGCGCTCGGACCGCCCGGCCCGGATGCTGGTGGAGACCTCCGCCACGGAGTCCTTCCGCAACGCGCGCCGCCGGTACGGCCCCCTCCTCGGACCGGACACGGACTTCACCGGTACGACGGCGCTGCACGGACTGCCGCCGGGCCGGCAGATCCACTACCGGGTGGTGCTGGCCGACCCCGACGACCCCCGGCGCACCGGCGAGCCGGTGTACGGCACCTTCCGCACCGCCCCGGCGCGGCGCCGGGGCGGGGTGCGCTTCGTGTGGTCGGGTGACCTCGCCGGGCAGGGCTGGGGCATCAACCCCGACCGCGGCGGCTATCCGGTCTTCGACGAGATGGCCCGGCTGGACCCGGACTTCTTCCTCTTCAGCGGCGACACCGTCTACGCCGACGGACCGCTGACCGAGACCGTGTCGCTGCCCGGCGGCGGCACCTGGCGCAACGTGGTCACCGAGGAGAAGTCGAAGGTCGCCGAGACCCTCGGCGAGTACCGGGGCAACTTCCGCTACAACCTCCTGGCCGAGTCGCTGCGGCGCTTCAACGCGCAGGTGCCCTCGATCGTGCAGTGGGACGACCACGAGGTGGTCAACAACTGGTACCCCGGCGAGATCCTCACCGACGCCCGCTACACCGAGCGGCGCGTGGACGTGCTGGCCGCCCGGGCCCGGCAGGCGTTCGGCGAGTACTTCCCCCTCTCCTCCCCGCGGCGCGACCGCGACGGGCGGATCTACCGGGTGGTGCGCCACGGCCCGCTGCTGGACGTCTTCGTGCTGGACATGCGCACCTACCGGAACGCCAACTCCCCCGGTCTTCAGGCCTCCGACCCGCAGGGCGTGCTGGGCGCGGAGCAGTTGGCCTGGCTCAAGCGGGAGCTGGCGCGCTCGCGCGCGGTGTGGAAGGTGATCGCCTCGGACATGCCGCTGGGGCTGGTCGTCTCCGACGGCGGACACGCCGAGGCGGTGGCGCAGGGCGACCCGGGCGCACCGCTGGGGCGCGAGCTGCAGATCGCCGAGCTGCTGCGGTTCGTCCGCGACCGGCGGATCACCGGCACGGTGTGGCTGACCGCGGACGTGCACCACACCTCGGCCCAGCACTACGACCCGGCGCGGGCGGCGTTCAAGGGCTTCGCCCCGTTCTGGGAGTTCGTCACCGGACCGCTGAACGCCGGGGCCTTCCCGGCGAGCGCGCTGGACGGAACGTTCGGCCCCGAGCGGGTCTTCGTCAAGGCGCCGGAGCGCGGCAACGTCTCACCGAGCGAGGGTTACCAGTTCTACGGCCAGGTGGACATCGACGGCGACAGCGGCGAGCTGACGGTGCGGCTGCGCGAGGAGGGCGGCGCGGTGCTGTACACCAAGGTGCTGCACCCCGGCCTGGTGGGGCAGTAGACGACCGGGCTTCCATGGGCGCGGCGCAATACGCTGCGCCCATGGAAGCGAACGACGACCGCCCCGGCGATCCCGCGGCCGGCCTGACGTACGCCGGGGCGGGCGCCACCCGCGAGGACGGTGTGCCGGGCCGCCCGCCGGGCTTCGGTCTGCTGCGGGTGCGCACCCGCATCGGTGCGGGCCGGGAGGTCTTCCGGGCCGCCGGGCGGGCCGTGCTGACCTGGCGGATGCACCGGGCCATGGGCGTGGAGATGGCCACCGGCTCCCCGCGCGCCGAGCCCGGGGTGCGCGTGGTGGTGGGCCTGGGCGCCGGACGGCTGCGGATCCACGCGCCGTGCCGGGTGGTGTGGGCGGCGGACGGCGAGCGTCGGGCGGGCTTCGGCTACGGGACGCTGCCGGGGCATCCGGAGCGCGGCGAGGAGGCGTTCGTCGTGGAGCTGGACGAGGACGGGGCCGTCTGGCTGGAGGTGCGGGCCTTCAGCCGCCCCGAGGTGTGGTGGGCGCGGGCCGCCGGGCCGCTCGTCCCGCTGTTCCAGCGGCTGTACGCCCGGCGGTGCGGGGCGGTGCTGCGACGGCTCTCCCGCGCGGGCGGCGACCCTCGCGCATGACGCGGCACACGGCGAGAGGGCGTCCGGCAAAAAGGGCATGGTTCCCAGAAGGCCCTTAACCCATCGGTCACAACCCGTTCGTGATCACGCAACACCGGTCGGTGAGAGTGACCGCATGACCGAATCCTCCGCACACCGCGCAGACCGCCGCACCGCTCGACGCGCCGCCCGCCGCAAGGCCCGCGGCCCGCACCACTGGCGACACGACCTGGTCGAACTGGCGGCGCTGTTCACGGCCGTGACCGTGGCCGACAGCATCGCCAAGACGGTGGCGCACGGGCCCGACGGCCCCGTGCTGCTGGTGCTGTCGGCCGCCGCCCTGCTGGCCACGGCCGGGATCCACACCTGGTGGGCGCGGCGCCGCCACCATCCGCCGCCCGATCCCGGCGTCCGCCCGGCCGCCGCGGGCCCCGCGCAGGAGCCGCCGGTGCTGTGGCGGCTGCGCACCACCGTGCGGGAGGAGCCCGGCTCGCTCGCCGCGCTGTGCGCCGTCCTGGCGGAGCTGCGGGTGGACGTCATCGGTCTCCAGACCCATCCGCTGGGCGAGGTCACGGTGGACGAGTTCCTGCTGCGGGCGCCCCGCGTGCTGGAGGCCGCCGAGCTGGGCCGGGCGGTGGCCGCGGCCGGCGGGCGGGACACCTGGCTGGAGCGGGCCGACGCCCACGATCTGGTGGACACCCCCACCCGGGTGCTGGGCCTGGCCACCCGCACCGCGCTGGACAGCTCCGAACTCCCGCTCGCGCTGCGCCAGTTGCTCGGCCGCTGCACGATCCGCTCGGTGCCCTGCCGGACGGCGGGCGGGCAGCCGGGCGGGGAGTCGCTCGGAGAGCCGCACGCCGCCGAGGTCCCCGAGGACGGCGCGCTGGAGGAGACGGTGATCCGGATGCGCGATCCGCGCGGCGGGACGATCGTCGTGGAACGGCCCCATCTGCCCTTCACCCCGACCGAGTTCGCCCGGGCCCGCGCCCTGGTCGAGCTGGACGCCCGGCTGGACGCCCAGTCGGATCCCCGTCCGGCCGGCGCCCCCGGCGCCTCCGCCCCCGGCCTCGGGGCCGGGCCGGCGGGCCGGATGCCGCGCCGCCGCGAGACGCTCACGCTCCCGGAGGGGAACGAGATCACCGTGCGGCGGGCGGACACCTGTGATCTGGAGGCCGCGCGCGCGATGCACCGGCGCTGCTCGGAGCACACCCTGGCCGCGCGCTACCACGGTCCGGTCAAGGACGCCGACCGCTATCTGGACCACCTGCTCAGCCCGCGTTTCGGCCGCACCCTGGCGGCCGAGACGGCGTCGGGGAAGCTGGTGGCGCTCGGCCATCTGATGTGGGACGGCGACGAGACGGAGGTGGCCCTCCTCGTCGAGGACGTCTGGCAGCGCCGCGGCATCGGCGCCGAACTGCTGCGCCGTCTGGTGGCGATGGCCGCCGAGGCGCGGTGCGAGAGCGTCTACGCCGTGACGCAGTCGCACAACACCGGCATGGTGGCGGCCATGCGCGGCCTGGGGCTGCCGCTGGACTACCAGGTCGAGGAGGGCACCCTGGTGATCACCGCCCGGCTCGTCCCGGTTCCGGCAGCCGCCCCGACGGGACCGCGCTGACGCCCGCGGCGTCCTCCCCGGCGCTCCCGGCGCGGCGCTCGGCCCCGCCCCCGGCTTCCCGGGCGGAGCCGAGCGCCGCGTCGAGGTCGTTCCACAGGTCCTCGACGTCCTCCAGGCCGACCGACATGCGCAGCAGCTTCTCCCCGATCCCACCGGTGCGGCGGTCGTCCTCGCAGACGATGCGGTGGCTGATGGACCCGGGATGCTGGATGAGGGTGTCCACGCTGCCGAGGCTGACCGCCGGGGTGATCAGCCGCACTCCCGCGATCACCTCGTGCGGCTCCCCCCTGACCTCGAAGGAGACCATGGCGCCGCCCAGCCTCGGGTAGTACACCCGGGCGATCCGCGGGTCGTCCGCCAGGCGCCGGGCCAGTTCCGCGGCCGTGGCCGACTGCGCCCGTACCCGCACCGGCAGCGTGGACAGGCCGCGCAGCAGCAGATAGCCGGCGAGCGGGTGGAGCACGCCGCCGGTGGCGAAGCGCACCTTGCGCAGCTCGCGGGCCGTCTCCTCGTCGCAGGCGACGACGCCGCCGAGGACGTCGCCGTGGCCGCCCAGGTACTTGGTGGCACTGTGCAGCACGATGCGGGCGCCGTGCTCGACCGGCCGCTGCAGCACGGGGGTGGCGAAGGTGTTGTCGACCAGCAGCGGCACGGAACCGCAGGAGTGCGCCACGGCCTTCAGGTCGATTTCGGCCAGAGTGGGGTTGGCCGGTGTCTCCACCATCACCAGGCCGGTGTCGGGGCGTATGGCGTCGGCGATGCCCGCCGGGTCGGTCCAGGTCACCTCGGTGCCCAGCAGTCCGCTGCCGAGCAGGTGGTCGCTGCAGCCGTACAGCGGCCGGACCGCGACGACGTGCCGCAGCCCCTGGGCGGCGCGCACCAGGAGCACGGCGGTCAGGGCCGCCATGCCGCTGGCGAAGGCCACTCCCGCCTCGGCGCCCTCCAGCCGGGCCAGGGCCGTCTCGAAGCGGGCCACGGTCGGGTTGTCGAGCCGGGCGTAGACCGGCGGGCCCTGCAACTGGGCGCCGGTGGCGGCGAACTCGTCCAGCCGGGCGGCCTCGGCCCGGCTGTCGTGGGAGGGGTAGGTGGTGGACAGGTCCAGGGGGGCGGCGTGCAGGCCGAGGGCGGCGAGGTCCTCGCGTCCGGCGTGCACGGCCTCGGTGGCCAGCGTTCGGGTGGCGGCCGGCAATGTCGTGTCCATGCTGTCCTGGTCGGTCATGTCGCGATGCTGAACAACTACCGGCGTGTAGCGGAATTCGGCCGTGCTATGTTCGGCGAATGTCCGATTCAGTCGTTCTCGACCCGGTCGATCTGGAGATTCTGCGCCTTCTGCAGAACGACGCCCGGACCACCTACCGCGATCTCGCCGCCGCCGTCGGCGTGGCCCCCTCCACCTGCCTGGACCGGGTGGCGCGACTGCGTCGCGGCAGGGTGATCCTCGGCCATGCGCTACGACTGGATCCGGCCAAACTCGGAAGGCCCCTGGAGGCCTTTCTCTCGGTACAGGTCAGGCCTCACAGAAGGGAGTTGATCGGCCCGTTCGTGGAACGCGTGCGAGCGCTGCCGGAGTCGCGGGCGCTGTTCCACCTGACCGGCCCCGACGACTACCTGGTCCATGTCGCGGTCGCCGGGACCGCCGATCTGCAGCGGCTGGTGCTGGACGAGTTCACCTCGCGCCGGGAGGTCGCCCGGGTCGAGACGCGGCTGATCTTCCAGCAGTGGACGTGCGGCCCGCTGCTGCCGCCCGAACGGCCGGGCTGACCCGCGGCGCTCCGGCGGCCTCCCGGCGTGACGCGGCGGGCGCCGCCGTACCAGGATGAGGCCCATGTCCGATGCATCTAACACCCCGGCCGGCACACCGGCCGAGACCGCGCGCGGCGCCGCGCCCCTGCCCCGCCGGGTCGCCGACGCCTATGTCGACGACCTGGTCGCACTCGATCCGATCCTGGGCACCTACCTCGGTCTCCCCGGCGGCCCGGAGGAGCTGCCCGACTTCTCCCCCGGCGGCCAGGAGGCCCAGGCCGCCCTGGACCGCGCCACCCTGGAGCGGCTCGCCGAGGCCGAGCGGCGGCCCGGCGGGGACGGCGAAGCCGAGCGGCGCTGCGCGCGTCTGCTGCGCGAACGGCTGACCGCCGGGCTCGCCGTGCACGAGGCGGGCGAGGGGCTGCGCGCCGTCAGCAACCTCCACTCCCCGGTGCACTCGGTCCGCAGCGTCTTCACGCTCATGCCGACCGCCACCGACGAGGACTGGGCGGCCGTCGCCCGGCGGATGGCGGCCGTGCCGGCCGCCCTGGAGGGCTACCGGGCCTCGCTGGCCAAGGGCCTGGCCGGCGGGCTCCCGGCCGGTCCGCGCCAGGTGGACACCGTGATCGGGCAGCTCGGCCAGTGGCTGGGCGAGGGCGGCGGCGCCAACTGGTTCGCCTCCTTCTGCGCCGGCGGCCCCGACTCCCTGCGCGCCGAGCTGGACAGGGGCGCCGCCGCGGCCGCCGGCGCGGTGGCCGGTCTGCGCGACTGGCTGCGCGGCACCTACGCCCCGGCCGCCCACGGAGCCCCGGACACCGTGGGCCGTGAGCGGTACCGCCGGTGGGCGCGCTACTGGAACGGCACCGACCTGGACCTGGCGGAGGCGTACGCCTACGGCTGGGAGGAGTACCACCGCATCCACGCCGAGATGCGCTCGGAGGCCGCCAGGGTCCTGCCGGGCGCCGCGACCCCGTGGGAGGCGCTGCGCCACCTCGACACGCACGGCCGGGCGATCGAGGGCGTGGAGGAGACCCGGGTGTGGCTCCAGGAGCTGATGGACGAGGCGATCGAGAAGCTGGACGGCACGCACTTCGACCTGGCCGGGCCGGTCCGGCGCGTGGAGTCCATGATCGCCCCGCCGGGCAGCGCCGCCGCGCCGTACTACACCGAGCCGTCGCTGGACTTCTCCCGGCCCGGCCGCACCTGGCTGCCGGCGATGGGGCGGACCCGCTTCCCCGTCTACGAGCTGGTCACCACCTGGTACCACGAGGGTGTTCCCGGCCACCACCTCCAGCTCGCCCAGTGGACGTACGTCGCCGACCGGCTCTCGCGTTACCAGACGTCGGTGGGGATGGTCAGCGCCAACGCCGAGGGCTGGGCGCTGTACGCGGAGCGGCTGATGGACGAGCTCGGCTTCCTGCACGACGCCGAGCTGCGGCTGGGTTATCTGGACGCGCAGATGATGCGCTCCGTGCGGGTCGTCGTGGACATCGGCATGCACCTGGGGCTGGAGATCCCAGGCCACTCCCCCTTCCACCCCGGCGAGCGCTGGACGCCGCGGCTGGCCCAGGAGTTCTTCGGCATGCACAGCGGCCTGCCCGCCGACCACGTCGAGAGCGAGCTGGTGCGCTACCTGGGCATGCCGGGCCAGGCGATCGGCTACAAGCTGGGCGAGCGCGCCTGGCTGAAGGGCCGCGCGGCCGCCCGCGCGGCGCACGGCGACGCCTTCGACGCCCGGAAGTGGCACATGGACGCGCTGTCCCTGGGCTCGCTGGGCCTGGACGACCTGGTGACGGAGCTCTCGGCGCTCTGAACCACGCGCGGGTCGCGCTCCGAACCGCGCTCCGAACCACGCTCCGAGCACCGTATGGCGCCCCGTGGGGTGCGCGGGTCCACACCGCGCGCCCCACGGGGACCGGCCGCCGGCACCGCCCGGCCGCCCCTCCCTTCCCCCTGCCTCACCTCGCCATAACCCTCCGACCACCCCGCTGTCACGTTTTCGACACGTTGCTGGTGTACATGCCGGATTTGCGGAAACCACCGCGGCCCTCTCCCCCGGCATCGCCGCGGCACTCCGGCCCGACGCCATATCAGATGATCGCCCGCACGGCCACAACCTGGCCATTTCCCCTCCCTCGCACACCCCTGGGCCCTACGCTGTCGTCGCACACGACCCGCGGTCACCCCGGTCGGCACCATCCGGTGGTTTGACCGTTTCTTCCCGCAACGACGCGCCCGCGAGGAAAGTTGATGACCGATATAACGACCGTGGCGAGTCTGTTCGGCTCAGGCCTGGCCGTGGCCCTCACGCCGATGGCGGTACGTCAGGCTCGTCTGATCCGCGGGCTGCGGACGCAGCTGTCCGAAGCCCGTTCCGGCAGCCGGGCGCGGGACGCCGAGCTGGCCCGGCTGGCCGGGGTGAGCCTGCCGGCGACCGTTCAGGCCGTCAGCGACCGGCAGCCGGTGCCGGACCTTCCGCCGGTCTCCGCGGAACTGGCCGGAACGCCGTTCGCCCGCCATCTCGACGACCTCCAGGAGCAGGTCGTACGCGCCCTCACCGACGCCGAGGGCCGCACCGCGCAGATGACCCAGGCGACGCTGCTGTCCGTGGCCCGCACCCTCCAGGCGCTGGCCAACAAGCAGCAGATGGCCGTCACCGAGATGCTCCGCAAGCACGACTCGCCCGAGGTGCTGGGCGATCTGCAGGTGGTCGACCACGCCACCGCCCAGATCCTGCGCCGCGCCCAGGCGATCACCGTGGTGTGCGGCTCCTACCCGGGCCGGCAGCACGACGCCACCCCGCTCAGCGACGTGGTGCGGGGCGCGGTCAGCCGCATCCTGGACTTCCGGCGCGTCAGGATCTTCCACGACGAGGGGGACCGCGCCGTCGTGGGGCGGGCCGTGGAGGGCCTGGTGCTCGCGCTCGCCGAGCTGCTGGAGAACGCCACCCGCTACTCGCACCCGGACACCCAGGTGCTGGTGCAGTTCGAACGCGCGCACAACGGTCTGTCCGTCGTCGTGGACGACAAGGGCGTGGGTCTCCAGCCCGGCGAGCGGGAGCGGGCCCAGAGCCTGCTGTCGGGGCAGGGGCCCGTCAGCGTCACCCGGCTCGGCGACCCCCCGAAGTTCGGTTTCGCCGTGATCGGCATGCTGAGCAGCCGGTACGGCTTCGAGGTGTCGGTGACCAAGTCCCCCTACAGCGGGGTGCGGGCCGTGGCCTTCCTGCCCAGCTCGCTGCTCACCGGCCCGGCCCCCGCCCAGCCGGTGGCCTCGTCCGGCTCCCGGCCGCAGGCCGCCCCTTCGGCAACCGCCGAACCGGTCACCGACCCGGCCCCCGCAGCGGTGGTGGGCCCAGCGGGTCCGGCGGGGACGACCACCCCGGGCGGGCTGCCCAGGCGGCGCCGGCGCACCCCCGGCGCACCGGCGCCCTCCGTCCCCGCCCCCCGGTCCGCCGGGCAGCCGGCGCCCGGCCGCTCGCCGCGGGACTCCGCGGCCGCCCTGGGCGGCTTCGCCCGTGCCGCGCGGACCGCGCAGCGCAACACGTCGACGTCCGGAGGATCCGAGCCGGACGGACCTGAAGGGAACACCGAGGCATGATCTTCGACAACGAGAAACTGGCCTGGATGCTGGGGCAGATCATGGACCAGCCCGAGGTCCACGACGCCCTGCTGGTCTCGGGGGACGGCCTGGTCCGGGCCTGCACCCCGGGCCTGGACCGGGACACCGCCGAGCAGACCGCCGCCGCCCTGGCCGGCGTCCAGGCCACCTCCAGCGCCAGCGCCCGGTTGTGCCGCTCCGCACCGGACTCCTGGGAGCAGAGCCTGACGCAGTTCCACGACGGATACGTCATCACCATCCGGGCGGGCGACGGGAGTTTCCTGGCCGTGGGCACCTCCGGCGCGGCGGACGTGGAGGCCGTCGGCTTCCGGATGCACCAGCTGGTGGCCCAGCTCGGCGGGCAGATGACCAGCGAACCCCGCCACGACGCGGACGGCCCGACATGACCCCCCGCCGCGTACGCACGGACCTGGTCCGGCAGTACGTCATCACCGGCGGCCGCAACCGGCCCAGCCGCAACACCCACACCCTGGAGCTGGTCACCCTGGTCACCGCCACCGGTGACCGGCCGGTGGCCGAACTGGAGCCCGAGCAGCAGAGGATGGTCCGGCTGTGCCTGGGCGGCTACCTGTCGGTGGCCGAGGTCGCCGGCCACGTACGGCTGCCGGTGTCCGTCACCACCATCCTGCTGGCGGACCTGATCGACAGCGGCCACATGGTCGCCCGCAAGCCCCCGCCGGTGGCCCGGCCCACCGACCTCGACGTCCTGGAGAAGGTCCTGGATGGCCTCAACAACATTGCCTGACGGTGGCGTCTACGTCCGCGACACCGTCCAGACCGCCGCCAAGCTCCTGGTCGTCGGGCCGTTCGGCGTCGGCAAGACCACACTGATCGGCGCGGTCAGCGAGATCGAGCCGCTGCGGACCGAGGAGGTCATGACGCAGGCCGGCGCACTGGTGGACGACCTCAGGGGCGTGGAGGACAAGAGGACCACCACCGTCGCGATGGACTTCGGCCGCCTCACCCTCTCCCCCGAGCTGGTGCTGTACCTGTTCGGCGCGCCTGGCCAGCAGCGCTTCACGCGGGTGGCCCCGGTCTGGCGGCAACTGGCCCTCGGCGCCTACGGGGCCCTGGTGCTGGCCGACACCCGGCGCCTGGACGCCTCCTTCGACGCGATGGAGACGGTGGAGGGGCACGGTCTGCCGTACGCGGTCGCACTCAACTCCTTCCCCGACTCCCCGCACTTCCCCGAGGAGGAGCTCCGCGAGGCGCTCGACCTGCGGCCCGAGACGCCCTTGGTCGACTGCGACGCGCGGGACCGCGCCTCCGCCGCACGGGCACTGATCGCCCTGGTCAAGCACGTCCGCACCCACTACCAGGAGCACGTTTCGTGACGATCCCGCCTTCCGGCCCGGGCACGGCTTTGCCGCCGGGCTGCCCCGCCCACCGGCCCCCGGGCGCGTCCGCCGCCGGGCTGCCCCGGCTGTACGGCCCCGCCTTCGCCGCCGACCCGGACACCACCTACGCCGAGCTGCGCGCACAGGGCCCGGCGAGCTGGGTGGAGCTCGCCCCCGGTGTCCCCGCGATCGTGGTCACCGACTACGGAGCGGCCCTGGAGGTGCTGCGCAGCTCGCGGTTCAGCAAGGACGCCCGCCGCTGGACGGCCCTGAACCAGGGGCTGATCCCGATGGACAACCAGGTCGTCCCCATGATGGGTTTCAGGCCCAGCCTGCTGTTCGCCGACGGCGACCGGCACCTGCGGCTGCGCAGGACAGTCGACGACACGCTGGCGCGCGTCGACTCCTACCGCGTGCGCGCCTTCGTGCGGCGCAGCGCGACCGCGCTGATCGGCGAGTTCGGCTCCGCCGGCTCGGCGGACCTGGTCTCCCAGTACGCCGAGCGGCTTCCGGCGCTGGTGTTCACCCAGCTCTTCGGCTGCGACGACGCGCTGGCGGGGCGGATGTCCCGGGCCTGCGCCCGGATGATCGACGCCGAGCCCGCCACGGCCCAGCAGGGCAGCGAGGACCTGGCCCGCTGCCTGGGCGAGCTCGTCGTCGCCAAACGCCGGTCTCCCGGCGCCGATGTGACCTCCTGGCTGCTGCACCACCCGCTGGGGCTGTCGGACGAGGAGATGATCCACCAGCTGGTGGTCCTCGTCGGCGCGGGCACCGTGCCGCAGTCGGCCTGGATCTCCAGCTCCGTCATGCTGCTGCTGACCGACGACAGGTTCGCCGGCGATCTGTCCGGCGGCAGCCTCACCGTCTCCGACGCCCTCAACGAGGTGCTGTGGGAGCGGTCGCCGATGGCGAACTTCTGCTTCCACTACGCCACGAACGAGTACGACCTGCGCGACGACTCCGGTGCCGGGCTGCTGATCCCGCCGGGTGTCCCGGTGCTCGTCAGCCACGCGGCGGCCAACACCCAGGAGCCGCGCGACGGCGGCGGCGACCGCCGGGCGGCCAACCACGCCCATCTGGCGTTCGGCGCGGGGCCGCACGTGTGCCCCGCCCAGGGCGTCTCCCAGATCATCACCGACGTGGCCATCGAGACGCTGCTGGATGCGCTGCCCGACGTGGCGCTGGCCGTCCCGGCGTCCGGACTGACCTGGCGGCCGGGCCCGTTCCACCGCAGCCTGTCGGCGCTTCCGGTGACCTTCCCGCCGCTGACCCCGTCCGGCCCCGTATCCGGCTCCGCGTACGACTCCGTGCCCGCGCACAGTTCCGCACCGCCCGACACGACAACCGGAGGCCAGTCATGGAATCCCCCGACATCCCCGTCCTCGACCCCACAGGCCGGGACCTCCACGGCGAGGCGGCCCGCCTCCGCGCCCGGGGGCCGGCGACGCAGGTGGAGCTTCCCGGCGGGGTGGTCGCGTGGTCGGTGACCGGGCACGAGTACGTCAGGCGGCTGGCCGGCGACCGGCGCGTCTCCCGTGACCCGAGGCAGCACTGGCCCGAGCTGGAGCGAATACCCCAGGACTGGTCGCTGAACGTGTGGGTGCGGGTGGTCAGCGCCTTCACCAGCTACGGCGCCGAGCACCGCCGGCTGCGCAACATGATCGCCCCCTCCTTCACGCTCCGCCGCACCGAGGCACTGCGCCCCCGTGTCCAGGAGATCGTCGACGGGCTGATCACCTCTTTGGAGGCCGCCGATCCGGGCGAGGCGGTGGATCTGCGCGCGAAGTTCGCCTACATCATCCCCAACGAGGTGATCTGCGAGCTGTTCGGCGTCCCCGCCGACATGCGCGCCTGGACCCGCCGGGTCATGGACGCCGTCCTGAACACCGGCGCCTCCCCCCGGGAGGCGCGGGCGGCCTACGCCGAGATGTGGGCCTGTATGCGCGCGCTCGCGGACGTCAAGCGCGTCCGGCCGGGCGACGACATGACCACCGAGCTGATCGCCGCCCGCGACGGCGACTTCGCCTTCGACGAGGACCAGTTGATCAGCACCCTCGTGTTGATGATCGGCGCGGGCAGCGAGACGGCCGTCAACCTGATCGCCAAGGCCGTCCACGCCCTGATCACCCGGCCCGACCAGCTCGCCCTGGTGCGGGAGGGGAGGGCGAGCTGGGAGGACGTGGTCGAGGAGACGCTGCGCGTCGAGGGCCCGATCATGCACATGCCCCTGCGCTACGCGGTGGAGGACATCGACCTCGACGGCGTGCTGATCCGCAGGGGCGAGCCCATCATCCTCGCCTTCGGCGCCGCGGGCCGCGATCCCGCCCTCCACGGCGAGGACGCCGGCGCCTTCGATCTGACCCGCACCGAGCGGGAGCACCTGGCCTTCGGCTACGGCGTCCACTTCTGCCTGGGCGCTCCCCTGGCCCGTATGGAGGCCGCCATCGCGCTCCCGGCCCTCTTCGAGCGCTTCCCCGACATCCGGCCGGCCGCCGGGGTGGACGGGCCCGTGCCCCAGGCGTCGTTCATCGCCAACGGCCACCGATCCCTGCCGGTCCACCTCAAGCCCGTCGCCTGACGTCCGCCGCGGGCCGGTGGGCCGGCGGGCTCTGTACCCGCCGGCCCACCGGTGTCAGCGGTGCCGGCGGCGTCAGCGGCCGAAGCCGCCGTCGGAGGTGATGACCTGGCCGGTGATCCAGGCCGCCTCGTCGGTGGCGAGCCAGGCGACCAGCCGGGCCGGGTCGTCCGGCCGCCCCCAGTGTCCGCCGGGGAAGAGCGAGGCGATGAACGCATGGGTCTCGCCGGTGGCGTAGCCGGTGTCCACCGGGCCGGGGTTGACCGTGTTGACGGTGGCGCCCCGGCGGGCCAGGGCGGTCGCCAGGCTCCGGGTGACGGAGGCCAGCGCTCCCTTGGCCAGTGCGTAGGCCATCTCGCCCGGCATGCCGGTGCCCTGGTCCTGGCCGGATGTCGTCATCACCACCCGGCCGCCGCCCCGCCCCTCGCCGCGCAGGCGCGCGTACGCCTGGACCAGCAGCACCGTGGAGCGGGTGTTCACCGCCCAGTGGGCGTCCAGCATGCCGGCGTCGATCTCGTCGAGGGTGCCGTCTCGGCCGCTGAGGGCGTGGTTGGCGACCAGGATGTCCAGCCGTCCGCCGAGGGCCTCGGCTGCGGCGCCGACGACCTCCGCCGGGGCGCCGGGGGCGGTGAGGTCGCCGGGGCCGTGGGTGACGGTCGCGCCGTCGGCCGCGAGCGTCCGCAGTTCCGCGGCCAGCGCCGCGGGGCCGTCCGGGTCCGCTCCCCAGGGCTGCTCGGCGTCATGGGGCGTGTGGTGGTGGAGGTGGACGCTCGCCCCGTACGCGACCAGCCGACGGGCGGTCGCGTAACCGATCCCGGCCCGGCGGGAGGCGCCGGTGACCAGGGCGGTGCGGCCGAGCAGGGGCAGCAGGTCGCGGCGGGGAGCGCCGGAGGCCGTACCGGGGTTCGTACCGGGTTCCGTACCGGGGTTCGCGTCGGAGGGCATGGTCCGTCATCCTCGCGGCGCGCCGCGCCGGCCGTCACCCGGTTTTCGGCACCCGGTGGCGGACGGCGGAGCCGGAGCGGGTCTTGACCACCTCCAACTGCGCCGGGATGCGCCGGCGCAGATCGGCGACGTGGCTGACGATGCCGACGCTGCGGTCGCGTTCGCGCAGGGAGTCAAGGACGTCCAGCACCTCGTCGAGGGTCTGGTCGTCCAGACTGCCGAACCCCTCGTCGATGAAGAGGGTGTCCAGGCGCAGCCCGCCCGCCTCCTCGCAGACCACGTCGGCCAGGCCGAGGGCGAGGGCGAGGGAGGCGAAGAAGGACTCGCCGCCGGAGAGGGTGGCGGTGTCGCGCTCGTTGCCCGTCCAGGCGTCGATCACGTGCAGGCCGAGCCCGGAGCGGCCGCGGCCGAAGGCGCGCGCGTCGGAGTGGACGAGGGTGTAGCGGCCCGCGGACATGTACGCCAGGCGGGCGCTGGCCGCGGCGGCGACCTGCTCCAGACGGGCGGCCAGCACATAGGACTCCAGCCGCATCCGGTGCTCGTTCTGCGCCGACGTGCCGGCGGTCAGGGCCGCCAGCCGGGCGACGCGGTCGTACTCCTCGCGCAGTGGGGCGAGTTCCCGGGTGTCGGCCAGGGCGCGGGCGGAGAGCCGGTCGAGCTGCTCGCAGCGGGTGCGGGCCTCGGCGTGGGCGGCGGAGGCGGCGTTCAGCCGTGCCACGGCCGCCGCCAGCGCGGCCTCGGCCCCGGCGGTGCCGACCGTCTCGCAGTCGGCCGTCTCGGTGCCGGCCGTTTCGAGGTCTCCGGGTGTGAGGTCCGCCAGTTCGGGGGCGGCCAGTTCGGCAGCGACGGCCGCCTCCTCGGCCTGCCGGTCGTCGATGCGCCGTTGCAGCAGGCGCTGCTCGTCGCCGGTGAGCCGGGCGTCGGCGGCGGCCCGCGGGGTGTCGAACCCGGCGCGCCAGACGGCGTCCGCGAGCCGGGCGTCGGCCTCCTTCAGCCGCAGCGCGGCGGCCTCGGCGGCGGCCGCGGCCTCGGCCGCACCGGTCAACAGCTCTGCCAGACGCTCCAGTTCGGCCGCCCGGTGAGCGACGGAGGGGGCCTCGCCCCGGGCACGGGCCACCTGCTCGGCCAGCTCGTCCCGCTCCCCCAGCAGCGCCTCGCGCCGGGAGACGCGGGAGGCCCTGCGCCGTTCGGCCTCCCGCCGGGCGGTCAGGCGGGCGTCGTGCTCGCGGACGGCGCGCTCCAGGGCCGCGCGGGCGTCCCGTACGCCGGAGGCCGCCTGCCGGGCGGCGGCGTGTTCCTTCTCCAGCTTCGCCACCCGCTCGGCGAGTTCGGCCGCGGGTGTCCCGCCCGCCTCCTCGTCCATCGCGGCCAGCCGGTCGCGTATGGACTCCAGCCGCTGCTCGGCCCGCCGCCGAAGGTCCTCCGCCCGCTGGTAGTCGGCCAGAGCGCTCTCCTCGGCGCTCCGGTCCGCGTGCCCGCTCCCGGGGCGGGCCGGGCCGGGGTGTTCGCGGGAGCCGCACACCGTGCACGGCTCGCCCTTCTCCAGCCCGGCGGCGAGTTCGGCCGCGATACCGCGCAGACGCCGCTCCTTGACCTCCAGCCAGTGCTCCTTGGCGGTCAGGGCCCGCTCGAGGGCGGCCGACAGCCCGGCGCCGGCCGCTTCCCGCTCGGCGGTGAGGGTGTCGCGGCGGCGGGCGGCGTCCAGGGCGCGCCGCAGGCCGTCCAGCCGCCGGGCGAGCTGCTCGGCCAGGGGCGCGGCCTCCGCGGCGGCGTCCACGTTCCGCTGGTGGGCTGCGCGGGCGGCCTCCCACCCCTCCAGCCACTCCTCCGCCTCGCGCAGCGCTTCCTCGTCCGAACCCGACTCCCGCTCCAGCAGGGCGAGTTCGCCGTCGAGCCGGGCGACGCGCTCCTCGGCGCGCCGGGCGGCCTCCAGCGCGCCCAGCTCCCGGCGGGTGGCGCGTTCCAGGTCCGCCAGTCGCTCGGCGGGGGCCTGGGCCGCCTCGCCGGGCAGTCCGGCGCGGGCCCGTTCCTCGGCGTACGCGGCTTCGCGGCCCTCCCTCTCGGCCTCCTCCCGCAGGGCGAGGGCGGGGGCGACGGTGTCGGCGGCGCGGGCCCGCTCCAGCCGGGCGCGGTCGGCGCGGTGCTCCTCCTCCCGCTCGGCCAGCTCCCCGGCGCGCCGCCGGGCCTGCGCGTACCGCCTGCGCCGCCGTTCCAGCTCGCGTACCTCGTCCAGCCGCCGCCGGGCGCCGGTGTGGGCCTCTTCGGCCAGACGCAGGGCCGAGGCCGCCGCGTCCAGCCGTTCGCGGGCCAGGGAGCGGACGGGCGCGGCCCACCCGAGTACGGCGTCGGCCAGACCGAGGTCGCCGGGGGAGAGACCGGCGAAGGGGTCGCCGTCCGGTCCGGCGCCCGGCGCGGCGCCCGGTTCGGTGGCGCCCGGTTCGGTGGCGCCCCCCGCCGCCTGCCGCATGCGGTGGGCCAGGGCGAGCAGCCGCTCGTCGCCGTCGCGCACCCGGCGCTGCGCGGCGGTGCGCAGCTCGGCCAGGTGCTGTTCGACGGCGGCGAAGCGGTGGGTGTCGAACAGGCGGCCCAGCAGTTTCGCGCGCTCCTCCGCGCCGGCCCGCAGAAAGCGGGCGAAGTCGCCCTGCGGCAGCAGCACCACCTGGCAGAACTGCTCGCGGCTCATGCCCAGCAGCTGGGCCAGTTCCTCACCGATCTCCTGGTGGGAGCGGCTGAGCGCCTTCCAGGTGCCGGCCGCGGCGTCGTACTCGCGCAGCCAGGACTGGGCCTTGTCGGTGGTCATGCCCGGGCCGCGCTTCTTGGGACGCCGCTGCTCGGGCTGCCGGGTGACCTCCAGCCGCCGCCCGCCGACGGTCAGGTCCAAAACCACCTCGGTGCGGGTGCCGGGGCCGGCGTGGTCGCTGCGCAGCCTGGCGGGGCCGGATGTCTGGCGGACGCCGGGCACCCCGCCGTACAGGGCGTAGCAGACGGCGTCCAGCACGGAGGTCTTGCCCGCGCCGGTGGGTCCGTGCAGCAGGAACAGCCCGGCGGCGGACAGCTCGTCGAAGTCGATCTCCTGGGTGCCGCCGAAGGGCCCGAAGGCGGTGACGGCGAGCCGGTGCAGTCTCATCGGGGCGCCTCCGTGCGGGCCGCGTGGGCGCGTACGGCGTCCAGGGCCGCGCCCAGCAGGACCCGCTCGTCCTCGTCGGGTCCCGCTCCGCCGCGGACGTGGGCGACGAAGTCCTCGGCGATCTCCCGGTCGGTGCGGTCGCGCAGCCTGCGCCCGTAGGAGGCCAGGTGACCCTGCCCGGCGCGCTCGGGGTCGAAGACGAGGGTGAGGACGTGGGAGAAGCGGGCGGCGAGCCGGGCCATCGGCTCACGCGGGCGGACGGGGTCGGTGAGGGTGGCCTCGACCCAGGCATGCTCGTGGCGCTCCAGCGCGGAATCTGCGAGCAGTTCCTCCAGCGTCCCGCGGATACGCGCCAGCGGGCGCGGCACCGGGCAGTCGATCCGCTCGGCCGCCACCTCCCCGCGCGGCCCGAGGTCGACCAGCCACACCGACTTGCGGTGGTGGGTCTCGGAGAAGGAGTAGGCCAGCGGCGATCCGGAGTATCGGATGCGCTCGGTGATGGTCTGGCAGCCGTGGAGGTGGCCCAGCGCCGCGTAGTCGGCGCCCTCGAAGACGGAGGCCGGGACGGAGGCGACGCCGCCCACGGTGATGTCGCGCTCGCTGTCGGAGGGCTCTCCCCCGGTGACGAAGGCGTGGGCGAGGACAACCGAGCGGGTCCCGGCGGGGCGGGCGGCCAGGTCGGCGCGCACCCGGTCCATGGCGGCGCCCAGCACCGCCGCGTGCCCGGCCCGCTCCACCCCGAAGTGGTCCCTGACCAGGGCCGGCTCCAGGTAGGGCAGACCGTAGAACGCCACCTCGCCGTGTGCGTCGGACAGCAGGACGGGGGTGGCGCAGCCGGCGGGGTCGGTGCGCAGATGGATGCCCGCCCGCTCGATGAGCCCGGAGGCCACCCCCAGCCGGCGGGCCGAGTCGTGGTTGCCGGAGATCATGACCGTCGGCACGCCGAGGTCCGCCAGGCGGTGCAGGGTGTCGTCGAAGAGTTCGACGGCGGCCAGCGGCGGCACCGCCCGGTCGTAGACGTCCCCGGCGACGAGGACGGCGTCGACGCGCTCGGTGCGCACCACCTCCACCAGGTGGTCGACGAAGGCCTCCTGGGCGGACAGCAGGCTCACCCGGTGGAAGCTCCGGCCCAGGTGCCAGTCGGAGGTGTGCAGCAGTCTCAAGATCCGGCTCCGCCCCGCAACGTCTGTCCCTCTCCTCGCCCCCCGTCGGCCGCCCTCCGGATTCTCGCACGATCCGTTCGGCGGAGTGCCGCATACGGGCGGACCGGACGGCCGGCGGACCGCGCCCGGCTCGCGGGCGCGCTCGCGGTGCCGGGGAGCCCGCGGGGGCCGCCTGCCATGATGTGCTCGCGTGCTTGCGTGCTTCGACTGGGGGGAGAGACGGTGAGCCGGTTCCGTTACGCGGTGGGGGAGTTGGCGGCGGCGCAGAAGCCGGCCAAGGGGGTGTCGCTGTACTCGCGGTACGTCAACCGGCCGGCCGGCCGGTTACTGGCCGCCGCGGCCTACGGTGCGCGGATGTCGCCCAACCAGGTCACGGCGGTCAGCGCGGTGTTCACGTTCACGGGGGTGGCGCTGATCGCCCTGCTGCCGCCTTCCCACGGCCTGGCGCTGGGGGTGTTCGCCGCGCTGGTGACCGGCTTCGCGCTGGACTCGGCCGACGGGCAGCTCGCCCGGCTGACGCGGCGGGGCGGCCCGGCCGGGGAGTGGCTGGACCATGTGGTGGACTGCGCGAAGATGCTCGCGCTCCACACGGCGGTGCTCGTCTGTTTCCACCGCCACTTCGGCTTCTCCGATCCGCTGTACCTGCTCGTCCCCCTCGCCTTCCAGTTCGCCGCCGTGACGGTCTTCTTCGGCGGCGTCCTCACCGAGCAGCTGAAGCGGAACGCGGCGGGCTCCGGGGCAGGGGCGCCCGCGGCCTCCGCGCCCTCCGCGCTCCGCTCGGTGGCGCTGCTGCCGGTGGACTACGGGCTGCTGTGCGCGGTCTTCCTCTTCCTGGGCGACCGCGAGCTGTTCCTGGTGCTGTACTGCGCGCTGCTCGCCGCCCATCTGCTGTTCCTGCCGGCGTTCCTGGCGAAGTGGTACCGCGAGCTGTCCGTCCCCGCCCGCTGACCGGCCGCTCGCCCTCGCGCCGCCCCGGGCCGGGGCGGCGCGAGGGCCGTGTGTGGGACGGCGGTACGTCGCGCGGCCGGCTCAGGCCGACTCGGCCAGTCCGTCGAGTGCCCGCCTCAGCAGCGTGCTGGAAGTGTGGACGGTGTAGGGGAAGTACACGACCTCGACTCCGACGCCGGCGAAGTCTCGCTCCAGTTTCTCCCCCTTCTCCGTGCCCCGCCAGTCGTCGCCCTTGAAGATGACGTCGAAGCGCACCTGCCGCCAGGTCTCCACTTTGTCGGGCACCGTCTCCACGAACGCCGCGTCCACGAAGCGGATGCTGCGTACGATCTCCAGCCGCTCGGTGAGCGGCACGACCGGCGATCTGCCCTTGGCCTGCCGGGCCATCTCGTCGGACACCACCCCGGCCACCAGGTAGTCGCAGCGGCTCCTGGCATGCCGCAGGATGTTCAGGTGCCCGACGTGGAACAGGTCGTATACCCCGGGCGCGTAGCCCACTCGGTGTGTCATCCGCTCTCCTCGGCTCCTCGGCGTGCGGTCGGGTCAGCTGCCGGCTGTCACGTACACGGGGCCGTTGCGTCCCGAGAGGTTGGTGCCGTCGGTGACCTCCAGCGAGTAGCGGTGGGTGGCGCCGGGCTCCACGGTGTCGGTGTAGCCCATCGTGGGCCGGTCCCAGTAGCGGGAGTCCTGCTCGATGGAGGTCAGGAAGACTCCGTCCCGGTAGAGCAGGTAGGTCAGGACTCCGTCGTCCCGGTCCCAGGAGGCCTTCCAGCTGAGCTCGATCTTCCCCCTGGCCCCGGTGGCGCCGCTCATCAGCGGCACCTGGGGCGCTCCGGTGTCCGGTCCGGCCGCGAAGCGGGTCAGCCCCTGCTGCGGTTCCTCGTTGACGGTGGTGAACTCCCCGCCCGTCCACAGGATCTCGCCGGCCATGACCATGGCGCGCGGGCCGATCTGCTCGCCGATGCCGTCGTTGGTGTCGGGGAACCACGGCAGGATCGTCTCGTCGGAGATCGACTGGGCCAGCAGGTGCTGGCGGTTGCGGTGCTCGGGGAAGCCGCCGGGGGTGTCGCCGCAGTTGTGCGCGTGCGAGCCGCTGTAGAGCACGCCCCGGTGGGGCACCACGGCCTGGGTGGCGCCCAGGCAGGTGTCCTTCCACAGCATCGCTCCGTCCGAGAGGCGCCCGGCCGCGCGGCCGTCGAAGACTCCGCCGCCGGTGCCCTCGGCGCCCAGGTAGAAGTTGGTGCCGTCGTTGACCAGGGACTTCACCGCCGACTTGCGCGGGATCCAGCCGGTGAAGCGGTCGGTGATCCGCCCGGTGGCCGCGTCCAGGCCGACCAGTGCGTGCACGCTGTTGAGCAGACTGCCGTTGATGGAGGTGAACCGGCCGCCGATGATCACCTTGTTCAGGTGAGGGACGGCGGTGATGGCGTTGATGCCCGGGATGGGGTCGTTGGAGATCGACGATCCCCGGACGGTGACGTCGAAGGGCAGCAGGGTGCTGTCGGGGGCCAGGGCCGCGACGCGCTCGCGGGTCTGTCCCTGGACGGTGGTGAACTGGCCGCCGATGTAGACGGTGTCGTCGGTGACGTCGATGGCCCGCACGGTCGAGGAGACCACCGGCTTCCAGTCGGAGCCGATGGTGCAGTCGCCGGTGTTCAGTGCGGCGGTGTTGGAGCGTCCCACCCCCCCGGCGCTGCCGAAGGAGCCGCCGATGTAGAGCAGCGAGCCGTCGGGCGACGGCTTCAGGGCCCGTACGGTTTCCACGCCTCCGGTGAACTCCGGCGCGCACGGTAGGGGCTCACCGGTCACCGCGTCGAAGGCTGCGAAGTTCTTCCGCGGCAGTTCGCCGGTGCCGGGCGCGGCCCCGGGCGGGCGGATGTGCTCGAAGGAGCCCCCCGCGTAGACGACGCCCCCTGCGTGGGCCAGGGCCCAGACGATGCCGTCGGTCTGCCAGGTCTCCAGCGGATCGGCGGTCAGGGTGGTTTCGCCGGCGGCCTGGGCCGGCCCGGCCCCTAACGCCGTGGACGACAGGCCGAGCAGAGCGGCGGCGAGCAGGGTCGTGACGGTTCTTCTTCTGCGCATGGATTCCCCCCTGGAAACGCATGAGCGCGGATGGAACGAGCCGGGGCGGGGAGGGCATCCGCGCCGGTCGGCGCACGCGGCGGCCACCCCTTGGTTCAGCTTGCTCGACTTGCTCGGCGCGACTTCCCCTCGCTGCCCTTGCGCAGCGCCCGGAGGAACTCCCCCACCCCCAGCGGCACACGATAGCGCCACAGAGCCGCGCAGAACCCGCAGACGGCGAAAGCGCCGCCCAGCACAGCGCCCCAGGGGGTGTCCCCCCACAGCAGGCGGGCGGCGAGCGCCGGTGGCGCGACGGCGGCGACGGCCACGGCCGCGGCGTGGAGGTAGCCGCGGTCGGCGGTACGGAAGCCCAGCCTCCGGACCAGCAGGGCCGAGGCGGTGTTGTCCACCACGATCGCCAGCCCCCAGGCCAGGGCCGCCCCCGTCACCCCGTACCGCGGCACCAGCCAGATCCCGGCGCCGAGCTGGACGGCGAAGCCCGCACCGGCCGTCGCCAGGTTCCAGGTGCTGCGGCCGGCCATCAGGACGACCGTCTGCGCGTTGCCGACCCCGACGTTGACCACGCAGGCCGCCGACAGCACCACCAGCGCGGCGGCGCCCTGGCCGAAGCCGGGCCCGAACAGGGAGAGCACGGTGGCGGGAAAGGCCGCGAGCAGCATGAACAGGGGCCAGGAGAACAGTACGATCCACCGGGTCGACAGCCGGTGCAGATGCTCCGCCTCCCGCTCCAGGCCGGCCGCCAGAAGTCTGCTGATCTGCGCGGCCACGGCGAGGCGTACCGCGAGCTGGAGCAGGGTGCCGGCGGTCACCAGTCGGCCGACGGCCGTGTAGACCCCGGCCTCGGCGCTGGTGCCCAGCGCCGACAGCAGGACCACCCCGATCCACACCGCGGCGATGTCGAAGACCGAGGACAGGGCGCGGGGGCCGGCGAAGGACCAGAACTCGCCCGGGAAGGCGGGCCGTTCCCCGCCTGCGGGCCGTTCCTCCCCCGGCCCGCCCGCACCGCCGCGCCGCACCGCGCGGGAGCGGCGCAGCCAGAGCCAGGCCGCCGCCGCGCCCAGCAGGGCCGGGGCCAGCCAGGCCGCGGACAGCGCGAGCACGCCCGGCGCGAACAGGACCAGGGGCAGTGCGAGCACCACCCGCAGTACGGGTTTGCCGATCTGCTCCACTCCCACGAAGGGGACCACCGAGCCGTATCCGCGGGTGGCTCCCAGCAGTACCAGGGAGACGGTCGCCACCGGCAGGAAGAGCGCGAACAGCCGCATCACCGACAAGGCCTGGCCGGTTGGGAGGCCGGGCAGCAGCCAGGCCGCCGGGGCGGGCGAGAGGAACAGCAGCGCCGCGCACGCCGTGCTCGCCGCCAGGGCGGGCGGCACGGCGGTGCGCAGCAGTCCCGGTACGCCGGCCCCGCCGGTGAGTTCCAGGTCGCGGGAGACGAAGCGCACCAGCGCGGTGTCGGCGCCCAGCTTGCAGGCGTTGCTCACGATGGTGAACGCGGCGACGCCCGCGAAGACCGCGCCGGCCCCGTGCGCGCCGAGCCCGCGGGTGACGACGGCGACCAGGAGGAAGCCGGACAGCGCGTTGACGGCGGAGCCCGCGAAGCCGAACCAGCCGCCGCGCACGGTCGCGGCGACCTCCCGGGCGCGTGCCCCGGCCGCCGTGCCGCCGCCGTGCGCGGCGGACCGTGCGCCGGTCACGGGCGCGGGGTGGTGCCGTCGCCGGTGCGCCGGTAGCGGCCGTACGAGCCGTAGGCGGTGTCCGGCCGGGCCTCGGGCGGCTCCGGTTCGAGGCGCTTGAGTGCCACGGTGTCCTCGCCCGTGCCACCGGGGCCGCCCCCGGTACCCGCGCCCGGTCCGGTGTCCGCGCCGGAGCGGCCCGTCCCGGCCGGCGGGCCGGGTTCGGCGGACGGGGCGGATTCGGTGGGCGCGGCCGGGGAGGGGATGCGGCGGCGCCTGCGGCCGCCCTCGTACAGCACCGCGCCCAGGACGTGCCCGCCGACGGAGGCGACCAGGTCCCGCACCCGGTCCAGGTCGTCCCTGAGGGTGGTGTCCGGATCGCAGACCACCAGCACCCCGCGCGCCAGTCCGGCGACGGCCGTACCGTCCGCGTGGGACAGCAGCGGCGCGGTGACGGCCACGACGTACTCGCCCCGCTCGGCCGCCCCGCTCAGCAGCCCTGTGAAACCGGGTGAGTTCAGCGCCCGCGCGGCGTCGGGCACCCGGCAGCCGGGGATCAGTTCGAGGTATCCGGCGGTACCGGCGTCCACGGTGGCCCGCGCACCGTCCGGCCAGCGGCCCGGCACGGGTTCGCGGACGGCGCCGCGCACGGGGAGCTCCCCGGCCAGGCGCGGTGTACGCGGGTCGGCCTCGACCAGCAGCACGTCACGGCCGGTCTCGGCCAGGGCCGCGGCGAGGTTGACCGCTGCGGGCAGGGTTCCGGGATGCTCCCGGGCGGACACGACCAGCAGGCCGCCGGGCTCCGCCAGGCGCGGGTGGCGCAGGGTGCGCAGGGCGATCGTGCGGAACTCCTCGGCCCGTTCCCCGCCGTGGGACGGGCCGACCTCCAGGATCCCGGCGCCGTCGCGCCTCGGCGGCGGCAGGATGCCGAGCACGGGCGCGCGCAGGGCGGTGCGCACCTCGCCGGCCGAGCGCGCCCGCGGGTCGAGCAGGGAGCGGATCCAGGCGGCGAGCAGTCCGCCGGCCAGCCCGGCGACCGCTCCGACCGGCACGAGTACCGCGGTCCCGGGGCCGGAGGGCACCTCGGGCGCCTCGCCCCTGCGCACCACGTCGCCGGGGGAGGTGTCCAGGGTCTTCAGCCCGGTGACGCGCCCCTGGAGGTCGGCTATGCGGGCGGCGAGGTTGGCCCGTTCGGACTCGGCGGTCTGCCGGGCGGACTCGGTGGAGGCGCCGGCGATCTTCTCGTCCAGTTCCTCGCGCTGGTCGATCAGGGGCTGGAGTTCCTCGTTCAGCTCGGCGACGGTGTTGTCGATGCGCCGGACGACGGCTGCCTCGCGGTGGTCGAGGTAGGCGCTTACGAAGGCGTTGACGCGTTCGGCGGCCGCCTGCGGCGAGTCGGCCGTGTACTCGAACTCCAGGATGTGCGTGTCGGGAGGGTTGCTCACCCGCAGACCGCGCTGGAGCTGTGCCGGGTCGGCTCCCCCGCCCAGTTCCCCGGCGGCGCGTCCGGCGACCGTGGCACTCCGGGCCACCTGCCTCTCGGTGCCCATGCTGATCTGCTTGTCGGCCGAGACCCCGCCGGCTTCGAACGGCGCGGTGCTGATGGCCTGTACGACGACCTCGCCGGTGGCGGTGTAGTCCGCGCCGCCCAGGGTGGACACGGCCCCGCCGCAGGCGGCGCCCAGTAGCAGGCCGGCGGCGATGACGGCGCGGTGGCGGAGGAGCCGGCGCAGCTGGTCGCGGAGCTGGTCGGGCTCCCGCGAGGAGGGGTCGTAGGCGCTCACGTTCGTGCTTCTCCTGTGGAGGTGGTCGAGAAGGTGGTGCGGGTGCGGGGCGCGGCGCCCGCGGGCACGGGTCCGGGTGCCGTCACCGGGTCCGCCGGCGGCTCGGAGGGGAGCCCGGGGTGCGGCCCGGCGGGCGGCTGCCCGGGGGCCGCCCGGCCCGGTCTTCCGGTGATCAGCAAGGGCGTCAGGAGCAGCAGGGTGAGCGGTCCCATCACGAACAGCAGACTGCCGCGCAGCAGGATGATCTGGTAGAAGCCGAACGCGGTCACGGCCAGGGCCGCGAGCGTGCCGCCGTGTTCGCGCAGCCGGTGCCGTACGCCGTCGATCCGCCTGCCCGCGGCCCCGAAGAGGGCGAAGACCGCGGCGACCCCGGGGAGGCCGGCCCACATGTAGCTCTCGATCCACAGCGGCGCGGAGAGGTTCTCGAAGGAGTAGCCGGCGTGCCGGGCCAGGGCGATGCCCGCGTCGTCGGGCTTGCCGGGCCACACGGCGCGCGGCACGAAGAACAGGGGCGGCCCGAGCGCGTTCCCGGGCGCGTGGCCGTTCTCCCGTACCTGGTCGACGCCGGTGGCGATCTGCTGGAAGGCGTCGTAGTCGCCGTTGGAGGTGAACTGCTCGGCGAGCGAGACGACCTCGACCGGCTCGCGTCTGTCGTGGCGGAAGTAGTCGCTGTAGGGGAACACCAGGAGCACCACGGCGGTGACGGTGGCCGCCCCCGCCCGGAAGGCCCGCGGCCGGCGCAGCGCGGGAGCGGCGAAGACGAGCGTCAGCAGCACCGTCCCGGCCCAGAAACGCGGCTGGCTGACGGGGTTGTTCACCACGGCGTTCACCGCGAGCAGTACGGGCAGCAGGATCCACCGCACTCCGCGCAGGGTCCGGTCGCCGCCCGGTGTGCGGGGCACGTACAGCAGCGCCAGAAGTGCCCAGAAGGCCGGCACCGACAGGCTCCAGGCGGTCAGGGCCTGGTCCGCGGCCCCGCCCGGATCTCCTTGCGCGGTGGCCTCGTTGACGGCCTGGCGGCTCTGGAAGAACGCCGCCGGGCCGCCCTGGGCGGGGACCAGCACGGCCGCCAGCGCCAGGGACAGTCCGCACAGCAGCAGGGTGCGCACAGGGGTGATCCGGCGGGCGAGCAGCGGTTCGAGCACGGGCGGGGTGCGGGGTGTCCGCCGCCCGGCCAGCGCCGATCCGGCGCTGTAGGCGAGCAGTCCGGTCTCCACCAGGGCCGCCGAGGTGAAGGCGGTGCCGGCGTCGACGGCGAAGCCCCAGGGGTAGGAGTCGGTGGCCAGCATGGCCAGCGGCGCCAGGCCCAGCCAGACGTAGCAGAAGAGCCAGAAGCCGAAGCCGACCACCCGGATCAGGGGATCGGTCAGCACCCGCGCCAGCGCCCCCGCGGTGTGGGCCACCACCACGCACTGCACCGCGAACGCGGCGCCGGTGCGCACGTCCTGCCCGTACAGCACCAGTGCGGGCAGCAGCAGGGCGAGCAGGACGGTGGACAGGCACAGTGCGGGGACGCTGCGCCGTCCGGCCCGCTCCGCCGCCGGGGACGGTTCCCTCACGGGCATGACCCGTTCCCCTCCTCCCGTTCCGCCCCTTCCGCCCCGGTCCGGGGCGGAAGGGGCGGGTTCTCGCGCTTGGCCGGGACCGGGGTGATCGAAGTTTCTGTTTTTATCAGTCTTTCCTAAGTTATGAAGGCGGATGAGTCTGTATGCCCCTACGATGACCGCGTCTTCGAAGGGGGGACGGCTGTGCTGGACTCGTTCGCGGGCCGCTGTGTACTCGTGGTCTCGACCAACTACGCGCCGGAGCACGCCGGTATCGGACCGTACTCGGCGCAGATCGCCGAGCACCTGGCCGCGCTGGGCGCCGACACCCATGTGCTCGCCGGGATGCCGCACTACCCGGCGTGGCGGGTGCATGAGGAGTACCGCGGCAGATGGCGAGTGCGCGAGACGCACGAGGGCGTGACCGTCCACCGCCGCAGGCACACCGTGCCACGGCGTCAGACGGCTCTGCGCCGGGGGCTCTTCGAGGCCGGTGTCCTGGCGCACGGTGTCGTGGCGCCGCCGCGTGTCCGCCCGGACGTGGTGCTCTCCCAGATGCCCAGCCTGGCCGGAGGGGTGCTCGGCGCCCGCATCGCCCGGCGCGCCGGGGTGCCGCACGCGGTGGTCGTCCAGGATCTGATGGGCGCGGCGGCCGGGCAGAGCGGGATGAGCGGCGGCGGCCGGGTCGCCTCGTTCGCCGGGGGCGTGGAGGGCCGGGTGCTGCGCTCGGCGGCGCTGGTGGGGGTGGTGCACGAGTCGTTCGCCGACCGGGTGACGGCCATGGGCGTACCGCGCGAGCGGGTGCGGGTGGTGCCCAACTGGACGCATGTGCGCACGCCCAGCGGCGACCGCGCGCGGACCAGGGCCCGGCTGGGCTGGCCCGAGAACGCCACCGTGGTGCTGCACTCGGGGAACATGGGCCTCAAGCAGGGGCTGGAGGTGCTGGTGGAGACCGCCCGCCTCGCCGACCGGGACGGCGGTCCGGGACCGGGCGGCACGGTGCGGGTGGTGCTGATGGGCGAGGGACACCGGCGCGAGTATCTGCGGGAGCTGGCCCGGGGGGTGGAGTCGCTGGACTTCCTCCCGCCCGCGGACGCGGAGGAGTTCCCCGAGATCCTGGCCGCGGCTGACGTACTGGCCGTCACCCAGCGGGCGTCGGTGCTGGACATGAGCCTGCCGTCCAAACTGACCTCGTACTTCACGGCCGGACGCCCGGTGGTCGCCTCCGTCGCCGCCGGCAGTGGCACCGCGCGGGAGGTCGAGCGCTCCGGCGCCGGGGTGGTGGTGCCCGCGGAGGACCCCGAGGCCCTGCTGGAGGCGGTCCGCCGACTGGCCGGCGATCCCGTCGAGTGCGCCGAACTGGGCGCGCGGGGGCACGAGTACGTCGAGCGGCGGCTGAGCCGCCGGGCCGGTCTGGAACGGATCACCGCCCTGCTGCGGGAGGCCTCGGCCGCCGGATGACGAACGGGCGCGGCACGCGGGCGCGGCGCGGCACGGCGGCGCGGGACGGCTCGGGGGCGGCGCGGGACGCATGCGGCGCCTCACCGCGCTCCGGTCCGGACGGCGCGGACGGCGGCCCCGTACAGTCTCTCCAGCCGGTCGGCCACGGCCGCCACCGAGAACCGCTCCCGCACCGCCGCGCGGCCCGCCGCGGCGGTGCGCTCGCGCAGCGACCGGTCCCCCAGCAGGCTCAGCACCGCTCCGGCCAGTGCCCCGGGGGAGCCGTCGGTGACCAGCGCGGCGTCGCGCCGCCCCAGTTCGGCGGCGATCCCGCAGCTGTCGGTGCAGACCACGGGCGTGCCCGCGGCCAGCGCCTCCAGCACGCTCATCGGGAACGGCTCGTCCACGCTGGGCAGGACGTACACGGTGGCGCGGGCGATGCGCCGCACAGCGGCGGCGTGGTCCAGCGGCCCGCCGTACTCCACCGTCCCCCCCAGCCCCTCCCCGGCGATCAGCCGGCGCACCGGGGCCAGCCGGCCCTCGTCGGCGCCGTGCAGGGTGAAGGAGGCCCCGGGGTGCTCGGCCCGCACCAGCGCGGCCATGCGCACGAACGCCTCGGGACGCTTGCGCCGGTGGAGCCGGGCGAGGAAGAGCACGTCCGCCCCGTCCGGCCGGTCCTCCGGCTCGCCCTCTCCTCCCTCCGGCGGTCTCACTCCGTTGGGCAGCCGGACCGTCGGCGGGCCGTCCGGCCGCAGCACCCTGCGCAGCCCGGTCTCCTCGGCCTCGGTGAGCACCAGCGCGGCGCGCGCCCTGCGCAGCAGGGGCACGTAGCAGCGGTCGAAGAGACGGACGGCGGCCGAGCGGCGCGGCTGGACCATGCCGTGGGTCTGGACGACGAAGGGGCGGCGGCGCAGTACGGCGGCGGCCAGCGCCGCGAGGGAGACCAGGTCGCGTCCGGCGTGGACGTGCAGCACGTCGGCCCGGCCCGCCAGCCGCCACAGGGTGAGGGCCAGCCGCGGGTTGAACAGGCCGAGGAACCCCTGGCCGGGCACCAGTGTGCGGGCCCGGTGGGCGCGCAGCGGCACACCGTCCAGGGTGCGCGGCGGCGCGGCGCGGCCGCGCCACAGTGAGACCAGTGCGACCTCGTGGCCGCGCGCGGCGAGCTCGGCGAGCTGGCCGGTGGCCACGCTCACCGGGCCGCCGTAGGCGCCGTCGTCGCCGGTGAGGGTGACGGTGTGGACGATCCTCATCGCGCGCCTCCGGCGGTGAGCACGGCTTTCGGCGCGAGGTCGCGGTGGGCGACCGCCCCGGCCCCGACCACCGCGCCCGCGCCGACGGTGACGCCGCGCAGCACCATGGCCCGGGCGGCCACCCAGCAGCCGCGCTCCAGGCGGACGGGGGCGTTGTCGAACTCGAAGGTGGGCGAGTGCCGTTGGTGGCTTCCGGTGCACAGCACCGCCTCCTGGGAGACGCACACGTCGCTTTCGACGGTGATCGGCTCCAGGTTGATCAGCCAGGCGCCCTCGCCGATCCACACGTCGTCGCCGACGGCCAGCTTCCAGGGCCACTGCACGCGCACCCGGTGCCGGATCAGGACCCGCTTCCCCACACGTGCGCCGAAGGCCCTCAGCAGCGGCGGGCGCCAGCTCGGCGGGAACCACCACTTGACGAAGAGCAGGTTGAGCGCGGCGAACCAGGCGGCCTGGACCAGCAGGCCGCGCTGCTTGTCGTAGCCGGCGCCGGTAAAGCCGCGCAGCCGGCGCCCGGCCGCCGGGGCGCTCAACGGTCCACCCGCACACGGCGGCCGGACAGTTCGGCCTCCAGCTGCGCCACGTCGGCCTCGACCATGATCCGGGCCAGCTCGTCGTAGTGCACCTTCGGGGACCAGTCCAGCAGCTTGTGCGCCTTGGAGGCGTCTCCGATCAGGGCGTCCACCTCGGCGGGGCGCTCGTACTTGGGGTCGAAGCGCACATGGCGCTCCCAGTCCAGCCCCGCGGCGCCGAAGGCGGCGGTGAGGAAGTCGCGGACGGTCGCGGCCACTCCGGTGGCCACCACGTAGTCGTCGGGCTCGTCGCGCTGGAGCATCCGCCACATGGCCTCGACGTACTCGGGCGCATAGCCCCAGTCACGGACGGCGTCGAGGTTGCCCAGGTAGAGGTGCTCCTGCAGGCCCGCCCTGATCCGGGCCACGGCGCGGGTGATCTTGCGGGTGACGAAGGTCTCGCCGCGGCGCGGGCTCTCGTGGTTGAAGAGGATGCCGTTGACGGCGTGGAGGCCGTAGGCCTCCCGGTAGTTGACGGTGGCCCAGTACGCCATCACCTTGGCGCAGCCGTACGGGCTGCGCGGGTGGAAGGGCGTGGTCTCGTTCTGCGGTGGCGGGGTGGATCCGAACATCTCCGAGGAGGAGGCCTGGTACAGCCTGGTCTCCACGCCGCCGGCCCGGATCGCCTCCAGCAGCCGTAAGGCGCCGAGCCCGGTCACCTCACCGGTGTACAGGGGCGCGTCGAAGGAGACGCGGACGTGGGACTGGGCCCCCAGGTTGTACACCTCGTCCGGCCGGATGTCGCGCAGCAGATTGACCAGCGCCACCCCGTCCGCGAGGTCGGCGTGGTGCAGGACGAGACGGCGGCCGGGGGTGTGCGGGTCCTGATAGATGTGGTCGATGCGCTCGGTGTTGAAACTGGACGAGCGCCTCATCAGACCGTGCACGGTGTAGCCCTTGGCCAGCAGCAGTTCGGCCAGATAGGAGCCGTCCTGCCCGGTGATGCCCGTGATCACAGCGGTACGCGGCATGGTGTTCCCCCCACAGGTGGTCTGGTGTCGGCCCGTGTCCGGCCGGGCGCCGGAGCGGGACGGGACCCCGACGGCAACCGGTCATATTTCAGCAGAAGTCAGGAGAAAGCGTGCCCCTCCCTGACAGAATGCGCGCCATGGACGATCTGCTGCCCCCGCCCGCCCGCGTCTTCGTCGCGGGGCACCGCGGCCTGGTCGGCTCCGCCGTCGCCCGGCGCCTGTCCGCCCGGGGCTACGAGGTGCTGACCCGTACCCGCGCCGAACTCGACCTGCGCGACGGCGCGGCCACAGCCGCCCACCTGCGCGACACCCGGCCCGACGCCGTGGTCCTGGCCGCCGCGAGGGTGGGCGGGATCATGGCCAACAGCACCCACCCCGTGCAGTTCCTGGAGGACAACCTCCGTATCCAGCTCGGCGTGATCGGCGGGGCGCACGCCGCCGGGGTGCGCCGACTGCTCTTCCTCGGATCGAGCTGCATCTACCCCAAGCACGCCGAGCAGCCGATCACCGAGAGCGCCCTGCTGACCGGCCCGCTGGAGCCGACGAACCAGGCGTACGCCGTCGCCAAGATCGCCGGCATCGTCCAGGTCCAGTCCTACCGGCGGCAGTTCGGCGCCTCCTACATATCGGCGATGCCCACCAACCTCTACGGCCCCGGCGACAACTTCGACCCCGAGACCTCGCACGTCCTGCCCGCCCTCATCCGCCGCTTCCACGAGGCGCGCGAGAGGGGCGCGCGGGAGGTGGTGCTGTGGGGCACCGGCAGCCCCCGCCGCGAGTTCCTGCACGTGGACGATCTGGCGGCCGCCTGTGAGGTGCTGCTGCGCCGCTACGACGGCGACGAGCCGGTCAACGTCGGCTGCGGCGAGGACCTGACGATCCGCGAACTGGCCGGGCTGGTCGCCTCGGTGGTGGGTTACGGGGGCCGGATCGCCTTCGACCCCGCCAAGCCGGACGGCACCCCGCGCAAGCTGCTCGACGTCGGCCGGATGAGGGCGCTGGGCTGGTCCCCCTCGATCGGCCTGGCCGAGGGGATCGCCGCCACCCACCGCGCCTGGCTCGGCGCGGCGGAAGCGGGCTGAACCGGTCGCGGCGCCCGCCCCGGCGCCCGTCCGGCCTTTCCTAGTACGCGCCACGGGCGCTCACCACCGCGCGGAA
Organism: Streptomyces verrucosisporus; assembly: GCF_017114865.1. Taxonomy (GTDB): domain Bacteria; phylum Actinomycetota; class Actinomycetes; order Streptomycetales; family Streptomycetaceae; genus Streptomyces; species Streptomyces fenghuangensis. The sequence goes on along the minus strand of NZ_JADEYH010000014.1, from coordinate 94,149 downwards.
GGTACGGGCCAGGACGCCGGCGTCCATGGCGCAGGACCAGTTGTCCACGTACCTCAGGTCGAGTGCGACGGTCTCGTCCCACGACAGGTCGGACCGTCCGCCGATCTGCCACAGCCCTGTGATCCCCGGTCTGACCGACAGTCTGCGCAGCTCGGTGTCGTCATAGCGCTCCACCTCCTCGGGCAGCGGCGGACGCGGTCCCACCAGCGACATGTGGCCGGCCAGCACGTTGAACAGCTGGGGCAGTTCGTCCAGGGAGTAGCGGCGCAGAAGGCGGCCCAGCCGGGTGACCCGGGGGTCCTCGCGGATCTTGAACATCGCCCCGTCGTGCTCGTTCGCCGCCTCCAGCGCCGGGCGCATCCGGTCGGCGGCCTCCACCATCGTGCGGAACTTCCACATCGGAAACGGCCGCCGCCCCTGTCCGACGCGCACCTGCCGGTAGATCACCGGTCCCGGCGACGACAGGCGCACCGCCGCCGCCACACCCAGCAGGACGGGTGAGAGCACCGCGGTCAGCAGCAGGGCGCCCACCCAGTCGGTGATCCGCTTCAGCAGCACCGGCAGCCCCCGCCGGGGCGGCGGTTCCACATGGAGCACGGTCATCCCCGCGGCCCGGGCCAGCCGCAGCCGGTGCCGTGAGACGTCGACGAGGCCGGGCACGACGGCCAGGCTCCGGCCGTCGTCGTACAGGGCCCAGGCCAGCCTGCGCAGCCCCTCGGCCGTCGTCCACCGCCCGGGGACGACGAAGACCGTGTCGGCGTCGAGTTCGGCTGCGCGCTCGAGGACGGTGGCGGTGTCCACCGTTCCCCCGGCGTCCCCGGCGTTCCCGGGCGCGCAGTCGCCGACCACCACGTACTCGTCGTCGGTACGCGCTCCCATCCGGGCCGTAAGGCCGTCCGCGGCCCCCCTCTCCCCCACGACCAGCACTCGCCGCAGCCCCCACGCCCGGCGCCGCAGCGCCAGGGTGCGCCGGTAGGCCAGTCTGCGGTGGGCGGCGGTCAGTACCAGGCAGGGAAGGAGTGCGGGCAGCCACGCTCCGGCCGAGACCTCCAGCCGCATCGCGACGCATACCGCGGCGAGCAGGCCCAGCATCGCCAGCCAGTCGCGGAGCACCGGCAGTACGGCTGCGCCCTCCCCCGCCCGGCCCGCCGCGTAGCGTCCCCGCACTGCCGCGATCAGCGGCCACGCGGCGCCGACGACCGCGGCGGCCGGCAGCGGGCCCGGCCCGCCCCCTGCGGCGCCCAGCGCACCGGCCGGCAGCGCGGCGCCGAGCACGTCCACCGCCAGAGCCGGTGGAATGCGCCGGCCGGCCCCCGGTCTCTCCCTCGTCCTGCGCTTCCCGTCCCGCGCGCGAACGCGTAACGGCTCGGTTAAGTGCGCGGGCGCTTCGGCGACCCGCGTTCCGGCAGCCTCGAACAAGGCCCTGCCCCCCCTACTCGGTCGGCGTCCCCATCCCCCCGCTCGGCCGGCCGGTGCCGGCTCCGCATTCGCCTCCGTACCGAGTGTGAAGACTAGAACACACTTGCCGATTTCCGCGGCCGTTTACCCAAGTTGTTGATGTGTGCTGTTTCGGGTTCACATGGCGACCGGGGATCACTTCCGGATGTCCGGCCGTGTTCCCCGTCAGGTCCCGTACGCCTCGCCGCCCGGCTCCAGCCGGGCGGTGCCCGCGGTGGCGTCCGCGAGCCAGGAGCGGAAGGCGGCGACCTCGGCCTCGGGCAGCCCCACCTCGATGGCGACCTCGGCTCCGTAGTGCACGCCGCGCACGTCCCGTCCGCCGGTGCGCAGCTCGTTCTCGATCCGGCCCGCCCGCTGGTGGTCCACCGTGACCGTGGCCAGCCGCATCCGCCGCCGGGTGACGGTACCCAGTACGTCGAGGGCCTCGCCGACCGCGCCGCCGTAGGCCCGGATCAGCCCGCCGGCGCCCAGCTTCACCCCTCCGAAGTAGCGGGTGACGACCGCGACGGCGTAGCGGACCTCACGGCGCAGCAGCATCTGGAGCATGGGCGCCCCGGCCGTGCCGCCGGGCTCTCCGTCGTCGCTCGCCTTCTGCACACCGGCGTCGGCGCCGATGACGTAGGCCCAGCAGTTGTGGGTGGCATCCGCGTGCCGCTCGCGGACCCGGGCGACGAACGCCCGCGCCTCCTCCTCAGTAGCGGCGGGTGCGAGCGCGCAGATGAAGCGCGACCTGTTCACCTCGGTCTCGTGCACGCCCTCGTCCGCGACCGTCACATACTGCTCCCGCATTCGGCCCACCCTACGGTCCACCGCGGGGAATGACCCGGCCGGGCCGTCCGTTGGCTGGGGCATGTACGGAGATTCGGAGACAGTGCGCAGGATTCTGACCGAGGCCGGCGACACCTGGGCGGTGGTCGGCCTGTCGTCCAACCGCGACCGCGCGGCCTGGGGCGTGGCCGCCACGCTCCAGCGGTTCGGCAAGCGGATCGTGCCCGTCCATCCCAAGGCGGAGACGGTGCACGGCGAGCGGGGCTACGCCTCCCTGGCCGAGGTCCCCTTCCCCGTCGACGTCGTGGACGTGTTCGTCAACTCCTCGCTGGCGGGCGGCGTCGCGGACGAGGCGGTGGCGGCCGGGGCGAAGGCCGTCTGGTTCCAGCTCGGCGTGGTCGACGAGGCGGCCTTCGAGCGCACCCGCGCGGCGGGCCTGGAGATGGTGATGGACCGCTGCCCGGCCATCGAGATCCCGCGTCTGGGCTGAGCGCCGGGAGGTGCGTCCCGTCCACCGGACGGTGGACGGGACGCACCTCCCGCGCCGGGTCAGGCCAGTTCCAGCACCAGCTTGCCGACGTTCTCCCCCCGGAAGAGCATCTGCAGCGTCTCGGGGAAGTCGTCCACTGTGCCCCTGACCACGTGCTCCTTGACCTTGACGCGCCCCTCGCCGATCCAGCCGGCGATCTCCTGCGCGGCCTGCCCGTAGCGCTTGGCGTAGTCGAAGACCACGAAGCCCTCCATGCGGGCCCGGCGGACCAGCAGGGACAGGTAGTTGGACGGGCCCTTGACCGGGGTGGCGTTGTTGTACTGGCTGATCGCACCGCAGATCACCACGCGGGCGTGCATCGCCAGCCGGGCGAGGGCGGCGTCCAGGATGTCGCCCCCGACGTTGTCGAAGTAGACGTCGATTCCGTCCGGCGCGTGCTCGCGCAGCGCCTTGCGCACGTCCTGCGCCCGGTAGTCGATCGCCGCGTCGAAACCCAGCTCGTCGGTGAGCATGGCGCACTTGCGCGGCCCTCCGGCGATGCCCACGACCCGGCAGCCCTTCGCCTTGGCGATCTGGCCGGCGACGGTGCCCACCGCGCCCGCGGCTCCGGAGACCACCACGGTCTCGCCCTCCTTGAGCGCTCCGACGTCCAGCAGGCCGAAGTACGCCGTCATGCCGGGCATGCCCAGCGCGCCCAGGTACGTCGAGGGCGAGGCGAGCGCGGTGTCGACCTTCATCGCGCCCCTGCCGTCGGAGACGACGTACTCCTGGACGCCGAACGTGCCCACCACATGGTCGCCGGGCCGGTAGTCGGGGTGGTTGGACGCGGTGACCTCGACGACCGATCCCGCGCGCATCACCTCGCCGATACCTACGGGCGGCAGGTAGGAGGGGCGGTCGTCGAGCCATCCCCGCATGGCGGGGTCCAGCGAGATGACACGGGTACGGCCCGCGAAGCGGCCCGGCCCGGGATCCTCCACGGGCACCGAGCGGTGCTCCCAGTCCTCGGGCTTCACCTCTCCGGCGGGGCGGGCCGCCAGGCGGATCTGACGGTTGGTCGCTGGCATGGGGCCTCCTGCTCGATCAAGACTCCCTGCACCGTACCGACCAGTAGGTACGAGGTCGATGTGATCTGCGACACCTTCGTCCCGGGAGCAGGCCCGGAGCCGCATCGGAGCGGGTCCGGGGCGGCACGGGGCGGGCCCGGCCGTCAGCCGCCCTGATCAGGAGTCGGGCAGCCGGCCCACGAAGCGGCGTCTGATCAGCCGCCGCTCGGCCGCGGTGGTACCGCCCCACACCCCTTCGGTCTCGCCGTTCCTGACGGCCCAGTCCCTGCACTGGTACATGACGGGGCAGACGGCGCAGACGGCCCGCGCCTGCGCCGTCTGCCGATCGGCCAAGCCTCCGTCCCCGATGGGGAAGAAGAGTTCGGGATCCTCGCCGCGGCACGCCGCGGACTCGCGCCAGCCCATGTCAGCGCAGCCGTCGCGGGAGGCGGGGCAGCGGCCGGGGAACCGCCCGGCACGCGGGGAAGGAAAAGAAGCGGAGAACGCTCACCGGAACCTCCGAGGAATCGGGGCGGCCCGACGGCGGGCAGCCCGGAGATCCCCGCGGCGCGCTGGTGCGCCGCGAAGCCCGGCAGGGGCGTTGATGTCCAAATATAAAGGAATGCCCCGGTAAAGGTCATGCTCCGGCCCCGCCCCTCACCAGGCGGTGCAGGGCGAGCCGGGCCGGCCCCGCGTAGAGGACGAGCGCCGGCAGCGGTCCCTCCATGCGCAGCTCGGTGCCGGTCCGCCCGTCGGGCAGGACGGTGACCGCGTGGTGCAGGCGCATCCGCACGGGACCGGCCCTCACCCGCCAGGTCCACCGCCGTCGCGCCTCGCTGACCTCCTCGACGGTGAAGGCGACCGGCACTCCGGGCAGCGGGAGGACCACGCCCTCCATCCCGGGCTCGATGCGGTCGCCGCCCACGCGCACGGACCGGATCTGCGGGGACCAGGTGGGCCACAGCCCCGGCCGCGCGTAACGCTCCCACGCCTCCTCGGCCGGGGCCCGCCCGGCCGCCCGCAGGGTCATCCGTGCCATACCGGCCGCCCCTCGTCACGGAGGGGGCGGCCGGTACGGCATGTACCGGGCCGCTCCCCTCACCCGTCGGAGTAGCTGAGTTCCCCCAGAGTCCAACTGCTCACCTCGCCGATGGCGACGCGGTACATGCCGCCGGTGTCGGGGAGGCCGTAGCTTCCCTGGAGGATGCGTGCGACGTGCAGGTGCAGATGGGTGGGCCTGCCGCCGCCGCGCCGGTCGTCCTCCCCGGACGACCCGAACAGCTCGGCGAACGGCTTCAGGCGCTCGGAGTCCCGCAGGACCTCGGCGACCCGCGCTTTCCAGACGGCCTCGGGCGCCAGCCTGCCGGTGATGACCGCGCCGGGGACCACCACGGTGAGGGGCATCTGGTTGCTCCGCTCGGACTCCACCTTCTCGGCGATGGAGACGAGCAGGTCATCGTGGTTAGACATGCGGGCAGAGTAGCGTCCGCAGCGGTGATCAGTCGCCGGTGCGGGTGGCGTGGAGGCCCAGACCGCCGAGCACTCGCGCTCCGGGCAGTCCGGCCAGGACCTTACCGGGCACCAGCAGTTTGCCGCGGCGGCGCCCGGATCCGACGACGGCGTACGGGGTGTCGGCGACCGCCGCGTCCACCAGTAGGGGCCAGCCGGGGGGCAGGCCGACCGGGGTGATGCCGCCGTACTCCATGCCGGACTCGCCGACGGCCGTCTCCACGGGCGCGAACGAGGCCTTACGGGCGCCCAGTTCGCGCCGGACGGTGCGGTTGACGTCGGCGCGGGTGTGGGCGAGGACGACACAGGCGGCCAGGGTGGTCTCCTGGCCGCGGCGGGCCGCGACGACCACGCAGTTGGCGGACTGTTCGGGCGGGATGCCGTGGACCTCGCCGAAGCGGGCGGTGTCGGCGTCGTCCGGGTCGCTGTCCACGTAGACGATCCCGTCGGCCGACACGGGGCCGCGCAGCGCGGCGGCGACCGGCGGGGCCAGCAGGTCGAGCTTGTCGGTGACCGGCCAGGCGTCGGTGAAGTTCCCGATGGGGGCGCGCATGGCGTGCACGCTAGCAGCCGCCCGGACGTCCTCCGCGCGGGTCGGACTCGGAGGCGGGGCGAGCTGCGCGGCGAGGGTCAGAGCCAGTGGTTGCGGGCGACGTACAGCAGCAGTGCCAGGCCGTGCAGGGCGACGGCGAAGAGCAGCAGCAGGCGCAGGGTCCGGTTGCTCATGGCGTACGCATCCCGTTGGTGCTTCCTGTCCGGTCGGTGGGCGGGGCCGGAACCGTTCCGTGGCCGGCCGTCCCCTCCAGTCTGCCCGCCTCGGCCCCGGCTGTCCCCGGTTCGGCCGCCTCCGGCCCGGGGATCTCCAGACCGGCCAGCGCCGCCAGCTGCCCGGGGGTCACCCCCTCGGGCACCGGTACCGGCGGCGGGGTGCGCAGCGGGGGCAGCCAGCCCTCCCGCGGGTCCCAGCGCCGTACGACCTTCGCGGGCGCGCCCGCGACCACGGCGTGGTCGGGCACCTCCCCTCGGACGACCGAACCGGCCGCCACCACCGTGTTCCGCCCCAGCCGCGCGCCCGGCAGCACCACCGCTCCCGTGCCCAGCCAGCTGCCCGCGCCGATCTCCACCGGCGCCGAGCGCGGCCACTGCCTGCCGATCGGCTGGTGGGGGTCGTCGTAGGAGTGGTTGGTGGAGGTGATGTAGACGTACGGGCCGCAGAAGACGTCGTTCCCGATCGTCACGCCCGCCCCCGCCCCGTCTGCGACCACATGGCTGCCCCGGCCCAGGACCACCCCGTCGCCCAGCCTCAGCACCGTGTCCGGTCCGAGGTCGAGGTCCGGCATCATCCCGGCGGTCAGCGTGACCTCGGCGCCGACGATGCAGCACGCGCCCAGCTCGATCCACTCGGTGCCGAACAGCGTGCCCTGCGGGAAGGCCAGCCGGGTGCCCTCCCCGATGCCGCGGAAGGCGTACGGCCCGGGGCGCTCGGCCGAGACGGCCCCCGCCCGCTGCGCGTGGCGCCACAGCCCGTGCACGGCGCGGGAGGCCGTACGGGAGGAGGCCGCGCGGGACAGCAGGGAGGAGAACACGTTCCTGTTCTTGGGCACCTGATCACGGTAGACGCCCGGGCGGGCGGCGCACCGCCCGCCGTGCTGTGATTCCCGCCCCACCCATCGCTTACGGTGCCGTTTCGAGGAAGGCGCTCGGCACACGGGCCGCGCGCGGCACGGCAGGCGGGAGAGGCACGGATGGAACGGCGGGCGATGGTCGCGGGTGTGGTGGGCAGGGAGCCCGAGATCGATCCGGAGGCGTACGTCGCCCCCACGGCCGTGGTGGTCGGCCAGGTGTCGCTGGGGCCGGGCTCGAGCGTCTGGTACAACGCGGTGCTGCGCGGCGACTGCGACGCGATCACCCTCGGCACGGACAGCAATGTGCAGGACAACTGCACCGTCCACGCCGACCCGGGCTTCCCCGTCGTCGTGGGCGAGCGCGTCTCGGTGGGGCACAACGCGGTGCTGCACGGCTGCACGATCGGGGACGACGTCCTGGTCGGGATGGGCGCGACGGTGCTCAACGGGGCCCGGGTGGGCGCCGGTTCGCTGGTGGCGGCCCACGCCCTGGTCCCGCAGGGCATGGAGGTTCCGCCCGGTTCCCTGGTCGCCGGGGTGCCGGCCCGCGTCAGGCGGGAGCTGACCGAGGAGGAGCGCGAGGGCGTACGCGTCAACGCCGCGGCGTACCGGGGGCTGGCCGGCGCGCACCGGGAGACGCTGGTCGTCCTGGAGGACGGCGAGGGCTGAGACCTCGGCGGGCACCCGGTGCACGTGCCTCGGGCGGGGTCCCGTGTACCGGGTGCGTACCGAAGCGGGGGTGGCCGTGGTCCGGCCGCGGCGGCGGCTCTAGTGTTCTCGCCATGTGGCCAGGACAGCAGCCGCCCGGGGGCGAGCAGAACCCGCAGGACCCGCACAGCCCGCAGAATCAGCACAACCAGCCCAACCCGTGCCAGACGCCGGGTTATCAGGCTCCGAACCCCTACCAGACGCCGGGGTACCAGGCACCCAACCCCTATCAGGGACCGGGCCACCAGGGGCAGCCCGGCGGCCAGTGGGGGCAGCCGGGCGTGCCCGGCGCACCGCAGCCGCCGCAGGGCGGCAAGGAGGGGAAGAGGGGCCGGAACACGGCGATCGCCATCGTCGCGGCCGTCGCGGTGATCGCCGCGGCCGTGGTGACGGGCGTCCTCGTCCTCACCGGCGACGACAAGGGCGAGAAGACCGCGGGCCCCGGCGCCGGCGTCTCGCCGAGCCCCGAGCCCTCCACCGCCGAGCCGGACGAGGACGAGGGCTCCGGTGCCGAGCGGGACGATCCCACCAATCCGCGTGACGGCGTGGCTCCCGAGAAGCCCGACCCGGTGGTCTCCGGCTGGAAGGTCGTCACCAATGCCAAGCACCACAACGCCTTCGACGTGCCCGCCGACTGGAAGCTCGGCACGGAGACGACGATCATCGGCTACGGGCAGAAGGACGAGGACGACCCCTTCTCCGGACCCCAGGTCGCCTTCAGCGCACCGGCCTTCTACAAGGAGGGCTGGTGCGAGGCCGGCAACGGCAAGTACACCCGGGCCACCGTCGGCAGCAAGGGCGGCCAGGGCTCCCGCAACACCGCCGAGGGCGCCGAGATCGCCGCGGAGAACTTCGTCTACTTCGCCTACGGCGAGCAGGAGGACACCGTCAAGCTGACCAAGGCGAAGAAGTTCTCCAACGAGCACGGCATCACCGGCCACATAGCGAGCGCCACGGCCACCGGCGTCAAGAAGGAGAACAAGTGCGACTCCGACGGCAGGGTCGTGACCGTCTCCTGGATCGACGGCAGCAACGACCTGCGCATCTGGCTCCTGATCACCGACGCCGGGGTCGATGACGAGGTGTCCCAGGCCACCATCGACAAGATGACCGGCAGCCTGCGGCCGTACGCGGAGCAGGACTGACCGGCGGGGGGCCCGCCGGCGGCAGGGCGGGGCGGCGACCGTCCCGCCCCGCCTGGGCGGGCCGCAACTACACGCTGCTGACGGCCGCCGCCGTGATCACCGGGCTGGGCAACTCCGGTGCGCTGATCGCGGCGGCGTTCGCCGTGCTCGCCCTGGGCGGCGACGGCACCGACGTGGGCCTGGTCGCCGCCGCCCGCACCGTCCCCCTGGTGCTGTTCCTGCTCGTCGGCGGCGCCGTCGCCGACCGGTTGCCGCGCCACCGGGTGATGGTGGCGGCCAACGCGCTCAACTGCGCCTCCCAGGGCGTCTTCGCCGCACTGGTGATCACCGGGAGCGCCGAGCTGTGGCAGATGGTGCTGCTGTCGGCGCTGGGCGGCACCGGGCACGCCTTCTTCGCCCCGGCCGCCGAGGGGATGGTGCTCGCCAGTGTCCGCGGCGAGCAGGCCGGGCGCGCCTTCGCCGTCTTCCGGATGGGGGTCAACGGCGCGTCCATCGGCGGCGCGGCGCTCGGCGGCGCGCTGATCGCCGCGGTCGGCCCCGGCTGGGTGCTGGCGATCGACGCCGCCGCGTTCGCCGCCGCGGGGGCGCTGCGCGCCCTGCTCGACCTGCGCGGTGTGCCCGAGCGCGCGCCGGGCGGCGGCCTGCTCGGCGATCTGCGCGACGGCTGGCGCGAGGTCGCGGGGCGGCCGTGGCTGTGGGCGGTGGTCCTGCAGTTCGCGGTGGTCAACGCGGTGGTCGCGGCGGCCGAGGCGGTGTACGGGCCGCAGGTCGCCGAGGAGCACCTGGGCGGCGCCCGGCCGTGGGGGCTGGCCCTGGCCGCCTTCGGCGCGGGCACGGTGTGCGGCGGGGTGCTCATGACCCGCTGGCGGCCGCGCCGCATCATGCTCGCGGGCACCCTGTGCGTCTTCCCCCTGGCGCTGCCCTCGGCGGCGCTGGCGGTCCCCCTGCCCGCAGCGGGCCTGGCCGCGGTGATGTTCACGACCGGGGTGGCCATCGAGGTGTTCGGGGTGTCCTGGATGACGGCGCTGCACCAGGAGGTGCCCGAGGAGAAGTTCTCCCGGGTCTCGGCCTACGACTGGCTGGGGTCGATCGCCCTGGTGCCCCTGGCCACGGCCGCGGCCGGGCCCGTCGAGTCGCTGGTGGGCCGGCCGACGGCGCTGTGGGGCTGCTCGGTGCTGGTCGCGGCGCTGACGGCCGCGGTGTTGTGCGTGCCGGGGGTGCGCGGCCTGACCCGCCGGGACGGGACCGCGGCGGCCGGCCCTCAGCCGACGGTGAAGGAGCCCTCCGGCGGCTCGGGCGAGGGCGTCGCCTCGCTCTCCTGAACCGGGCGCGCGTTCCCGGTCAGCCGCTCCAGCGCGGCCCCGTGCACCACCCGGGCCGGGAACGGGTCGCCCGCGACCGCCCGCGCCAGCCGCTCCACGGGCAGCCCGGCGCGGGAGGCGGCCAGCACGGTGTTGCCGAACCGGCGGCCGCGCAGCACGGCGGGCTCGGCGATCAGGCACAGCCGGCCGGGGTCCTCGCCGAAGACCGTGCGGAAGGCGGCCAGCTGGGAGCGGAGGAAGCCGAAGGGGGCGGCGTCGGCGAGGTTGGCGACGTAGACGCCGTCCGGCCGCAGCACCCGGGCCGCGGCCCGGGCGTACGCCAGGGTGGTCAGATGGGCCGGGACGCGGGAGCCGCCGAAGACGTCGGCGACCAGGACGTCCACAGATCCGGCGGGCCTGTCGCGCAGCGCGGTGAGGGCGTCCCCGGCCCGCACCTCGATGCCGCCGCCGGGCGGCAGCGGCAGGTGTTCGGCGACCAGGCCGAGCAGGGCCCGGTCGGCGTCCACCACTTCCTGGCGGGATCCGGGGCGGGCGGCGGCCAGGTAGCGCGGCAGGGTCATGGCCCCGCCGCCCAGGTGGAGGAGGTCCAGCGGTGCGCCCGGGGCGGCGGCGCGGTCCAGGACGTGGGCGATCCGGCGCACGTACTCGAACTCCAGGTGCGCCGGGTCGCCGAGGTCCACGTACGACTGGGGCGCGTCGTCGACGGTGAGCAGCCAGGCGCGCGGCCGGTCCACGTCCGGCAGCAGCCGGGCGGTGCCCTGGTCCACGGCCCGGCGTACTGGCACCGGCTCCCCTGCCGTCCGGTCGTCCGCCGTCCGGTCCCGCGCCACCTCGTCCATCGCCCCATTGTCCCGTCCTTCCGGCCGGCCGGAAGGACGGGGCCGGCGGGTGCCGGGTCGCGGACCTCACAGCGGGCAGACCGGGACGTATGTCGCCGGTGTCGGTTACGCTCGCCCGGTGCCCGTCCCCGCTCCCCGGCCCGTAGGACCCGCCGCCCGGTGCTCCGCGGTGCTGTTCTCCCCGTGGTCCCGTCTGTCCCTCCTGGCCGTGCTGCTGGCCGCCGCCGCCACGATGGTGGCCCTCCACGAGCCCCAGCGGCTGATCACCCAGGGCTGGCGCCCCCCGCTGGCCGGGGGCGGCGCGCTGGCGCTGTTCGCCCTCGCCTACGGTCTGGGCACCGCGGCCCTCGTGCCCAGACCGGTGCTGAACCTGGCCTCGGGCGCCCTCTTCGGCGCCGCCCTGGGCACCGCGGCGGCGGTGGCCGGGACGGTGCTGGGGGCCGGGCTGGCCTTCGGGCTGGGGCGGCTTCTGGGGCAGGACGCCCTGCGTCCGCTGCTGCGCGGCCGCTGGCTGGCGGCCGGGGACCGGCAGCTCAGCCGCCGGGGCTTCCGCTCGATGCTGGTGCTGCGGGTGCTGCCGGGGATCCCGTTCGCCGTCTCCAACTACGGCGCCTCCGTCAGCCGGATGCGCTGGTCCGCCTTCCTGGCGGCCACCGCGCTGGGATGTGTGCCCAACACCGCCGCGTACGCCGTGGCGGGCAGCCAGGCCTCCGCACCGACCTCGCCCGTCTTCCTGGTCGCGGCCGCCTTCATCGCCGTTCCCGGGCTGGCCGCCGCGGTCGTCGCCTGGCGCAGGCGCGCCCGGCTGCGCGGGTCCGGGACGCCGGCCTCGGCCGTGGGCCGGACCACTGAGCGGACCGTGGACCGGACCACCGACCAGGCCACCGATCAGACCGCGGCCGGGGCGCCGGGACGGGCGGTCACCGGGCCGGTACGCGCGAACCCGCGACGTTCTCCCGCCGTTTCCCTCCCCGTTCCCGACCGGACATAGCATCTGCCCGACCTGACCGATGATCACGAAATAGGGACGAGCACACCCCGACATGTCTTGGTTCGAAGCGTTCATCCTCGGGCTCGTCCAGGGGCTGACCGAGTTCCTTCCCATATCCTCCAGCGCCCATCTGCGGCTGACCGCGGTCTTCGCGGGGTGGGAGGACCCAGGCGCGGCCTTCACCGCCGTCACCCAGATCGGCACCGAGGCGGCGGTGCTGATCTACTTCCGCAAGGACATCGCGCGGATCGTCTCCGCCTGGTTCCGCTCGCTGTACGACAGGCGGGCGCGCCGCGAGCACGACGCGAAGCTGGGCTGGCTGGTGATCGTCGGCTCCATCCCGATCGGCGTCCTGGGCCTGACCCTCAAGGACTACATCGAGGGTCCGTTCCGCGATCTGCGGCTGATCGCCACGACCCTGATCGTGCTGGGCATCGTCCTGGGCGTGGCCGACCGGCTCGCCTCCCGCGACGCCTCCGGCGGGCGCCACCGCGCCGTGCGCGAGCGCAAGTCGCTGGAGAGGCTGACCGTGCGCGACGGTCTGCTGTACGGCATGGCCCAGGCGATGGCGCTGGTCCCCGGTGTGTCCCGCTCGGGCGCGACGATCAGCGGCGGCCTGTTCATGGGCTACTCCCGCGAGGCCGCCGCCCGCTACTCCTTCCTGCTGGCCATCCCGGCCGTCCTCGCCTCCGGTCTGTTCGAGCTGACGGAGATCGGCCAGGGGCACGTCTCCTGGGCGCCGACGCTCTTCGCGACCGCGCTGTCCTTCCTCGTGGCCTACGCGGTCATCGCATGGTTCATGAAGTTCATCTCCACCAGGAGCTTCATGCCGTTCGTGATCTACCGGATACTGCTGGGCCTGCTGATCTTCGCCCTGGTCGCGGCCGGGGTGATCTCCCCGCACGCGGGCGAGGCGGCGGGCTGACACCCGCTGGGGGCGGCGGCCGGGCCGACCGGTCCGGCCGGTCCGGCGCTCGGTCTCACCGGCCCTCGGTGAGACCGTCCTCGCCCGCGCCCCGGCTCAGCACCGCCTCGCGCACCCGCCTGTGCACCTCGGGGAAGTTCTCCCCGGTGGCGCGCACCACGCGGAAGGGCGGTCCCATGTCGGAGTGGCCGACCAGGAACTCCGCCCCCGTGACGGTCCAGCGGCCGCCCTCGGGAGTGAAGGTGAAGCGGGCCATGGAGCCCTCGTTGCCGCTGCGCTTGCTCTCGGGGACGAAGCTGGCGATCTGGTCGCCCAGGCCGTAGACCACCCAGGTGCCGTTCACCTTCTCGTACGGCTGGGGCACGTGGTTGTGGGTGCCGATCAGCAGGTCGACGTCCCGGCGTCCGCCGGTGCGCGCGGCGGTGAGCCTGCGGGCCAGTTCCTTCTGTGTCGTGTCGGGCGCCTGCTGCCACTCCGTCCCCCAGTGGAGGCTGACGATCACCACGTCGGCCCCGGCCCGGCGGGCGGCGCGGGCGTCGGCGAGCACGCGTTCCGGTTCCAGCATGCTCACCGCCCACGGCCGGTCCTCGGGAAGTGGGATGCCGTTGGTGCCGTAGGTGTACGCCAGATGGGCGACGCGGGCGCCGCCGGCCTCCAGCAGCGCCGGGCGGGCGGCCTCCGCCGCGTCGCGGGCGGTGCCCGTGTGCCGCACTCCCGCCGCGTCCAGCGCGCCGAGGGTGCGGCGCACCCCCTGGAAGCCGTCGTCGAGGCTGTGGTTGGAGGCGGTCGAGCAGCTGTCGTAGCCGGTGGCCCGCAGGGCCTTCGCGAGCTGGGGCGGGGAGCGGAACAGCGGATAGCCGGTGAAGGGGCCGTCCTCGTCGCCGTAGGGCGTCTCCATGTGGCACAGCGCGATGTCGGCGGGTTCGACCACCGGTTTCACGCCCGCGAGGATGCGGGTGAAGTCGTGTCCGGCGCCGCCCGCGTCACGCCGGGCCTGCTCGATGATCGACAGGTACGGGATGATGTCGCCGGTCGCCACCACGGTGAACGGTCTGCCCCCGTCCGCCCGCGCGGCCCGGTCCTCCTCCGGGGTGCCGCCGGGCGCGGTGCACGAGGCGGGCGCGGCCAGCGCCAGTACGGCGGCGGTCGTGGCCGCCAGGCGTATCCGGCGGCCCGGGCGTATCCGGCGCGCCGCCTCGCCCTCTCCCTTACGTCCGGCCGTCCGCCGTGCGGTCCGCCCGGCTGCCGTCCCCGCTGTTGTGATCCGGCGCATCCTTCGCCTCCCGTGCGTCCCGGCACGCCGCTTCGGGGCGGGCGCGCCGTCCTCCTCTTCCGGCAGCGTGGGCGACGGCGGGACGGGCGGCACCTCGGGCGGTGCCCGGCTGCGCCGACCGGGCGAACGGATCGCGCGGCTGCCGGAGTGGGGGGCGTGAGGAGCGGCGCGGGGGCCGGTGCGGCAGGCGCCGGGAGGGCGGCACCGCCCGTCGCCGGCGGCGGACCGGGCCGCCGGGGTGGTCCGGGCGGCCCGTACGAGCGGGCGCGGGAAACGGTGCGACCGCGCGGGTCGCTTTTCCGTACCGCCCCGGCCTGGGAAGCTGTTCGCAGACAACCGCGGGGCATCCGCAGCGAAACCGGAGTTCACCTTGGCCGAGCGCGACGACGACAGCTACCGACTCCTGGCCGGGTTGCCCTTCGCGGCCATGACCGTCGTCGCCCTGGTGGACGTGACGGCCGGTCCGGGTGTGGGGTTCCTGCCGCTGCTGTCGCTCGGCCCCGCCTTCGCCAGTCTGGTCGGCGGTATGCGCCGCACCGCGCTGATCGGGCTGCTGGCCCTGGCCCTGTGCTTCTGCCTGGCCTTCTACGACGGCCTGCTGGGGACCACGCGCGGCTACACGGCACTGCTGTCGGTGGCCGGGGTGTCGGTGGCCGGACTGGTCGCGGCCGCCATCCGCCAGCGGCACGAGGCCGAGCTGGCGAACGTGCGGTCCATCGCCGAGGTGGCCCAGCGGGTGCTGCTGCGCCCGGTGCCCCGGGCCGCGGGGCATCTGCGGATCGCGGTGTCCTACACCTCCGCGGTGGCCGAGGCCCGGATCGGGGGCGATCTGTACGAGGTGGTCAACTCGCCCTCGGGGGTCCGGGTGATCGTGGGCGACGTCCAGGGCAAGGGGCTGGAGGCGGTGGAGACGGCCGCGGTCGTCCTGGCCGCGTTCCGGGAGGCGGCGTACGACGAGCCGGACCTGGCGGCGGTGAGCGCCCGGCTGGAGCGTTCGGTCAACCGGCACATGACACAGGAGCGGTTCGTCACGGCCGTCCTGGCCGAGACGCACGAGGACCGTTCGGTGACCGTACTCAACCACGGCCACCCATCGCCGCTGGTGGTCCGCGCGGACGGTGCGGCCCATCTCTCCGAGCCGCCGGAGACCGCGCCGCCCCTGGGCATGGGCTTCGACCTCAAGCCCCCGGAGCCGTACGGGCTGTCGCTCGCCCCCGGCGAGCAGATGCTGCTGTACACCGACGGTGTGACCGAGGCGCGCGATCCGGACGACCGCTTCTACCCGCTGATCCGGCGGGCCTTCCTGCTGCGGGAGACGAACCCGGACATAGGTCTGGAGTCTCTGTGCCGGGATCTGGTGACGCATGTCGGCGGGCCGCTGCAGGACGACGCGGCGATGCTGCTCCTGCGTTACCGCGAGGGTTGATCCGGGCCGGCTCACGGGCCCGGTCGCCGGCCGGATCTCCGGACTCCGGAAGGTTCACCCGCTCGGAGGGGGTACTCGGCAGGTGATCGACCGCCGCAGTCCGCACCGACCGAGCTGGACCGAGACCATGAACGAATCCCGCCGCCTCACCCTCCGAGAACTGCGCATCCTGCACGAGACCGAACGGGCGCTGCTGCACGACGCCCGCCTCGCCGCCCTGTTCCGGGGGTTCGGCGAGACGGAGCGCGAAGCGGCGGAGCCCGCGGCGGGCGGGCCGGCGACACCGCCCCGCCTGTGGCTGCTCGTCGGCGTCTGCTTCTTCCTGGTCCCCGCTCTGATGGTCCTGCATCCGGTGGCCGGTGTGCTGGTGTTCCTCTCCGCCGTGGTCCTGGGCACGGCCGTCCGGGCCGGCCGCCGCCCCGGGCGGCGGGGGCCGGGCTCCGGCTGAGAGCTGACGGCCCGCCGCCACCGGCCGGACGTCACCTCACCGGTCGGCCAGGTCCAGCCAGGCCGACTCGCCGGGCTCGATGGTGACGGTCCGGTCGGGCAGCACCAGGCGTACGGGCTCCTCGGCCGATCCGGGCAGGCTGACGCGCATACCGTCCGAGCGCATCCGTACGCCCACCCCCCAGTGGTGCCGGTAGCGCATGGTGAAGGAGAACTGGGACAGTTCCGGGAGCGGCGCGGGGGCCAGCCGCAGAGCGCCCCCGCGGGTCTCCAGACCGGTCAGTCCGCGCTGCACCAGGTCCAGGGTCCCGGCCATGGCGCCCAGGTGGATGCCCTCGGCCGTCGTACCGCCCTGGATGTCCGCGATGTCGCTGACCAGTGCCTCCTGGACGTAGCGCCAGGCGTCGGGGCGCCGCACCCGGGCCAGCACCCACCCGTGGACCAGGGAGCTGAGGGTCGAGCCGTGGCTGGTGCGGTGCAGGTAGTAATCGACCGTGCGCCGCCACAGCTCGTCGTCGAGGGTGTGGCCGAGCCGCTCGAACAGGGCCGCCAGTTCGGCGGGCTGGAACAGGTAGCCGAGCATCAGCGCGTCGGCCTGCTTGGACGCCTGGTAGCGGTTGACGGTGTCGCCCTCGGCCTCCAGGATCCGGTCCAGCCGGCGGATGTCCCCGTACCTGCGGCGGTAGCCCTCCCAGTCCAGTTCGGCCAGTTCCCCGTAGCCGTCGAACTGGCTGATGACGCCCGCGTGGAAGGGCACCCTCAGCCGACGGGAGACGTCGTCCCAGCGTTCCAGCGTCTCCGCGTCCAGGGCGAGTTTCCGGCACAGCTCCTCGCACAGCGGTTCGGGGACGGTCCGGAGCGTCTCCAGGGCCCGGGCGAGCACCCAGGCGGCGGTGACGTTGGTGTAGGCGTTGTCGTCCAGGCCGGGCCGCTCCCCGTCCGGGTAGGCCTCGTGGTACTCGTCGGGGCCGACCACGCCGAGGATGCGGTGGCGCCCCAGGTCCGCGTCGTACCGCGCGGCGCTCCCCCAGAACTGGGCGATCCGCAGCAGCGTCTCGGCGCCCCGGGTGTGCATGAAGTCGATGTCGCCGCTGGCCTGCCAGTACTGCCAGATGTTGTAGGCGATCGCCGAGCCCACGTGGTGCTGGAGGCGGGAGTGGTCGGGCAGCCAGCGGCCCGAGCGCGGGTTCAGGTGCAGGGTCTGGGTCTCCTCGCGTCCGTCGCTGCCGCTCTGCCAGGGGAACATCGCGCCCTCGTAGCCGCTGTCCTGCGCGGCCCGGACGGCCTCGGGCAGCCGCCGGTGCCGGTAGGCCAGCAGGGAGCGGGAGACCTCGGGGAAGTGGACGTTGAGGTAGGGCAGCACGAACAGTTCGTCCCAGAAGACGTGCCCCCGGTAGGCCTCTCCGTGCAGCCCGCGCGCCGGGACCCCGACGTCCAGGTCGGTGATGTGGGGGGAGAGCGTCTGCAGGACGTGGAAGAGGTGCACCCGCAGGATGCGGCCCGCCTCGCCCGGTACCTGGAGTTCGGCGTGCCGCCACAGCTCGTCCCAGGCGGCGCGGTGGGTGTCGAGCAGGTCGGGGAAGCCGGGCGCGTAGTCGATGTCCTCCAGCGCGGCGTGCAGCGGATCGCTGACCGCGATGTCGTGCGAGGTGTGCAGGGAGACGGTCTTGACGACGGTGACGGGCCGCCGGGGCCTGACGGCGACGGTCAGCCGCCGCGCGGGCCGCGGTCCGCCCGGGTCGGTGCGCGCCGAGACGGCCTCGCCGCTCTCCAGGCGGGTGCGGGCGGCCAGGGCCACGCCGATCTCCGAGTCCGTGGTGCGGCAGCGCACCCAGACGGTGTCCGGCTCGGTCGATCCGGTGCTGTGGCCGGTCAGATGGCGGCCGTTCAGGGCCCGGTAGCGCTCCACGCCCTCGTTGGCGACGCCGCCGTCGAGGGCGGACTCGACCTCGAGCGTGCCGGTCCAGTTCTCCGCGGTGAGGACGGTGCGCAGTGCGGCAAGGTGCGGCTGCCCCATGTGGACCAGCCGGTGCTGCTCGACGCGCAGCCGCCGGCCGGCGGCGTCCTGGAGGCGCAGGGTCCGGGTCAGGACGCCGTGCCTGAGGTCCAGTCGCTGCCGGTACTCCAGCAGCCCGTCCCCGTCGGGGGTCCACCAGGGCGGGGCGGATCCGTCCGCGGAGCCGCTCGCGGGAGTGCCGGCGGGGGTGTCCGCGGGGCTGCCGGAGGGACCGTTCCCGGGGCCGCCGCCGGGCGGGCCGCCAAGAGCTCCGTCGAGGGCGCCGTCGAGGATGCGGAAGCGCAGGGGCAGCCAGTTGGGCAGGTTGACCATGTCCTCGTTCTCGACGTCCCTGGGCTCGCTCTCCCCCACGGTGGACACCAGCCGGTTGTAGCAGCCCGCCGCGTACGTGCCCGGGTAGTGGGGCCCACCGGCATCCGTCTCGGGGGCCGCGCCCCGGGTCGCGAAGTAGCCGTTGCCCAGGGTGCACAGGGCCTCGCGCAGTCGCTCCTCCCCCGGCTCGTAGCCCTCGTAGGCCCATTCCCACCGCTCCACGGTCCCCTCCACCACTGTCAGCCCTCCTCCTCGTGCCGGCCGGCGCGGGGACCGGGCGGCAGCAGTTCGGCCAGGTCGGTCACGACCACGTCGGCCCCGTGCTCGCGCAGGTCCCGCGCACTGGTGGGGCCGGCCGTCCGGTCCACCCCGACGACCAGCCCGAAGCCGCCCCGGCGGCCCGCCTCCACACCGGCGAGCGCGTCCTCGACGACGGCCGCCTCCGCCGGAGGCACCCCCAGCCGCCGGGCGGCCTCCAGGAACACCGCGGGGTCCGGTTTGCCGGGCAGGTCCAGCCGGGCCGCCTCGTGGCCGTCCACCACGGCGTCGAACACCTCCGGCACCCCTGCTCCGGAGAGCAGTTCCCCCGCGTGCCGGGAGGCGGATATCACCGCCATGGGCACCCCTCCGCGGCGCAGGGCGCGCAGCAGCCGCAGGGTGCCGGGCCAGGCCTCGACACCGCCCCGGCGCAGGGCGGCGGTGAACAGCCGCTCCTTGCGGGCGGCGACGGCGCGGACGGTGCCGTTGCCGGGCGGGTCGTCCGGCTCGCCCGGCGGCAGGTCCAGCCCCCTGGAGGCGAGGAAGGCGGCGGCGCCGTCCAGGCGGGATCTGCCGTCGACGTACCGCCGGTAGTCCTCCTGGACGTCGAACGGGCGGAACCGGTCCCGCGCGTCCCCCTCCTGTTCCTGTCGTCCGCCGCCGCGTTCGCGCCACTCGCCCAGGCAGTCGTCGAATGCCTCCTTCCAGGCCGCGGCGTGGACCCGGGCGGAGTCGGTGATCACCCCGTCGGTGTCGAACACCACGGCCCTCAGGCCGTCCAGGCGGTGTGCCGGCGCTTGTGCCGGCGCGGCGGCCTCCTCCGGGTCCCGGGCTGCGGCTGCGGCAGGCGGCATGGTCGTTCCCTCCGGTGGGTCGTCGGGGCGGTTGTCAGATGTGCTCCGGTACGAGGGCCACGGGGCAGTCGGCGTGGTGGATGACGGTGTGGTCGACCACCCCCAGCTGGAGGCCGAGGCGGCCCTGCCGGCGGTGGGCGCCGATCACCAGCAGGTCCGCCCTGCGCGACTCCTCCAGCAGCACCGCACGGGTGGAGCCCTCCAGCGCGTGCAGGTGCAGGTCGATCCCGGAGTACTCGCGGGCCGCGGCCCGCAGGGCGCCGTCCAGGTGGTCCATCGCCTCCCGGTGGCGGGCGCCGGCCGGGCCGCCCTGGATCAGCAGGTGGTTCTCCGCCGTGTGGGCGGGCCGGCGCCAGGTCCGCACCGCGTGCAGTTCGCAGTGCCGGGTGGCGGCCTCGCGGAAGGCGAAGTGGGCGGCGGGCGAACCGTCCACCCTGTCCCCGACGCCCAGGACGACCCGGCCGTGGCCGCCGGCACGGGCGTTCTCCCCGCCGCGTACGACGACCACCGGGCAGTCGGCCCGGCCGGCCGCCTCCAGCCCCACCGAGCCCAGCAGCAGGCCCGCGATCCCGCCCCGGCCCCGTGAGCCGACGACGAGGGCGAACGCGTTGCGGCCGGCGTGGACCAGCGCGGCTCCGGGTTCCTCGTCGAGGACGACGGTGGTCACCCGCAGGCCGGGGGCGCGCAGGCGGACGCGTTCGGTCGCGGCGGACATCAGCTCCTCCGGCTCCGGGTCGCCCTCTGCGCGCTCCTCGGCCCCGTGGACCAGGCACAGCGGTACCGAGTGCCGGACCGCCGCGTCCGCGGCCCAGTCCACCGCGAGCAGACTGGCCCCGGATCCGTCGACGCCCACCAGCAGGGGAAGCTCCACCGCCGCCACCTCCTTGTCCCGGTCTCCTGCGGTTTCCCGGTCCCCGTGCCGCCCATTCCGGTTCCGGCCGGCGGGTGACCGTTCCCGGGAACCGGCGGGTCGCGGGTTCGCCCGCCGGTTCCCGGGAACGGTCACCCGCATACGGACCGGTGAAACCCGCGGCGGGCGGTTCCCGGGCACCCGCCCCGCGGCCCCGCCCGGCCCTCCGTACGGCCGCCCGTACGGCCGTCCGGCACGGTGGGGTCCGCGCACCGGTCCGGCCGAGGCGAGGGAGGCGCGGCATGCGGTTGTCCGCGGGGTCCGGGTGGCGGCGCGGGGCGCTCGCGCTCGCGGCGGGCGCGCTGCCCGCCCTGTCCTTCCCCGCGCCGTCGCTGTGGTGGTGGGCCTACGCCGCGCTGGTCCCGTGGCTGCTGCTGCTGCGTACGGCGGGCGGCGGGCGGCGGGCCGCCGTGGAGGGCTGGCTGGGCGGCACCGGTTTCCTGCTGGCCACCCATCACTGGCTGGCGCCGAGCCTGCACGCCTTTCTCGTGGTGGTGGCGGCCCTGATGGGGCTGCTGTGGGCGCCGTGGGGGTGGCTGGTGCGGCGGCTGCTGGGGGGTGCGCCGGCTCCGGGCCGTGCGGTGGCGGCGGTGGTGCTGGTGCCCTCGGCGTGGCTGATGATCGAGCTGGTGCGTTCCTGGGAGTACCTGGGCGGCCCGTGGGCGCTGCTGGGAGCGGGCCAGTGGCAGGTGCCGCCCGCGCTGCGGCTGGCCTCGCTGGGCGGGGTGTGGCTGGTCACCGTGTGGGTGGTGGCGGCGAACACCGCGCTGGCGGTGCTGGTCGCGGTGCCCGGCGCGCGGCGGGCCGCCGCGGCCGCGGCGGCGGTGTGCGTGCTGGTCCCGGCCGCGGCCTGGGTGTGGGCGCCGCTGCCGCGGCCGTCGGGCACGGTCCGTGTCGCGGTGGTGCAGCCGGGTGTGGTCGACGGGGCCGGGGCGCGCTTCGACACCGGCGAGCGGCTGACCCGCGGCCTGGCGGGCCGGGACGTGGACCTGGTGGTGTGGGGCGAGAGCAGCGTCGGTTACGACCTGGAGGAGCGCCCGGATCTGAGCGAGCGGCTGGCGGCGCTGTCCGCGCACGTCGGGGCGCCGCTGCTGGTGAACGTGGACGCCCGGCGCCCGGACGGGCCGGGGATCTTCAAGAGCTCGGTGGCGGTGGGCCCGCGGGGGCCCACCGGGGAGCGCTACGACAAGATGCGGCTGGTGCCGTTCGGCGAGTACGTGCCGGCCCGTTCCCTGCTGGGCTGGGCGACGGCGGTGGGCGAGGCGGCCCAGGAGGACCGCAGGCGTGGGGACTCGCCGATGGTGATGGACACCCTCGGGGTGCGCACCGGTCCGCTGGTGTGCTTCGAGTCGGCCTTCCCCGACATGGGCCGGGCACTGGCGCGCGACGGCGCCGAGCTGCTCGTCACCCAGTCGGCGACCTCCACCTTCCAGGACAGCTGGGCGCCGTCCCAGCACGCCTCCCTGGCGGCGCTGCGGGCCGCGGAGAGCGGGCGGCCGATGGTGCACGCCACGCTGACGGGGGTGAGCGCGGTGTACGGCCCGCTCGGCGAGCCGGTGGGCGGGCGGCTGGGCACCGAACGGAGCGGAGCCGCCGTTTACGAGGTGCCGCTCGCCTCGGGCACCACCGTCTACGTCCGGTCCGGCGACTGGGCCGTCGCCGCCGCGCTGGGCTCGCTGCTGTCGGCGGCGGCCGTGGCGGCGGTGCGCCGGTTTTGGCGCGGGCGGTACGGCAGGCGGCGGCCCGGGAGGCGGAAGAAGGCTATCCGGCCTGCTCCAGCGCGGCGGTGACGACCCGTTCGCACAGCTCGTGGGTGCGCAGGGCGTCCTCGGCGTCCAGGTGCCGCCCGGCGCGCACGGCGTCGAGGAAGGCCGAGACCGTCTGCTCGATGCCGCGCTGGCGGGCCACCGGCACCCAGTCCCCGCGGCGGCGGATGCTGGGCTGGCCCTTGTGGTCGACAATCTCGGCGAGGTTGAACACCTGGCGCCTGGCGTCCCGCCCGGAGACCTCCAGGATCTCCTCGGCGCTGCCGCTCATGCGGTTCATGACGCCGATCGCGGTGAAGCCGTCGCCGGACATCTGGAGCACCATGTGGTGCAGGAGCCCGTCCCTGACCCGGGCACGGACGTCGATGTGCCCGGCCGGCCCGGGCAGCAGGAAGCGGAGGGTGTCCACGACGTGGATGAAGTCGTCGTAGACCACCTCGCGCGGGTCGGCCGCCAGTCCGATGCGGTTCTTCTGCATCAGGATCAGATCGCGCGGGTGGTCCAGGCACTGGACGTAGCCGGGTGCGTGGCGGCGGTTGAAGCCGACGGCGAGCGGTACGCGCCGCCGGCCCGCCAGGAGCACCAGGCGCTCGGACTCGGTCAGGGTGTGGGCGAGCGGCTTGTCCACGTAGGTGGGCACTCCCGCTTCCAGCAGCCGGGCGACGATCGCGGGGTGCTCGGCCGTCGGGGCGTGGACGAAGGCCGCGTCGGGGCCGGCCGCGATCAGCCCGTCGAGGTCCGTGTGCCGCTGCGGGCCGGGTATCCGGTGGGCCTCGGCCGTCCGCTCCAGGGTGGCGCGGGTGCGGGTGTGCAGGTGGAGCTCCAGCCCCGGCCGGGCGGTGAGCACCGGCAGGTACGCCTTCTGCGCGATGTCGCCGAGTCCGATCACTGCGATCCTCACGGAAACCCCCTTGGTCTCGCCGTCGTCCGGTGCTGTCCGCCGGCCGTCCGGGCCGCTCGGGGCGCGGCCGCTTCGCCGCCGCCCCGTGTTCCCCGCGGACCGGCAGCATACGCGGCGCCCTGCGGCTCCCGGCGACGCCTGGTCGGCGATGCCGTCGAGACCGCGCAGGGCCGGGTGCGGGCCGAGCCGGTCCAGGGCGGTGAACGCGACGGTGCGCAGGGCTCGGGCGGACGGGGAGGACCAGGTGGTCGGCCGCCCGGTCCGCCCGGAGCGGCGCGCGGCGTTCATGGTGCGCGGCATGCTGGGCGGCTGAGGCGCCCGTGGCGGGCCCGGCCTCCCGACACACAGACCGCACAGGTCGCACATGTCACATCGAGCTCATGGAACACACGCAACACATGGAACACATGAGCCACCCGCGTCACTCCTGCCGGGAATTCCCGGCGGCCGTGCGATGCGGCAGAGTGAGCCGGGTGCGACATGTGAGAAGCGCCCTGCTCCTGACCGGAGCCGCTCTGGCGGCCGTCTCGGGGTGCGTCACGGTGGCGGGCGGCCAGCGGCCGGAGGAGAGCGGGCCGCCTCCCCGGCCCAGTGGCCCCGCCATGCCGCGGCGGGACGCCGAGCCGCCACGGACCCCCGGCCCGGCGCGGGAGACCCTCGCAAGGGTCGAGGACGGCGCGGAGAGCCCCGGTGTCCCCTCCCCGCCCGGCTCCGGTCCGCCCTCCGCCTCGGCCCCCGCCCACCGGCCCACCGTGCGTCCGGCGCCCCGCGGGCCGCACGGCGAACGGCTCCCCTCCCGCTCCGCCGGGCCCGGGCGCGCCTCGGGCGGCACTCCCCGGTGGCCCGGTCCGGATGTGTGCGGGCTCGGTGAGGCGTACGGCGGCTGGGCCGCGGACGGCGAACCGGCCCGGACCTGCCGGCGGGTCTACGGCGACTGAGCAGGCGGCCCGGCGGCGGCCGCCAGCCGCCGGGCCAGGTCCCCGATGGCGGTTCTGAGGCCCGCGCCGTACGCGTCGTCGGGCAGTTCCCTCACCGCGCCGCGGGCCCGGTCCAGCTCGTGCCGGGCGGCAGCGCGGTCGCCGAGCCCGGCGTGGGCGGCGGCCAGGCTCAGATGGAGCGAGGGGAGCAGGGCCCGCACGGCCGCCCGGTCCCCGCCCGGGGCCTTCGCGGCGGCCAGTGCGCGCCGGCCCCACTCGAGCCCGGCCGCGGGATCGTCCTGGGTGCCGGCCAGATAGTGGGCGATGGCGCAGCGGTGGAACGGGGCGCCGTCCTCGCCCGCCTCCTCCCACAGGCGCGCCAGCCGGTTGCGCGCCTCCTCCCGGTCCCCGCCCCGGTGCAGGATGACCGCCTGGCCGATCCTGGTCGGCAGCGGCTCGCCCGCCGCGCTCTCCTCCCCCGCCGCCCCCGTCTCCTGCCGATGCTCCGCCACGGGCTCTCCTGTGTGGTGGTGTCGGTGCCGCCGGCGCGGGCCTCCTCCCCGCACCGTCCCCCGACGCTAACCGCCGGGGGCGGCCGCGGCGCTCAGGCGCTCTCGCCGGTGCCCCGTCCGTACCTGTCCGCCAGCGCCGCCACCTCCCGCGCCACCGCCGCGCGCAGCCCGGCCGGACCGAGCACCTCCGCCTCCGTACCGAGCCGGAGCAGGTCCCCCACCGCCACAGCGGTGCTCTCCACGGGGAGGAGCACCCGCACCCAGCCGTCACCGTCCGGCCCCTCCGCCCCCCGGGCCGCCCGCGCGCCCACCGAGCCGAACAGCATGGGCAGCAGCCGCAGGCCGCGCGGGGAGAGCCGCAGCACTGCCTCACCCCGCAGACGGCCGGCCTCCAGACGGCCCGCGGCCCCGGCCCAGTACGCCGCGAGGTCGAAGCCGGCGGGCCGCTCGAAGCGCTCGCCCGGCGCACCGAGGCCGAGGAGGCGCGAGACCCGGTAGGTGCGCACGTCCCCTCCCGGCCGGCCCCCGTCACATCCGTCACCGCCGCCACCGCCGCCGTCCGGGCCGGGAGAGGAGCGTGCGACGAGGCACCAGACGCCGCCTTTGAGGACGAGCCCGAGCGGATGCAGCTCGCGGCGCACCTCGCCCTTCCAGCGGCGGTAGCGCACACGCAGGGCCCGCTGCTCCCAGACGGCCTCGGCCACGCGCGCCAGGTGCGGTACGGGATCGGCGTCCCGGAACCAGGCCGGGGCGTCGAGGTGGAAGCGCTCGGAGACTCGCCGGGTGCGCTCGGCGAGCCGCGCGGGCAGCGCGGCTCGCAGCTTGAGCTGGGCGGTCGCCAGTTCCGCGCCCAGTCCCAGTTCTGCCGCGGCGCCCGGCATCCCAGCCAGCCACAGGGAGTCGGCCTCCTGGCCGGTGAGGCCGGTCAGCCGGGTGCGGTAACCCTCCATGAGGCGGTAGCCGCCCTCCGGCCCCCGCGCGGCGGTCAGCGGCACGCCGGAGGCGATGAGCGCCTCGGCGTCGCGGTAGACGGTGCGGACCGAGACCTCCAGCTCGGCGGCGAGTTCCGGTGCGGTCATGCGGCCCCGGTTCTGGAGCAGCAGGAGCATCTGCAGGAGGCGGTCGGCACGCATGGCGGCAGTCTGCCGCCCGTACCTGACAGCAGGTGTCAGGTACGGGCGGAACAGTGGTGGCGGCCGGCGCGGGAAGGGCCCGCGCCACCGCCTGTGAGGAGCCCCCATGACCACGCACACCACCGGCAGCTTCACCTTCGCCGACTGGCAGGAGAAGGTCATCGCCGAAGCCGGCGGCAGCGGTGACCGCGGCGGCGACGGCGCGAGCACGGGAAGCGGCCCGAAGCTGGCCTCCGCCGTCGTCACCAACCACTTCACCGGCGGCATCGAGGCCGCCGGGACCTCGTGCGCGTACACCATCGTCTACACCGCGGGGGAGCCCGGCTCCGCCGGGAGCTTCACCGGCCACGAGCTGCTCTCCGGCGCCCTCGACGGGCGCACGGGCTCCTTCGCGCTCGCCGAGCACGGCACCTTCGACGAGAAGGGCACCGTGCGCTGCGTCTTCGAGGTGGTGCCCGGCTCGGCCACCGGTGAGCTGGCCGGACTGCGGGGGACGGGCGGCTTCACCGCCGTGCACGGTGAGCCGTCCGTCGCGTACGCCTTCGACTACGAGCTGGGCTGAGCCGGCCCCGTGGCACCCTCCGCCGGGCCGGACGGGCCGTCCGGCCCGTCCGGGGAGCGGCTCAGGAGCCGAGGTTGGGGATGCACCAGTCGATCGGCGTGTGCCCCTGCGCCGCGATCGCCTCGTCGATCCGGCTGAAGGGACGCGACCCGAAGAACTTCTTCGCCGACAGCGGTGAGGGGTGCGCGCCCTGGACCACCGTGTGCCGGTCGGTGTCGATCAGCGGCAGCTTCTTCTTCGCGTAGTTGCCCCACAGCACGAAGACGGCCGGGTCCGGGCGGGCGCCCACGGCGTGGATCACCGCGTCCGTGAACTTCTCCCAGCCCTTGCCCTTGTGGGAGTTGGCCTCCCCGGCCCGGACCGTCAGCACCGCGTTGAGCAGGAGCACGCCCTGCTTCGCCCACGGCATCAGATAGCCGTTGTCCGGGACGGGGCAGCCCCGGTCGGCCTGCAGTTCCTTGTAGATGTTCCGCAGGGACGGAGGGGTCCGCACCTCGGGCCTCACCGAGAACGCCAGCCCGTGGCCCTGCCCCTCGCCGTGGTACGGGTCCTGCCCGAGGACGAGGACCTTGACCTGCTCGTACGGAGTGGCGTCCAGTGCCGCGAAAACCTCCTCCCGGGGCGGGTAGACCGGCCCGCGCGCCCGCTCCTCCTCGACGAACTCGGTGAGCTCCTTGAAGTAGGGCATCTCCAGCTCGTCGCCCAGGACCTTCTGCCAGGCCTCGGGCAGCATGGCGTTCACGTGAGACAGACCTCCGGTATCGATTCCGCGCGCCCTCTTCGGACACACATCCCAGAACGTACCGGTGACCGCTGACAACCGCGCCGCGTGGGCGGGCGAGCGGTGGACGAAGGGCGGCGGGCGCCTGCCCGCCCGCCGCTTGGACTCACCAGCTCTTCTTGCGGTCCAGCTCCCACAACCGCATGATCGTCGAGGAGTCGATGCTCCACTCCACGCCGGCGATGTCGTCGTGCGCGGCGATGTAGAGCTTGCCCTGCCACAGGGGCAGCAGCCGGACGTCCTCGGCCAGGATCTTCTGGGCCTGCGTGAAGGATTCGATGGCGGCGCCCCGGTCGCTCTCCTTGCGGGACTTGGGCAGCAGCGTGCCGGTCAGCGTCTTGTGCTCGTACGGCGTGCCCAGGGCGTTCTCCTCGCCGACGAACGGCGAGATGTAGTTGTCCGCGTCCGGGAAGTCGGGGAACCAGCCGCGGCCGAACACCGGGTACTCGCCCTCGGTGATGCCTTCCTGGAACTCGCGCCACTCGCGGCCCTCCAGGGTGACCTCGAACAGCCCGGAGGCCTCCAGCTGCCGCTTGATCTCGGCGAACTCCTCGGCGGTCGTGGCGCCGTAGCGGTCGGTGGTGTACCAGAGGGTCAGCTTCACCTTCCCGTTGACCCCGGCCTGGTTCAGCGTGCTGCGGGCCTTCTCCACGCTGGGCTCGCCGTATTCCTCGTAGAAGGCGCTGGTGTGGCCGGTGATCCCGCCGGGGACCATGGAGTACAGCGGAGCGGCGGTGCGCTTGTAGACGTTGCGGACCAGGGCCTTGCGGTCGATGATCTGGGCGATCGCCCTGCGGACGGCGGGCTCGGCCACCGACTCGTGCCGCGGGTTGAACACCAGGTAGCGGATCTCG
The DNA here is from genome assembly GCF_017114865.1 of Streptomyces verrucosisporus. Classification (GTDB taxonomy): domain Bacteria; phylum Actinomycetota; class Actinomycetes; order Streptomycetales; family Streptomycetaceae; genus Streptomyces; species Streptomyces fenghuangensis. The sequence goes on along the minus strand of NZ_JADEYH010000014.1, from coordinate 66,400 downwards.
GTTCCGTAGACCTCGTTGAGCTTGATCTCCGGGTGGTCGCTGCGGTTCTTCCCGAAGTCGTCGATCTGCTCGGGGGTCAGGCCGCGGTAGGTGAGGTCGACCTCACCGCTCTTGAGCTGTTCGACCATCTTGGCCGAGTCCTTGAAGTAGCGGACGGTCACGGCGTCGTTCTTGACCTCCGCGGAGCCCTTGTACTTCTGGTTCCTGATCAGCTCGGCCCGCTCGTCCTCCTTGTAGCCGTCGAGCAGGTACGGCCCGGATCCGCTGATCTTGTCCGATTCCAGCACCCGGTCGGCCGGGTAGGCGGCGGGGTCGACGATGGAGGCGGCGGGGGTGGCCAGGACCAGCGGGAAGGTCGCGTCCGGACGCTTGAGGTGGAATATGATCGTCCGCTCGCCGGAGGTCTCGATGCGGTCGACGCTCTGCAGCAGCTGGGCCGGGCCGGTGGGCGACTTGATCTCCAGGGTGCGCTCGATGGAGTACTTGACCGCCTCCGCGTCCAGCGCGTTGCCGTTGGAGAACGTCAGGCCCTTCTTCAGGACGCACCGGTAGACGCTGCTGACGGTATCGGTGAAACCACAGCGCTGGGCGGCGTCGGGCTCCGGGGTGCCGCTGGAGCTCGGGAAGTGCAGCAGTGTCTGGTAGATGTTCCGGTACAGCTCCCAAGAGCCGTCCCAGGCGCCGGCCGGGTCGAGGACGCTGGGCGTGCTCGTGGTGCCGACCACGATCGCCTCCTCGCTCTCGCTCTCACCGAGCAGCGAGCCGCATCCGGCGAGCAGGGTCGCTGTCACCAGCACGGCTGCGCCCTTCAGAGGCTTGTTCTGGCTGAACACTTGCACGCTCCTCGGTCGGCGATGCCACTAACGCCACTAGATGCCACTACTGCCTGGGTGCTGTGGGGGGATCCATCGGCTGACGGGACGGAGCGCGCGCCACGGTGCGGAGCGCGTGCCACCACACGTACGGCAGGGTCTCAACGGGCCTGTCGTGCCGAGGACGTGGCAGACCTTACCGCAGCATATGACGGGGCTGACAGGCTTCTGGACCGGGCAAGATCAGGACTTCGTCCGCGGCGGACCGGGCGGTCGCACAGAGTACGGGAGCCGTCTCAGGACGCACACCGGCGCCGTGCCCCGCCCCCCTGGGGAACGGCGGCACGGTGTCGGCGCGGTACGGGCCCCGGCCCACCGTCACGGCGAGCCGGGGCCCGGGGTCACTCGACCCCGGCGTTGAGGAAGATCCCGCCGTCGACCACGAGGGTCTGGCCGGTGATCCAGCCGGAGTCGTCGGAGGTGAGGAAGGCCGCCGCTCCCCCGATGTCCTCGGGCGTGCCCAGCCGCCCCATCGGATAGCGCCCGGCCACCTCCTCCTCGCGCCCCTCGTAGAGCGCGGCGGCGAACTTCGTCTTCACCACGGCCGGGGCGATGGCGTTGACCCGCACGCCCGGCGACAGCTCGTGGGCGAGCTGGAGGGTGAGGTTGACCATCGCGGCCTTGCTGATGCCGTAGGCGCCGATGAAGGGCGAGGCGGACAGCCCGGCGACGGAGGCGATGTTGACGATGGTGCCGCCGTGCTCCTTCTGCCAGGCCGCCCAGGTGCGCTGGGCGAACCCGAGCGCGGAGAGGACGTTGGTGTCGAAGACCTTGCGGGCGACGTTCAGGTCCAGCTCCGCGATGGGCCCGAAGACCGGGTTGGTGCCCGCGTTGTTGACCAGGTGGTCGACGCGGCCGAACGCCTCCATGGTCCACTCGACGGCCTCCGCCCGGTGGGCCTCGTCGTGGGCCTTCCCGGCCACGCCGATGGCCCGGTCCGCGCCGAGCCGCTCCACGGCCTCCGCGAGGGCGTCCTCGTTGCGGCCTGTGATGCACACCCGGTCGCCGCGGGCCACGAGCGCCTCGGCGATACCGTAGCCGATGCCGCGGCTCGCCCCGGTGATCAGGGCGACCCTGCCGCTGTCCTGCACTGCCATGAGCTTTTTCCGTTCCGTCGTATTCGCGGTGCGGCCGTCGGCGGCCGTCAGTTGAGCGGGCCGCCGGCCACGTACATCACCTGGCCGGAGACGAAACCGGCCTCCTCGCCGGTGAAGAACGCGATGGCGTTGGCGATGTCCTCGGGCCTGCCCACGCGCTGGACGGGGATCTGAGAGGCGGCGGCCTTCTGGAAGTCCTCGAAGTCCATGCCGACGCGGGCGGCGGTGGCAGCGGTCATCTCGGTGACGATGAAGCCGGGGGCCACGGCGTTGGCGGTGATACCGAACTTGCCCAGTTCCTTGGCGAGGGTCTTGGTGAAGCCCTGCAGACCGGCCTTGGCGGCGGCGTAGTTGGCCTGACCGCGGTTGCCGAGCGCGGAGCTGGAGGAGAGGTTGACGATCCGGCCGAACCCGGCGTCGACCATGTGCTTCTGGCAGGCCCGGGACATCAGGAAGGCACCGCGCAGGTGCACGTTCATGACGGTGTCCCAGTCGGAGTCGCTCATCTTGAACAGCAGGTTGTCGCGGAGCACGCCGGCGTTGTTGACCAGGACGGTCGGTGCGCCCAGCTCATCGGCGACCCGTGCGACGGCGGCCTCCACCTGCTCGGCGTCCGACACGTCGCAGCCGACCGCCAGCGCCCTGCCGCCCGCCGCGGTGATCTTCTCCACGACGTCCGCGCAGGCCGACTCGTCCAGGTCGAGCACGGCGACGGCCCGGCCCTCCGCTGCGAGCCGGACGGCGGTGGCGGCGCCGATCCCGCGGGCTCCGCCCGTGACGATCGCGACACGCTGCTCGGTGGTGGACATGCTGGTTCTCCTCGCACTCGAATGGGTGAGCAACCGCTTAGTACCTTCGGCAGACGTGACGCTAGAAGCACGGACACGCTGTGTCAACGGCCGAAGGCGCGGTGAGGCCCAGCCCACGTCCGGGCCTCCCACGTCCGGGCCTCCCCTCCGGTGCGCCGGGTACGGCCAGGAGCGTGTGGTGCGCCCGCTCAGCGCACCAGCACCTCCAGCAGCCGCTCGGTCTCCACTTCGGGATCGGCCGTCAGCCCGGTGTGCACCGGGCCCGGCTGGAGGACGGTGGAACGGGGGGCGACAAGCCACCGGAAGCGCCGCCCTGCCTCGTCGGCCGCGGCCTGCCCTGCCTCCGCCCCGCCCCGGCACAGGCACTCCACGGCGTGCAGGGCCGCCCGCACCCCCTCGACGTCGGCGTGCGGATCGAGCGCCCGCAGCCGTCCGACGTCCAGATGGGTGCGGGCCGCGACGAAGGACCGGGCCCGGCAGTAGACGACGACCCCGGCGTTGATCATCTCGCCGCGCTCCACCCGGGGGACGAGGCGCAGTACGGCGTACTCGAAGACGTCGCGCCCGCCGAACTGCCCGCTCACCGCGCCCCTCCGCCCTTGTTCAGCCCGCTGACGGCGTCCGCCCAGTCCCTCAGCCAGCCGGGCGCCCTGGAGGGCCCGTCCTGGCTCGGGGCGCCGACGGTGATCCGCTCGTGGACCGTACCGGCCCGGGCGGCCAGCACCTCGGTGTAGGCGCGGCGCAGCTCCTCCGGTGTGCCGAAGCCGGGCTCGCCGGCCAGCCACTCGTCGGGGATGTCGGCCGCGCACTCGGCCAGCAGCTCCTCGGTCACCCGCGGCGCCAGCTCGGCGGCGGCCGATTCGATGTCCGGGCCCATGGGCGCCAGGGCGTGGTCGGAGGCGTCGTACGGCTTGTCGGCCGCCTTGGCCGCGGTGGCCCAGTTGTGGTGCCAGATCAGGCTGGCGCCGTGGTCGATGAGCCACAGGTCGCCGTGCCAGACCAGCATGTTGGGGTTGCGCCAGGAGCGGTCGACGTTGCCCGTCAGCGCGTCGAACCACACCACACGCCCCGCCTCCCGCGCGTCCACCCGGTAGGCGAGCGGGTCGAAGCCCATCGAGCCGGGCAGGAAGTCCATCCCCAGGTTCAGCCCGCCGCTGGCCTTGAGCAGCTCCTGCACCTCTTGGTCGGGCTCGCCCAGGCCGATCACCGGATCCAGCTGTACGCGCACCAGATCGGGCACGCGCAGACCGAGCCGCTGGGCGAGCCGGCCGCACAGCACCTCGGCCACCAGAGTCTTGCGGCCCTGCCCGGCTCCGGTGAACTTCACGACATAGGTGCCCAGGTCGTCGGCCTCGACGATGCCGGGCAGCGATCCACCCTCGCGCAGGGGCGTCACATAGCGCGTGGCGGTGACTTCGGGAAGCATTTTCCCAGGCTATCGGAAGCGTTGGCCTTGCAATCAACGGTTTTCTCCGGAGACCTCCGGACCGGGGACCCCGCCGGAACCACTCCCGAACCGCCCTGGGGAGAATCCGGGGAGTTTCAGCCGCCGCCCGGCCTCCCCCGCCTGCCCAGCAGTCCGTCCATGACGGTGCGCCCCCTGCTCCCGGCCTCCGGCATGAAGTGAGCGTAGTAACCGAGCGTGACGGCCGGTGAGGAGTGCCCGAGCCACCGCGCCAGGGTCACCACGGACTCCCCCGCCTCCAACATGACCGAGGCGTAGATGTGCCGCAGCACATGGAAGCCGTCCTTCGGCGCCGCCTCCCACTGCCGCTGCTTCGCGCCCTCGGCACGCGGCGGGATGACGCCGGCCTTGGCCAGCGCGGGCTTCCACGTGTAGGTGTTCCATGTGTTCACGGCCACGGCGTTGCCGAACCGCGTGATGAGCAGGAGGGGGAACTTCCTTCGCGGTCTGTCCTCCCCCGGCCTTCCCCAGGGAAGCTCCACCTCCACCGGCGGGAACGCCTCGATGTGGCGCTTCAACTCCTCGGCGACCGAGCCGGGCATGTCCACGGTGCGGGTCTTCGCTCCCTTGGGCAGGGCGAAGAACAGCCTGCCGTTGACCGTTTGAACCTGGCGGCGGATGTGGAGGGCACCTCGCGCGTAGTCGATGTCCTCCGGACTCAGTCCGAACACTTCGCCCTGACGGAGCCCGCATCCCAGCCCGAGCACCACGGCTATGCGGTGCCGGGGGCTGATCACGTCACGAACCCGGAGTGCGGTCTCCAGCGACCACGCCTCTCGCCGCTCCCGGGACGCCTTGGGCCAGCGTACGGATTTTGCGTGCATGGGGTTCCTGGCGAGCCGTCTGTCGTCGACGGCCGCTTCCAGAATGCCGGACAACTCGGACAGGATCCCGCGCCGGTAGTCGACCGAGGAGACGGATTCCTCCAGCTTCGCCGTATACGCGCGCAGCGTCGTCGCCGTGATGCTCCGGAGCGGAAGCCGCCCCAGGTGCGGAATGATGTGAAGCCGCGCTTTACGTTCCTGATCCTGCTGGGTCTTGGGCGCTCCCCTCCTGCCCGGCGCCCAGTACAGTTCGATGTAGTCGGCCAGCGTGATGGACCCGTCACGCGGGTCCACGAACTCCCCGCGTTCCTCATCCGTGGCAGACCGGCGAAGCCACGCCTTGGCGTCCTCCAGAGTGTCGAAAGACCGATCACGAACCCCGGGGACACCAGCGACCTTGTATCTCCTCCCCTTACCGTAGCGAGGAGTCCGCACCCTCTTCCCGGTTACCGGATCTCTCTTCTTCTTGATCCAGCGGTCCTCTATGTAGCCGGCCAGGTGATACTCCTTATCGGCGAAAGAAACGGTGTTCCACGGCGTCTGGCCCGTCAGTCTCCGAAAGTGCGGCCGGACCGGCGCGGTGAAGCCAATGCCAGAGGGTTCAGGGCCGGGTTGGATCGGGAGTCGGCCTCCTCCTGTTCCCGAATCCAGGTTTCGAGAGCGTCCCGCCGATACACCACTCGACCGCGACGCCCCATGCGGAAACTCGGTGGTCCCTGCCGTCGATGTCGCCAGACATACAGCGTGTGCGGCGAGAGGCCGAGATATTCGGCAGCGTCCTTGACGGTCAGGAAGGCCGCGTGAACGGCACCAGCGTTAGAGGATGCCGAGGGGGCAGGAAACGACTTTTCGGGCATGAATGGACTTCCATGGGAGGCGAGGGACGTCGAGCGCGAGCGCCGTCAATGATCGCCGTCATCGCCGGTTTGGATAACCGGCGATGACGGCCTATGTTTCGCCTTCTCCATACAGTCGACACGCACGCGAGAATCACCCATCGGACTCCACCGAGAAACGAGCAAAGGGAAGAACTTGAGCAGGAAGAGACGTGCGTGTTGGCGTAAGGAAATCCTCATCGTGTCACCCGGTCGATCGTCCGTTGGCCGTTCGCCTCCAAGGTGTTGTACCTTGACATAGCCGTGAAGAGGATTCCAGTCTTTCCGGGCCACTCTCCGTCTGCCGTGAGCGAATTAAGCGCCAGGAATCAGCCTTCGGACTTCTCTCACCCCTGCTTCACGCGGGGAAACGACAACCAGGTTTTCTCGGTAAACCGGTGAGTACCCCATGGATCGGACATGGAGCCAAGTCGTTCGAGCACCGGATCCGTCGACGCGCGGACTGTTTCGGCACTACGCCCCTGGCATCATTGCCGGGTTCGGAAAAAATCCGGTCAGCTGGCCCATACTCCCGCAAGACTTCTCGCCCGCCGAGGCACCGAGCTCTGGGCGCTGTCCCCGTCTGCTCGATCCGGCACTTGGAAAGCCTCGCTCACCGTGGACGGCGTGGACGCGGCCCAATGGAGGAGCACGCACATGATCGACACCGGCGACATCGATGTCTTCCTCGGCCTGGGCGTCGGCAAGGGCGAACACCACGCCACCGCCATCACACCGGCCGGGAAGAAAGCCTTCGACAAGCGGCTGCCCAACACCGAACCCAAGCTCCGCGAACTGTTCGCGAAGCTCCAGGCCAAGCACGGAACAGTGTTGGTCGTGGTCGACCAGTCGGCCTCGATCGGTGCCCTGCCACTGGTGGTCGCACGGAACATGGGCTGCCCCGTCGCCTACCTGCCCAGGCTGACGATGCGGCGGATCGCCGACCTCTACCCCGGCGAGGCCAAGACCGACGCCCGTGACGCGTTGATCATCGCGGACGCGGCTCGCGCGATGCCGCACACACTGCGGGCGATCGACGGCGAGGACAAGACGATCGCCGAGCTGGAGATGATTGTCGGGTTCGACGACGATCTCGCAGGAGAGGCCACCAGGGTTACGAACCGGCTGCATGGCCTGCTGACCTAGATCCATCCGTCGCTGGAGCGGGTGCTGAGGCCGCGGTTGCAGCACCCGGTCGTCCTCACGCTGCTGGAACGGTTCGGGTCACCGGCCCAGATCCGCAAGGCCGGCCGTCGGCGGCTGGTCACCCTGCTGCGGCCGAAGGCGCCGAGGAAGGCCGAGCGGCTGGTCGAGGAGATCTTCGCCGCGTTGGGCGAGCAGACCGTGACGGCTCCGGGGACCGAGGCGGCCGAATTGATCGTCCCGAGCCTGGCCGGATCCCTGGCCGCCATCCTTGACCAGCGCAAGCTGCCGGCCGGACGGATCGAGGAACTGCTGGAGGACCCCCTCTTTCCAAAGTCCTGACGTCGATGCCGGGCATCGGCGTCAGGACCGGAGCCCGGATCCTGATCGAGGTCGGTGACGGCAGCACCTTCCCAACCGCCTGCCACCCCGCCGCCTACGTCGGACTCGCCCCGGCGACCTGGACCTCGGGCTCCTCGATCCGCGGCGAACAGCCATCCAGGAGAAGAAACAAGCAACTCAAACGGGCTTTCTTCCTCTCCGCGTTCGCCGCCCTGGGCGACCCGGCCTCGCGGGCCTACTACGACAAGAAGATCGCCCAGGGCAAGCACCACCCCAGGCCCTGCTCTGCCTCGTCCGACGCCGGGCCGACCTCCTCTTCGCCATACTCTGTGACGAAACCTTCTACGAACCGCAGCCGTCGGCCTCAGTCACCTGACCTGCGGGTCCGCGAGGAGAACGACTCGATCGGCCTCGACGTCGAAGCCAAGCACCGGATGGCCGGAGTCGCCCTCCGGGTCCATCAGCACCGGCTTGCCCAGCCGCCGCCCGATCTCCCGAAGGAAGCCGCAGAACACATCAAGTCGCTCCTGGCCCTGCAACTCCCGCAGGTCGACGTCAAAGTCGACTTCATCGTCGACATGGAAACGGAAGATCGCCAACACATCGGCAGCCGGCCAGACCCGCAGGTGCGGACATTCGGCATCCGCCGGACGGGATAGAACGGCCTCCGCCCGGGGCACCGGAAGCACCGCCTCTCCCTCGGAGTACTGGCACTTCCAGCCCTTCTCCGCGACAAGATCGAGGACCGCCTGCCAGCCCTCCACTGAGACATCCGGGACACGCACGTCCGGCAACGGCCCCATCAAGTCCGGGTCGAAGAAGCACTTGACGTCATCCCACAACAGGTCAACCACCCCGCCATGCTGCCCGGCTCGCCGGCCCACCGCATCCCCGTTTCCCTTGACCAGAGACATAGGGGCCCCCGGGATGTACACGGAAGTACTGAAACCACTCAAGCCCCGTACCGCTGGGCCTCATCCCCTGCGCTCCATCGGAGTAGTGACGGCGAGGCCGTGGGCGCCTCGGCCCCGTTGCGCCAGCTCACACGCAACATGGGCATCGGCGAACAGGGATCGCCCTCATACGTCCAACCGCCTGGCGATCAGTTCCCGCCGGGAAGCATGTCCTCCACCGCCTCCAGGGCCCGCTCCCACGGAAAGGCCCGGGCGTTGCCCGTCTTGGGCGGGTGCGGCTCGTACCCGTCCTCGCCCAGCAGGACCCGCACGCCCTGGGACCGGAGCGCCTCCACACTGCGCGGCACGGCGGGCTGCGCGGCCTGCGCCTGGTTGAAGAACGGCATCGCCGCCACCGGCACACCCATGTGCACCGCCTCCGACGGGATACCCAGCGCCACCGTGTCCGCGATACCCGCGCCCCACTTGTTCAAGCTGGTGCACGACAGCGGGGCGACCAGCATCGCGTCCGCCTTCGGCAGCGCGTCCTTCTCCCACGGCAGCTTGTACCGGGACCGCACCGGGTGGCCGGTGAGTTCCTCCAGCTCCTCCATCCGCGGCTCCCACCAGGCGGCGGCCGACGGCGTGAGGACGGCGCACACGTCCCAGCCGCGTCCCTGTGCGAGTCGTACGGCCTGGTCGAGGTACTGCGTGGGACCGGCCGCGCAGGCGATCAGGTAGAGCACTCGGGTCATGGCCGGAGTCCACACCGCCGGGCGAGACCGGTCAACTCCGGGCCCGGAGTGGGCGCGAGCTCCATGAGGTCACCGACCAACCGCGTGACGGATGGCATCGCCTCAGTGTGCGCGGGCGTCGCCGGATGACTCATCCGCCGAACCTTGCCCATCTCCTGTGCGGAGGTGGGCGAAGACCTCCGGCAGCGGCATGTCGAAGCGGTCCTTGTCCCCCTCCCAGCGGAGCATCACCGACGCCGTCGCCTGCGCGATGTCGTCCGGGAGCCCGGCCTGGCGCAGCGTCTCGGCGACCTCGTGTATCTCCGGTGCCCACCGCCAGGCCCGCGCGGCGACGCTGGGCAGGTAGCCCGCGTCGGTGAGGATGTCGGCGGGCATCGTCTGGGCCTGCTCGACCAACTCGGCGGCCACCCCGTGTGCCTCGGCCAGAGCATGGGAGACCGCGGCGATCGTGCGGGCCGCCTTCTGGAAGCCGGCGAAGGCCATCTTCAGCGCGGAGGCCGAGCCGATCGGGCGCTCCAGTGCCCGCACCTGAAGATCGGTGCCCTCGAAGGCGTCGGCCAGCGCCCGCACTCCGCGCCGGTCACCGGACAGGCACAGGCTCGCCCGCCGTCCTCCGGTCGGCGGAGGCCCGAAGACGGCTCCGTCCACCACAGCGGCGCCGCGTTCGGAGAACGGTACGGCGATCCGCTCCATGCGGTGCGGACTGATCGCGTTGGCGTCGACGAAGACACCCGCATACGGCAGGCCGGCGACCTGCCGGGCCACGTCCTCGGCCGCGTGCGGGGGGCAGAGCGACACCACCAGATCGCTCACCGCCAGGGCGTCGGCCAGTGAACCGCATGCCTCCAGGCCCGCCTTGGCCGCCCGGACCCGGGTGGCCTGGCTGCGTCCGTCGGGCACCCACAGCACCCGGGCACCGCCGTGTACGGCCTGTTCGCCGACGGCGGCGCCCATCGCGCCGGGGTGCAGCAGCGTCATGGTGGTCATCGGGCACTCCCCGGAGGTAGGGCGGCGCGCTCCCGCCCCGCGTGCGAGGCGATCGCGTCCTGCAGGTTCACGGCCGTCGGCGACGACGCGGCGGAGTGTACGGCCAGGTGGCGGCCGAACTGCTCCAGACGCTTGGTGACGCTCTCCGTGGGGCGCCGTGCCGCCGTGCCCAGCACGATGTGCACCGTGCCCGTGGTGCCGTCGAGGTCGCCCCGGCCGAGCCGTGCCAGGGCGAGGTCCATGCGGGCGAGGGAGAGTTCCCCGAGGCGCCGGCGCTCCGGCGGATCGGCCTCGAACAGCTCAACCGCCTCCTCGGCCCGGGCTTCGGCATCGCTCAGTTGCCGGTTCCCGCCCAGCCACAGGTGGGTGCTGCTGGCGTAGAAGAGTTGCTTGGCGAGCGGGAACGCCATCATGCCGCCGGGGACGTCTTCCCCGTTCACCTGCTCGCGCAGCGTGTCGGCGGTGCGCAGGGCCGCGAGGGCTTCGCCCGGGCTGTTCAGCTGTCCGTAGGCACGGGCCTCGATGCTGGCCAACCGCCAGGGCCTGCGGGTGGCGGTCATCGTCAACGACATGAGCGAGGTCAACATCGACGCCGCCCTGGTGCGCGGCGGCCGGGCGGCCCTGTCGCGCACCGAGGAGCGCCTGGTGGAGATGACCAACGGGTGCATCTGCTGCACCCTGCGCGACGACCTGCTGGAGGAGGTCGACCGCCTCGCCCGTGAGGGAAGGTTCGACCACCTGCTCATCGAGTCCAGCGGCATCTCCGAACCGATGCCGGTCGCCGCCACCTTCGTCTTCCCCCGCGACGACGGCGCCACTCTGGCGGACCTCGCCGACCTGGACACCATGGTCACCGTCGTCGACGCCGCGAACTTCCTGCCCGAGTTGAGCGCCGGGGACGGGCTCGCCGAGCGGGGCCTGGACCAGTACGAGGACGACGAGCGCACCGTCAGCGACCTGCTGATGGACCAGATCGAGTTCGCCGACGTCATCGTGCTCAACAAGCTCGACCTCGTCGGCGCCGGGGACGCCGACCGGCTGCGGGCCGCACTCACCCGGCTCAACCCGGCCGCCCGCGTCGTGCCCGCCACCCACGGGCGGGTGGACCTCGGTGAGGTCCTGGGCACCGGGCTGTTCGACCTGGAGAAGGCGCAGCAGGCACCGGGCTGGGTGATGGAGCTCAACGGCGACCACGTACCGGAGACCGAGGAGTACGGCATCTCCTCCACCGTCTTCCGCTCCACCCGGCCCTTCCGCCCCGAGAGGCTGTGGTCCTTCGTGACCGAGCGCCTCGATGGCGGGGAGTTCGGACAGGTCCTGCGCTCCAAGGGCTTCTTCCACCTGGCCTCCCGCCCGCATGTGACCGGACTGTGGTCCCAGGCCGGCTCCGTCGCCCGCTTCGAGCCCTCCGGTGCTCGCCAGGCAGCGGACGGCCAGGGGCAGGAACTGGTGTTCATCGGCACCGGCCTGCGCCCGGAAGCCCTCCGGGCCGCCCTGTCCGCGTGCCTGCTGGCCGACGGCGAGGCGGCTCCGCCCCACCATCCGTTCCCCGCGTGGGACACCTACGGCATCGAGGACGCCTGCGACCACGACCACCCGCAGCCGCTGCCGGCGGTGTGACGGACTCCGGGCCGGGCGGTGGTGCAGCCACGGCACCGCTTCGCGCACCGGTGCGGCGAGCCGGCGGCGGCCGGTCCGGCGGTGGCGCGGACCCGCCGAACCGGCCGGAACACCCGGCGGCGGCGCCCTGGAGGACGGAGTGACAGAAAAACGAAAACCGTTTCCCATAGAGTGTCGCCATGGCCAGTGACGCCACGTCACCGACGGGCTTCCCCGCACCCGGAGGAGGACCCGCACCCTGTGAACCACACGCGTTCCGCGCGACGCAGCGGCCCTCGGGAGAGCCGTGGACACAAAAGGAGCAAGCCCCGCCCCCTTCCTGCGGCGGGGCCGCTCCGCGGGCACGCGCGGTGTCCGGAGAGGCGCCCGGGAGCCGGCCCGCAGCTCGAACGCACCGGAGCACCCCGGCGGGCGACGCCCCCCGGACCCCCGGCCGGTGGTCCCCGCTTCCCGGGACCCGGCGGCGACAGGCGACGGTCCTGCGATTACTCGAAGGGCTGGAGGTGTTCGCCGGCGCCCGGCAGATCCACCGGCGCCTCCAGTGCCAGGGGGATCCGGTCAGCCTGAGCACGGTGTACCGGGCACTCACCGCTCTGGAACGCCTCGGCCTGGTCGATGTCGTGCGCGACGGCGGCGGGGGGAAGGCCTACCGCTACAGGGACACCACCGAACACCGGCATTACCTGGTCTGCCGCGGTTGCGGGTACAACGTGCCGGTCCCCTGCCGGGAGTTCGAGGAGTGGCTGGCGGCGACGCAGCGGCAGCACGGGTTCGTCGACGTACGCCACATGCTCGTCTTCGAGGGACGGTGCCGAAAGTGCCCGGGCGGGCGGACGGCCTGACGGCCCGCACCCCGGCCACCGGAGCGGGCGGACCGCAGAGCCCCGGCGGCGGTTCCGTGGCACCGCGCATCCGCCGGGCCTCAGTGCTCGTCCCAGTGACCCTCGTGGAGGGCGTGCCTGCATCCGTCGTGGACGTAGTCGGCGTGGTCACCGTGCGGGACGGCGACATGTCCGCAGCCCTCGCCGTGCCGGTGGGGGTGGTCGCCGTGGACCGCGTGCCCTTCGGGCTCGCACTCGTCGACGTGACCCTCGTGGACGCGGTGGAGATGACCTTCGTGCACGTAGTCGGTGTGACCCCGGTGCCCGAAGGCGACGTGGCCACACCCCTCGCCGTGCCGGTGCGGGTGCTGGGTGTGGGGGGCGTGTGCGGTGGCCATGTCCTTCACCTGCCTGTCGGAGCTTTCTGGGTGCTTTGGCCGCGTATGGACCATGTTCCAGGTTCCTCCCGGCCGGTGGTTTCCTCAAATCCCGCCCGCCGGCCGGCGCCGCCCCCGCCGCGTCATACGGGACCGTCACCGAGCGGGGGGCGAAGAAGGCTCTCCGGCCCTCCCGGCCCGGCGGCAGTTCCGCGTCGGTGGGCAGCGCGTCGTCCAGCGCCGAGCGGATGCGTCCCTCACCGAGGCCGACGCCGGTGAGGACGGCCTCGGTGCACCGGTCGACCGTAGTGGTCGTCCTGGAACCGCGAGGCGAACACGCGGGGCGCTGCGGCGAGGCCGCCTCCCGGGCACGCCGGGCGTCCGCACGGAGTGCGGTCGTCGGTGAACTCAGGGGCCCTCGGTGAGCTGCTCGGTCCAGATGGTCTTGCCACCGGGGGTGTAGCGGCTGCCCCAGCGGTGGGCGAGCTGGGAGATGAGGAACAGGCCGCGGCCGCCCTCCTCGGACAGTCGGGCGCGGCGCAGGTAGGGCTGGGACTGGCTGGGGTCGGACACCTCGCAGACGAGCCGGTGGTTCCTGGTCAGGCGCAGGCCGATGGGGCCGCCGGCGTAGCGGACGGCGTTGGTGACCAGTTCGCTGACGATCAGCTCGGTGGTGAAGTCCAGCTCGCCCAGGTCCCACTCCGCCAGCTGGGCGGAGGCCAGGGCCCGTGCGTGCGCGACGAGGCCGGGGTCGGCGGGCAGTCGCCAGAAGGCCGTGTCCCCGGGCGGCACCCGGTCCACGCGGGCCAGGAGCAGGGCGAGGTCCTCGTCGCGGTTCTGCTCCCGCAGGCGGGCCAGGAGGCGGGGCCCGACGTCACTCAGCGGCTGTTCGGTGTTCGCGGCGGTCCGGGCGCTCTCGCACATCCGCTCCAGGTCCCGCTCGGTGTTGCGCACCACCGCGGTGATCGGTCCGCTGTGGAAGGCCAGGACATCGCCCGGCCGCAGGAGCAGTTCCACCGGTTCGAAGGGTTCGGTGCCGCCTCCCAGCGGCGGCCCGGGACGGAGTTCGACGTCGTCCGCCGCACAGCCCTGCCTCCTGGCCAGGACGGGGCCGGGGTGGCCGGCGCTGGCGACGAGGCACCGTCCGGTGACCGGGTCGTAGGCCGCGTACAGGCAGGTCGCTCCGTGCAGGGAGCTGACGGCCGGTCCCGCCCGGTGCCCCTCGTCCTCGCCGATGCGGGTCACCAGGTCGTCCAGGTGGCTCAGCAGCTCGTCGGGCGGCGGGTCCAGGTCGGCCAGGGTCTGCACCGCCGACCGCAGCCGTCCCATGGCACCGGCGGCGTTCACTCCGTGCCCGGCGACCTTGCCCACCACGAAGGCCACCCGGACTCCGGACAGCCGGATCACGTCGTACCAGCTCCCGCCGGTTCCGGCCGCGGTACTGGCCGGCGCGTACATCCCCGAGGTCTCCGCCGCCGCCAGGCGCACCACCGGAGGAGGCAGCAGGCTGCGCTGCAGGGCCTCGGCCGTGCGCCGCTCCCGGGTGTACCGGCGGGCGTTGTCCAGGCCCAGGGCCAGCCGGGAGCCGATCTCCTCGGCCAGGGTCGCGTCGCCCCGGTCGAACGGGGTCCGGTCCCCGGTCCGCCACAGCGGTACGGCCCCCAGTACGGTCCCGCGCGCCCGCAGCGGGAGGACCAGGAGGGAGGTCGCGGCCTCGGGCAGGGTCAGCCGGGACCGCCGCGGATCCCGTGCCGCCGCCCTCCGAAGGCCGCTCAGGTCCGGCATGGTGCCGGCCGACCCCCGCAGCAGGTGCTCCCGCTCGACGTCCCCGATCGAGAACGTCTCCCCGCGGCCGTAGACCTCCTCGGGCCACGTTCCCTCCCCGGCGGCCACGGCGACGCGCCTCATGGGCGCGTCCGCGGCGAACTCCCCGAGCTCCTCCCCGGCCAGCACCGCCTCGGTCAGATCGACCGCGCCCAGATCGGCGAACACCGGCACCAGCAGATCGACCAGCTCCTCGGCGTTGCGCGCCACGTCCAGCGAACCGCCGACGCGTACCGCCGCCGCGTGCAGCAGGTCCAGCCGCTGCTGTGCGCGCGGGCTGGAGGCCAGCACACCGCCTCCGGCCAGGGCCACCCGCATCCCGAACTCGTCCTCGAGCTCGGCTCCCGCCGCGGGCACCAGCCAGACGAGGAAGCGCGCCCCGCCTCCCTCCGCGAGCGCGAACACGCTCACGTCCACGTCCACCCGGCCGCCGCCGACGCGCCGCAGCACCACGCGCCCGTCGCTGCGGTGGCCGTGCCCGGCGCCCTCGGCCAGTCCCACCCACTGCGACGGGCCCTCGAGGAAGGAGCCCAGTTCCCTGCCGCGGAGCTCCCCGGCCGAGCCGCCCAGCAGCTCCAGCACGGGCCGCGTGCACGCCATCACCGCACCGGCGGCGTCCAGCACCAGCTCGGCGGGCTGCCCCCAGCCCGCCGCCCCGGTTCCGGGGGGACCGCCACGGCCGGTCATACGCCTCCCAGCACGACGTCGTCACAAAGCCCCGTGCCTCCCAGGAGAAGACCTCCTTCCGCCCGCCGCAACCCGGCCGCGCCCCCGGGAGGCAGGCGGCGGCCCGCCCCGGCAGGCCCTGCCGGGGACCTCACCCCCGGCCCCGGCGAGCGACTCCGCGCTCCTCCGCCGCAGAAGGCCGTGCCGGCCGGGGAAGTCCCCGGACGCTCCCGCGCGCCTCACCGGTCAGCACCTCGTGGGGCGGGCCTTCCCCGGCCGGTCTGCCGGCATGGAGCAGCAGGCAGTGGTCGGCCCGTCGGGCCGCCGCCGGATCGTGGGTGACGTGTACGACGGTGGTGCCCTCAGCAGCCACCTCCCGGAGGACCTCGGTGATTCTCCGCTGCGCCTCCAGGTCGAGGCCGGCTGTCGGCTCGTCGAGCAGGAGGAGGTCGGCTTCCTGTGCGAGCCCCTGGGCCACGAGCGCGCGCTGCCGCTGCCCTCCGGAGAGTTCACCGAGCCGCCGCTCCACGAGCGCGCCGATGCCGAGCCGCTCCATGCACGTCTCGACCACCGAACGGTCGCACGGGGACATGCGCCCGAACAGCCCCAGACGTCCCCATCTGCCCATCGCGACGGTGTCGCGCACCGTGACCGGCAGCCCGTCGGAGACGGTGCTGCGCTGCGCCACGAGCGCGGGGCGGACGGAGGTGCGATGGGCCACCGTCCCGGCCATGACCGGTACCACGCCCGCCAGCACGCCGAGCAGCGTGGACTTGCCCGATCCGTTCGGCCCCACGACGGCCGTGACGGCCGAGGCCGGTATCCGCGCGCTGAACCCGGACAGCACCGCCCGCCCCGCGTAGCCGGCCGACACGTCGTCGAGCGTCACCTGCTGCTTCACCTGGAGGCCTCCCTCTCCCTGATTTGAAATGAAAACCGTTTTCATTATATGTTCATGCGCCATGGAGTGGTTGACCGGCCCCTTCGAGGTGGCCTTCGTGCAGCGTGCCCTGTGGGGCGGTGTCCTGGTGTCGCTGATCTGCGCCCTGGCAGGCACCTGGGTGGTGCTGCGCGGCATGGCCTTCCTGGGGGACGCCATGTCGCACGGCATGCTGCCGGGGGTCGCGGTCGCCTCGCTCCTGGGAGGGAACCTGCTGGTCGGCGCGGCGGTGAGCGCGGCCGCCATGGCGCTGGGGATCACCGCGCTCGGCCGTGCCCCCCGGTTGTCGCACGACACGGGGATCGGCCTGCTCTTCGTGGGGATGCTCGCTCTGGGCGTGATCATCGTCTCGCGTTCCCAGTCGTTCGCCGTCGACCTGACCGGGTTCCTCTTCGGTGACGTGCTCGCGGTGCGCGAGAGCGACCTCGCCCACCTCGCCGTGGCGCTGGGAATCGCCCTGGCCGTCTCCGTCGTGGGACACCGGCCGTTCGTCGCCCTGGCCTTCGACGAGCGCAAGGCCCGCACGCTGGGTCTGCGCCCCCGTTCCGCGCACGCCGCGCTGCTGGGGCTCCTGACGCTGGCCATCGTCGCCTCGTTCCACGTGGTGGGGACGCTGCTGGTCTTCGGGTTGCTGATCGCGCCCCCCGCGACGGCCCTGCCCTGGGCCCGGCGCATTCCGGCGATCATGGCCGGCGCCGCCTGCCTGGGCACGAGCGCGACGTTCCTCGGCCTGCTGCTGTCCTGGCACCTGGGCACCGCCGCGGGAGCGACGATCGCCGCCGTCGCGGTCGCGCAGTTCCTGCTGTCCCACCTCGCCGCCGGCCTCCGGGGCCGCCTGCCCCTCTCCGCACGGCTCTCCCCCACCCACGACCGTTGAACACCCTCACCCCGTGAACGGAATGCGAAAGCTCGTCATGAAACACGCGAAGACCCGCGCGGCGGCCGCCCTCGCCGCGGCCGTGCTGCTGACCGGCTGCCAGAACGGTCCGGGACGTGCCAAGTCCGCCGAGGCCGAACCGTCCTCGTCCGCCACCCCCCACGGTTACGTCGAGGGGGCCGAGGAGACCGCCGAGCAGCGGCCGCGCCTGGTGATGGCGGACACCGGCACCGGTGAGATCCACGTCCTGGACCTCGTGACCGAGGATGTCACCCGGGTGGGACGGGCCGAGGGGGTGCGGGACATCGCCGGCGACGGCCGGTTCGCCTACCTGGGCACCGGCACCGGTACCCAGATCGTCGACAGCGGCGCCTGGAAGGTGGACCACGGCGACCACGCGCACTACTACCGCTCGAAGATCCGCGGTGTCGGGAGGATCGGCGGAGGGCGGCCGGAGCATGTCCACAGCGACGCCGACCTCACCGCGGTCACCTTCGACGGCGGCGCCCGGCTGTTCGACCGCGCCGCGCTGGAGGACGGCAGCGTCGGCAGGGGGCGCCCCGTCGCCGGCCGGCCCGGGGAGGGACCGGTCGTCCCCTACCGGGAGCACCTGCTGGTCGCAGGGACGGGAACCGCGCGGGACACCGTCGAGGCGCGCGACCGCGACGGAGCGCCGGTGGCGTCCGTCGCAGAGCGGTGCCCGCAGGTGCGTGGCACGGCCGTGACCCGCCGGGGTGTCGTCTTCGGCTGCTCGGACGGCGCTCTGCTCGTCACCGAGGAGGACGGCGAGTTCACCGGTGAGAGGGTTCCCTACGGCAGGCCCGTGGACGCCGACGACCGGGCCCTCGCCTTCGAGCACCGGCCCGGCGGCACCACCCTCGCCGCCGCGGCCGGCGACGACGCGGTGTGGGTGCTCGACGTCACCGAACGGACCTGGAAGCGGGTGGAGACCGGTCCCGTCGTAGCGGTGACCACCGCCGGCGAGGGCGCACCGCTGCTCGTCCTCACCAAGGACGGCACCCTGAGCGCCTACGACCCCACCACCGGAGAGCGGACCGCGAGCACCGAACTGCTGGGCGGGGCCTCCCCGGAGCAGATCGCCTCGGCGGTCATCGAGGTGGACACCAGCCGCGCCTACGTCAACGACGTCGCGGCGCGGAGGGTCCACGAGATCGACTACAACGACGGCCTGCGGCGGGCCCGCACCCTCACCGTGGACTTCGCCCCCGCCCTGATGGTGGAGACCGGACGATGAGGGCCGGCACTCCGGCGGCCCGGCGCCGCGCCGCGGCGGTCCTGCTCACCGCCCTGGCCTGCGTCCTGCCGCTCCTCGGCGGCTGCGGGACAGGCGGCGGCGACCGCCCCGGCGTGGTGGTCACCACCAACATCCTCGGTGACATCACCCGCAACGTCATCGGCGACGAGGCCGAGGTGACGGTGCTGATGGAGGCGGGCGCCGACCCGCACTCGTTCGGCGTCTCCGCCACGCAGGCGGCCTCGATCGAACGGGCCGGCCTGGTGGTGTACAACGGGCTCGGACTGGAGGAGAACGCCCTGCGGCACGTGGACTCCGCCCGGGAGACGGGTGTCGCCACCTTCGCCGTCGCGGAAGCCGTCGACCCCCTCCCCTACACCTCGGACGACACCGCCGGACGCCCCGACCCCCATTTCTGGACCGACCCCCACCGCGTCCGCACCGCCGTCGGCCTCATCGCCGAACAGGTCGTGGAGAACGTCGACGGCATCGACGCCGCCGCGGTCCGGAAGAACGCCGACCGGTACGGGGCGCAGGTCGATGACCTCGCCTCCTGGATGCGGCAGCGCTTCAAGGCGGTGCCCGAGGAGCGGCGCAGCCTGGTGACCGACCACCACGTCTTCGGATACCTGGCCCAGCGGTTCGGATTCCGCGTCATCGGCGCCGTGATCCCCAGCGGCACCACCCTGGCCTCCCCCAGCGCCTCCGACCTGGACTCCCTGGCCACCGCGGTCCGGGAGGCGGGAGTCCGCGCGATCTTCGCCGACTCCTCCCGGCCCGACCGGCTGGCCCATGTCCTCAGACGCGAGAGCGGTCTGGACGTGGAGGTCGTCCCCCTGTTCTCCGAATCCCTCACCGACAAGGGCGGAGGAGCCCCGACCTACCTGGACATGATGCGGGCCAACACCACGGCGATAGCCGATGGCCTGGGCACCGACTGATCCACGAAGCCCCCGTCCACGGACGGACCACGAGAAAGAGAAAGAACACCGACATGAGCAACACGGCACGCCCCGCGAAGGCCACGGGCATCGCCCTCCTCCTGGCGGCCTCCCTCGCGCTCACCGCGTGCGGCGGGGAAGAGACCCAGCAGACCCGGTCCTCGGCGGAGAAGACCGACGCGAAGTCCAACGCCCCGGCCCCGGCCCCGGCGGTCACGGATCCCGTCGTCACCACCTACGACGGCGGCCTCTACGTCCTGGACGGCAAGACCCTCGAGATCGCCGAGGACATACCCCTGCCGGGATTCAACCGGGTCAACCCGGCCGGCGACGACCGCCACGTCATGGTCTCCACCAGCAGCGGGTTCCGCGTCCTGGACGCGGCCGGCGGCAAGCTCACGGACATCGAGTTCCAGGGGGACAAGCCCGGCCACGTGGTGCACCACGCCGACAGGACCGTGCTGTTCACCGACGGCACCGGCGAGGTCACCGCCTTCGACCCGAACGACCTCGCCGGCGGAAAGCCGAAGACCACCACCTACGACTCCCCCTCCCCCCACCACGGCGTCGCCGTCGAACTGGCCGACGGCCGCCTGGTCACCACCCTGGGCACCGAGGAGGAGAGGACCGGCATCACCGTCCTCGACGAGAACCGAAAGGAGATCACCCGCAACGAGAAGTGCCCCGGCGTCCACGGCGAAGCCACCGCCAAGGACGAGGCCGTCGTCATCGGCTGCGAGAACGGTGTCCTGATCTACCGGGACGGCGCCATCACCAAGGTGGACAGCCCCACCGAGTACGGCCGGATCGGCAACCAGGCCGGCTCCGAGAGCTCCCCCGTCGTCCTGGGCGACTACAAGAAGGACGCCGACGCCGAACTGGAGCGCCCCGAGCAGGTCTCCCTGATCGACACCCGCACCGGCAGGCTCCGCCTGGTCGACCTCGGCACCAGCTACACCTTCCGCTCCCTGGCCCGCGGCCCGCACGGCGAGGCCCTCGTCCTGGGCACCGACGGAAAGATCCACGTCATCGACCCCGAGGAGGGGGAGGTCACCCGGACCATCCCCGTCATGGACCAGTGGCGCGAACCGCTGGAGTGGCAGCAGCCCCGTCCCGCGATCTTCGTGCGCGACCACACCGCCTACGTCTCCGACCCCGCCACCCGCGAGCTCCACGCGATCGACGTCGAGTCCGGCGAGCGGCTCGCCACGGCCACCCTGCCCAAGACCCCCAACGAACTCAGCGGCGTGAAGCACTGACCCCCGCCGGGCCCGGTGCGGCCGTACCGGGCCCGGCGTACGGCCTCCGCCCCCGAAGGCCCTGTCCGGAACGCCCGCGTGTCCCTTCCGGTCCCGGACCCCGGAACCCTATTCTTGATGAATCTGAATTTCGTTACCAGGGGGGAGTCGACGGTGCCCGACCCCTATGCGGCGTCCGCTCCGTACATCGATCCGCTGATCGCCGGTTTCTGGCACGGCACAGCGCCCGCCCTGACCGCCGAGCTGAAGTCCCTCTCCACCCTGTCGGGCCCCGTGGCGGACCTCGGCGCCGGGTCCGGGCGCGGTGTGCGGGCCGTCGCCTCGGCCCTGCCCGGTGTCTCCGTACTCGCCGTCGAGCCCTCCCCCGCCATGCGCACGGCCCTGCTCGCCCGGCTGGTGGACGACCCCGTCCTGCGCACCACCGTCACCGTGATCGCGGCCGACGCACAGACCTACGACTTCCCCAGGAGCCCCAGAGCCGTCCTGGCCATGAACATGCTGGGCCATCTCGCCCCCGAACAGCGCCGACGACTGTGGGCGAAGATCGCGTGGTGCCTGGAACCCGGCGGAGCGCTGCTGGTCAACAACCAGCGGCCCCACACCCCCGTGGCGGTACCACGGGCCGCAGGAGGCACCTTCCGCGTCGGTGAGCAGGACTACGAGGGCTGGATACAGGCCGAGCCCTCCGGCGCGGAACGCCTCACCTGGAGGATGACCTACAGAACCCTGCACGAGGGGAGGTGCGTGTCGGAAACCACCGCCGACTACGAGTGGTGGACGGTCACCGACGACGAACTGCGCGCCGAATGGGCCGAACACCACCTGACATCCCGCACCGCCGGTGAGGAGAAGACCGCCTTCCACGTGGTCAGCCGCAGCGGCGGACCCGTCTCCTGACCCTCCGGCCGGGGAGACGCCCCTGCGGCTCCCCCACCGCACTCCACCCCGCCCCCACGAGACCCCATGGATTCCGGATGCACGACTTCCCATCGCCCCGCCCCGTCGGCCCCTACCTCGTCCGCCCGGCCACCCCGGAGGACGTCGAGGGCGCGCGCAGCGTCATGCTGGACACCTTCTACCGCGAGTTCGGCTACGGGTACGTACCGGCGTGGCACGCGGACGTCGTCGACGTCCGCGGCACCTATCTGACGGGCCCCCGGCACCTGCTGCTCGTCGCGGTGCACGGTGACGCGCCGGAGGGGAAGGTGGTGGCCACCACCGGCCTCCTCTCCCGCGGCCCCGCGCACCCCCCGCATCCGCGATGGATCGCCGAACGCTATCCGTCCGGCTCCACGGCCCAGTTGGTGCGCGTCTACGTCCGTCCCGGGCACCGGCGCCACGGACTGGCCAGGACCATGGTCGAAATGGCGGCCGACTTCGCCGCCGCCGCGGACTACGCCAGTCTCTACCTGCACACCAACGTCGACGTCCCCGGGGCCCGGCCCTTCTGGGAGAGCGTCGCCAAGGAGATCTTCGACGCCAGGAGCACCGGCGAGCACGGCCCCGGCTTCGCGACCGTCCACTACGAGATCCCACTGCCACGCTGACATCCCGGTCGGCGCCCGCGGTCCGCGGGCGCCGACCGGAGCGATCAGGCCGAAGGCCCCCTCACTGCGCCGGCGAGTGAGGGCATCGCCTCCAGCAGGCGCCGTGTGAACGGGTGGCGGGGGGCGGAGAGCATCTGCCCGGCCGCTCCGGACTCCACCACACGCCCCTCGTCGACCACGGCGATGTCGTCGGCCAGTCCCGCGGCCACCGACAGGTCGTGGGTGACGACCACCAGGGACGTCCCCTCCCTCGGGGAAAAGGCGTTCCCGGAACCGGTCGTGAGCCCCGCGAGCAGCGCGCAGACGTCCTTCCGGGCGACGGGGTCGAGCCCTGAGGTGATCTCGTCGCACAGCAGTACCCTCGGGCGGGCCAGCAGGGCGCGGACCAGAGCGGCCCGCTGCAGCTCGCCGCCGGAGAGGGCGCCGGGCGGACGGGAGGCGGTGTCCGCGCCGATCCCCACGCCGGTGAGCGCCGAGAGCGCCTCGGTGCGGGCCTCGTCCGGGTCCGCGCCCCGCAGCCGGACAGCGGTGCGTGCCACCTGCTCCAGCACCGGCCGGTACTCGTCGAACGAGGCCCTGGCGTCCTGGAAGACGTACTGCACGGCGGCCAGATGCTCCCGGCTCCGGTCGCGCACGCTGCGCGGCAGCGGCTCCCCGGCCAGCAGGGCCCGGCCCGACCAGCGCCGGTGCAGCCCCGCCAGACAGCGGGCGAGGGTCGTCTTGCCCGAGCCGGAGCGGCCCACCACGGCAAGGCACCGCCCGGCGCCGAGCGTCAGTGAGAGGTCGTGCAGCACCACGGGGCCCGTACGGCGGCGCCCGTGCCAGGCGGTCACACCCTCCACCCGCAGAGCGGGCGCGGCGCCCCGGCCGTCCGGCTCCGGTGGTCCGTCCGTCCGCACCGGTACGGCAGCGGCCGGCATATCCGCGGCGCGGGGGTGCCCGGGGGCCGAGAGGATTCGTGCGGTGGGCCCGCTCTCAGAGGTCCGCCCATCCCGCAGGACGACGACGTGGCCGGCCAGCTCGCGCACCACGTCCAGGTCGTGGCTGAGCAGGACCACCGCCACCCCCCGGGCGAGCACCGCCCGCAGCTCGTCCACCACCCGCCGCTTGGTCAGCGCGTCCTGGCCCGTGGTGGGTTCGTCCGCGACCAGCACCGGCGCGCCCGACAGCAGGGCCTGCGCGATGACGACCCGCTGCTGCTGGCCGCCCGAGAGCTGGTGCGGGTGTTTGCGCAGCACCTGCTCCGGATCGGGAAGCTGAGCCGCGCGCAGCGCGGCACGGACCCGCCCGGCCCGCTCCGCGCGGCCGCCGCCTCCCGCGCGGGCGATGTCGGCCAGCAGGGCTCCGGCCCGGCGGGCCGGGTTGAGCGCGGCGGCGGGGTTCTGCGGGACGTACCCGGCCGGGCCGGCCACGTCGACCGTACCGCTCACCCGCGCCCCGGCCGGGTACTCGCCGAGCAGGGCCAGGCCGGTGGTGCTCTTCCCACTGCCGGAAGGTCCCACCAGGGCGGTGCAGCGGCCGGGCAGGACGGTGAACGAGACCCCGTCCACCAGGGCCCGGCCGTCCACCTCCACCCGCAGGTCATCGACGCGTGCGACCGGCCGGGACATCCCGGGCCTCCTTCCCCCGGCGCGTTCCCCGGGTCCTCCTGGCCAGTGAGGCGTCGAACAGCAGGTTGGTGCCGGTGGTCAGCGCGACGATGAGCACGGCCGGGACCACCACGGCCCACGGCTGCACGAACAGCCCGGTGCGGCCCTGGTCCACCATCACGGCCCAGTCGGCGGCGTCGGGGGCGACACCCACCCCCAGGAAGGCCGCGGTGGCCACCAGGTACAGCGCGCCCGTCAGCCGCACGCCGGCGTCGGCGGCCAGTGTGCGCAGCATCGAGCGGCCGACGTAGCCCACCGCCATCCGCCACCAGCTCTCACCCTGCATCCGCATCGCCTCCACGGCGGGCCGGGAGGCCGCCTCGGCAGCGCCGGCACGGACGATCCGGACCGCGTCGGGCACGTTGACCAGGGCCACGATCAGCGCCAGCCCGGCCGCTCCGGGCTCGAGCAGGGCCGCGACCATCAGCATCAGCAGCAGGGAGGGGACGGCCAGCACGACGTCCCACGGCCGCATCAGGAACTCCTCCAGCCAGGCGCGGTGGGTGAGGGCCGCGACCAGGCCGACCGGCAGGGCGACCAGGTAGGCCAGGACGGTGGCCACCGCAGCGGTCACCACCACCGAGCGCCCGCCGAGCAGGACCTGCCGCCACACGTCGCGGCCGGTGAAGTCGGTCCCCAGCCAGTGCCCTTCCCCGGAGGTGAAGGAAACCCCGCGGGGCCCCGGTTCACCGGCGAACCAGGGGCCCGTGACGGCCAGGAGCAGGGGCAGGGTGATCAGTGCGGCGCCGAGCACCGCCTGCCCGGAGGGCCGCCGTGCCGAGCCTTTCACGCGCTCACCCCCGTTCGCGGTGCGAGGTCGTGCGTCACCAGATCGGCTCCCACGTTCACCGCGACCGTGACGAGGCCGAAGACGACCGCCAGTCCCTGGACGACCGGGATGTCACGGGCCGCCACCGCGTCCATCAGGACGGTGCCGAGTCCGGGGATGACGAAGAGGGCCTCCACCACGACCACCCCGCCCAGCAGCCAGTCGACGGTCCGGGCCAGTTGCTGCACGGCCGGGGCCGCGGCGTTCGGCAGTGCGTGCGTCCAGCGGATCCGGCTCTCCGCGACGCCGTAGCGCCGGGCCTGGGCGGTGTAGGACGAGGCCATGGCGTCGATCATCCCGGCGCGGACCAGCCGGCTGACGGAGCACACCGGCCGGGCCAGCAGGACCAGTACCGGCAGGACCAGCACGGCCGGATGGCCGAGCAGACCGGATCCGTACCCGACGGCGGTGGGCGGCAGCCAGCCGAGCCACAGCGCGAACACCACCGTCAGCAGCACGCCCAGGGCGAACTCGGGGACCGCGTAGACGCCGAGCGTGACGGTGCTGATCACTCGGTCGGCGCGGCCGCCCTCACGGCGGGCCGCGAGCACGCCCAGCCCCACCGCGACCGGTACCAGCAGTGCCATGGTCAGGCCGGCGAGCAGCACGGTGGGACCGAAACCGGCCGCCAGGTACTCCGTGACCGGGCGGCCGGACACCAGCGAGACGCCCAGGTCGCCGCGGACCAGCCCGGCCGCCCACTCCCCGAACCGTTCGGCGACCGGCCGGTCCAGCCCCATGACCTCGCGGATGCGCTCGACGCGTTCGGGATCCGGGGCGTCCCCGGCGAGTGCGACGGCCGCGTCGCCGGGAAGCGCCTCGGTGAGCGCGAAGACCAGCACCACCACGCCGGCGGTCTGCGCCACGCCGAGCACCAGCCGCCGCAGCAGCCAGGAACGGCGGTCGGTCACGCCAGCCACACCCGGTCGAAACGGGCCCAGTCCAGGGTGTTCGCGGGGGCGTCCTCGGCGACTCCGCGCACGCCCGGTGCCGTGGCGACGATCCAGTCGGCGAAGCCCCAGACGAGGAAGCCTCCCTCGGTGTGGAGGCGGCGCTGCATCCGCTCGTACAGCGCGGTCCTCTCGCTCTCCTCGGCGGTGGACTGGGCCTGCCGGTAGAGCTCGTCGAAGTCCTTGTGCCGCCACTTGGTGGCGTTGGTGGGGGAGTCGGTGAGCAGCCGCTGGGAGATGTGCGACTCGATGGGCATCGTTCCGGAGCGGGTGCAGGCCAGGACACCGGAGTCGAGGGTGTCGCTCCAGTAGGTGTCGGCGTTGCCGACCCTGACCTCGATGGTGACGCCCGCCTCGGCGGCCTGTTCCCTGAATATCTCGGCGGCCTCGACGAAGCCGGTGGCGACCGGGGAGGTGTCCAGGGTGACGGTGAGCCCGTCGCCGTGCCCGGCCTCGCGCAGCAGTCTCCTGGCCCGCTCCAGGTCCCGCTTCCGCTGCGGGATGTTCCCGGCGTAGTACCGGTAGCCCTTGCCGAACAGGTCGTTGCCGATCTCCCCGGCCCCCGAGAGTGCTCCGTCGACCAGTTCCCGGCGGTCGGCGATGAGGAAGAACGCCTCGCGCACCCGCCGGTCGTCGAAAGGGGCTCGGTCGGTCTTCATCACGAAGCCCTGCATGGCGCTGTTGCGCAGGCGCACGATCCGCACCCGGTCGCCGCCGTCGTGGGCGCGGGCGGTGGTGGGGTTGAGTTCGTGGGCGTACTCCACCTGGCCGCCCAGCAGCGCGTTGATCCGCGCGGACTCCTCGTCGGCGACGGTGAACTCCAGCTCGTCCAGGTGGGGGGCGCCGTCCCAGTAGCCGTCGAAGCGCTTCACCAGCAGGGAACGGCCGGGGGTGAAGGAGACGTGGCGGAACGGGCCGCTGCCGACCGGTTCGCCGAAGTCCCCGGCGTCGTCTGCCCCGGCCCGCACGATGTACGCGCCGAAGGCGGCCAGTACGTTGGGGAACTCGGCGTAGGGGCGCTTGAGCCGGAACTCCACGGTCCGCTCGTCCCGGGCCCGGCTGTCGTCCAGGTCGATGGGCTCCAGGGACGCCTTGGCCCGGAACGCCCGGTCGGGGTCGGCGATGCGCCGGTAGCTGTGGAGCACGTCTTCGGCGGTGACCGGTTTGCCGTCGTGCCACTTCGCCTCGCGGAGGGTGACGGTCCAGCGGTCCAGGGTCTTGTTCGGCTCCCAGCGTTCGGCGAGCCGCGGCCGGGCGGACATGTCGGAGCCGAAGTCGGCGAGCTTGTCGAACAGCGCCTTGGCTCGGGCGGCGTCGGCGAACAGGTTCGTCAGGTGCGGGTCGAGGGTCTCGTTCGCCCCACCGCCCGCGAAGGCGGCCCGCAGCTTCCCGCCGCGGCGCGGCTTCCCGTCGCCGCCCCCACCGGCCGCGCCCTTGCCCTCCGGCCCGCCGCAGGCGGCCAGGGCCAGGGCGGCGGCCGTAACGCCTCCCGCCGCCAGGACGGTTCGCCGCGCGGGCCCGCCGGGGTGTCCGGTGGTGATGGTTGTGTCGTCCATGGTGTTCTTTCCTTGCTCGCTGGTGCCGGGTGGTGATCGGGGGGCGGCGTTGGGAGGCGGGGTGAGCGGTCAGGCCGGGGCGCCGGTGCCGTGTTCCGGTGGCCGTGCGGAGAGCCGGGCGACCAGGTGCAGCCGGTCACCGTCGGCTCCGCCGCCCGGGGCGGGGGCGCCGGGGCTCCAGGGCGGATCGGTGCGCGGCCCCGGCCCGTCGTGCAGCTCCAGCACCTCGAACCCGGCCGTGTCCAGCAGGTGGCGCAGTTCCTGCGGGAAGAGCAGCCGCCAGGCGGAGCGCTGCTCCGCGGGAGGCGATCCGTCGTCGGCGGTCCACACTCTGCGCCGCCGCAGCAGCTGGGCGGCGCGGTCGATCCGGAGCGTGGTGACGGAGGTGTGGGTGACACCGTGCCAGGTCAGCGACCGGGTGCGGGGGGTGTCGAGCAGTTCGGTGTTCCCCAGGAAGAAGGCACCGTTGCGCATCTCGGCGACGAGCAGGCCGCCGGGCGACAGATGCCTGCGGCAGGCCGCGAGGAAACCGGCGAGTTCGGCGTTGGTGTGGCAGTACAGCAGGGCGCTGTCCAGGCAGACCACGGCGTCCACCGTGCGACCCAGGCCGAAGTCGCGCAGATCGGCGCGGACGTAGTCGGGGCCGGGATGGTGGACGCGGGCGTGGTCCAGCATCGTCTCGGCGAGGTCGATGCCGGTCACCTGCCGGCCGAGGGCGTGCAGGTGGGCGGCGTCCCGTCCGGTGCCGCAGCCGGCGTCCAGGACGCGGGGGCCGGCGCCGTGGCGCAGCAGGACGTCCTCGGTCCAGCGCGCGGCGGTCCGGTCGGGGTCGGGGAACTGGGCCTCGTACAGCTCGGGCCGGTCGGTGAGCAGGTTGCCGCTGGTCACGACACCACCTCCCTCGGGGAGGCGGTGCGGTGGGCGGGCGCCGGTTCCGGCAGAACGGCCCGGCGGCGCAGCAGGGTCACCCCGGCCGCGGAGAGCAGACCGAAGGCCAGGCAGCACACCCACGGCAGCCACGGCCGCTCCAGCCGCTCCCCGATGTCCATCGTCCAGCCGACGGCGGCGTTCCCGGCCGCGGCCGCGATCCCGGAGACGACGTAGAAGATGCCGAAGTGCGTACCGGTGAGCGACTCCCGGCCGAAGGCGGGGATCAGCTCCATGACGAAGGGCTGGGCCACCATCACACCGAGGTAGAGCAGGAACGCGCCGGCGAGGACGGGCAGCAGCCGCAGTGCCGCCGCGGCGGCCGTGTCCGGCGGCCCGCCGCCCACCCGACCGGTCACCAGGAGCGGCGGTACGAAGGCGAGTCCCATCAGGGCGAGGCCGGTGGAGATCCAGCGACCGCGGCTGCCGAGCCGCTTGAGCCGGGCGGTGATGCGCAACTGGAGGGCGAGACCCGCGACCGTGCCTGTGAGGAGGACCAGGCCGGCCGCCCACGCCTGGCCGGTGGCGGTCCGCGCACCGTCCGGCAGCAGGAGGTAGAGCTGTGTCTCCAGGGTGAACATACCGGTCAGGGCGAGGGCGAAGGCGAGGAACCGGCGGTTGGCCAGCACCTCCCGCCAGTCGCCGAGGACTCCGGGGCGGCCGGTCCTCTCCACCTCACGGGCGGGCAGGACGAGTGCCTGGGCGACGGTGAGCACGGCGAAGATCCCGGCAGCGGTGAGCGCCGAGGTCCGGAAGTCCAGCAGGAGCAGTGCGCTGCCCAGCAGCGGCCCGGTGAGCGCGCCGCAGGTGGCGAAGAGCTGGAAGAGGGCGAACGCCTCGGCCCTGCGCTCCCCGGCCTCCACGGAGATGTAGGCGCGTACGGCAGGGTTGAACAGGGCTCCCGCCAGCCCGCTGAGCACGGAGGCGGCGAGCAGCACGGTCAGGGAGTCGCCGAGCGCGAAGAGCCCGAAGCCGACCGTGCGCAGGGCGCATCCGGCGATGATGACGCCGCGGGCCCCGAGCCGGTCGGCGGCCGACCCGCCGATGATGAACAGCCCCTGCTGGCTGAGGTTGCGCACCCCGAGCACGACCCCGATCAACGCGGCCGACATTCCCAGGTCCTCGTCCAGGTGGAGGGCGAGATAGGGGATGAGGAGGTAGAAGCCGGTGTTGACGCCGAACTGGTTGATCAGGAGCAGACGAACGGCCAGGGGGAAGCCCCTCACCGCGCGGACGGTCTTCACACGGTGTCCTTTCCGGGTGGGAGGGCGGCCGGGGCGGGGGTGGGCGCGGGGGTGACACCGAGTCCGGGCAGGCCGGTGGCCCGGACGGTTCCGTCGGCGCCGCCGATGCCCTGCCACGGATCGTGGGCGAGCAGCAGGTGACCGTCCAGGTCGGCCCAGCGGGCGCGGTCGGCCAGGTGCACGGCGGGGGCGATGCCGAGCGAGGAGGCGGTCAGGCAGCCGAGCATGACGTCGGTACCGCTGCCGTCGAGGGCGTCGATGATGCGCAGGGCCTGGTGGACGCCTCCGCACTTGGCGAGCTTGACGTTCACGCCCTGCACCCGCCCGGCCAGGCGGAGGGCGTCGTCGTACCCGGTCGCGTCCTCGTCGGCGATCAGCGGCAGGGGGGAGCGCTCGGCGAGTCGCGCCAGCGTCTCCGGGTCGCCGGGGACGGTGGGCTGTTCCACGGCCTCGACTCCCAGCGCGGCGAAGCGCGGCAGCAGTTCCCGGGCCTGCTCAGGCTCCCAGGCGCCATTGGGGTCCAGCAGGATCCGCACGCCCGGGGCGGCGTCGCGCACCGCCGCGACCCGGTCCAGGTCCTCGGCCGGGTCGGCCGCGCCGGCCTTGATCTTCAGCAGGCGGAAGCCGCGGGCCGTCAGGTCGCGGGCCTGGACGGCCGCGTCGGCGGGAGGCGTGATGCCGATGGTGCGGGCGGTGGCGGCGGCCGGCGGCGCGCAGCGGACGCCCTGGCCGGGCAGCAGGCGGTGGACGGGGCGCCCGGTGGACCTGCCCAGCAGGTCCAGCAGAGCCGAGTCGACCGCGGCCGTGACGCCCGGCGGGAGCCCCGGGGGCAGCAGGGTGCCCTCCCGCAGGTCCACGAGGGCGGACTCGGGGCCGGGGTGCCGGGCCAGCGCGGGAGCGGCACGGTCGAGCAGGGCGCGGGCGGCCCGCTCGGCCGTCAGGTCCAGGTACACGGAGCTGACCACCTCGCCGTGACCGGTGGTCCCCTCGTGCTCGATCCTGGCCCACACCGCGTCGCGGCGGGCCATCACGGACCGGGAGATACGCAGCGGCCGGGCCAGTTCGAGGGAGACGGTGCGGACGGTGAGCCTCATGCCGAGCCCTCCGTTCCCGCCGCCAGAGGGTCGGCGACCGCTCCGCAGCGGGTCCATCCGGTGGCCTCGACGGCACGGGGGTGGGGGATCTCCAGGGGCCGGTCGCGGGGCGGGGCACCGGCGCCGATGCCGTGCCGCAGGCAGTAGTCGTCGTCGTAGATGGTGCCCAGGTAGCGGTGCGGCCCGTCGGGGAAGACGGTGGCCACCACCGCGCCGGGCCGGGTTCTGGCTGCCCACGCGGCCACCAGGGCGACCGCGCCGGTGCTCCACCCGCCGCTGACGAAACAGCTCCGGGCCAGGCGGCGGCAGGCGTCGACGGCCTCGTGCGGGCCGACCCAGTGCACCTCGTCGAAGATCTCGTACCGGACGTTGCGGGGATGGATGCTGCTGCCCAGGCCGCGCATCAGCCGCGGGCGGGCCGGCTGGCCGAAGATCGTGGAGCCGACCGAGTCCACTCCTATGACGTGCAGCCCCGGCCAGCGGCGGCGCAGCGGGCCGGTGAGTCCCGCGCTGTGCCCGCCGGTGCCCACGCTGCACACCAGGACGTCCAGGTGATCCAGGGCGTCGCCGATCTCGGCGGCCATACCGGCGTAGCCCGCGGTGTTGTCGGGGTTGTTGTACTGGTCGGGCCAGTAGGCGCCGGGAAGTTCGGCGAGGAGTTCGCGCAGCCGGGCGATCCGGGCGGCCTGCCAGCCGCCGCAGGGCGCGGGCCGGTCCACCAGTTCCAGCCGGACCCCGTGGGCCCGCAGCAGCGCGCGCACCGACGGCTCCAGTTCGGCGTCTCCGACGAGCACTACGGGATGGCCGAGGGCCTGTCCGGCGAAGGCGAGTCCGATGCCGAGTGTGCCAGAGGTGGACTCCACCACGGGCGCCCCGGGCCGCAGCTCACCGCGCTCCCCGGCTCCGCGCAGCATGGCGACCGCGGCACGGGCCTTCAGCCCGCCCACTCCCTGGGCCTCCAGCTTGGCCCAGAAACCGGGGTGAGGGTGCGGCAGTGGGGCGGTTATGCGCGCCATGGGCGTGCGGCCGAGCAGGGACAGCAGTTCGGGCGCTGCGGTCTGTTCGGGTGCGAGGGTGATCATGCGCTGCTCCCCGGTCCGTGCGGCAGGCGGTAGTGGTGGAGCACTCCGGGGCCTCCGTCGAGCCAGAAGAAGGGGTAGGGCTCGGCGGAGACGGCGGTGACACCGGCGCCGAGGAAGCGCGGCAGTACCGCGCTGCCGGTCTGGGCGAAGAGGACGAACGGCTTGCCGGTGGCGCGGACGTGCTCCAGCAGGGGCTCGAAGGTGTCGTTGCCCAGGGTCATGCCCGAGGCCAGGAGGGCGTCGCAGCCGTCCAGCTCCGCCTGCGCGTCGGTGAGCACCGGCTCGCCCCACTCGGTGGTGCCGCCCTTGAGGTCGCACGGAACGTACCCGGTGCCGCGCTCGCGCAGCGCCTCCAGCAGGGAGTTGACGACACCGACGACCAGGACCCGGTGTACGGCGGGACCCGGCGGCAGCAGACCCACGACGGCGCGGGCGCGGGCGCGCGACTTCTCCAGGCTGCCGCCCGGCGGCAGCCGGTGGGGCAGGGCGCCGTTGGCGGGGGTGTGCGGCACGACGTGGGCGAGGTAGGCGTCCAGGGCGGCCGTCCGTACCGCCGGTGACGGGTGCTCCAGCAGGTGCGCGACATCGGTGCCGACGCAGTCGTCGAGTGCGCCGTCCGGCAGGGTGCCGGGCTCCACCGCGCAGGAGCCGACCGCCCCGGCCAGCCGCAGGCTGAGCACCTCGTTGCGGTAGCCGCTGCTGCGGCCCTGGTGGCGTACGGCCTGGGTGGTGGTGAAGGCCAGGGAGATCCGCAGGCCGGCCGGACCGGGCCCGAACTCTCCGGCCAGTACCCGCTGGTGGAGCTCCGCGACGGAGTGGACGGTGGGCACGGCGGCGACCGTCACGCGGCGCCTCCTTCGGTCTCGCCCCGGCCTCCGGCATCGGCCCAGCGGGGGTGCAGCCCGGCCAGGACGGTCTCCGCCCGCCCCCGGGCGGCCCCCTCCTCGGCCGCGGTGACCATGACGTGGCCCAGGTAGTCGTTGTTGCTGGTGGCCCGCCGTACGTTCCGGCCGGGTGCCGCGAGGTCCAGTTCACGGACCCCGGGTGCGGCCTCGGCGGCCCCGGCTCCGTCGAATCCGGCGAGTTCGCCGCCCCGGTCCGGCAGCAGGAAGGCGATGGCGGCGCTGCGGACTCCGGTGTCCCGGGGGGTGAGGTCCGGACGGTTCCCCAGCGCCACGTCCACGGCGGCCGCCGGCAGGTCGATCCCGGTGACGTGCCGGACCAGCTCGGTGATCCGGTTGCCGGCCGGGCGCGGGTTGACCTCCACCACCCGCGGACCGTCGTCCGTCAGCTTGATCTCGGTATGGG
The DNA here is from genome assembly GCF_017114865.1 of Streptomyces verrucosisporus. Lineage (GTDB taxonomy): Bacteria > Actinomycetota > Actinomycetes > Streptomycetales > Streptomycetaceae > Streptomyces > Streptomyces fenghuangensis. The sequence continues at coordinate 33,572 of NZ_JADEYH010000014.1, read as the reverse complement.
CGACGACCTGGTCCAGGCCCAGTGCCCGGAGCGCGGCCACCGCGGTGTCGGCGGCCTCCCGTACGGTGTCCGGGTCCAGAGCGGCCGGGAACATGTGGCCCGTCTCGATGAAGGCCCGGCCACCGCCGACGCTCTTGTCGGTCACTCCGACGACCCGGCAGGTGCCGTCGTACGACACCGTCTCGACGCTGATCTCGGGGCCGGTGAGCAGTTCCTCCAGCAGCACGGTGGAAGCGCGCCGCTGGCCGCGCGCGTTGACCGGGAAGTCGCCCAGCGCCTTGTACGCCTCGGTGAGCTGCCGCTCGTCGTCCACCCGGCGTACGTACATGCCGGCGCACAGGTCGGTCGGCTTGACCACCAGGGGGAAACCGATGCGCGCGGCGGCCTCGGCCGTCCCGGGCCAGTCCCGGCACACCGCGTGGCGCGGTCCCGGCACACCGGCGTCCTCCAGCACTCGCCGTGTGGTGTCCTTGCGGCACGCGGCCTCGACCGCCCGCGGCGCGGGCCCCGGCAGGCCCAGACGCTCGGCCACCCGGGCCACGGCCGGAAGGTAGTAGTCACAGGACGAGAGCACGCCGTCGAAACCCAGCACCCCGTGCAGCCGCTCGGCGTACTCCAGCAGGGCGGGGAGGTCGTTGGTCTCGGCGGTGAGGACGTTCTCCGCCGCGAGCAGGGGGTGTGGCGCGGGAGGCCGTGCGGAGCGCAGGTAATGATGCAGGTTCCGGGTGAGGAAGGTGAACCGGTGTCCCTCCTCCCCGATGGCGCGCGGCAGCAGTCGGCTCATCGATCCGACCCAGCTCTCGATCATCAGAAGATGTCCCACGGTCCGCCCTTCGCACGGCATGAGCATGGCCGCGATGAGATTAACGGTTATCGTTTTCATTGTCACCCATTGGAGTGCCGGGATCTCGGGGAGCGACTGCGGGGCCGGGGGCCCGGTGAACCCTCGCAGCACACCGGTGCGAGGCCCCGCCCTCACCACGGCTCAGCCGGTCACGGCATGCGGCTCCTGCGAACCCCACACAGACGAGTCCACGCCGAACGTGCGGCCTCGGCCGCCCTCACCGGCCGGGCCCCGGGGGCCACCCGGGGACCGCGGCCCGGGAGAGCTCCTGGCCGGAGTGCTTCTGCCGGGAAACCAGAGCAGGCCGGACCTCCCCCGGTCCCGGGACGGCCACAGCACTCGTCACGCCATCCACGGCAGTCGGTCCCCGTGATGGCACCGACGTGCCCGGTCTGCGCCGACGACGCGCCGCGCACGCGCGGGCGCAGCTTCCCTCCGGGGAGGATTCCGGGGAGGTCAGCCAACGCCCGGTCTCCGTGCCGGGCGCTCGCGCTCGCCGTCCTGTTCGCGCGCGGCCCCCATGGAGCGCGCGTGCGCCAGGTGGCGGCGCATGTGCTCCCCGGCCGCCGCGGCGTCGCCGGCCAGCACGAGGTCCAGCAGCGCGGTGTGCTCCCGCGCGGAGGCCACCAGCGTTCCCGCTTCCGCGTTCCCGGCGAGCGCGTGGAGCCGGGAGCGCTTGCGCAGGTCGTCCACCGTCTCGACGAGGCGTGCGTTGCCGGCCAGGGCAAGCAGGCCGAGGTGGAAGCGGCGGTCGGCCTCCAGGCAGCCGGCGAGGTCACCGGCACGCGCGGCGACCACGGTCTCCTCGGCCGTGGGGCGCAAGGCCTCCAGCCGCTCCCGCGCGGCCGTTCCGGCCAGGCGGGCGACGGTCGGGACCTCGATCAGGGCGCGGACCTCGGTGAGTTCGTCCAGGTCTCGCCCGGACAACTCGGTGACGCGGAAGCCCTTGTTGCGCACCGGCTCGACCAGCCCCTCTCGCGCCAGGTCCAGCATGGCCTCACGGACGGGGGTGGCGGAGACGCCATACTCGGCGGCGAGGGCGGGGGCGGAGTAGGTCGCCCCGGGCCGCAGTTCGCCCGCGACCAGCGCGGTGCGCAGGGCGCCGGCGACCTGGTCGCGCAGGCGCTCCTGCACCGAGACGAGTCTTCGGGGTTTCGGCTCGCTCATGGTTCCCCCCTCGGCGGATTCGTGGTCTCACCATAAAATGTCACGTTGCGCGACGCTCACACCGTGCCGGTGGTCCCGCGGTGGTCCGGCCGCGCCGAGGCGGAACCGGGCACCGCTCATGTGTTCAGGACGAAGCGTCCGGTGGCCTTGACCAGGCCGTTGACCTGGATGTCGACGGCGTGCTCACCCGGGTAGTACCCGCGGGTCCGGATCTCCCTGACGGAGTGGGCCTTGCGCAGGCTCCGCCGTTCGCCGGGCGCGAGGCCGAGGACCGTGAGCTTGAAGACCTTGGGGATGCCGCGGCCGTTCCCGCGCACGTGGTGGACGACGTAGTCGACGGTGACGTAGTGGGCCCGGTCGTCCGTGTTCACGATGTCGAGGTCGGTCAGGAGGGCGCCCCCGACGGCCACCGTCCCGGGGGTGACGCTCAGCCGGGGCACCCGGACCTGTTCTCCGCCGGTCGCGCCGAGGGCGGCCAGGGCCCGCTGGTCGCCCTTCTTCACCAGGGTGCGCAGCCCGTGCCGGACGATCCACTCGGTCTCGGGGACGGGGCTCTCCTCCAGCCGGCGCGGCGCGGCGCGGTGGCGAGGGCGGCCCCGGGGTTGTCCCTGGAGATGTCGTCGAGGTTGTTCGCGACGGACCTGCGGACGTGTCCGGACGGGTCTCTGCGCAGTGGTTCGAGGACCTCCGGGACGGGCCGCGGGTCCTTGACGAAGACGTCGAGGGTCCGGGCCCAGGGCAGACGGGGCCGGACTCCCCCGCTCGCCAGGCGCCGCACGTTGTGGCTCGGGCTGCGGGCCCACCGGACGATCCGCTCCATGACCTGTCCGCGGTGCCGCTCGATGTAGGGCCGGATCGCGTACTCGCCGGTGTGCCGCCTGGTGATCTCCTCGATGGCGCCGAGGGAGAGTTCGGGGTGCTCCGGGCCGTACTCCTCCACGAACCTGGCCACCGGCATCAGGAACCAGCTGGTGTTGAACACCCCCTCGCCCTCGGCCAGTTCGTCGCCGAGGGGCGCCAGGAGGACCGACACGGCGCCGGGGTAGTCCCCGGGCAGCCGGGTGCGCAGGCCCTCGGCCAGGACCAGGACACGCTCCTTGAGCTCCTTGCCCGGGACGCGCCGCTCGGTCTCGGCCGCGTACCCCTCGATGTCGAACCCGGGGTACACCGCGCGGATCCTGCCGCCGATGAGGTGTGCGGCCTCGCCGTTGAAGTACCGCTTCAGTCCGTACCCGCCGGCCATGGTGTCCGGGTCCATCCTGTCGTCATGGGTGCCGGCCGGGGCGCCTGCCCGGCTCCGGGAACCCTGTCACCAAAAGGGGCGCGCGGGTGCGGCCGCGATCCGCCGGCCCGTGCCGCGGTGGAGCCCTGCCCGGTCCGGATACTCACCGGTCTCGTCGTGACACGCCGTCGGCGCCGCACGCGGTTGCGCCCGACCACCACGCCCGCGCCGCAGCCGAAGGCCGCGGCGCGGGCAGAGCCGGTGCGCGGGGTCCGGTCGGCCGCGCACGCGCCGGGGACCGCGGTGGATGCGACGGGCCCGGCGGCCGTCTGCTATGCCTGCTCCCATGCCTTCCACCACCGCCGCCCCCGACGGCGCGCCCCTTCACGGACAAGCGCTCTTCCCGGAGCAGTTGGCCCGCACCCGCCGCTTCTCGCTCGGTGCCCCCCAGCATCCGGCGGTGTCCCCGGACGGTGCGCGGGTGCTGTTCGTCCGCACCGGGGGCGGGGACGACCCCGTCGGACGGCTGTGGCTGTGGGAGGACGGCGGGGAACGGCTGCTGGCCGCCCCGCACGGCGCGGACGGCGGCACGGGCCCGGTCCCGTCCGAGGAGAGGGCGCGACGCGAGCGGGCCCGCGAGCGGTCCACGGGCATAGTGGCGTACGCGGCCGACCGGCAGTTGCGGCGTGCGGTGTACGCGCTCGGCGGCGCGCTGTGGGCGGTGGACACCGGCGGCGGCACTCCGTTCCCGGTGCCGGCGGCCGGGCCCGTGGTGGATCCGCGGCCTTCCCCGGACGGGGAGCTGGTCGCCTACGTCACCGGCGGCGCGCTGCACGTCACCGGCTTCGGCGGCCTCGGCGGCGACCGGTGTCTGGCCGCCCCCGAGGGGCCCTCAGTGACGTACGGGCTGACCGACCATGTGTCGGCCGAGTCGACGGGGCGGCTGCGCGGCCACTGGTGGGCGCCCGACGGCCGGGCCCTGCTGGCGGCCCGGGTGGACACCTCCCCGGTGCGGCGGCGGTGGGTCTGCGACCCGGCGCGTCCCGAGCTCCCGCCGCGCCCCGTGGCCTACCCGGCCGCGGGCACGCCCAACGCCGACGTCTCCCTGCATCTGCTCTCCCTCGACGGCGGCCGCACCGAGGTCGTCTGGGACCGCGCGGCCTTCGAGTACGTGGTGGCCGCCGACTGGGACGCCCACGGCCCGCTGGTCACCGTGCAGAGCCGCGACCAGCGCGTGCTGCGGGTCCTGGCCGTCGATCCCGCCACGGGTGCCACCCGCGTTCTGCACGAGCAGCGCGACCGGCACTGGGTGGAGCTGGTGCCGGGCGCGCCGTGCCGCACCGCCCCGGGGCTGCTGGTGAAGGCCGAGGAGTCGGCCGGAACCCGGCGGCTGCGCGTCGGCTACACCCTCACCCCGGAGGGCCTGCAGGTCACCGGGGTGCTGGGCACGGACGGTGAGGAGGTGCTGTTCACCGGGTGCGAGGACCCGCTCGAGGAGCACGTGTGGACCATGGGGCCGAAGACGGGCTGCCGCCGTGTCAGCGACGGGCCCGGGGTGCACTCGGCCACCGCGGCGGGCGGCACCGTGGTGCTCGACAGCCTGGCCCCGGACGGGCACGCGGTCACCGTCCTGCGCGGCGGGAGGGCGGTGGGGCGGATCGCCTCCCTGACCGAGGAGCCCGTCGTGACGCCCCGGCCCCTCTTCCCCGTGTACGGCGCCCGGCGGCTGCGCAGCGCGCTTTTCCCGCCCTCGGGGTACGACCCGGGGGCTCCGGACGCCCGCCCCCTGCCCGTCCTGCTCAGCCCCTACGGCGGACCGGGGATGCGGCTGGTGGTACGGGCCCGGACGTGGTGGGCGTGTGTGGCCCAGTGGTTCGCCGAACAGGGCTTCGCCGTGCTGGTCACCGACGGGCGCGGCACCCCGGGGCGGGGGCCGGCGTGGGAGAAGGAGATCCGCGGCGACCAGCTCGCCCCCGTGCTGGAGGACCAGATCGACGCCCTGCGCGCGGCGGTGGCCGAACGTCCGTACCTGGACGCGGGCCGGGTGGCGATCCGCGGCTGGTCCTTCGGGGGCACCCTCGCCGCCGCGGCCGTGCTGCGCCACCCGGAGGTCTTCCGCGCCGCGGTCGCCGGAGCGGCCCCCACCGACCAGCGGATGTACGACACCCACTGGAAGGAGCGCTACCTGGGCCATCCGGAGCGGGAGCCGGAGAACTACGAGCGCTCCTCACTGCTGCGCGACGCCCACCGGCTGCGCCGTCCGCTGCTGCTGGTGCACGGCACCTGCGACGACAACGTGGCCTTCGCGCACACGTTGCGGCTGTCGGCGGCGCTGCTGGCCGCCGGGCGCGAGCACACGGTGCTGCCGCTGTCCGGTGCGGGGCACACCGGCGGCGACGGGAAGGCCGCCGGACGGCTGCTCGGTTTCGAGCTCGGTTTCCTGCGCGACGCCCTCGGGCTCGGGACCGGGGGCGGGGCCGGGGCCGGGTGACGGCCGGGGGTGGGGGCGGGGCCGGGCGGCCTCCGCGTCAGCCGCCGACACCGTCCGCGGCCGTGCGCAGCGCCTCCACCGCCGCCCGGATGGACGGCCTGCGGTCGGCGTCCTCCCTCCAGACCGCGTAGACGTGCCGCTTCATCGGGTGCCGCACGGGGGCGACGGCCACTCCCTCCGGCAGCGGTCCGCGGCCGAGACGGGGTGCGACGGCCACCCCCAGCCCGGCGCCGACCAGGGCGAGCTGGGTGTGGTGCTCCCCGGCCGTGTGGCACAGTCTGGGCTCGATGCCCTGGCCGCGCAGGGTGAACAGCAGCCAGTCGTGGCAGAACTCGCCCCCGGGCCAGGAGATCCACTCGTCGTCCGCGAAGTCCGCCAGCTCCACCCGCCGGGCCCCGGCACGGGGATGGCCGGCGGGCATCGCCACATCGGCCGGGTCGTCCAGGAGCGGTTCCTTGGCCAGCCCTCCGGGCAGGGACAGCGGGCGGTTGTACCAGTCCAGGACGACCGCGAGGTCGATCTCCCCGCGCACCAGCGCCCGTACCGACTCCTCGGGCTCCATCTCCCGCATCCGGGTACGCAGTTGGGGGTGGTCGGCGCGCAGTGCGGCCAGGGCGGCGGGGAACAGCCCCCGGGCGGCGGTGGGGAAGGCGCCGAGCAGCAGTTCGCCGACGGCCCGGCCGCGGTGCGCCTCCAGTTCGGCCTCGGCGAGTTCGAGCTGGGACAGCACACGCCGGGCATGCTCGGCGAGCAGGCGGCCGGCATCGGTGAGCCGGACGCCGCGGCCGTTTCTGGCGAGCAGCTGCTGACCGGTCTCGCGTTCCAGTTTGGCCATCTGCTGGGAGACGGCCGAGGTGGTGACGTGCAGTCCCTCGGCCGCGCCGCTCACCGAGCCGTGGCGGGCGACGGCGTGGAGGATGCGGAGCCGGTCCAGGTTCAACATGTAAGCGATACTAAGCGGTCTCCTCCGGGATTTCTCACTTGTCCTTAATCATTGAAGGCGCGATCGTTGACGCATGTCCGTCTCCGCCCGCGCCCGCGCCGGCACCGTGCCGGTCCCCGACTCCCCTGGCCCCGCCGCTCCGGCTGCCCCGGCTTCCGCGTCCGTCCGCCGCCCGTCCGCGGTCGACTGGCGCGTGCGCTTCGCCTCCCTCAGCCTGATCTGGGGTTTCAGCTTCCTGCTGATCAAGATCGGCACCCATGGCTTCGCCCCGCTCCAGGTCACCCTGGGGCGCCTGGTGTTCGGCACGGCCGTTCTGGGCGCGGTGCTGCTGGTACGGCGCGAGCGGCTGCCGCGGGGCATGCGCACCTGGGGGCATCTGGCGGTCGCGGCGTTCCTGCTGAACGCACTGCCGTTCACCCTCTTCTCCTACGCCGAGCTGACCATCTCCTCCACCCTGGCGGGCATCTGCAATGCCACCACCCCGCTGTGGGGCATGCTGCTCTCCCTGGTCGCCCTCTCCGACGACCGGCCCACCCGGCGCCGGGTGGCCGGGCTCGGCGTCGGCTTCGCGGGCGTCCTGACCGTGCTCGGCGCCTGGCAGGGGTTCGACGGACAGGATCCCGCCGGCACGGCCATGGCGTTGGCCGCCGCGCTCAGCTACGCGGTCGGCTGGGTGTACGTGCGGCGCACACTGGCGGGCACGGACGGTTCCAACGTGGCGATGGCCGGCTCCCAGCTTCTGCTCGGCACTCTCCAACTGGCTTTGATCACACCCCTGTTCACATCCTTCCCGGACTCGTTCCCCACCGGGCCGCTGCTGGCGGTCGCGGCGCTGGGCGCACTGGGCACCGGGGTCGCCTTCCTGCTGCAGTACGGGCTGGTGGCGGAGGTGGGGCCGACCACGGCCACCCTGGTGACGTACTTCATCCCCGTGATCGCCACGGCGGCCGGAGTGGCGCTGCTGGACGAGCATCTGGCCTGGAGCACCCCCGTCGGTGCGCTGGTCGTGCTCGCAGGCGCGGCCCTCACACAGAGCCGGACGCGGGGTCGGACACGGAGCCGGGCGCAGGGCCGGACACGGGGCCGGACAGGGAGCGCACGGCCGTGACAGGCGGTGCGGTTCAGCCGTACCGCCGCGCCTCGCCGGGCCGGACCGCCGCCGCCACCGCGTCGGCGACCGGCTCGGCCTCGCCCTCGGAAAGGGCCGAGACGGTCAGCCGGATACCGGGCGGTGAGGCGATCCGGAAACGGGCCCCGGGGGCGACGGCCCAGCCGGCCCGCAGCAGCCGGGCGACCGCGCCGGTCTCGTCGGGCACCGGCACCCACACGTTCATCCCGCTGCGTCCGTGCGCCTCGATCCCGCGCGCGGCGAGCGCGTCGAGCAGGGCGGCGCGGCGGCGGCCGTAGGAGCCGGCCACCTCGGCGGGGTCGACCGCGCGGCTCTCCCACAGCGCGGTGACGGTGCGCTGGAGCAGATGGCTGACCCAGCCGGGCCCCAGCCGCTGCCGTCCGCGCACCCGGTCGACGGTGACGGCGTCACCGGTCAGCACCGCCAGCCGCAGGTCGGGGCCGTAGGCCTTGGCGGTGGAGCGCACCAGCGCCCAGTGCTCGGTCGGGCCGTCCTCGCCCGCCAGCGGATGCAGGGGCAGGTCGACGATGCCGTGCCCGTGGTCGTCCTCGATCAGCAGTACGCGCGGGTGTGCGGCCAGGACGCGGCGCAGTTCGCGGGCGCGCGGTGCACGGACGGCGGCGCCGGTCGGGTTCTGGGCCCGGTCGGTGACGATCAGGGCCCGCGCGCCCTGCCGCAGCGCCCGTTCGACCGCCTCGGGCAGCGGGCCGTCGTCGTCCAGGGCGACCGGGAGCGTCCGCAGGCCCAGCGCGGGGACGAGGTCCAGCAGGCTTCCCCACCCCGGGTCCTCCACGGCGACCGCGTCGCCGGGTTTCAGATGGGCCGCCAGCACCCGCTCGATGGCGTCCAGCGATCCGGAGGCGGCGGCGACGGGGCCGGGCGGCACAGCGTCCGCGTCGAAGGCCTCGCGCGCCAGCCGGGCCAGGTCGCCGGTGAGTCCGGGGGCGCCGTAGAGCGTCGGGTGCCGCTCGTGGCGCCGCGCGGCGGCGGCGAGGGCCGCGTTCAACGGGGGCAGCAGCGCCGGGTCCGGGTTGCCCTCGGAGATGTCGCACACACCCTCGGGCGCCTCGACGCCGATGGCCTCGCGTGCGGTGGTGGCCGGGCGCGGGCGCACCCGGCTGCCGCGCCGTCCGGCCGTCTCGATCACCCCGCGCTCGCGCAGGGCGCGGTAGGCGGCGGCGACCGTGTTGGGGTTCACCCCCAGTTCCGCCGCCAGCTCGCGCATGGGAGGCAGCGGTTCACCCGGCTCCAACTCCCCCGTGCCGACCCCGCGTTCCACGCTGGCGGCGATTTCGGCAGCGCGCCGCCCCTCGATCCGATATCCTCCTAGCACAAAAGCCATTATGCACTAGTGCAATAAAGGGAGCAAGTCGGCGGGCCGCCGCCGCGGACGAGAGGGAGTCGAACACCATGTCCACCACCGCCCCCGGGGACGCGTACGCCCAGACCGAGCGCACCGTCCCCACCCGCGGCCGCAAGCGCGCGGCGTACGACCGCGAACTGGTGCACGCGATCCTCGACGACGGATACCTGTGCCACCTCGGTTTCGTCCGCGACGGCGCACCGGTCGTCCTGCCGACCCTCTACGCCCGGGCCGGCGAGCGTCTGTACGTCCACGGCTCCACCGGTTCCCGGCCGCTGCGGGCGGCGGGCTCCTCCGACGAGGGGCTGCCCGTCTGCCTGACGGTGACGCATCTGGACGGCCTGGTGCTGGCCCGCTCCGCCTTCCACCACTCGGTCAACTACCGCTCCGTGGTGGTGCACGGCACCGCGCACCAGGTGGACGACCTCGCGGAGCGGGCCGCCGCCCTCGACGCCATCGTCGACCAGGCTGTTCCCGGACGCTCGGCCGACTCGCGTCCGGCCGACGCAAGGGAGCTGGCCGCCACCGCCGTCATCGCCCTGGATCTGGAGGAGGTCTCGGCGAAGGTCCGCACCGGCGGCCCGAACGACGAGCCGGAGGACCTCTCCCTGCCCCACTGGAGCGGTGTGGTGCCGGTACGGAGGACCTACGGCACTCCCGTACCGGCCGAGGACATGGCCGCGGGCGCCGCCGTGCCCGGCTATCTCGACCCCGAAGTCCTGGCCCGGACGACGGGGAACAGGTAGCCCGCCGGCAGCTTGTCGTTCCGGGCCGCCTTCGACGTGCCGCCCTCGCGGAGCAGGTGCACGACGGGAGCGAGCTTCGGGCGGGACGCCTCCGCGCCGGCGGCGCGGACGTGGACATGGACGTTGTCACGGTCGACACCGTGGCGGAAGCAGTGCGCCGACCCGACGATCGGGGTTCCGGTCGGCCGTCGATGTGCGGCAGTAGCCGATGAGTATCGTCGGAAACCACCCGGAGAACCGTTCCCCGAAGTTGATTCTCGATGCGAGTCGCCGACACTACCCCGTCCGCGGGTCTGTGATCACTGCTTCGGGTGTCGGCAAACGGTCATTCACCGACACCCGAGGCAGCCCGGTTCGGAAGGTGGCGACGCACTTTGCCACTCGGGTCACCAGCCAGCTGGGCTGCTCTACGGTCCACTTCCCGCGGGTCCAGAACACCCAGAGTACGCCACGCTTCGGCGCGTATTCGCGCCTTGCGGTGTGTGATGAACTCCAGTACCCGCGGCACGTCGCACGCACCTCCCAGATCGGCGAGCCCTCCCAGCGCGCCGATGATGACCGCGTCCGACGGATCACCGGACACCAAGGCATCGCGATACACCTTTGGCGTGAGATCCGTATAGCCGCGGGCGTACAGGGTGGCGCGAGCGTGGTAGCGGACTCGGGCATCACAATCGAGCATCGCGCTGCGCAGCTCCATTTCGCCGTGTTGCTGACGGGCCCGTGCGCGCGGTACCCGCAAACGTATGCGGGGACTACTGCTGTTCTCCAGGCACGGCAAGAGCGCGTTCTGTTCGGTCGGTGTCAGCCGTGACGACGTGGCCACACGGGCGGCCCACCGCCACAGAGACGGGTCCCGGGTCGCGAAAGCGGTCTCGACGGCCGCAACCGGATCGATCCGGGCGAGCCACCGCAGACAGCAGGCGCGCATCGGAGGGTCTGTCGACCGGGCGCCCTGCCACAACGCTTCTACTCCGCCACGGTATAGAAGGTCCTCCACCATGGCCAGTAGAGGACCTGCCCTACCGCGTCTGCTCAAGCCGTCAAGAAGGGGCAGCGCCTGAACGAGGAAATCCACGTGTTCCGGGGTCAACCGTGCGGCCAGCGCTTCCTGTGCGAGGCCTCGCACTTCCCCGACCGGATCATTGAGCCGCAGCAGCAGGAAGGGAACCGGGAAGGAGTCCGGAGCGTCGGCAAGCTTGGCGACACCCTCTTCCCTGATATATCCAGACCGGTCGAACGACATCAAAGCGGCCACAGCCATGGCGTACCGATCAGGCACGGCATCACTCAAAGCGCTCAGCCCGAGGGAACTGAGACTGTAACGCCGGTTGCGGTAGTCCGATTCCAGACGCATCAACTCAGCCGGCGTCGCCCTGCGCAGCAAGGTGTCCAAGCGGCGCGCCGCCGGGGCAGGCTCCTCGTCCCACGACAGCATGACCTGGACAACAGAACCCAAAAGCACCGATCGGATAAATCGAACCTCGGAATCGGACATTCCCCGGCACCTCGCCTCTGCCTATGACTGTTCTCGGCCTGCCCCCGGGCTTCCTGCGGGGTGCCGGATGTTCCACAGGATTATGCGACGCCACGGCATGGATCTCGGGTGGGAGACGGGCGGCTGTCCATGTCGGGACGGAAGGTGCCACACGGGTTGACGTTCGACCGGAACAGCGCGGTCGGGGTGCCGTCCTTGCCGTAGTGCGGCACGGTGCTCGCGCTGTTCCGGTTCTCCACGTCTCCACGGCCTGGAGTCCGCCGTGGATCTCCCGGCGCAGGCCGGGGCCGGCCAGGTGACCGCAGGCGAAGACGGTGCGCACTGCGCGGCCCGGTTCTTCGAGGGCCTGGCGGGCGGAACGCCCGGGGCCACCACGAATGAGGCGCCGCAGTGCCTGCTCGGCCTCCGTGCTGCCCGGACGCAGGACGGTGGCGTAAGCGGTTCCTCCGCCCGCGCCCGCTCCGGCCCCTCACCCTCCGGCTGTCACGCCCCGGCTCCGCCTCCGACGCCCCCGGGCCCCCCGACGCCCGCGCCCGCGCCCGCGGTGGCCGTGCGGCGCGCCCCGGAGGCCAGGCGTGCCTCGGCGATCGCCAGCCCCGTCACGGCGGTGAGCAGCAGCGCGGTGCCCGCGACGGTCGCCGCGGTCAGCCGCTCGTCCAGCAGCACCACGGCGATCACGGCCGCGCTCACCGGCTCGATGAGCATGATCACCGAGGCGGTCGCCGACCGTACGACCGCCGCCCCCGCGAAGTACAGCGCGTACGCCAGCGCCGTCGGCACCGCAGCCGTGTACGCCAGCAGGAGCAGCACCCGCACCGGGTCCTCGGCGGTGTGCGGCAGCAGCCCCTCGGCCAGTCCCAGTGGCAGCAGGCACACCGCGCCGACGCCGAACGCCCAGGTGGTGGTGGAGTACGGGTCACCGCCCGCGCCGTTGCGGCCCATCCACCGGGTCAGCAGGGTGATGGCGGCGTAGCCGGACGCGGACAGCAGCGCGAGGCCGACGCCCAGCGGCCGCACCGTGGTCCCGTCCCCGCCCAGGTACAGCACCGCCAGACCGGCCAGCGCGCCGGCCACGGCCGCCAGGCCGCCGCGTCCCAGCCGCTCGCCCATCGTCAGCCGGGCCCCGAGTGCGATCAGCACGGGCCCGGCGCCGAGGGTGACGACCGTGCCGACGGCGAGCCCGGTGGCCTGGACGGCCGCGAAGTAGGCGGTCTGGAAGAGCGTCAGACCGAGCCCGGTGGCCACGATCCGTCCCACCCGGCGGCGCCGCGGCTCGGGCACGGCCGGGGCGGTGCGGTCCCGGCCGGCGGCGCGGGCGGTGCGGCGCAGGGGGAGGAACGCCAGCAGCAGGACGATCCCGCCGACGTAGCGCCAGAAGGACAGGGCGATCGGGCCCAGGTCGCTGGCGCGGTACAGCAGGGCGGCCGCGGCCCCGGCGGTGCCCCAGGCGACCCCGGCGACGACCAGGTGGAGCAGCCCGCGTCCGACGGACAGCCCGTCGGCCGGAACGGAACCGCTTGCGGAATCACTGCTTCCGCCGGTGGGCGCGGCGGTGGGCAGGGCAGAAGTGGGTTTCGACACGTGTGAGTTCTCCGCGTATGTCGGGAAGCTGTCATGTGGTCCCGTACGCGGGCGGCAGTGACCTGCGCGGCGGCGCTGACGCCCCGGCGCGGTTCTCCTCGGCAGCCCGCCCTAGGCGGCGGGAGGGGGAAGCACGGTCAAATGCATGCCCGTACCCTACGGTGCGGGCACGTCCTGCGACAACCGCTGCTCCGCCGGCCCTCCCCCGCCTGCGGCCCCGCCCGCGCCGCCCTTTGCGACCACCGGCCCGGCGGGCGGCGCGGGGGGACCCGCGGGCGTGGCGCGCTGCGCGATGAACGCGCCCGCCAGCACCACCGCACCGCCGAACAGCTGGACCGCCGACAACCGCTCCTCCAGCAGCACCCAGGCCAGCACGGCGGCCACCACCGCCTCCAGGCAGGCCACCACCCCCGCCACCTGCGGCGAGAGCCTGCGCACCGCTATCACCCCGGTCAGATAGGCGGCCACGGTCGCCACCAGCACGATCCAGCCCAGCAGTACGGCCGCGGGCACCTGGGCGCCGGACGCCGGGAGGCCCGCCAGTTCGGCCCGGCCGCCCAGCACCGACCATTCCATCTCCCAGGGCCGGGCGACGGCGGTGAGCACCAGCGCGCCGATGAGCAGCCCGTAGGCGATGACGCCCAGCGGATCGGGGACCCCGTCCCTGCCGGGGTCCTTGCCGGGTCCGCCGGTCCCGTGGTCGGACAGGACGAAGTAGCCGACCTGGCAGCAGGCGGCGCCCAGCGCCAGCAGCAGCCCCCAGGCGTCGAAGCCGAGTCCGGCCCAGATCTCCACCACGCACGCCAGGCCGCCGACCGCGAGCACCACCCCGGCCCCCGCCGCCCGGCTCACCGGGCGGCGCTGGACGAAGCGCACCCAGCCCAGCACCAGCGCGGGCGCGAGGTACTCCACCAGCAGGGCGACCCCGACCGGGATGCGGGAGATCGCCGCGAAGTAGCACGCCTGCACGCCCGCGACGGCCAGGAGCCCGAACCCGGCCAGCAGTGCCGGACGCCGCCGCGGCAGGCCGCGGTGGCGCCAGGCCAGCGGCAGTAGCACGACGGCGGCGCCCGCGACCCTGAGCCAGGTGACGTGCAGTGGGTCGAGCCCGGCGTCGATCAGCGGCTTCGCCGCCGGACCGGAGCCGCCGAAGGCGACGGCGGAGACGAGGGCGAGGGTGAGGCCGGTCCTCGCCCTCGAAGGGGCGGGCGGGGGTGTCGGGGCGTGCACCGGTCCATCATGGCAGCACCCGACAGGAGTGTCAGCGGCTGTGTCCCTGACGCAGCCGCGGGGGGTGGGCCCCGGCGCCCCGCGCCTCCGTCCGCGCGGCGGCGGGGACGGAGGCCGCGAGCGGGGCCTCGGCAGGGACGGCGCCCGCGCGGCGCAGCACCTCCACCGCCCGGCAGTACGGATCGGCGAGCAGGGCGTCCAGCAGATCCGTGCCCTCCACCCGCGCTCCGCCCCGCGTCCGTGCCCGCCGGAGGGCGTCCTCCAGGGCCGCCGCGGCGGCGGGGGACCAGCCGGGGACTCCGGCCGGGGCGGCTGCCTGCGCCTCCTGGGCCGTAACCGCCGCGCCCGCCGCGCCTTCGACGGTTCGCCGCCAGCGCAGCCCGTAGCCGATGCTGCGCTGCGCCAGATAGCCGAGGATCCGCGTCAGGCGCGCCGTACCGCCGAGAGCCGCGCGTACGGCCGGGTCCGACTCGACCAGGCCGTGCAGCAGATGGGCGGTGTCGGCCTGCCGGTCCCCGTCCCGCACGGCGCGGCGGCGCGCGCTCGACAGCGCCGCCGCCGGCCCCGGGCCGAGCGCGGCGCAGACCTTCGGCCTCCGCCCGGCGATGCCCGGGCGGAACGTATGACTGTGCACGTTCCCCACCCCATCACCCCGCCGGCGCCCGGGCATCCGCGCCGCGGCCCATTCGCGCGTCCCCCCAGGGTCGGGGCGCGCGGTCCGCCGCCTCCTTCCCCGGACGGAGGAACGGACGGCCCCGTTTCGTCCGGCCTCCTCCCGGGGACTCGTGGACGGCACAGCCGCCGACAGGTGCAACTGGAAGGAGACAGGGGCCCCATGACCGACACCGCCGCACAGGCCGGGGACACCGGGCCGTCCACTTCGGGGGGACTGCTCCACGGCGCACAGCCGGACGTGGCGGGTGCCGCGGGCCACCGCGACCACCCGCAGCGCGTGGGCTTCTTCACCGACACCTCGGTCTGCATCGGCTGCAAAGCCTGCGAGGTGGCGTGCAAGGAGTGGAACGCCGTGCCCGAGGACGGCCTGGAGCTGACCGGCATGTCCTACGACAACTCCCAGGGACTGAGCGCCTCCACCTGGCGGCATGTGGCCTTCATCGAGCAGCGCAAGCCCCTGGGGAGCCAGGAGCCGGGTGTGGTGCACGGCCCCGCGGCCGGTGCCGGCGGCGCGGAGGGCATGGGCGACTTCGACGTCTTCGCCGCCGCGGAGCGCCTGGGCGCCACAACCCCTGAGCCGGGCGCCCCGGCAGGGGACGGTCCGGGCACCCCCACCGGCGAGATCTCCCCGATCGCACCCGACGGGCGCACCGAACTGCGCTGGCTGATGGCCTCGGACGTGTGCAAGCACTGCACCCACGCGGCCTGTCTGGACGTGTGCCCCACGGGCTCGCTGTTCCGCACCGAGTTCGGCACCGTCGTCGTCCAGGAGGACATCTGCAACGGCTGCGGCTACTGCGTCCCGGCCTGCCCCTACGGGGTGATCGACCAGCGCGAGGACGACGGCCGCGCCTGGAAGTGCACCCTGTGCTACGACCGGCTGGGCGCGGGGATGGAACCGGCCTGCGCCAAGGCGTGCCCCACCGACTCCATCCAGTTCGGCCCCCTGGACGAGCTTCGGGAGCGGGCCGCCGCCCGGGTCGCGCAACTGCACGCCGCGGGCGTGCCCGACGCCCGGCTGTACGGCGAGGACCCCGAGGACGGCGTCGGCGGTGACGGCGCCTTCTTCCTGCTGCTGGACGAACCGGAGGCCTACGGCATGCCGCCCGACCCGGTGGTGACCACGCGTGACCTGCCGTCGATGTGGCGCCACGCGGCGGTCGCGGCGGCGGCGATGGCCGCCGGGGTGGCCGCCTGCTTCGCGGGGAGGCGCCGGTGAGCACCCCCGAGCCGAACGTGCCGGGCCCGGTCACCCCCGGCGGCCCCGGCGGAGCGGAGACGGACGGCGAGCACCCCGGCCGGACGGCGGCGACCGGCCAGGGCGGCGGCAGGCACCGCCGCAGGCGCCGGCGCGGGGAGCAGCCGGTCGTCCCCGAGGCCGAGTTCACCTCGTACTACGGCATGCCGATCCTCAACCGGCCCACCTGGAAGGCCCTCGACATCGCGGGCTACCTCTTCCTGGGGGGCCTGGCCGGGGGCTCATCGCTGCTGGCCGCCGGGGCGCATGCCACCGGGCGCCGCGTCCTGGCCCGGTCGGCGAAGATCGGGGCGCTGGGGGCCATCTCCGCCTCCACGGTGGCGCTGATCCACGATCTGGGCCGCCCGGGGCGCTTCTACAACATGCTGCGGGTCGCCAAGCCCACCTCGCCCATGAGCATGGGGTCCTGGCTCCTGGCCGCCTACGGCCCGCTCGCCGGGGTGTCCGCAGTCACCGACGCGACCGGTCTGTTCCGGCGCTCCGGTGCGGCGGCCACCGCCGGCGCGGCGGTGCTGGGTCCGGCCGTCGCCTCCTACACGGCCGTGCTGATCGCCGACACGGCCGTGCCGTCCTGGCACGAGGGCTACCGCGAACTGCCGTTCGTCTTCACCGGCTCGGGGGCGGCGGCGGCGGCCGGGCTGGGCATGCTGGCCGCTCCCGTGGAGCAGGCCGGCCCGGCCCGCCGGGCCGCCGTCTTCGGGGCCGCGCTCGAACTGGGGGCCACGGCGGTGATGACCCGCCGCATGGGGCTGGCCGCCGAGCCGCTGGAGCGCGGCAGGCCCGGAGCCCTGATGCGCGCCTCGAAGGTGCTCACCGCGGCCGGTGCGGCCGCCGGGCTGCTGGCCGGAAGGCGCAGCCGGACGGCCGCGGCGCTCTCGGGCGTCGCCCTGCTGGCCGGTTCGGCGGCCCTGAGGTTCGGCGTCTTCACCGCGGGCGTGGCGTCCGCCGAGGACCCGAAGTACACGGTTCTCCCCCAGCGCGAACGGCTGCGGGCCAGGGCCCGGGAGCGCCGCCGCGAGCACGCCGGCGACGGCGCGGGCGGCACGGGCAGCGGCGACGGCACGGGCAGCGGGAACGACGGGCCGGCGGTGTGAACGCCGGTTTGGCGGGCGCGGCCCCGGGTACCCCGGAGAACCGGTGACAGGGTGGCCCGTGCCGTCCCCCCCACGGGGGCGGCACGGGCGGTCGCACCGCAGACCAGTGGCACGAGTTCAGCGAGGACGGCAGTCGTGGGCATCCGAACCTGGATCAACTCCTGGCCGGTCTACCGGCAGCTCACCGGTGACGACCCGCTGGGCCGCGGCGCCGCGGCGAGCAGCGGGCACACCGCCAACCTGACGCCGCGGGTGGAGACCGCCGACAGGGTGGTGAAGTCCATCTGCCCCTACTGCGCGGTCGGCTGCGGCCAGAACGTCTACGTCGAGGACGGAAAGGTCACCCAGATCGAGGGCGATCCCGACTCCCCGGTCTCGCGGGGGCGGCTGTGTCCCAAGGGCGCGGCCAGCCTCCAGCTGACCACCGGCTCGGCCCGTGTCCAGCAGGTGCTCTACCGGCGGCCGCACGGCACCGAATGGGAGCGGCTGGACCTGGACACGGCGATGGACATGATCGCCGACCGGGTGATCGAGTCGCGCCGGTCGGGCTGGGAGGAGGAGCACGACGGCAAGCGGGTGCGGCGCACCATGGGCTTCGCGAGCCTGGGCGGCGCCACGCTCGACAACGAGGAGAACTACCTGATCAAGAAGCTGTTCACGGCGCTGGGCGCCGTACAGATCGAGAACCAGGCACGTATTTGACACTCCTCCACGGTCCCCAGTCTGGGGACCTCGTTCGGCCGCGGCGGCGCGACCACCTTCCAGCAGGACCTGCAGAACTCGGACTGCATCGTCATCCAGGGCTCGAACATGGCCGAGTGCCACCCGGTCGGATTCCAGTGGGTGATGGAGGCCAAGGCCCGGGGCGCGAAGGTGATCCACGTCGATCCGCGGTTCACCCGCACCAGCGCGCTGGCCGACGTCCACGTGCCACTGCGCGCGGGCAGTGACATCGCGTTCCTCGGCGCGATCGTCAACCACGTCCTGAGTGAGGAGAAGTACTTCCGCGACTATCTGCTGGCGTACACCAACGCACCGGTGATCCTGCGCGAGGACTTCCGCGACACCGAGGACCTCGACGGCGTCTTCTCCGGACTGGACGCGGAGCACCGCACGTATGACGCGAGCTCCTGGCAGTACGAGGGGATGCGGGCGCAGGCCGCCTCGGGGCACCGGGAGCAGAACTACCCGCGGACCGGCGAGAAGCGCGAGGCGTCCTCCGACGAGAGCGTCGACGAACTCTCCGAGGAGGCCCGCGGCGAGTCCCACGGCTCCGGCGGCGCCGACCTGGGCGAAGGCAAGCCCCGTCGGGACGAGACGCTCAGCGATCCGCGCTGCGTCTTCCAGGTGCTCAAACGGCACTTCGCCCGGTACACGCCGGAGCTGGTCGAGGAGGTCTGCGGCGTACCGCGCGACACGTTCCTCCAGGTCTGCGAGCTGATCACCGGGAACTCCGGCCGGGACCGCACCACGGCGATCGCCTACGCCGTCGGCTGGACCCATCACACGGTCGGGGTGCAGTACATCCGGACCGCGGCGATCCTCCAGACCCTGCTGGGCAACATCGGGCGCCCGGGTGGCGGAATCCTCGCCCTGCGCGGGCACGCCTCGATCCAGGGGTCGACCGACATCCCGACGCTGTTCAACCTGCTGCCCGGCTACATCCCCATGCCGCACGCCCACACCGGCACGGATCTGGACACGTTCGTCGACGCCGGGGCGGGCAAGCGGGGCTACTGGGGCAACATGCGCGACTACCTGGTGAGCCTGCTCAAGGCGTACTGGGGGCCGGCCGCGACGGAGGAGAACGACTTCTGCTTCGACTACCTGCCGCGCCTGACCGGTTCGCACGACACCTACACCACCGTGCAGAACCAGCTGGACGGGGTCTGCACGGGCTACTTCCTGATGGGCGAGAACCCGTCCGTCGGCTCCGCCAACGGCCGGATGCAGCGCCTGGGCATGGCGAACCTGGACTGGCTGGTGGTGCGTGACCTCTCCCTGATCGAGAGCGCCACCTGGTGGAAGGACGGCCCCGAGATCGAGTCGGGCGAGCTGCGCACCGAGGACATCCGCACCGAGGTGTTCTTCCTCCCCGCGGCCACGCACACCGAGAAGGACGGCAGCTTCACCAACACCCAGCGCATGCTCCAGTGGCGCCACAAGGCGGTGGAACCGTCCGGGGACGCGCGCAGCGACCTGTGGTTCATGTACCACCTCGGGCGGATCATCCGGGAGAAGCTGGCCGGTTCCACCGACGACAGGGACCGCCCGGTCCTGGACCTGACCTGGGACTACCCGGTCCACGGCGACAGCGCCGAGCCGGACGCCGAGGCCGTCCTCGCCGAGATCAACGGTTCCGACTCCGAGGGCAGGCCGCTGTCCTCCTACACCCAGCTCAAGGGCGACGGCTCGACGGCGTGCGGCTGCTGGATCTACTGCGGCGTCTACGCCGACGGCGTCAACCAGGCTGCGCGCCGCAAACCGGGAGAGCGGCAGAACTGGGTGGCTCCCGAGTGGGGCTGGGCCTGGCCCGCCAACCGCCGGATCCTGTACAACCGGGCGTCGGCGGATCCCGAGGGCAGGCCGTGGAGCGAGCGCAAGGCGCTGGTGTGGTGGGACGAGGAGAAGGGGCGGTGGACCGGGCACGACGTCCCGGACTTCCCCGAGGAGCGGCGCCCGGACCACGTACCGGCCGAGGACGCCGAGGGGCCCGACGCCCTGTCGGGCACCGACGCCTTCATCATGCAGGCCGACGGCAAGGCCTGGCTGTACGTGCCCACCGGCCTGCTGGACGGGCCGCTGCCGGCGCACTACGAACCGCAGGAGACGCCGTTCACCAACCCGCTCTACCGCCAGCAGCGCAATCCCGTCCGGGTGCTGGGGAAGCCGCATCCGGTCAACCGGTACCAGCCCGCCGGCGCGGAACCGGGCTCGGAGGTGTTCCCGTACGTGGCGACCACCTACCGTCTCACCGAGCACCACACCGCGGGCGGCATGTCGCGGTGGCAGCCGTACCTGGCCGAGCTCCAGCCGGAGTTCTTCTGCGAGGTCTCGCCGGAACTGGCGGCCGAGCGGGGGCTGGAGCACATGGGCTGGGCCACGGTGGTCAGCGCCCGCTCCGCGATCGAGGCCCGGGTCATGGTGACCGACCGGATGTCGCCTCTCACCGTGCAGGGCCGCACCCTGCAGCAGGTCGGACTCCCCTACCACTGGGGCTCCAACGGCTACTCGCGCGGGGACTCGGCGAACGAACTGTTCCACGTGGCGCTGGATCCGAACGTGCACATCCAGGAGACCAAGGCGCTGGCGTGCGACATCCGGCCGGGGCGGCGGCCGCGCGGGCCGAAGCTGCTGGACCTGGTGCGCGAGTACCAGGTGCGGTCGGGTATCACCGAGGAGACGGGCCGGGACATTTGACATCCTCTCCTCCCTGAGGGGAGGAGATTCCTGGCTCAGGCTGCCTCCGGGAGCAGCGCTCCCGGAGGTCTTCCGCCATCAGCGCCAGCCGGGTTGAGACCAGCCCGGATGAGCATCACACGGGCGGAGTTCTTGTCCCGAGGCGAGGCGGCTCCGCACGTGGTGCAGACGTAGGTTCGTTCGGAGAGAGGGAGTGCGTGCTTGGTTCTCGCTCCGCACGATGCGCAGTCCATGGTGGTGTGCGCGGGGTGCACGAGGCGGACGTCGCGTCCGTGCTTGCGGCCCATCTCGATCAGAGCCGCCTTGGTGGCGCCGATCGCCGCGTCAGCGGCTTTACGGGCCATGGTGGTCCTGGCAAGGAAGCGCGGGCGGAAGTCCTCGACGGCGATCGCGTCGTGGTCGGTCACGACGCGCTTGGCCCACTTGCGGGCACTGTCGGCCCGCTGCCGCGCGACCTTCTGGTGCGCCTTCGCGCGCAGCTTCTTCGCAGTCTGGTAACCCTTGGAGGTGGCCTGGCCCTTCCTCGGCTTGCGGCGGGCCATCATCCGGTCGTACCGCGCCAGCGCGGCCTGGGCCTTCCGCCCGTGCTGGGCGTGCGGCAGATCGTGCGCGTCGCTCGTGGTGGTGGCGGTCTCCTTCACGCCCCAGTCCACACCGATCACACACCCGGTCTCCGGCAGCGGTTCGACCCGGGCCAGGACGACGAACGACGCGTACCAGTGCCCAAGGCTGTCCTGGTAGACGCGCACGCTGGTGGGGTCGGACGGCAGGTCACGAGACCACACGACCGTCAGGGCGATGCCGCCCGCGAGGTGCAGGCGGCCGTCCCTGAGCCGGAATCCGCGCCGGGTGTAGTTCAGCGTGGGCAGCGCCTCGCGCTTGCGCCTGATGCGGGGCATCCCCGCGCGCCGCCTCACCGGCAGTTTCGCCTTGATGTCCTTGACGGCCTTGGCGCGGGAGGTGGCGAAGTCGCGGATGGTCTGCTGCTGCGGCACCGAGGCGCCCTCACGCAGCCACGGCAGCTTGGCGCGGGCCTCGGTCAGCATCTTATCGAGCTGCGCCGGGCCGCACGTCAGCTTGTCGCCCGGATGCGCGCGGTTGTGGGCGTGAGTCTGCCGGGACTTGGCGACGCACTCGTTCCAGATCCAGCGGCAGCGTGCCCACTCGGCGAGCAGGCCCGTGCGGGCGGTGGACGACACGCGCAGCCGATAGGTGTACCGGGCGCGCCCGGCGTCCTCCGCAGTCCGTCGTGTCGCCATAGCTTCACAATAGCTATACGATGGCTGCATGGTCAACTTCAACGTCCGCTTCCCCGACGACCTCCACGCCCGCGTACGCGCCCAGGCGGCTGCGGACCGGCGGTCCGTCAACTCCGAGATCCTGCACCTGATCGAGGTCGGCCTCACCGCCGTCGCTCCCGAGACGCCGGATCACCCTGGCGGCGGTCCAGCCACCCCAGCCCCGCTATGCGGGAAGCCGGATTCTCCCCCGCAAGTGGGAGACACCCCCACCCCGATGTGAACGCCGGGGCACCCTCCAGTGGCTCAGGTGACGGCCCGTCGCGGCCGCGGGCGGCACGGGGAGCATGTGCCGCCCGCGCCCCCGGCGGGTCCCCGTCAGCGGATCACCAGGGCGTGCTCCCCCGCCGGGACCAGTTCGCCGATCACGGGCGCGCCGGGGATCTCCCCCGCCACCAGCAGGCCGCCGGAGGTCTGAGCGTCGGCCAGCAGCAGCCGGGTGTGCTCGTCCGCGGAGCCGAAGTCGGTGTGCGGGGCGACCCAGTCGAGGTTGCGGCGGGTGCCGCCGCTGACGTAGCCGTCGCGCACCGCCTCCCGCGCGCCGTCCAGGTAGGGAACGGCCGATGAGTCCACCACGGCGCTCACCCCCGAGGCGCGCGCCATCTTGTACAGGTGGCCCAGCAGCCCGAAGCCGGTGACGTCCGTGGCGCACCGCACGCCGGCCGCCAGGGCCGCCTGCGCCGCCTCCCGGTTGAGGGCCGCCATGGTCTCCACCGCGTGCCCGAAGAACTCGCCGGTGGCCTTGTGCCGGTTGTTGAGCACACCCAGGCCCAGCGGCTTGGTCAGCGACAGCGGCACCCCCGGCCGTCCGGCGTCGTTGCGCAGCAGCGCGTCCGGGTCGGCGATCCCGGTGACGGCCATGCCGTACTTGGGCTCGACGTCGTCGACGCTGTGGCCGCCGCCGACGTGGCAGCCCGCCTGCCCGGCGACCTCCAGCCCGCCTCTGAGCACCTCCCGCGCCAGCTCGAACGGCAGCTTCCCACGCGGCCAGCCCAGCAGGTTCACCGCCACCAGGGGGCGGCCGCCCATGGCGTACACGTCCGACAGCGCGTTGGCGGCGGCGATGCGCCCCCAGTGGTAGGGGTCGTCCACCACGGGGGTGAAGAAGTCGGCGGTGGCGACGACGGCGGGACCGCCTTCCGGCCCGGGCAGGCGTACGGCGGCCGCGTCGTCGCCAGTGTCCAGCCCGACCAGCAGCTCGCCGGCGGGCTCGGCGGCGGGCAAGACCCCGGTCAGTCCGGCGACGGCCTCCTCCAGTTCGCCGGGCGGGATCTTGCAGGCGCAGCCGCCGCCGTGCGCGTACCGCGTCAGCCGTACGGGCTCCTCGACCGCACCGCCGTCCTGGTGGCCGTCCGTCTCGTTCCGGGTGTACATCGCGATCCCCTCTCACCGGCCCGTGCCGGGCGTCGCGGCACTGACTGCCCCGCCGCCACCGGCCGAAACGCCGACGGAGGAGATTGACTCCCACCGAGGCGCGGCGTTTGGATGATCCACGTCCGGGAACGAGTGCCCCGGCGGCATGGAGGCGTAAGGGTGCCTGGTGGCCCTCCCGGTCTTCAAAACCGAGGTGTCCGAGGATCTCGGACAGGTGGGTTCGATTCCCATCCGCCTCCGCCGGCCGCTCACCGGGCCGGCGGTCCGCCGCCGCAGCACCGGCGGGCCCGGGGCGCCGACCGGGCCGACACCGGCGTTCCTCGCGGCGTGCGCGGACACCGGCCCCAGCGGTGAGGCGGGGGCGACCGTACCGGTCCCGGTGTAGGCGATCCCCCGCGGCACGGTCGTGGAACTGCGCGCGGCGGCCGCCGCCGACCCGGACCTGATCGTCACCTCGATCGAGTACCGGGGGATGCGCGACACCCGCCGCCTGTTCACCGGCGGGCTGGTCGACCGGGCACTCGCGCGGGTCTTCCGGCTCAGCGGGCGGACGGTGATGGGGCCGTAACTCGTGCGGGGAGTCCACCGAAACCCCCTCCCGGCACCTTCCGTGAGCACTACGGTGCTTTCGGTAGTGTCCCGGCGAGGGGAGAACTCCGATGACCGACGCGAAACATAAGGGCGAGCCGGCACCGATCCGGCCGTGGCCTCCTCAGACGCCGTCCCCGGACGGCGACGGTCCGTCTCCCGCACCTCAGCCTCAAACGTGCTGACCACAGACACGGCCGGGCAACTGGCCCGGCTGCTCGATGAGCTGGAGGGATCCGGCGCCCTCACCTCCGCGTGGCGGCCCGCGTTCGAGGCGGTACCACGACACCTCTTCCTCCCGGACCGGGTGTGGCGGCACACCCGGTCCGGCCACCTCCTCATCGACCGCGCCGAGGACCCTGCGGCGTGGTGGGAGCTGGCGTACGCGGACGAGCCGGTCGTCACCCAGCTCGACGACGGCGCCACCGGCGGGCCCGGTGTCGCGACCTCGTCCAGCTCGAAGCCGTCGCTGGTCGCCCGCATGCTCAACGCCCTGGACGTATCCGGTGGGCAGCGGGTGCTGGAGGCCGGCACCGGCACCGGCTGGAACGCCGCTCTGCTGGCGTACCGGCTCGGTGACGACCAGGTCGTCACCGTCGAGGTCGACGCGGAGCTCGCGGGCCGGGCAGGCTCGGTGCTGGCCAGGGCCGGGCGGGCCCCCCGGGCAGTGTGCGCCGACGCGGCGGCCGGGTGGGCGCCCGGCGCCCTCTATGACCGGGTCATCGCCACGTACTCCGTCACGCGGGTACCGCACGCCTGGGTGGCCCAGACCCGGCCGGGAGGGCGCATCGTGGCCCCGCTGCACCGCGACATCTGGTCCGGTGCCCTGGCCGTCCTCGACGTCCAGGACGGCCGGACGGCGCACGGCCGGTTCGCCAGCCGTGCGCTGTTCATGCCGGCCCGCACCGACCGGATCCCGGCCGCCGCGGTGGACTCGTCCACCGGACGGTCCTCGACCACCGGCCTGGACCCCATCCACCTCACCGGCCTGGGCTTCTGCGTGTACGCGTACGTGCGTCTGCCGGATGTCACCATGACCTACGCCCCCGAGGAGAGCGGCGTGCGGGTGTGGCTGACCGGCCGCGACGGTTCCGCCGCCACCGCCGCCCCCACTCGCGGCGGGCAGGCAGAGGTGTGGCGGTACGGCCCCACCGACCTGTGGGACCGTGTGCGCGCGGTCTGGGAGGAGTACGCCGCCGCCGACTCCCCGCCGCTGGAGGCGTTCGGGCTGACCGTCACCCCCGACGGTCAGCAGATATGGCTCCACGACCCCGGAAACGTCATCGGCTGAGCCGCAGCAACGCCCAAGGCCCCGCCTCCGGGTGAGGGCCAAGTGCTGCACCCCTGTGAGAACTTGGAGCGTTCCCCACCGGGCGCACTAGCCACAGTTCACGCTCAACCCCCCACACGAAAACGGCTCCGCCCCATACTCTGTGAGTGACGAGCTACACAGAGAAGAGGGCAGAGCCATGTCCATCACTGATGCTACCCCGGAACCCATCGCGTTCGGGGAACGTCTCCGAATTCTGCGAACCCGCCGCGGTATGAGCCGGCCCGTCTTGGCTGGCCTCCTGGGCCGCTCCCCGAGCTGGCTCAAGCAGGTCGAGCGCGGGGAGATCCACACCCCGTCGCTGTCGATGATCCTGCGGATCGCTGAGGTGCTGCGAGTTCGTGACCTTTCCGACCTGACTGGGGACCAGTCCATGCCTACCGCCTTGTTCGTCGGCCCCGGCCACGCTCGCCTGCCCGAGGTCCGCGCCGCCGTCGACGCGTTCCCCTTCGTCACCTCCGACCGCCCGGCCCCTGACACCGCGCACCTGCGTGCACGGCTTGCCCGCGCCTGGGCCGCCCGGCACTCCGCTCCCAACCACCGCGAGGTCATCGGCTCCCTGCTGCCCGGGCTGATCCGCGACGCCCAGCTCGCCGTACGGCAGGCCGATACCGGGCCCGAGCGGCGTGACGCTCAGGCCATCCTCGCCGAGGTCTACTCCCTCTCTCAGTTCTTCCTGGCCTACCAGCCTGACGGGGCCCTGCTGTGGCGCGTCGCCGAGCGGGGCATGGTCGCCGCTCAGGAGTCGGAGGACCCGCACGCGTTGGGCATGGCGACCTGGCTCACCGCAGAAGCCCACCGCGACGCCGGCCACTACGACGGAGCCGACGCTGTAACGATGGAGTGCCTGCGCTACCTCGAACCGCAGTTGCCTGACGCAGACGATGATGTTCGCGCGATCGCTGGCGCCTTGCAGGTCGCCGCCGGATACACCGCCGCCTGTCGTGGCGACACCGGCGCCGCGTGGGGCTGGTGGGACAAGGCCGAGCGCATCACCCAGCGCCTGCCTGCCGACTACTACCACCCCGTGACGTCTTTCTCCCGCGCCATCATGGGCGCGCACGCGGTCACTCTCGCCGTCGAACTTCACTCCGGCGGTGAGAGCGTGAGGCAGGCCGCCCGAGCTGATGTCCGCTGCATCCCATCTCGCCCGCGCAGGGCCCGGCACCGCATTGAGGAGGCCCGCGGCTACCAGCTCGACGGGCAACTCGACACCGCCCTGATCACGTTGGAGAAAGCCCACGAGAACGCGCCGGAGACGGTTCGGTACAACGGCTATGCCCGGCGGATCATTCTGGAGGAGACCGAAGCGAAGTCCCTTGAGCGACGACGCCGCGCTTCGGAGTTGGCGGTGAAGGTGGGCGTACTCGCCGCTTGAGTGATCGCTTTCTGAACGGGTGTACGCAGGGCAGGAATCCTGCCCCTTCCCCCACCACAGGGGTCCTACGTTCGGTGACGAACTGATCACCGGAACCGTTCGGGGGCTCCCTGTGCAGAGCATGCCCACTGCACCACCTGTTGCCGCGCCAGCCGCAGCAGACACCCCGGTCGACGTCATCGCCATCACGGCGACGATCGACCGGGCCTTGTCCATCGGCACGGTCCTGCCCCGGCACGAGGCCGCCGAGGACCTGGTGACCGAACTGAGCGGGCACCTGCGGCGGTTACTGGCCGCTGTGCCGCACGCCGGCCAGGCACGGGCC
Organism: Streptomyces verrucosisporus; assembly: GCF_017114865.1. Lineage (GTDB taxonomy): Bacteria > Actinomycetota > Actinomycetes > Streptomycetales > Streptomycetaceae > Streptomyces > Streptomyces fenghuangensis. The sequence continues at coordinate 6,618 of NZ_JADEYH010000014.1, read as the reverse complement.
GCCACCGCCGCCGGCCAGGCCGCGGCCGGGCCCGGACCGGGCTTGCAGTCCGCCACCGACCGGGCCCGGCTCCTCGCGCTGGACTGCCGGTGGCTGCTGCGGCACCTCGGCCACGAGGGGAGGCCGGCCCGTTGACCGCCTCCCCCTCCCTCTGCCCCGTCCCGCTGGTCCGGCCGGGGGTGTGGTGCGAGGTGATCAGCGCCTACTCGGGCGCGCCGGGGACGGCTGTGCGCCGGGACGGGTACGCCGCCCCGGGGCCCGGGGCGGCGGTCCGGTGGATACGGGCCGGGGTGCGCACGGTGGCCTCGGTGCTCGGCCCGCGGCAGGCCGAGTTCGTGCTGGACTGGTGGGTGGACGGGCCCGGCTCGGAGCGGGCGTGTGCCCGGCTGCGTGAGACCGGGGACTGTGCGCTGACTCTCTACCCCGGTATCCAGGAACTCACCTGGCGGGCCCGCCCGGTGCGGTTCCTGCACCTGGCGGAGGTCAACGGCCGCCCTCCGTGCGGCCGCCGTTACCGGCCGCGTCTGCTGCTGACCGGGAGGGCCGACCATGCCCGCTGACGCGCCCGGCAGCACGACGAGCAAGCAGCCCGGCCGGCTGGGCCGCGCGTACCTGACGGTGAAGGCCAACCCCGGCGCCCTCCTCGTCGTGCTGGTGGTCCTCGGCCTTGCCGTCTGGTGGCTGTGGCCGCTCGTCGTTTTCTTCCTCGGCTGGTAGCAGCCCTCCTTGAACCGCCCCGCGGCCGGCGGGCCGACCCTGTGCCCGCCGCCGCGGGGCCCTCCCCTGTACCACCGGAATCGAAAGGCACAACGCCCGTGAACCCGCCCCCGCCCACGACTCTGGCGCGTCCCGCCGTGAACCTGTCAGCCATCATCGTCGGCCCCCTGGAACTGGGGTGGCTGGAGCCAACCGGCCGCGTCCCGGACGTGCTGCGCGCCTGGGAGCGGGGGGCGCTGGGCGAGGTACCGGCCGGGCTCGCCTGGGACGTGGTGCGCGTCCCCACCGGCACCGCGCATGCGACGGTGCGGCGGCTGCGCGCGGCCCGCGTACCGCTGGGGCCGGTCCTGGCCACCCCGCTGGGGGTGGACTTCCTCCTCGCGCCCGGTTCGGCGGACGGCTGGGACGCTCCCGAGAGCTTCCGCCTGCCCGACCGCACCCTGGTGCCGCTGCCGCACCCGGACTACGCCGAGCCCCGCCACCTGGGCGGCCGGTCCTGGATCGTGCGCCCCACCACCGGGGCACTGACCGATGGGCCCGCTCTGCGGGACGCCTACGCTCTGGCCCGCGTCGTGGCGGAGGCCGCCCGGTGAGCGCCGGATACCAGACCGCGCCCCGCCCTCTGCCGAAGCCGGGCGCTCCCCCGTACACCGACCGCTGGTCGCAGGAGGCGCTTCTCACCCCCGAGGTCATCGCGACCCCGCGCGGTATCGCCTTCCCCGACGAGGTCCCCCTGGACCGCGACAGGTGGGGTGTGCTGTGGGCCGGCCGCGCGCTCAAGCGCGGCCAGGGCAAGCCGGTCTACGGCACCGCGCACCCACAGCGGCAGCGGTCCGTGATGCGCCGCCTGCGGTGCCACGTCTGCAACGGGTCGGCCGACCGCGACGGGCGGGGCGTGCTGTGGGTGGTCGAGGACCGCCGCGGCGACTGGGAGGACTGGCCCGAGGGCCTTGCGACGGTGCATCCCCCGCTGTGCCCGCGGTGCGTGCCGAGGGCCGTTGGGGAGTGCCATCACCTGGCCCGGACCCCGTGGGTGGCGCTGCGGGCCCGCAGCCCTCAGATCGTCGGCGTCCACGGCACCGTCTACCGGCTCACCCGGGGCGAACTCATCCCGGTCGGAGAGGAGACCGTGCGCTACGACGACCTGCCCGCTCTCCGCTGGGTGCTGGCGAGCCAGGCCGTCGCCGCCCTGCACGACTGCACGCTTCTGGACCCCGCCGAACTCACCGACCCCACGCGAAAGGGATGACCGCCCGTGTGCCGCCACACGCCCCCGTGCCCGCCCGCCGCCTCCTCCGGCCGGGAGGCCGCCCACCTCACCGCCCACCATCCCGAGCAGGGCTGGTCGCTGCGGTCTGACGGCGCCCTGCTGTTCGAGGACACCGGCGTACTGCTGCCCGACGGGCAGGTCATCGCCCCGCACCGCCCGGCCGGCCCTCTCGCGGCCGCCGCATGACCCCTGCCCCCGGCAGCGGAAGTTTCGAATCCCCTGCGGCCCGCAGCCGGGGGCAGGCATCAAGCCCTCCCGTTCCCACCATCAGGAGAACACCGAGCATGCTCACCACCCCCGCGGCCTTTCCCCTGGACGGCTTCGACTGGGCCCTCCAGCACCTCGTGGAGCGCGTCCCCCACACCCGTAGCGCGGTTCTGCTGTCCTCCGACGGCTTGGCGAAGTCGCAGTTCGGTCTCGACAAGGACACCGCCGACCGTCTGGCGGCCCTCGCCTCCGGCCTGTCCGGGCTGGCCGACGGCGCCACACGGCTCCTGGCGCCCAACGCGGCCGAGACGCTGTCCCTGAACGTGGCCGTGATCGACCTCGGCGCCGTCGCGCTGCTGGTGTGCGCGGGCGTGGAAGGCAGCCGCCTGCTGGTCACCGCCGACCGGGAGGCCGACCACGGCCAGGTCGGCTTCGAGATGGCCAAGCTCGCCGGCGGCCTCCGCGACCACATCACCACCCCCGCCCGCGCATAGGGCCGCTGCTGTTCGTCTGTGCCGCCGGTTCCGGCGCGTGCTTGGCCGTCCTCGTCGAAGCCGACGCGGATGTTGTCGGCTACGCGATGGGGATGCTCGTCAAGAGCGTCCGCCCGTATCTGGCCGCACCCGCGCGCCAGGCAAAGACGACCGCCCCGGGCTTGGGGGTCACACTCTGCCCGGGGCGGTTCGAGCAAGTACCGACAGTGAAGGAGAGACACATGTCCGCTGTAGCGATGGTGCCGTTCGGCGCCCGCAACCCCCAGCCCCCGTACACCGTCACCATCGACCCGAGGGAGTTCACCTACGACCCCGACCGGCAGGTCAACGTGATGGGTGACGGCCGCCTGTGGGCCGACACCCCGGTGGCCGCGTCCAGCACCGCGACCAACAACGACTCCAACGGACCGGCGGACGAGACGTCCGACCCGTACGCCTTCCCCGCCGACTACGTCGAAGCCGCCTGATGGCCGCGCCGCGCGGGCACGTCCTGGTCGTCGCCGAGAACCTGGACGCGAGCGCCGATCTCGTCGTCCAGGCCCTCAACGACCGGAAGGTGCCGGTGACCAGATTCGACATTGCCGACTTCCCCCAGTGCGTCACGCTCACAGCCGGGCACGACGGCCATGCGCCCGGCTGGCTCGGGGAGTTGAGCACCGGTGCCCGCGCGGCGCGGCTGGAGGAGGTCCGGGCCGTCTACTACCGGCGGCCCGGCCTCCCCCGCATCTCGCCACAGGTGGCCGAGGAATACCGGGAGTGGGCGCGCGCGCAGGCCCTGGTGGGCATGGTGGAGGTCCTGTCCTCACTGCCGGTGGTGTGGATGCACCACCCGGACACCTACCGGGCCGCGGCCCACAAGCCCACCCAGCTCGTCGCCGCCACCGACGCCGGGCTCACAGTGCCCCGCACCCTGATCACCAACAGCCTTGGCCAGGCCCGCCGTTGGGCCGCCCGGATCGACGGTCCGCTGGTGTGCAAGCCCATCGCCGCCGCCCCACTGCACCGGCCCGGTGAGAAGCCGCTGACGCTGCCCACCCGCCGCGTGGAACGGAACGAGCTGGACGAGTCGCTGGAGACGACCGCGCACCTGCTCCAGGAGTGGGTGCCCAAGCAGTACGAGGTGCGGCTGACCGTCGTCGGCGACCGGATGTTCCCCGCCGCGATCCATGCCGGCAGTGAGGCCGCCCGCGTGGACTGGCGTGCCGACTACGAGGCGCTGAGCTACGAACCCGTATCCGTCCCCGAGCAGGTGGCCGAGTCCGTACGCCGGTTCATGGACCACTACCACCTGAACTACGGGGCACTCGACTTCGCCGTCACCCCGGCCGGCCGATGGGTGTTCTTCGAGTGCAACCCCGCCGGGCAGTGGCAGTTCATCGCCGCCGCCACCGAGTTACCGATCGCCGAGGCCCACGCCGACCTCCTGCAAGGAGCCGCCGCATGACCACCCCCACCACCACCGACCCCGCGCGGGATCTCCGCACTGCCCTCGCGCACCAGGTCGCCGCCCCCGATGACCCGTGGCGGGCCGCGTTCGAGACGGTGCCCCGGCACGTGTTCGTGCCCTCCTTCCACGAACAGGCAGAAGACGGCCGATGGACGACCGTCACCCCCGACCAGCCGCGCTATTGGGAGGCCGTCTACTCCGACCGGGCACTGACCACCCAGCTCACCGACGGCACCCCTACATCGTCGTCCAGCCAGCCGAGCCTGATGCTGGAGATGCTGCACGCCCTGGACGTGGCCGACGGGCACAGGGTGCTGGAAGTCGGCACCGGCACCGGTTACAACGCCGCCCTCCTCTCCCACCGGCTCGGCGGTAGCCGGGTGACCACCATGGACGTGGACCCCGGCCTGACCGGGGCCGCCGCCCAGCGCCTCGGCGAGGCTGGACACCATCCGGCCGTCCGCACCGGCGACGGCGCGCACGGTGTCCCCGACCGAGCCCCGTACGACCAGATCATCGCCACCTGCGGCCTGCCGTCCGTGCCGTGGCCGTGGGTCGAGCAGGCGGCGGACGGCGCGGTGATCGTGGTCCCCATCGGCTGGGGCGTCGCCCGCCTGGCCGTTCACGGTGACGTCGCTGAGGGCGGTTTCCTCCCCGGCGGGGCGTACTTCATGGCACGCCGTGTGGGCGTACCCGTTCCGGACTTCGCGAGTCTGGAGCGCGCCGGGCACCGCTCTTCCGGCACCGGTACGCCGATTGAGGCATTCCACCGTCTGGAGTTCCTGGTGTCGGTGACCATGCCCGGCTACCAGTGGTGCGTCTGGAACAGCGGAGACGACGGCACGGGTGAGAGCCTGGGTCTGTGGACCCCTGATGGGTCGATCGCCCGCGTCCACGCTGACGGCACGGTCCGCCAGGCCGGGCCCCGCCGCCTGTGGGAGACCGTGGAAGAACTGCACCGGCAGTTCCCGGACACGGCCCCCGCCCGCGACGCCTTCGGCATCACCGCCACCCCTCACCGCCAGTGGGTATGGCTGGGCGACCCGCAGGGCCCGAGCTGGGATCTGCCGTCGGTTGGCGGCCTGTCCTGACCGCGTAAGCAGATAGCCGTTGTGGCCCGGCCCCCCGTCACGGGGCCGGGCCACAGGTCTGTTCCCCCCCGCCCTGAGCCGGGGCCCCCGCAGGGGGCCCCAGAGGGCATCAGCTGGCATCGACTGGCATGCGTTGGTATCAGCTGGTACGCGATTGGTCCTGCTTTGCGACGAAACCGCAGGTCACAGGGCTGTATCGAAATGGGTTCGATTCCCATCCGCCTCCGCCGGCCGCCCGCCTGGCCGGCGGTCCGCCGCCGCTCACCGCGCCCGTGCGCCCGGGTCCGGTTCGGGAGCCGGACCCGGCGCCTCGCCCGGTGGCTCCTCCTCGCTCGGCCGGCGGCCCTCGACGTACGAATGTAGGAGCGCCGCGTGGGATAGCGGGGTGGCCGGATCGGCGACATCCCCGTTGACGGTGCAGTCGAGCAGCACCACGTCCGCGATGAGGGCACCTTTCAGAGACGCCGCTGGGCTCGGTCCTGCCCGACCTGTTCGACGAGGACCACTGGCGCCCCGAGTTCTGCTCCCCGGAGCCGGACTCCACACGCCACCAGGTCGATCAGGCCCTCGAACTGGCCGAGTTCTACCACGGGCGGCAGCCGTTGTACCTGTTCGTCAACGTCTCCGCCACGCACGTCCCCCACGGCCACTACATCGGCTCCAGCGACGACACCACCGCCTCCCAGGCTGCCGCCCTCGCCTACGCCGACGCACACCTGGGGCGCCTGCTCGACGGGCTCGCCGAGAAGGGCCGATGGCTGGTCATCCTGTGCGCAGACCACGGCGACGCCTACGGGGACGACGGCTTCCACGGCCGCGGCATCGCACACCGGGCGGTCTTCACCGTGCCATATGCCGCGTGGATACACCCGTGAGCGTTACGCTCACACGCCATGAGCGAAGCGATGCGTGATGCCTCGGTGGTCGTGGCGCGCGATGAGCAGGGCCTTGTCGCCCTGCTGAGCGCCGACTTCCCCCGCCACGGCGGCGAGTACCTGTTCCTGCCCGGTGGCCGCTTCGAGGAAGGAGAGGATGCCCTGACGTGCGCACGCCGCGAGCTACGGGAGGAGGCCGGCGTCACCGCCGACCAGTGGAGACCGCTCGGCGCGTACGCCATGACACTCGGTTCCACCGCCCGCGTCCATCTGTTCGAAGCCCGCGGCCTTGCCCTCGGCCCACAGGAACTGACCCTCGCCGAAGCCGACTACAAGCTGTCGTGGTGGCCCATGCAGGACGCCCTCGACGCCGCCCGTGAGGGCCGCTTCCTGCTCCCCGCAGGCCCCCTCGCCCTCCTCCTGGCTCACCGGTTGCAGAACTGATCCCCCACCGTCCGCGAACTCGGCAGGCCAGCCCCACCACCACGAGGTCGGGCCACAGGTGTGTTCCCGTGCC
>NZ_JADEYH010000013.1 GCF_017114865.1 Streptomyces verrucosisporus | reverse complement strand
AGCGATGTCCCTGTGGCCCAACAAGGGCGAGGCCGACCCCCGCCCCGAGCAGGGCGCCGACTACGTGCGCGTGCCCGTGGTGCCACCCCGGGCCCCGGCGGTGCCCGAGGACGCGTTCGCGGCGCTGAGGCTGCCGGTGGTGCTGCCGGTCCCGGCCGTTCCGCCGAAGCGGACGGCGCCGGAGGCCGAGACGGCGGAGACGACGGAGACGGCGGAGTCCGCCGGGGCCGCCGAGGTCTGAGCGGACGCGTGGGAGGGGGGAGCGGCCCGGCCGCTCCCCCCTCCCACATACGCGTACGGCGTGGCCGCACGCTCACGCCGTCGCGGCGTTCACGCCGTCACGCTGCGGCGGAGGTGTCCGCCCCGGCGCCGCTCCGGCGGCGCACGACGTACATCGCACCGGCGCCCAGCGCCACGGCCGCGGCACCCGCGAGACCGAACATCGGCAGCGCGGAGGACGAACCGGTCTCGGCGAGCTTGCCGTCGACCGGCAGGGTCCGGCTCTCACCGGCCTTCTCGCCGCTCAGGGCCTTTCCGCCGCCCAGGGGCTTCCCGCCGCCCTGCGGCTTCTTGCCGTTCGGGGCGGCGTCGCCGACCTTCCCCGGGTCGCTGCCGGCCTTGAGGACGGTGAACTCGTAGAAGTCGCCGTTGCCGCGGCAGTCCCCCCGGTCCTCACCGGCGTAGACGGCGTTGCTGATGGCGAAGGAGGAACCGGCGGGCGCGGCGGCGTCGATACGGACCCGCAGCTCCATGTCGACGGATGCCTTCGGGTCGAGCTGGCCGATGATGCCCACGAAGGAACCGCTGAAGACGAACTTGCCGTCCTCGTCCTCGTAGTACTCCTGGTAGGAGTCGGTCCACTTCCCGTTCTGCGGGTTCTTGTACTGGATCTGCGCCAGATCCACGTACAGCGACTCCTCGACCTCGTCCGAGTATTCGGCGAAGGCGTCGACGTAGACGTTCTTCAGCGTCCTGTCGGAGCTGTTCCTCACCGAGAACGTGAAGTCGTGCCAGCCGGAGCCCGCCACGATCCTGTTGGGCAGACCGTTGATGACGGCGCTGAGGTTCTCGTCGAGGTCGATCTTCTCGCACTCGTAGGGCGACCAGGGCTCGTCCTCGCCGGCCTCGTCCTCGTCCCGGCCCCCGCTCTCGGAGGGGCTGGGGGAGGGAGAGGGGGTCTCCTCGCCCTCGTCCGGGGTGTCGGAGTCCTCGTCCCGGCCGTCGCCGTCACCCGTGGCCGGGGGCTCGGTCCCGTTCTCCTCGGTCTCGTCGCCACCCGTCGCGGGGGCGTCGGTCCCGTCTTCCCCGGTCCCGTCCTCGTCGCCCGTCGCGGGGGAGTCGGCCTCCCCGCCGTCAGTCTTCTCCGGGGCGGGGGTCTCCGTGTTCTCCACGGAGGTGGTCTCGTGGTCGTCGGCGTACGCGGCGGGCGCCGCGAGCAGCGCGACGGGCGCGATGACGGCCGTGGCGGCGGCGGCCGCGAGGGCACGGCGAAGCTTCATGGATACCTCATCTGCTTTGAGGCGAAAGGGAAGGTGAAGGGAGCCCTCGCGCAGTCGGCGCGTCGGACCGGCAGCAGAGTACGGGCGGAGCGGGAGCTTGCGCGGATGCGTTTTCGAGCCCGTGGCCGGCGCCGCGTGCGGACCGGCGCCGCATAGGGGACGGAAGCGGGCAGTTGCCCACTCTCACCCAGGTTTCGGTGTGCCGCATGTCACAGCCGGCCGTGTTGTCCGTGTGGCGAATTCGTGACGGAAAGCCGCGCAACCCTTCGGGGTCCTCATTCGTCCGGGCACTTCCCGCAGGTGGACGCGGTAAAGCCGGCGGAGGTGGAGGGGGCGGCGGAGTCGGAACCACGCAGCGGTCGGTCCCCGGCGTCCCGGGGACCGACCGCTGGGTCGTGGCCGGACCGCTGTCCCCTGCCGTCCGGCCACTGCACCGGAGCGAGGTCCCACGACGCCCGTCCTCACCTCCCGAGGGAGGACGGCGTCTCATCGCTCCGATGCGCTCCCCCACGCCTCCGGGCGCCCGGCCGGCTCTGGGGTCGTCAGGTCCAACGACCGCGCCCCGCCGTGGTAATGCGCCGTACGGGTGGTCGTTTCCGGGTGAGGTGCCCGGCGGGTGCGGGGGTGTCCGGCGGGCTCAGACGCGTCCGCGGCACAGCTCCAGCAGGGTCATGGCCAGCGAGGTGCCCGGCCGGCCCAGCCGTTCGCGGTAGCGGGTGAGGATCCCCATCTCGCGCGAGAGGTTCACCCGGCGCCCGCCCGCGCCGATCCGGGCCCGCTGGATGCGGGCGGAGACCTCCATGCGCTCTTGCACCAGATCGATGATCCGGCGGTCCAGTTCGTCGATCCGCTCGCGGTCCTGCGCGATCCGCTCGTCGGCCGCGGATGCGGTACCGGCTTCGGTCGGGGCAGGGGTGGTGGTGGCCATGGCCGTACGTCCCTCCTGGGGTCGTCGCGCCCGGTGCCGGCCGTGCCCGGGGACACGCCAGGCGCCCCGGGCCTTGACCGGCCCGGGGCGCCTGGGGAAGTCGCTCGTCAGTAGTTCACGCAGCGTGCGGCATCCCATGGCAGCCGGCCGGGCCGGTGCCATAGGTAAACCAGAAGGTCCGCGCGAACATGCGGTCCAGTATGCACCCGGAGACGGAGCGGGACGGGCGGAGGGCCGGACGGTGAGACGGCCGATCGGGTGCACACCCCCGGTAGACTGGGCTTTCCCAGCCCAGATCCACGCCGAAAGGCAGCCAGCCCCGTGGCATCAGAGCCCACCGAGCCCACCGCGCCCGACGCACCGGACACCGTCCTCGTCGTCGACTTCGGCGCGCAGTACGCCCAGCTCATCGCCCGCCGCGTACGCGAGGCCCGGGTCTACAGCGAGGTCGTCCCCTCCACCATGCCGGTGGCGGAGATGCTCGCCAGGAACCCGAAGGCGATCATCCTCTCCGGCGGCCCCTCGTCCGTGTACGCCGAGGACGCGCCCGGCATCGACCGCGCGCTGTTCGAGGCCGGGGTGCCCGTCTTCGGCATGTGCTACGGCTTCCAGCTGATGGCCCAGACGCTGGGCGGCACCGTCGACAACACCGGCCGCCGCGAGTACGGCGGCACGGCCCTGACCGTCGCCCGGCCCGGCTCCACCCTCTTCGAGGGCACCCCCGCCGAGCAGTCGGTGTGGATGTCGCACGGCGACGCCTGCTCGGCCGCCCCCGAGGGCTTCACCGTCACCGCCTCCACCGGCGGCGTCCCCGTCGCGGCCTTCGAGGACGACGAGCGCAGGCTGTACGGCGTGCAGTACCACCCCGAGGTGATGCACTCCACGTACGGCCAGCAGGTGCTGGAGCACTTCCTCTACCGGGGCGCGGGCCTGAAGCCGACCTGGACGGCCGCGAACGTCGTCGAGGAGCAGGTCGCGGCCATCCGCGCCCAGGTCGGCACCAAGCGCGCCATCTGCGGCCTGTCCGGCGGCGTGGACTCCGCGGTGGCCGCCGCCCTGGTCAACAAGGCCATCGGCGAGCGTCTGACCTGCGTGTACGTGGACCACGGGCTGATGCGCAAGGGCGAGTCCGAGCAGGTCGAGAAGGACTTCGTGGCCGCCACCGGTGTCCAGCTCAAGGTGGTGGACGCCGAGAAGCGCTTCCTGGACGCACTGGCCGGCGTCTCCGACCCGGAGGAGAAGCGCAAGGTCATCGGCCGGGAGTTCATCCGCGTCTTCGAGCAGGCCGCGAGCGAGATCGTCGCCGAGGCCGGCTCCGGTGAGGAGGCCGTGGAGTTCCTGGTGCAGGGCACCCTCTACCCGGACGTGGTGGAGTCCGGCGGCGGCACCGGCACCGCCAACATCAAGTCCCACCACAACGTCGGCGGACTGCCCGAGGACCTCCAGTTCCAGCTCGTGGAGCCGCTGCGCAAGCTGTTCAAGGACGAGGTCCGGATGGTCGGCCAGGAACTGGGCCTGCCCGAGGAGATCGTCCACCGCCAGCCGTTCCCCGGCCCCGGTCTGGGCATCCGCATCGTCGGCGAGGTCACCAGGGAGCGCCTGGACCTGCTGCGCGAGGCCGACGCCATCGCCCGCGAGGAGCTGACGGCGGCCGGGCTGGACCGCGACATCTGGCAGTGCCCGGTGGTGCTGCTCGCCGACATCCGCTCCGTCGGCGTCCAGGGCGACGGCCGCACCTACGGACACCCGATCGTGCTGCGCCCGGTCTCCTCGGAGGACGCGATGACGGCCGACTGGACGCGCCTGCCCTACGAGACGCTGGCCCGTATCTCGACCCGCATCACCAACGAGGTCGCCGAGGTCAACCGCGTGGTGCTGGACGTCACCAGCAAGCCGCCGGGGACCATCGAGTGGGAGTGACGCCCTCCGCGCCCTCCTGAACGTCCCCGAACGCCAACGCCCGCGCCGCCGCTCACCCCTTCGAGCGGCGGCGCGGGCGTTTTCGGGTCGATACGCTGGGGTGAGGCCGAGAATCCCGCCCATGGGAGGAACCATGACCGCCGAGCCGCTGCCCGCCTCTTCGTGGCCCGTGCCGCCGCCGGACGGCTGGACAGCGGACGATCTCGACCGCATCCCGGACCTCCCGCCCCACACGGAGCTGATCGACGGGAGCCTGGTCTTCGTGAGCCCGCAGAAGTACTTCCACTCGCTGGTGATGTTCCTGCTGGAGAGGGGACTCCACGAGACCGTTCCCGGCGAGCTGCGGGTGTGCCGGGAGATGGCCGTCGTACTGGGCAGGCGCAACCGCGTCGAACCGGACCTCTCGGTGCTGAGGGCGGAAGGCGTCACCGAGGAGACCGGCTTCCGGGCCGAGGACGTCGTACTCGCCGCGGAGGTCGTCTCGCCGGACTCGGAGGAGCGCGACCGCAAGCGCAAGCCGCAGCTCTACGCGGAGGCGGGTATCCCGCACTTCTGGCGGATCGAGAAGGGGACGGGACGCCGCCCGGTCGTCTACGTCTTCGAGCTGGAGCCCGCGACGCGCGGCTATGTGCCCACCGGCATCCACCACGACCGGCTGAAGCTCACCGTCCCCTTCGACATCGACATCGACCTCACCGCGATCGACCGGCTGTAGACCGGTCGGCCGCGGACCGGCCGGTCATCCGGCCCTGGTCATCACCGAGTCGTAGCCACCGCCGCCGGGGTAGACCCAGGCGCCGGTCAGGGTGTCGCCCGAGGAGTCGAAGGTGCCCCGGAAGTACGCGGGTGAGCCCTTCTCACCGGCCCAGATGGTCAGGGTGTCCCCGTCGAGCTCGTAGACGTAGTCGAAGGTGTTGCCCTGGCTGTCGTGGAAACGGGAGCGGATGTCCTCGCCCGGCTCCTCCGCGCCGAAGGGCTTCTCCCGGCCGATCACCTCCAGCCCGGTGACGCGCTGCCCGTACTGCTCCAGCTCGACCTCCTGGAGGAGGAAGAAGCCGCCCTCCATCCACCGGTAGACGACGGCGCCCTCGGCGCCGCCGGTCACCCGCCAGGAGCCGGTCAGCCGGTCCAGCGCCCTGAGCTCCTTGTCGGGCCGGGGGGCCGGGGCGCCGCCGGCGCTCTCCGTGTGCTCGGCGTTCTCCGTCATGCTCGTTCCTTTCCACCGTTGTGTCACGGGGTGTCCGCGTCTCCGCGATGCCGCCCGTATGACGGAGGGTGAGAGAGAAAGGAATCGGTCCGCGAAAGTGATGCGGGTCACGCAGTTGTCTCCGCAGGGCGGGCGGTCAGGCCGAGCCCGGCGGCGGGCAGCGCCTCCGGGCCGAAGGTGGTGATCTCGGCGATCAGGCCGTCCTCGACGCACAGGACGTCGATGTTGACCGCCGTGTACACGTCCTCGCCGGGGCGCCGTACGTAGTTCGCCACCGCGGGCTGCCGGTTGACCGCCAGCGGGACGCAGTGCCAGTCGCCCCACGTCCGGTCGCCCTCCAGGACCGGCCGCCACATGTCGAGGATCGCGGCGCGTCCGTCGAACACCAGGTGGGCGGGCGGCATGGTCTGGCGGGCGTCCTCGCGCAGCAGCGCGGCCAGTTCCCGCATGTCGCCCCGGCGGGACGCGGTGACGTATCGCCGGAGCAGGGCACGTTCGGACTCACCGGGAGCCATGGCGGCCCGCCACTGCGTACGCCGCTCGGGCAGCTTCTCCCGCAAGGTGGCGCGGGCGCGCTGGAGGGCGCTCTTGACCGAGGCGGTGCTCATCTCCAGGACCTCGCCGGTCTCCGGCGCGGACCAGCCGGCCACGTCCCGCAGGATCAGTACCGCCCGCTGCCGGGGCGGGAGGTGCTGGATCGCGGCGAGGAAGGCCAGTTCGACCGTCTCCCGGGCGATCGCCGCCGCCTCCGGATCGCCGCCGGCCGGCCCGGCGAGGTCCAGCAGCCGGTCCGGGTACGGCTGCAGCCAGGTGACCTCCGCCGTCGCGGAACGAGCGGACCCTCCCGCGCTGTCCACCGCCGCCGTGATCTCCCGCCTGCGGGCCGGTCCGTCCAGGGCGTCGAGGCAGGCGTTGGTGGCGATCCGGTAGAGCCAGGCGCGGAACGGGGCCCGGCCCCGGAAGGTCTCCCGATGGCGCCAGGCACGCAGCAGCGTCTCCTGGACCATGTCCTCGGCGTCGGTGAAGGAGCCGAGCATCCGGTAGCAGTGCACCCGCAACTCGTGGCGGCAGGACTCGGCGAGTTCGGCGAACGCCGCCTCGTCCCCCGCCCGGACCGCCCCTGCGGCCCGTTCCCCGGCCGCCTGCCGTACGCGCTCCGTGTTCTCCGGACCCTCCACGTCGCCCCCTGTTCCCATGTGGTCGCCTTCAGCCCCGACGCTAGTACGCGGGCCCGTCAATTCCGGTGCTACTACTCACCCCTTCGAGCGGCGGGACGGGGTTTGCGGCAAGTCGTACCGGAGGCGTGATCACCATGGCGGCATGGACGATGTGGCGACCGCAAACGGAGTCGACGACGAGCCGTTCCCCGAGTGGCTGCGCCCCCCGCACCGGGGCTTCACCGTCGACGACCTCTTCCGCCTGACCGACCTCCCGTCCCACACCCAGCTCGTCGACGGCGCCCTGGTCTTCCCCGCCCGGCAGAGCCCGTACCACTCGCTGACCAACTCCCTGCTGCTGGAAGGCCTGCGCCGCACCTGTCCGGCGCATCTGCGGGTGCGACGGGAGATGGTGGTGGCACTCGGTCCCGGGCAGGCGCCCGAGCCGGACGTGTGCGTGATCCGCGCCGAGGCCGTGCAGGGGCTGGAGGCCAACCGCTACGACGCCCGGGACGTCGTGCTGGCCGTCGAGACCGTCGCCCCCGACTCGGCGATCCGCGACCGCGAACGCAAACCCCAGCTCTACGCGCGGGCGGGCATCCCGCACTTCTGGCTGGTGGAGGAGGGTACGGGCCGCCGTCCGGTGGTCCACGTCCACCGGCTCGACCCGGGGGCGGGGGCGTACGCCCTCACCGGCGTCCACGAGGGGCGGCTGACGCTCTCCGAGCCGTTCCGCATCGACATCGGCCTCGGCGCGATCGGCCGCGTGTAGTCCCGCGGCCTGTCCGTGAGCCGTTTTCGGAGGCGTTGTCAGTGGCGGCCTCTAACCTCTTCCCTGACACGGAATCAATCCGAGTGGATCCGAAGGGAAGCAGTCATGCGCAGGTTCAAGCTCCAGGTCCAGGTCAGCGTCGACGGCTACATGGCCGGGCCGAACGGCGAGATGGACTGGATGACGTTCCCCTGGACCGACGACATCGGCGCCCACATCGACGCGCTCACCAAGTCGGTCGACCACATCGTGCTGGGCCGCCGCCTCGCCGAGGGATTCATCCCCACATGGGCGGCCGGTCCCGAGGGCGAGACCGAGGAGTCCATCGCCTGGATGAACGGCACGCCCAAGACCGTGATCTCCGACTCCCTGGCCGAGTCGCCCTGGGAGAACGTCGAGGTCGCCGGCGGCGATCTCACCGAGACGATCGAGCGGCTGAAGGCGCGGCCGGGCGGGGACATCATCACCTACGGGGGCGGCACCCTCGTGCGGGACCTGATCGCCCGGGGTCTGCTCGACGAACTCCACCTGTTCGTCAACCCGACCGCGCTCGGCGCCGGGATGCCCGTCTTCCCCGACACCGGCTCCCACCACCGGCTCGGCCTCGTCGCCGTCCGGCCGTTCGACTGCGGGATCACCGCGCTGCACTACGAGCCGAAGCGTTCCTGACCGGTGCGGACCCCGCCCCACCTCTGGGGGGTGGGGCGGGGTCCGCGCGGCGTACACGCTCAGCCCTTCCGGCGGCGGTTTCGGGGAGCAGGAGGACCGTCCGGTGCGGTGTCGTCCGCCCGCGCCGCCGTCCGTGCGCTCACCTCGCGCCGCCGGTGTTGTCGCACCGCCCTGCGCAAGGGGGCGACGGGGTTACGCGGCCCGTTCCTCCCCGCCGCGCAGCGTGGAGAGGAACGCGGCCCAGGCGGTGGGGGACAGGCGTATGCAGGGGCCTGCGGGCTCCTTGGAGTCGCGTACGGCCACGGTGGTGGCGACGTTGTCGGCCACCTCGACGCACTGCGAATCCGGCTGGCCACCGCTGTGACTGGACTTGCGGAACACGAACTCGGACACCGCTACATCTCCTTACGGACGCTGTCGATCAGCTTGCTGGAGTCGCGTTGCGCCAGGCTCAACCGGGCAATGCGGTCGAAGACGGAGCTGTGATGCCGGGCATCCGCTTCACTCTCCAACCACAGCTTGACGGCGAGCGTATCGGTGCGCACTACGTCCAGCGCTCCGGCCTCCGAGAAGGACAGTACGGTGAAGGCGCTGGTCATACCAGGGTGGGCGCCCACTCGATAGGGCAACACCTGGACGCGGACATGAGGGAGCTCCGCCATCTCCATCAGACGGCCGAGCTGGGCACGCATGACGCTGCGACCGCCCACCAGTTGGTGCAGGACGGCCTCATGCATGATCGCCCAGAGCTGTAGGGGACGCTTCCCCGTGAGTCGGTCCTGTCGCTTCATGCGGGCTTCCACGAAGGGTTCGACCTCTTCGATGTCGGCCCAGTCGTGGTTGCCGACAGCCAGAGCGCGGGCGTAGTCCGGCGTCTGCAACAGGCCCGGTACGAAGGACAGCTCCCAGGCGCGTACCTGGTCGGCCATCTCCTCCAGCGCGAAGTACTCGGCCATGGCTTCAAGCTGTGGGTACTGGTCCCACCAGCCCTTCGCCTTGCGGCGGTCCCGGTCGGCCTTGGCCAGCTTGAGGAGCCGGTCGACGACGGCTTCATCGTCCACGCGGTAGAGATGGCACAGCGCACGGACGTCGGGGTCCCGTATCGGCACCAAACCGCGCTCCATCTTGGCGACCTTCGCCACCGAGCTGGTGAGAGCCTCCGCCGCGTGTGGCTGCCGGAGTCCGCATGTCTCGCGCATGCGCAGCAGCTCACCACCGAGCCTCCGGCCCAGCACCGTGGAGACGGTAGCCCCACGGTTTGCACGTCTGTCCGTCATGTCTGCCTTCCTACAGGGCGGTTGAGCGCACGCACAACCGAGGCGCCTGCAAGCCGAAGTCAATCACGAGAAATATTTCTGCAGATCTAACTTGATGCGCCTAGTAATTGAGCGGTACCTTCAGTGTGTAGCCGGTCACTCTCCGGATCTGACCCCCGCCGTTCGAGGCGGCGTTCTCCCTCACGAAGGCGTGATCACCATGGCCGTGTTCCACCCCTCCTCGGCGGCTGTCCTCAAGGAGGACAAGCTCGACTACACCCCGTTCCCCAGCAGCGTGAGCCTGGCCCGGCGCCGGACCGCACGGCTGGTGGGTGAGTGGGGGCACCCCGGCGCGGCCGGGGACGCATCGCTGATCGTCAGCGAACTGGCCGGCAACGCACTGCTGCACGGCCGCGTGCTGGGACGGCTGTTCCGGGTCCACTTGATGCTGACGGCGTCGGTGGTGCGCATCGAGGTCAGCGACGCACGCGGGGAGCAGTGCCCCGAGCCCAGGAGCCCGGCCGGCGACGAGCAGTTCGGCCGGGGCCTGCTGATCGTGGACGCCCTCGCCGCACGCTGGGGCGTCACCCCGCGTACGGTCGGCAAGACGGTCTGGGCCGAGATCGGTCTGGGGCGGACGCGGAGTGATTGACGGCGGGACGCGCCCCGGCGCACTTCCGCCGGGGCGTCAGCGGGGTACGGCAAGGAGTGGAACGCCGAACCCCTTGTACTCCTCCGGCTCCGTGGTCGCGATCTCCCAGCCGGTGGTGATGCCGGTGGCGACCGCGTGGAGCACGGGCCATCCCTGCTCGGGAAAGAGCGTTGCGGCGATACGGCCCATCACATCGGCGGAGAGTCTGTCGACACTCGCGACCTCCACCGCGGGAAGCTGCGCGAAGTGTGCGGAGATCCCCGGGCGCTGCCGTGTGGCCTCCGCCAGACAGAGCGCGGGCACGCTGACGCTGTAGAGCGGGTCCTCGTGCGCTGCCACGATGAACCCCGAAAGCCGGCGGTTGCCGCCTCCGGCGGCGAGCAGCGCATGGTGGTCGAAGACGATGCCCTCGTTCACGCCGCGGACGCTCCGGAGCCGCGCCGGGCGGCCGTCCTGGCCTTGCTGGCCGCCAGCATGCCGCGGGCCTCGACGAGCTCCTCCTCGGTGAACTCCTGTCCGCCGAGGAAATTCTCCTCGATGTAGGCGCGAGCGCGTTCCGCCTGCCGCCGGCGCTCCAGCCGGTGGCGCAGGGTTTCGTTGACCACGGAGGAGATGGAGGAGGCCTCGCCCTGGTGGATGAGGTGTTGAAGCCCTTCGAGGACGTCCGAGTCGAGAGTGACGGAGATCGGCTTCTTGGGCTTCTTCTCAGGCATGATGCGATTTTATCGCATGCCCATGCCGGTCAATCGTGTAAACGGGAGGGTCCCTCACACCAGGCGGCGGGCGGTGGCCCAGCGGGTGAGCTCGTGGCGGTTGGAGAGCTGGAGCTTGCGCAGCACCGCCGAGACGTGGCTCTCGACGGTCTTGACCGAGATGAACAGCTGCTTGGCGATCTCCTTGTAGGCGTAGCCGCGCGCGATCAGGCGCAGCACCTCGCGCTCGCGCTGGGTGAGGCGGTCCAGGTCCTCGTCCACCGGCGGGGCGTCGGTGGAGGCGAAGGCGTCCAGGACGAAGCCCGCCAGGCGCGGGGAGAACACCGCGTCGCCCTCGGCGACCCGGAAGACGGCCCGGACCAGGTCCGCGCCGGTGATCGTCTTGGTGACGTAGCCGCGGGCGCCGCCGCGGATGACGCCGATGACGTCCTCGGCCGCGTCCGAGACCGACAGGGCCAGGAAGCGCACCGGGCGTTCGGGGTCGGCCATCAGCGTGGCGCTGCGGCGCAGCACCTCCACGCCGCCGCCGCCGGGCAGATGGACGTCGAGCAGGACGACGTCGGGGCGGGTCGCGGTGATGACGGTGACCGCCTGGTCCACGTCGGCGGCCTCGCCGACGACCTCGACCCCGGTCTCGGCGGTGTTCCCGATCTCCGCCTGGACGCCCGTGCGGAACATTCGGTGGTCGTCCACCAGGACCACCCGGGCCCGGTGCTGCTCCTGCGGCCGCTCCCGGCGCTGCTCCTCGTTCATGCTTCCGTCCTCATGTGTCCGCCCTCTCCATCTCCAGCTCCACCACCGTGCCGCCCTCGGGGGCGGAACGCAGCACCGCCGTACCGCCGTTGCGCCGCATCCGGCCGATGATCGACTCCCGTACGCCCATCCGGTCCTGCGGCACCGACTCCAGGTCGAAGCCGGGGCCGTGGTCGCGCACGGAGACGAAGACCGTACGCCCCTCGACCTCGGCGAAGACCTGCACCGGGCCGCCCTCGCCACCGTACTTGGCGGCGTTGACCATCGCCTCCCTGGCGGCCTGGAGCTGCGCGTTCAGCCTCTCGTCCAGCGGGCAGTCGCCGACGCAGACCACCTCCACCGGCACCCCGTGGTGGTCCTCCACCCCGGCCGCGGCCGCCCGCACCGCGTCGGCCAGGGTGTCCGGCCCCTCCTCCTCGTCCCTGCCCGTGCCGCTCGGCCTGTAGAGCCAGGCTCGCAGCTCGCGCTCCTGGGCGCGGGCGAGACGGGCCACCTCGCGGGGGTTGTCCGCGTTGCGCTGGATCAGGGTGAGGGTGTGCAGGACGGAGTCGTGGACGTGGGCGGCGACCTCGGCCCGCTCCTGCGCCCGGATGCGCATCAGCCGCTCCTCGGACAGGTCCTGGGTGAGGCGGACCAGATACGGTCCGGCCAGCAGCGCCGTGCCGACCAGCAGCGCCAGCGACGCCTGGAGCACCGTGCCCAGGTGCGGGCCCAGGCCCCGGGTGACGGCGAAACCGGTGATGCCCACACCGACCAGGAGGGCGCCCGCCGCGCTGCGGGCGATGGGCAGCAGCCGCCTGCGGCGGCTGACCTCCGCCCAGTGGGCCCGCCGGGAGTTGTCCGCCTGCCGCCAGACGACGGCCACGCCGACCCCGGCCAGCAGCAGCGGCCAGACATAGGCGTTCGCCTCGCCGAACTGGAGGTTGGAACCCAGCGAGGCCAGCGCCACGACCAGCACCAGGACCGCCAGGAGCTGGCCCTTGTCGGGCCTGCGGACCTGCCGCGGTCCGTCCGCCTTCCTCGGCGCGCCCCCGACGCCGCCCGCGCCCAGCGGCACGAAGAACCAGAAGGCGGCGTACAGCAGGGCGCCCAGCCCGTTGGTCATGAACAGCACGAGGAAGACGATCCGCACCCAGGAGACCGGCACGCCCAGATGCCCGGCCAGCCCGCGTGCGACACCGCCGAGCAGCCGCCCCTCGGAGCTGCGGTAGAGCCTGCGCAGGGGTGGGGACTCGGCGGCGGGCGGCGGGGCGGTGGTGGTCACGGCACGATCGTCACACGGACGGGTGGCGCGGGGCATCAGGGTCGGTCCCTGATCCGGCCCGGAGAACTCAGGGTCGCCTCCGGGACGCCCCCTGATGTCCGGGGGCGGGCGGCACGCCACCATGGTCCCCATGACAGACGCCCAGCCGCCCTCCGGCGAGCCCCGGCCGGACGCGCCGGAAGCCCCGGAAACCCCTCAGGCCCCGGACGCCGGGGCGCGGCTCACCCGCAGCCGCCGGCACAAGGTCGTCGCCGGGGTGTGCGGCGGTCTGGGCCGCCACTACGACCTCGATCCGGTGATCTTCCGTGTGACGCTGGCCGTGCTGTCGGTCGTCGGCGGTCTCGGCCTGCTCTTCTACGGCTTCGCCTGGCTGCTCGTCCCGCTGGAGGGCGAGGACGAGAACGAGGGGCGGCGGCTGCTGACGGGCCGGGTGGAGGGCACCACACTGGGCGCGGTGCTGTGCGCGCTCGTCGGCAGCGGACTGCTGCTGAACTCGCTGGGCAGCGGCGACGGCGGTACGCAGACGTTCTCCGTACTGCTGGCCGGGGCCGTCGCCGGGGCGGCCTACTGGTCCCGGCACCGGCGCCGCACCGCGGCCGCGGAGGAGCAGGGGAGCCCGGCGGACCCGATGACGGCGCACGCCGTCGCCGACGCGCCCCCCGAGGCCCAGGCCCCGCCCGCGCCTGCCGGGCCGTCGTGGTGGCGCGAGCCGCTCACGAAGGACGGGCCGCCGCAGACTCCGGCGGACACCGGGTACCTGTGGGGGCCGGAGGACGAGCCGTCCGTCGGCCCGTACGCGGGAGCGTCCCCGTACGCGAGCGCGCCCCCGTACGCGGGAGCGTCCCCGCACGGGGAGGAGGCGCCGGGCGGGCACAAGTGCGGCACCGGTCGGCCCGGCGCGCCGCGCCGGCGCCGGCCCATCGGCGGCCCGCTCCTCCTGCTGGCCCTGACCGCGGCGGTGATCGGCGCCGCCGCCGTCTGGCACACGCAGCCGCTGGGCGTCGCGCTCTCCGTCGGCCTCGGCTCGGCGCTGGGCGTCTTCGTCCTGGGCGCGCTGGTCAGCGTCTTCTACGGGCGGATCGGCGGGGGGACGTTCTTCGCGATCATGTGCACCGGTCTGCTGCTGGCGGGTTCGATGCTGCTGCCGAGGGACATCACCACCGACTGGGCGGACCGGGCGTGGAGCCCGGCGAGCGCGGCGGCGGTCCAGGAGCGGTACGAACTGGGCACCGGCTCGGCCCTGCTCGACCTCTCGGGAGCGAGTCCGGGCGAGGGCCGGACGCTGAGCACGGTGCTCGACCTGGGCGCGGGCGAGGCGCGGATCACCGTCCCCCACGACGTCGAGGTGAAGCTGACCGTCGACGTGGGCGTCGGCGGCTACCGGCTCGCCGGACCGCCCGGGGACGGCGGCTGGGGGACCGCGCAGGGAGGCGGCATCGGGATCGCCGAGCGGCGCACACTGCCCCCGGCCGAGGACGGCGGTCCGGGAGGCACGCTGCGGCTGACCGTCCGCGTCGGGGTGGGCGAGGCCGTGATCGTGCAGCACCTGCCGGACGGGGTGGCGGAGGAGGGGGACGGCCCCGGTAGGCCGGAGGAGGGGCCGGTGAAGGAGCCGGTGGGGATCGCGGGCGGCGGTGCGGTGTGCGCCCGGCCGCCGGACGGCCGTCAGCCGGGCGGGTCGGTGAAGGAGCCCCGGACGGTGTGCTCGCCGTCCGCCGCCGAGGCGGTCGCGGTGTAGCCGTCGCCCGCCGTCTCCCGCGCACCGGCCGCGTGGTCGTACTGGGCCGCGAAGACGTGCCGTCCGGCGGGGACGGTCCGGCCCTCCTTCAGCGTCCAGCGGTAGACCAGCGCGCCGCCGCTCTCGCGCGCGGTGACGGTGAAGTCGTCCTCGGGCAGGGTCCGCCAGCTCCCGGTGTGCCGTACGCCGCCGGTCCGGGCAATCCGCACCTCCAGCACGAGAGAGGTGAGGGGCTCGCAGGTGGTGAGTGTGACGTTGCTCTGCGCCCAGTAGGCGTCGCTGTGGGGGTCGACGGCGCCCTCGGAGCGCAGCGGCCCGCTGCTCGGTGCGTCAGGGGCCCGGCCGGCGGGGGAGGACCGTGCGGAGTCCGGGCCGGGCGCCGCCGGGAGCGGGCCGGTGGCCACCTCCCGCGCCGGGCCGTCCTCGCGCACCGGGGAGGTGAGGGCGTGGGCGCCGGCGAGGAGTGCCGCGGTCGAGGCCACGGCCACGAGGGCGACGCGGGGCCACGGCACGCACCGCGCCCGGAGGCGGCACCGGCCCGAGCCGCCTCCCGGCCCGGCGGAGACGGCCCGGCTCACCCGTGCGTACATGCGCGCCCGGTCCGGCCGGTAGGAGCCGGCCTCTTCCCGCAGCAGCTCGTGCAGGGGGTCCATCGATTCAGTGCTCTCTTCCCACCAGTTCGCCGGCGGCCCGGGTGCCCAGCAGCCGGCGCAGCTCCGCCATGCCCTTGGACGTCTGGCTCTTGACGGTACCCACCGACACGCCGAGGGCGAGCGCGGTCTCCTTCTCGGAGAGGTCCAGGGCGTAGCGGAGCACCACGCAGGCGCGCTTGCCGAAGGACAGCCCCGCCAGGGCCGTCCGCACGTCCACGACGGCCGCCACGTCCGGATCATCCACCCGCTCGGGGCGGTGGAGGCGGGACAGCGCCATGCGGCGCCGCTCGCGTACGGGCGCGGCTTTCCGGAGGTCCGTCAGTCCAGGACGTCGATGGAGTAGCGGTTGGTCTCCACGCCCGCCGCGGTGATCACCTGCACCTCCACCCGGCCGGGCTCGACGTCCACCGGCACCGGGACGGTCAGCACGGTGTCGGCCGGGTTGGCGAAGCCCCCGGCCACCGGGACCAGGGGGACGTGGACGTGGACGGCGCCGATGCGCACCGTCGTCCGGGCCAGCCGGTCCGGCGCCTCCGCGCCGGGCGGCACGAGGCCCGAGCCGCGGATCTCGATGTCGTCGCCGGTGCGGATCGGCGAGTCCAGGTCGCCCACCTCGCGGGAGCGGACGACGGACAGGATGACGGGCCGGCCGCCCTCGGAGTACTTCCCGGCCAGGTACGTCAGCGCCGAGATCGCCACCAGCAGCGCCAGCCCCCAGGGCAGATCCGGCAGTTCGCCGGGCCGGCGGGCCAGCCGTACCGCCGCGAGGACCGCCGCCACCGAGCACACCGCCACGTACTGCACGTCCGTGAAGGAGCCGCGCCCGCCGTCGTCGGTGAGCAGATCGGCGGCGCGCGGCCGGTCGGCGCGCACCTTCTGCAGGCGCTGCGCCCGCACCCGCAGCGCGACGGCCCGGTGCACGGTGACGGCGACCGCGCAGCACAGGGCGAGGACGGCCAGCAGTCCGGCGCCGCGCCCCAGATCCAGGCCGGCGAGCAGCCGGGCGGGCGCGTCCGCGCCGGGCGCGAGGGCCAGTCCGACGGCGACGACCAGCACGGAGTACGAGGCCAGCAGCACCCAGACGGCGGCGACCGTGCGCGAGGTGGACAGCCGCCCGTCCTCGCCGGTCACCGGCGCCAGCACCCCGCCGCGCGCCCGGTGCAGCAGCGCGGCGGCGGTCAGCGCGGTGGCGCAGACCAGCGCGGCGGCCAGCCCGGCGGTGCGCCCGGTCGTCCAGCCCGCGCCGAGCACCGCGGTGACGGCCTGGCCGGCCAGCAGCAGCACGACCGCGCCCCAGACGGCGGCGGCGGTGCGCCGCCAGAGCCCGCCCAGCCGGAAGGCGGCCTCCGCGCGGGTGTGTTCGGCGACGGTGCGGGCCGCCTGGGTCAGCTCGTCGGAGACCCACTGGCGGGAGGCGCCGGGCGAGTGGGCGAGGGCCGCGGGCACTCCGACACCGGCCGCGAGTTCGTCGCGCCGCCGCCGGAAATCGGCCAGTGCGCGTCGGCGGCCCTCCCGCACCCCGTGCGGGCAGTCCGTGCAGGCGCAGCCGCCGTCCCCGGCCGGCGAAGTGCCGCCCGCCGCGCCGGACGGCCTCGCCGTCCCCTTCGGGGGCGCGCTCGCCGTACCGCCGCCCCGCGCCGTGTCCACGGCCACTGTCGACCCACCTCTCCCCGGCTCTCCCCGAGCCGCCGACTCTTCGGCAACGGGAGGGAATTGTGCCCTACGGGGAAGGGGGCCGGGGTGGTGTTCCCGGCTGTCCCCGGCTGTTCTGCGGTCCGTTCCCGGCCCGCCCCGGCTCGTTCCGGCCTTGTCTCCCCGGGCGCGGAGGCCGGTTCGCGGGGGCGGCGGGGAGGGGAGGCGCCTGCGGGAGCGCCGCGCGTCCACCACCCGGACGAGTGAGCCTCCCCGGCGGACGGTGTGCCTCCCGAGGGTGAGGCAGTGCGTTCAGCCCTCCCCGGCCGACCGCTCGGCCGGTTCCTCGGTCAACTCCTCGGCCGGTTCGTCGAGTGCGGACAGCGCGGCCGCCCACAGCGGCAGCAGCCAGTGTGCGACCAGCAGGACGAGCACGGTCCCGGCCAGGGTCCGGACGGAGATCGCCTCCTCGTCGCCGAAGGCCGGGAGCAGCCACAGCAGCGCGGCCAGGTGCAGGGCGAGGGAGGTCCGGTGGGCCAGGACGAAGGCCCGCCCGCGCTCGGCGTGCTGGCGCTCGTCCAGCACCCGGGCGCGCAGCTCCAGCAGGCCATGGGTGGCGAGGTTGAGCGCTCCGGTGACGAAGCACCACGCCACCGTCAGCAGGAGGAGAGCGGCGAGCGCGCCCCACCGGGGCCCGCGTCCGCCGACGGGGCCGTCACCGGCGCCAGGACGGCGAGCGCGGCGGCGGTCAGGGTGACGTGCGCGGCGACGAGGCCGCGCCGGCGCGCACGGGTGGCGTGGAGGCGCCGGTGGCGCGGGGCGTTCATCAGCCGCAGCATGCGCCGGTCGTGGCGCGTGATGGTCTTCATACCGGTTTCCTCCCGTAGACCTCGTCGGTGAGCGGGCGGAAGGGCTCCAGGGAGAACAGCGCCTCGACGGGCAGCTCGAAGAAGGCGGCGATCCGCAGAGCCAGGTCGAGGCTCGGGTTGTAGTCGCCGCGTTCGATGTAGCCGATGGTCTGGTAATGGGCGCCGACCGCTTCCGCCAGGTGTCGGCGGGAGACCTTCCGCTCCGCCCGCACCATGGCCAGCCTGTTGTGCACCTGCTCGCCCATGTATAAGAAGTACTACATTCCTGAGTGCTCGGGCAACAGCGAGCCGGGAGACATGCGGATGCCGTGGGGCCGGGCGGGGACCGAAGCCCGCCCTGGCCGACGGGGGAGCGGGGACCCCCGGATACGCTCGCGTGCCATGGAGGCACTCACACACTTCTTCGTCGGCCTGCACATCGTCGGCATCGGCGCCCTGCTCGGCGGCTTCATGACCCAGATGAAGGCGATGGGGGCCGGCGAGGCGCGTATCGTCCCGGCGATGCTGCACGGAGCCCTCACCATGCTGGTCACGGGCATCGCCCTGGTCGGCCTGAACGAGGCGGACGGCCAGGCCGTCGACCACGTGAAGATCGGCGTGAAGCTCACCCTGCTGGTGGTGATACTCGGCCTGGTCTACGTCAAGCGGGACGAGGAGCGGCTGCCCGCGCCGCTGTTCGGCACCATCGGCCTGCTCACCCTCGCCAACATATTCATCGCCGTCATGTGGGTGTAGCCGGCGCGCGTACGGCGGGCGGAGGGCGGAGGGCGGCGGTGCGAGGCACCGCCGCCCTCCGTACGTCTCGGGACGGTTCGTCCCGGTCCGTTCGTCTCAGGCCGGCCGGACCGCGCTGTGGAAGGGCATGTGGTCGACGGACTCGTAGCGCACCTCGGCGCCCGGCTTCGGCGCGTGGATCATCTGGCCGCCGCCCGCGTAGACGCCGACGTGGCTGATGTCGTCGTAGAAGAAGACCAGGTCGCCCGGCCGCATGTCGGCCCTGGCGATCCGGGTGCCCGCCTCCACCTGGTCGTAGGTGGTGCGCGGCAGTGAGACGCCGGCGCTGAGCCAGGCGGCCTGGGTCAGCCCCGAGCAGTCGTAGGAGTTGGGGCCGGTGGCGCCCCAGACGTACGGCTTGCCGAGCTGGGCCTCGGCGAAGGCGAGCACCTTGTCGGCCTTCGCGGTGTACGAGCCGTCCACGGTGCCGCCGGTGCCGGTGTCCGTGCCGCCGGTCCCCGTGTCCGTGCCGCCGTCCGCCGGAGCCTCGGCCTGCTCCTCGCTCCCGGCGGCGGCCTCGCGGCGGGCCTCCTCCTCCTGGCGCTCGCGTTCGGCGGCGGCTGCGGCCGCCTTGCGGCGGGCCTCCTCCTGCCGCTTGCGCTCGGCGGCGGCCAGGCGCGCCTTCTCCTCGGCGGTCAGCTCGGACAGCAGCTCGCGGGCCTGGGCCAGCTTGCCCTGGACGGTCTTCTTGGTGTCCGCCAGCTCCTTCTGGGCGTCGGTGAGCTCGGCCAGGCTCGCCGAGGCCTCCGAGCGCTTCTTCCGGGCGGCGCGCTGCTCGTCCTTGTAGTCGTCGACGGCCTGCCGCTGGCGGTCGGTGATCCGGTCCATCAGGTGCTTCTGGCCGAAGAAGTCCTGGGGGTTGTCGGACAGGAGCAGTACCGCGGTGCCGGAGACCCCTCCGGTGCGGTACTGCGCGGTGGCGTAGCCGCCCAGCTTCCGGCGGGCGTCGTTGAGCTTGTCCGCGCGCTCGGCGGCCTCGTCGAGGAGCCGGTCGACCTTCTCGCGCTGCCCGTCCGTCTTCTCCTTGGCCGCGTTGTACTTCTGCGTCGCGCTGCCCGCCTCCCGGTACAGCGCGTCCACCCGCTCGCGGACCTCCTCGATCGAGGGCCTGTCGTCCCCGGGCGAGGCATGGGCCGGGCCCTGGGACAGGAGGGTCGCGGAGGCGATGGCCGCGGTGGTGAGTCCGACCGCTCCGCGCCGGGAGGAGTGGGACAGCAGGGGAGTACGCGGTCTGCGGTGCGACGCCAAGGCGAGCGCTCCTTCCGTGGAACACCGCCTACCGGGTTAGCTGACGGGTTCGGGCGTCGGAAGTCCGCCCTACGGGCCCGCGGGCCCGATTCACCCCGTGGGGAGTGGGTCCCCGGCCCCGGCCGCACGGCCGGGCTCGGCGGAGGCCGCCCGTGCCGACGCTGTCGCCGGCGAGGGGTCCGGGCCGCCCGACGCTGGACCGTAGAGCACCGGTGGGGCTCCTGTGAAGACTGGTGCTCGGTATATCCCGAAACCGATTCGTTATCGGTCGGTTATCGTCCGTTTCGGGAGGCCCGGCCGCGGCGGGGACGGCGGCGCTCAGTCGCGGGAGCGGCGCCCGGGCCAGCGGTACGGGTGGCGCACGACGATCGTCCCCACCTTGGAGCCGCCACTGATCCGCAGCACCGGCATGCCGGGCACGGGCGGTTCGGTGGCCCGGTTGCGCACGGAGCCCATTCCGGAGGTGACCCCCTCGGCCCGCACCGTCCAGCCGCGCGGCACGACGACCCTGATCTCACCCATCCCCGCGTCCAGTTCCACGAAGACCTCGCGGTGCCGGCACTCAGCCCGCGTGAAGTCGAGCACGATCCGCCCCAGCGTGGTCTTGGCGGTGATCCGCTCCGGCACCACCCAGTGGCCGTCCTGCCGGACGTCCCCGGCGACCGTCCTGAGCGCCAGCGGTTCCCGGTCGCCCGGGGCCAGGCCCGCGGAGTCCTGGCCGGGCAGATCGGCCACCAGCGCCTCCAGATCGCCGTAGGTCTTGGCGGCGAACGCCTTCTCCAGCCGCTCGTCCAGCTCCTCCAGGTCGATGCGGCCGTCGCCGGCGGCCTCGCGCAGCCGCTCGGCCACCGCCTCGCGGTCGGTGTGCCCGGCGCGCAGTTCCGAGCCGGGACGGGGGCGGGGCGCGGGGACGTCGGTCATGCCCGCCATCTTAGGAGCGCCGCCCCGCCCGGCGGCACGGCGTCCTAGACTCGACGGCGATGAGCAGCCTCTTCGACGACAGCTTCCTGGCCGACCTCGAGCCCTCCGGGGACGAGGAGCCGCCGCCCCCGCCGGAGGAGGCGTCCGCGCCGCCGGAGGAAGGCGTCCCCGACGACCTCTTCGCGGGCGCCTTCGGCACCGGCGGGGCGCGCGACGCCCACTACGGCAACGGCGCGGCCCGTCCCGTCGTCGACCCGGCCGCCCTGCTGGAGGGGCTCAACGACCAGCAGCGCGCGGCCGTGGTGCACACCGGCTCGCCGTTGCTGATCGTCGCGGGCGCCGGATCCGGCAAGACGCGGGTGCTCACCCACCGCATCGCGCACCTGCTGGGCGCGCGCGGCGTCCACCCCGGGGAGATCCTCGCGATCACCTTCACCAACAAGGCCGCGGGCGAGATGAAGGAGCGCGTGGCGGAGCTGGTCGGCCCGCGCGCGCAGTCGATGTGGGTCTCCACGTTCCACAGCGCCTGTGTGCGCATCCTGCGGCGCGAGAGCAAGAAGCTCGGCTTCACCTCCAGCTTCTCGATCTACGACGCCGCCGACTCCCGCCGTCTGATGGCGCTGGTCTGCCGGGACCTGGAGCTGGACCCCAAGCGCTTCCCGCCCAAGTCGTTCAGCGCCCAGGTGTCGAACCTGAAGAACGAGCTGGTCGACGAGGAGGACTTCGCGGCCAGGGCATCCGACGGCTTTGAGAAGACGCTGGCCGAGGCGTACACGATGTACCAGGCGCGGCTGCGCGAGGCCAACGCCCTGGACTTCGACGACATCATCATGACGACCGTCCACCTGCTCCAGGCGTTCCCCGACGTCGCCGAGCACTACCGCCGCCGCTTCCGCCACGTACTGGTCGACGAGTACCAGGACACCAACCACGCCCAGTACACCCTGATCAGGGAACTGGTGGGCGTGGACGGCGGCGCGGGGGAGACGGCCGGCGCGGAAGGGGGTGCGACCGGAGGCGGGCGCGCCGAACTGTGCGTGGTCGGCGACGCCGACCAGTCGATCTACGCGTTCCGCGGCGCCACCATCCGCAACATCCTCCAGTTCGAGGAGGACTACCCGGACGCGACCACCATCCTGCT
Source organism: Streptomyces verrucosisporus (assembly GCF_017114865.1). Taxonomy (GTDB): domain Bacteria; phylum Actinomycetota; class Actinomycetes; order Streptomycetales; family Streptomycetaceae; genus Streptomyces; species Streptomyces fenghuangensis. The sequence goes on along the minus strand of NZ_JADEYH010000013.1, from coordinate 143,941 downwards.
GGAGCAGAACTACCGCTCCACCCAGACCATCCTCTCGGCCGCCAACGCCGTCATCGAGCGGAACGAGAACCGCCGCCCGAAGAACCTGTGGACCGACGCCGGGGCGGGCCCGCGCATCACGGGCTACGTGGCCGACACCGAGCACGACGAGGCGCAGTTCGTCGCCGAGGAGATCGACCGGCTGACGGACGCGGGCGAGGCGAAGGCGGGCGATGTCGCCGTCTTCTACCGCACCAACGCCCAGTCCCGTGTCTTCGAGGAGGTCTTCATCCGGGTCGGCCTGCCGTACAAGGTCGTCGGCGGGGTGCGCTTCTACGAGCGCAAGGAGGTCCGCGACGTCCTGGCGTACCTGCGGGTGCTGGCCAACCCCGAGGACGCGGTGCCGCTGCGCCGCATCCTCAACGTCCCCAAGCGCGGCATCGGCGACCGGGCCGAGGCGATGATCGAGGCGCTGGCGCTGCGCGAGAGGATCACCTTCCCGCAGGCGCTGCGCCGGGTCGACGAGGCCTACGGCATGGCGGCCCGTTCGGCCAACGCCGTCAAGCGCTTCAACGCGCTGATGGAGGACCTGCGCACGGTCGTGGAGTCCGGCGCCGGGCCGGCGACCGTGGTGGAGGCGGTGCTGGAGCGCACCGGATACCTGGCGGAGCTCCAGGCGTCCACCGATCCGCAGGATGAGACCCGGGTGGAGAACCTCCAGGAACTGGCCGCCGTGGCGCTGGAGTTCGAGCAGGAGCGCGGCGAGAACCCGGGCACGCTCGCGGAGTTCCTGGAGCAGGTGGCCCTCGTCGCCGACTCCGACCAGATCCCGGACGAGGACACCGAGGGCTCGGGCGTGGTGACGCTGATGACGCTGCACACCGCCAAGGGCCTGGAGTTCCCGGTCGTCTTCCTGACGGGGATGGAGGACGGTGTCTTCCCGCACATGCGGACCCTGGGCAAGACCAAGGAGCTGGAGGAGGAGCGGCGCCTGGCGTACGTCGGCATCACGCGGGCGCGCGAGCGGCTCTACCTCACGCGCTCGGCGATGCGCAGCGCATGGGGGCAGCCCGCGTACAACCCGCCCTCCCGCTTCCTGGAGGAGATCCCGGAGCAGTACCTGGAGTGGAAGCGCACGGGGCCGATGGCCGCGCCGGGCGCAGGGGCGAGGGGCGGAGCAGGGGGGCTGTCGTCGACGGCGTCCTCCCTGTCGTCGTCGCTGTCAGCCTCGTTCCCGTCCGGCCCGGCGGCCTCGCGGCGGCGCGGTCCGAGCGGCTTCGCCACGGGCCGGGCCAAGGACCGTCCGGCCGTCGCGCTGGAGGTGGGGGACCGGGTGACGCACGACAGCTTCGGGCTGGGCAGGGTCGTGGCCGTGAAGGGCAGCGGGGACAACGCGGAGGCGACGATCGACTTCGGCGGCGACAAGCCGAAGCGGCTGCTGCTGCGGTACGCCCCGGTGGAGAAGCTCTGAGGGAGCCGCGGGCCCCGGCCGGTGGCGCCGACGGCGCGTCGGCCGGGGCGGGTGGGATCAGGTGGGGTCGAGCCCCTGGGCGCGGAACCAGGGCAGCGGGTCGATGGCCGCGCCACCGGCCGGCCGCACCTCGAAGTGCAGATGGGGGCCGGTGGACTTGCCGGAGTTGCCCGCGTAGGCGATGGTGTCGCCGGCCTTGACGTAGCCGGAGCGGATCCGGGTGCTGCTCAGATGGCAGTACCAGGTCTCGGTCCCGTCGGGCGCGGTCACTATCGCCATGTTGCCGTAGGCGCTGTGCCACTGGGTCCTGACCGTGCCGTCGGTGGCGGCCATGACCGGGGTGCCGTAGGCGACGGGGAAGTCGATGCCCGTGTGCAGCGACACCCAGTTGATGCCGGCCTGCCCGTAGTACGCGCTGAGCCCGTGCTGGGCCACCGGGAGCGCGAACTTGGGGCGCATCGCCTCCTTGCGCGCCGCCTCGGCCGCCTTGCGCTTGCGCTCGGCCTCCTGACGCTCCTTGAGGTCGATGCGCTCCTGGGTGCGGCTGGCGCGGTCGGCGAAGCCCTCGGCCTCGTCGGAGAGCCCGGCGAGCTGGGTGTCGAGCTTGCTGTTGGCCGCCTTGGACTTGACCGCGGAGACGGCGTCGGGGGCGGCCTGGGCGGTGGTGTCCTCGGCCTCGTCGCCGGCGCCGCTGACGGAGGCGGCGGCCACGGCGGTCACGCCCATGACGCAGACGGACGGCACGGCGACGGTGAGCAGCGCCGAACGCTTCGGCCGTGCGGAGCGGCGGCGGCGCGAACCAGCCGGACGTGCCGGCGGCCCGGACCTCCGCCGATCCTCCTCGTGCTCCTCCGGCCCGGCCGGGCAGGGGAGGTCGAGAGGGTCGGAGGCGCCGGGCCGCTCGGTGGAGTCGGTGGGGTCGGCGGACTCGGCCGGTCCGTGACCGGGTTCGGGTTCGGGTTCGGGGAAGGCGCCGGTTCCGTCCGTGTCGGCGGAGGAGAGGGCACCGTACCCGGTGTATTCGCCGTACCCGGTGTATTCGCCGTATCCGGTGTGCTCGCCGTACTCGTACCGGTCGTACTCGCCGTTTTCGCCGTGGAGCCGTCCGTCGCCGGCCCCGGGCTCCACCGCGGGGTAGGAGCCGGAGTCGTCCCAGGAGCCGGTGGGGTAGCCGTCGTGGAGGGCGTGCTGCCCGGTGTCCCCGGACCAGGAGGTCTCGGGCGGGACCGCCGGGCCGGTGTGGACGCCCCCCGTGCCGTAGCCGGTCTCCGCCCAGCCGTGGCCGCTGCCGTCCGGGGACTCGGCGGGCTGCGCCGGGACGTGCGTCCAGGAGCCGGTGGGGTAGCCGTCGTGGGCGGCCTGCTGCCCGGTGTCCCCGGTCCAGCCGTCGCCCGAGGGGAACCGCTGGTCGGCGGGGGCCTGGGAGGTGTCGCCCGGCATCGCCCCGAAGAGGGGGTCGCCGTCGCCGTACGCGGTGCCGAGGGTGTCGGAGGTGCCGGTGACGTAGCCGTACGGGGTGTCCTGCGAGCCCTGGTGGCCGTACGCGGACTGGTCGTACGGGGAGCCGTAGGGGCCGTACGAGGAGTCGGCGGGGGAATCGGCGGGGGTCGAGACTCCCGACAGGTGACGGTCGTTCACCACCAACTTCTCTTTCGCCTCGACGACAGGGGCGGAGCAGTGCGGCGACTGTACCCGGCGGTATGCGACGGCGACAATCTTCGGCAGGTTTCGGGCGGCCGGGAAACGGGCATTCGGTCGCCTTTCGGTGGACTACGGATCAGTACTTGGCCGCGCGTTCGAAATAAGTTCGAATAAATTGGGTTCCGGAAGACGCCGAATCGGCGCCGGGGAGCCGGAAATTCCCGTGCGTGGACACGGAGATACGGATACACGGCGAAAACCGGCGGGAGGGCGCCCCGGGAAGCGGCGGCGCAGAAAGGCCGGCCGGGGGCCGGTCAGGCGGCCCCGGAGGATCCCCTCTCCGTTCGCCCCGCCCGCTCCCCGCGGTGCGGCGCCCCCGCGGCCAGTTCCCGCCGGACCCCGGCGGCGACCTCCCAGTGCGCCGGAAGCGTCAGATGCCCCAGACCGCTCACGCGCACACTGCGGGAATCCAGGTCGGGGTGGTCGAGCCGGGCGGTCTCCACGGGGACCATGAGCTGGTCCAGATCGCTCCAGAAGGCCACGAAGCGGGTGCGGCAGCCCGGCGCGGGAGCGGCCAGTTCCCCGATCACATCGGAGTCCGGCCGGAGCTGGCGCACGATCGGGTGGGCCGACATCAGCGGCGCCACCCGGGTACCGGAGTGCGGGGTGCCGAGGGTCACCAGGGTGCGGACGCGGGCGTCGCCGCCCATCCGCTGGGCGTAGTGGCGGGCGATCAGGCCGCCCAGACTGTGCCCGACCACGTCGATGCGGCGGCTGCCGGTGCTCTCGCAGACCTCCTCGACGTACTCCGCCAGGCGTTCCGCGGCGCAGCGCACGTCGCAGGTGAGGGGGGAGTAGTTGAAGGCGCGGATGTCGCGCCAGCCGTTGCGCACCAGTGAGCGGCGCAGCAGGGTGAACACCGAGCGGTTGTCGATGAAGCCGTGCAGCAGCAGAACGGGAGGGCAGCCCTCCCCCTCACGGCTTCCCGAGCCGCCCGCGCTCTCCTTCCCCCGCCTCCCCCCGGGCGGGGACCCCGGGCACACCCGCTCGTCCTCCTCGCCCGCACCCGCCGGCGGAGCCGGTGCGCACCGTTCCTGTGCCATGCCCGCGGGGTAGAGCAGGGTGCGGCTCGCCAGGGAGGCGGCCTCCAGCGCGGCGGCCCGCAGTTCGCGCGGGGCGAAGGGGATCAGGGACAGCGGCAGGGCGCCGAGGAACGAGGCGGACTGGAAGGGCAGCGCCCTGGTGACCCTCATGCCGTCGACCTCCTCCCGGTGGCACGCGCCGGGTATATATGGTCGTATGCCCCTTTGGAGGGGGGCTGATGCAGGGCGGACGCGGATCGCGGGAGCGCGGCGCCGCGGACCGCCCCGGAACCCGCCGTGAGCCCCCGCGGGGAACCGGCCGTGACGGCCGGAGTCCCGTGTGATTTCCCCCTCCCTCCTTACCGCGGAACTGCCGGGTGGGGGATGCTGGCGATAACGTTCGTTCACCGGGTGACCGCCCACTGACAGAAGGTCGGGTGGGACGGCCGGGCCGCAGTCGTTATGGGAGGCAGTGATGGGTGTGTCGGGTCCGATCCGCGTGGTGGTCGCCAAACCGGGGCTCGACGGCCACGACCGCGGCGCCAAGGTGATCGCACGGGCGCTGCGCGATGCCGGTATGGAGGTCATCTACACCGGCCTGCACCAGACGCCCGAGCAGATCGTGGACACCGCGATCCAGGAGGACGCCGACGCGATCGGCCTGTCCATCCTCTCCGGCGCCCACAACACGCTCTTCGCCAAGGTCCTGGAGCTGCTGCGGGAGCGCGACGCGGCGGACATCAAGGTCTTCGGCGGCGGCATCATCCCCGAGGGCGACATCCCGCCGCTCAAGGAGCAGGGGGTCGCCGAGATCTTCACCCCCGGTGCGCCCACCGGCGAGGTGGTTGAGTGGGTGCGCTCCCACGTGCGTTCCGTGGCCGCCTGAGCCCGGCCGGAGCGCGCGCGGGCGTACGGCCCGGCGCACCGGGCCGCTCTCCGGGAGAGCGCGGTGGAGCGGACGCGGCTCATACGCGGTCCCCGGCGGCCGGCCCCCGCGCGGGGCCGCCGTCCCCCGGCGGCTCGAGCTCCGCGAGCATCGTGGCGCGCAGACGGAGCGTGGCCACCAGCCGCTGGAACGCCTCGGCCCAGTAGCCGCCCGCGCCCGGTGAGCCGTCCTCGGGCTCGTCCGGGACCGCGGCCAGCAGGGCGAGGCGGCCGGCCTCGCCCGGGTCCAGGCAGCGTTCGGCCAGGCCCAGCACCCCGCTGAAGCTCCACGGATAGCTGCCCGCGTCCCGGGCGATCTCCAGTGCGTCCACCACGGCCCGCCCCAGCGGCTCGGCCCAGGGGACCGCGCAGACGCCCAGCACCCGGAAGGCCTCGGACAGGCCGTGGGCGGCTATGAACTCCGCCGCCCACCGCGCCCGCTCCGGGGCCGGCAGCAGCGCCAGCAGCTTCGCCGGGTCGCCCGGGGCCTCCGCCATCGGGGCGGACGGTCTGCGCAGCAGCGCCCGCGCCCAGGTGGTGTCCCGCAGACGCACGGCGGCCCGCGCCCAGGCGGCGTGCAGTTCCGCCTCCCAGCCGTCGGCGGCCGGCAGCGCCGTGATCCGGTCGGGCGTACGGCCGCCCAGATGCTCCGGCCAGATGTCCAGCGGTGCGGCCTCCACCACCTGCACCAGCCACCACGACCTCTCGCCGCGGCCCGGCGGCGCCCCGGGCACCACGCCGTCGCGCCGCATGCCCGGGTCGCACTCGTAGGGCGCCTCGACCATCAGCCGGTCCGGCCGGCCGGTGCGGTCCAGCGCGACGCAGGAGCGGGCCCGGGCCGCCATCCGCGCCGCGAGCGCGGAGGATGGCAGTGCCGACAGCAGCCCGGCGGCGGTGCTCCGGACGTTGCGGCTGCGGTCCGCCAGCGCGCGCTCCAGGAACTCCTCGTCCCCCGGCGACAGGCCCTCGCGCAGCGAGTCCAGGAACATCAGCCGGTCCTCGGCCCGCTCCTCGGCCCAGGTACCGGCCAGCAGCTCGCGGGCCGCCGCCGGATCACGGCGCCGCAGGGACAGCAGCAGCGCCGACCGCTCGGCGAACAGGCCCTCCTCCCACAGCCGCCGTACGGCGGCGCCGTCCGAGGTGTCCGCGTCCTGTGGGCCCTGCGGGCCCTGCGCGCCGTCCGGGGGCGGAGCGGGGCCGCGCCCGTGGCGGCCCCGCAGCGCGAACCGCCAGTCCGGGTTGAGCCGCGCCAGCCACAGGGCCCGCGGCCCTCCCAGGGCGAGCGCGCCCGCGCGCAGGTCCGTGCGCGCGCGGGCCGCGTCCAGCAGCGCGGGAAGCTGCCCGGCCGGGGCGCGGTAGCCGTGGGCGCAGGCGGCGGCCAGCCACTGCGGCAGCAGTTCGGCGAGGTCGGGCGCGGTGCCCCGGCGCCCGCCGCCCGCGCCGGGGCGGTCGGCGAGCAGCAGGGACAGCCGCCGGGCGGCGGCCGGCGGCAGCGGCGGGCGCGGGTCCCGCGGCGCCGGCTCCGGCCGGGGCGCGGCGGGGGCGGGCCGCAGCCCGGCCCGCCGCCGCACCGTCTCCACCGCGGCGGCATCCAGCAGCGCCTCGACCGAGCCGCCGGGCGGTGTGCGCCGCTCCGCGCCCAGCAGCGCGGCGCCGACCAGCTCCCCCCAGCTCACCGCGGACCGCCCGGCACGTCCGGTGAGGTGAGCGGCACGGCGGCCGCCGACTCCGATCCCGGCACCGCTTCCGGCGCCGACCCCGCCCCCGGCCAGACGGTGTACGGAACGAAACCCCGGTGGCCGCACTCGCCGAACACCGTGACCGGCTCGCCGCCCGAGACGGCGGCGAGCCGCCACATCCGGGAGCGCACCCCCGCCGCCTCCGCCACCGGCAGCGCGGAGCCGCCCTCGTCGGCCAGTTGCCAGCCCTCCCCGGCCGGCGCGGGCACCACGCCGGCCAGGACCGCCGGCCAGCCCTCCAGCCAGGGGTCGCCGCACAGCGCGGCGCCGTAGGAGTCCAGCGCGTCGTGCACGCCGGCCCCCGGGGGCCGGCCCCCGGGCCCGGGGGCCGCGTGCCGCTCGCCGAGAGCGGCACGCAGCGCCGGGGCGCCGGGGTAGTAGGCGAGATCGGCGTCCACCGAGCCCCCCACCGGCAGCGGCGGCTCCGGCAGCCCGCCGGCGGCGAACGACAGCACCAGTGCCGTGCGCCCGGTCCGCCGCCCGTACAGCCAGACCCGGCGTGCCGCGACCCTCCCCTCCTCGGTGTCGTGCCGGCCCAGGACCAGCCAGTGGTCGCGCACCACCGCGTCGCGGTCGGCCAGCACCTCGGCCGCCCGGGTGGTGATCCCCACCCGTGACCGCACGGTCGCGGCCAGCGGCTCCGGCAGCCCGCCGATGTTCACGAACCCCTGGCCCAGCAGGTGCAGCAGGGCGCACTCCTCCAGCATCCGGGACGGCCAGCCGGGGCCCGAGCCGGGGACGCCCGCCAGCTCCCGCACCCGGGCGGCCAGCCCGGGCGCCTGGGCGTCCACCATGCGGGCGGCCGTCTCCTCCCAGACGCCGCGGCCCGCCTCCCCCGCCGACCGCTCCATGTCCGCCAGACCGCCGCGCAGCAGGTCAGCCAGCCGGTGCTCCAGCTCGGTGGCGCCCGCCGCGATCCGCCCGGCCCGCCGCTCGGTGCGCCGCCGCGCCGCCTCCCGGCCGGCGGGGGCCGCCGCCCGCTCCCCGGCGCGGGCGGCGGCCTCCCTCCTCCCCCCGGCTCCTTCGGGCTCTCCGGCACAAGGCCGGCCTGCCCCCTCCCCCGCGGGAGCGGAGTCAGGCGCCTGCGCCTGCGCCCGCTCCGCAGGCCGCCGCGATCCCCCTGTGCTCATGTGCCCCTCGCTCTCCCCGTACGGACGCGTGATTGTCGTCGCCACCGATGCCGCATTCCTCACCGACCGGAAACACAAGATCGCTCTCTGTGCGGTGAACCATGTGGACGACCGTACGAGCCGCCACTGACAATCCGCCTCCGACCGTTTCCGGCCGTTTCCGCCCGTCCCCGAACGGCGTCCGGGCCCGCCGGGGGGCGGCCGCCGGATCGCCGCCGGGATTGTCAGTGGGCCCGTGCATCGTGGGACCGACACGCGAAAGCCGCATGCGAGGGGGAAACGTGACCGCCACCAGCGCACCGGCCGCTCTGCGGCCCCACGCCGAGGAGGCCTTCGCCGAGGAGCTGGGCGCCCTGGCCGAGGCGGACGACCGGCCGCGCCCCGAGCGGTGGAGGCTGTCGCCGTGGGCCGTCGCCACCTACCTGCTCGGCGGCACCCTGCCGGACGGCACGGTCATCAGCCCCAAGTACGTCGGCCCGCGCCGGATAGTGGAGGTGGCCGTCGCCACGCTCGCCACCGACCGGGCCCTGCTGCTGCTCGGGGTGCCCGGCACCGCCAAGACCTGGATGTCGGAGCACCTGGCGGCGGCCGTCAGCGGCGACTCCACGCTGCTGGTCCAGGGCACGGCGGGCACCGCCGAGGAGGCGGTCCGCTACGGCTGGAACTACGCGCGGCTGCTGGCCGAGGGGCCCAGCCGCGGGGCCCTGGTGCCCAGCCCCGTCATGCGGGCCATGTCCGGCGGCGCGGTCGCGCGGGTCGAGGAGCTGACCCGTATGCCGGCCGATGTGCAGGACACCCTGATCACGATCCTGTCGGAGAAGACGCTGCCGATACCGGAGCTGGGCGAGGAGGTCCAGGCCGTCCGCGGCTTCAACCTGATCGCCACGGCCAACGACCGTGACAGGGGCGTCAACGAGCTGTCCAGCGCGCTGCGCCGCCGCTTCAACACCGTCGTCCTGCCGCTGCCCGGGACGTCCGAGGAGGAGGTGGACATCGTGGCCCGGCGCGTGGAGCAGATCGGCCGCTCCCTGGACCTGCCGGTCGTCCTCGACGGCGCCGACGAGATCCGGCGGGTGGTCACCGTCTTCCGCGAGCTGCGCGACGGCGTCACCCTCGACGGCCGCACCAGGGTCAAGTCGCCGTCGGGCACGCTGTCGACGGCCGAGGCCATCTCGGTGGTCACCGGAGGACTGGCCCTGGCCGCCCACTTCGGCGACGGGGTGCTGCGCGCGGACGACGTGGCCGCGGGTGTCCTCGGCGCGGTCGCCCGCGACCCGGCCGCCGACCGGGTGGTGTGGCAGGAGTACCTGGAGACGGTCGTCCGGGAGAGGGAGGACTGGAAGGACTTCTACCGGGCCTGCCGGGAGGCGGGCGCATGAGCGTGCCCGGTACGGGGGCGGCGGTCGCCGCCCCCGGCGGAAGCACGGGCGCCACGGGTGCCGCGCCGCCGGGGCCGCTGCTGCTGGGTGTGCGCCACCACGGCCCCGGCTCGGCGCGGGCCGTCCTGGCGGCGCTGGACGCCCACCGGCCGGCGGTGCTGCTGGTGGAGGGACCGCCGGAGGCCGACGCGGTGGTGGGGCTCGCGGCGCACCAGGGGATGCGCCCGCCGGTCGCGCTGCTGGCCCATGCGGCGGACGACCCGGGCCGCGCCGCGTTCTGGCCGATGGCCGGATTCTCCCCGGAGTGGGTCGCCCTCCGCTGGGCGCTGGAGCACGGGGTGCCGGTTCGGTTCTTCGACCTGCCCGCGGCCCACACCCTGGCCCTGGGGGACGAGGGCGGGGAGGAGAAGGGGCCGGCCGGGGAGCTGCGCCTGGATCCGCTGCGGGTGCTCGCCGAGACGGCCGGCCACGACGACCCCGAGCACTGGTGGGAGGACGTCGTCGAGCACCGCGGAGTGCCGCCGGCCCGTACCGCCGGGGCCCGACCCGCCGATCCGTACGCGCCCTTCACCGCTCTCGCCGACGCCATGACCGCCCTGCGCGAGGCGCACGAGGGCGCCTCCGGCACTGCCGCGGGCGCCTCCTCCGGAGGAGGCGCGGGCCACCGGCGCGAGGCGGTGCGCGAGGCCCATATGCGGCTGCGGCTGCGGGAGGCGTGCGGCCGGTTCGGCGACGACCGGGTCGCCGTGGTCTGCGGCGCCTGGCACGTACCGGCCCTCACCGCCGGGACGACCGCCACCGCCGACCGGCGACTGCTGAAGGGCCTGCCGAAGGTTCGGACGGAGATCACCTGGGTGCCGTGGACCAACGAGCGGCTGGCACGGCGCAGCGGCTACGGAGCCGGGATCACCTCGCCCGGCTGGCACGGCAGCCCGGCCGGCTCCCGCCTCCCGGCCACCGCCGCGGAAGCGGCGGCCGCCGGGGCAACGGCCGTGGCGGCGGGAACGCCCGCGGCAGGGGCGGCTCCCGCCGTGCCCCGCGCGGCCGGGCCGCCTCGCCGGGGGCGGCCGTACGCGGCAGGACCCCCAGGGCCGTACGCACCCCCACCGTGCTCCAGATGGAGGCGGTCGAGTGCGGCGCCGCCGCGCTGGCCATGGTGCTCGGCCACCACGGCCGCTTCGTCCCCCTGGAGGAGCTGCGCATCGCCTGCGGCGTCTCCCGCGACGGCTCCCGGGCCGGCAACATCCTCAAGGCCGCCCGCGGCTACGGGCTGCGGGCCAAGGGCATGCAGATGGACCTCGCGGCACTCGCCGAACTGCGCGGACCGGCCATCCTGTTCTGGGAGTTCAACCACTACGTCGTCTACGACGGCATGGGCCGCCGCCTGGGCCGCCGCGGCGTGTACGTCAACGACCCCGGCAAGGGGCGGCGGTTCGTCCCCCTGGAGGAGTTCGACACCAGCTTCACCGGCGTCGTCCTCACCTTCGAGCCCGAGGCGGGCTTCCGCGGCGGCGGCCGCAGGCCCGGAGTCCTGGGCGCCATGCCCGCCCGGCTGCGCGGCACCCGCGGCACCCTGCTGGCGGCCGTGCTCGCCAGCCTGCTGCTGGTGGCCGTCGGCGCGACGGTGACCGCGCTGAGCCGCACCTACATCGACATGTTCCTCATCGGGGGGCAGTCCTCGCTGCTGGGCGTGCTCTTCGCGTCGATGGCGGCCGCCCTGGTGCTCACCGCCGTCCTCACCGGGGTCCAGCAGGCCAATCTGCTGCGCGGGCACATCATCTCCTCCACCCTGGCCAGTGCCCGCTTCTTCCGGCACCTGCTGCGCCTGCCGGTCTCCTTCTTCACCCAGCGGAACCCGGCCGACCTCGTCCAGCGGCTGCAGTCCAACGACACGGTCGCCGAGACCCTCGCCCGCGACCTGGCCGCCGCGGGCGTGGACGCCGTGGTGGTCGTGCTCTACGCGGCGCTGCTGTGGGCCTACGATCCGCAGCTGACCGTCGTCGGGGTCGGCGTGGCACTGCTCAACGTGGTGGCCATGCGCGTCGTGCTCCATCTGCGCTCCACCGGCACCCAGAAGCTGCGCGCCGACCTCGCCCGGCTGACCAACACCTCCTACAGCGGCCTCCAGCTCATCGAGACCATGAAGGCCACCGGCGGTGAGCAGGGCTTCTTCCGCCGCTGGGCCGGTCAGCACGCGGTCACCCTCGACGTGCAGCAGCGGCTGGGCGTGCCCAGCGCGTGGCTGGCGGTCGCCGCACCCGTGCTGGCCACGCTCAACAGCGCGCTGATCCTGATGATCGGCGGTCTGCGGGCGGTCGAGGGGCATCTGACGGTCGGTCTGCTCGTCGCCTTCCAGACCCTGATGACCAGCTTCACCGCGCCGATCACCCGCCTCAACGGGGTGGCGGGCCGGATCCAGGACTTCGCGGCCGACGTCGCCCGCCTGCGGGACGTGGAGAACTTCCCGGTCGACCCGCTCTACACGCGGCGCGAGCCGGTCCCCAGCACCCGGCGCCTGACGGGCCATGTGGAGCTGGAGGACATCACCTTCGGCTACAGCCCCCTGGATCCGCCGCTGCTGAAGGGCTTCTCGCTCACCGTCGGCCCCGGCCGCCAGGTCGCGCTCGTCGGCGGCTCCGGCAGCGGCAAGTCCACCGTCTCCCGGCTGATCTCCGGCCTGCACACCCCCTGGGAGGGGGCCGTCCGCATCGACGGGATGCGGCTGGAGGACATCCCGCGCGGCGCGCTGGCGGCGTCGGTGTCCTTCGTCGACCAGGATGTCTTCCTCTTCGAGGGCACCGTCCGCGACAACGTCGCGCTGTGGGACCCCTCCATTCCGGACGAGGCCGTCGTCGCGGCACTGAGGGACGCCGCCGTGTACGACGTGGTCGCCCGCCGCCCCGGCGGTATCCACAGCCGGGTAGAGCAGGGCGGCCGCAACCTCTCCGGCGGTCAGCGCCAGCGGCTGGAGATCGCCCGGGCACTGGTGCGCCGCCCCAGCGTCCTGGTCCTGGACGAGGTGACCAGCGCGCTGGACGCGGTGACCGAGCAGACCATCATCGACAACCTGCGGCGGCGCGGCTGCGCCTGCGTGGTGATCGCCCACCGCCTGAGCACGGTGCGCGACAGCGACGAGATCATGGTGCTCGACCGGGGCGCGGTCGTGGAGCGCGGACGCCACGAGGACCTGGTCGCGGCTCGCGGGCCGTACGCCGAACTGGTCAGGGAGCGCTGAGTTGACGATCCCCCACGTCCCGTACGCCCCCCACGCCCCCCACGTCCGGCACACCGATCCCGTCGTCGCGGCCCTGGGCGGGCTGGGTACGGCGGTCGACTGCGCCGGGGCGCGCAGCCTGTCCCTGGAGGGCCCGCATGTGCTGTGGCTCGTGGTGGACGGGGCCCTGGACCTGTTCGCCGTCGGCTCGGCGAGCTCGGGTCACTGGCACTTCCTGGGCCGGCTGGAGGCCGGCACGCTGTTGCTGGGCCCGGTCGAGGGCCCCGAGCACACCCTGGCCGGCCGCCCCCTGGAGGGCTGCCGGCTGCACCGTGTCGAGCTGCGGGAGATGCCCCACCCCGCCCGGGCCCGCCCCCGCCGACGGGCACGGGAGCCCGGCCGACGACGACGTGCTGTGGATGCACGTCGTCCCCGGCAGCGTGCTGTACGGCGCCGCCTACCGGGCTGAGGCCGCGGGCACGCTGCTGGTCGACACGGCGATGTGGCAGGGCATGGTCGACCAGCAGTACCGGCTGCTGTACGCCCTGGACCGCTGGATCGAGGAGCTGGAACGCACCCACGAGGACCGCACCGCGGCCGGCATCGAGGCCGGCGAGGCCGCCCGCACCCAGGCGGACCGGGTGTTGCTGGCCTCCATCGGCCGCCCCGCCCGCGCCCCCCGGCGCGGCGCGGGCGACGACGCGGTCCTCGCCGTCTGCCGACTGGTGGCCGGGCGGGCCGGCATCACCCTGACCGAGCCGGGCGGCGCGGGCGGCGGGGGCACGGTCCCCGAGCGCACGGACCCGGTCGAGCGCATCGCGATCGCCTCCGGCGTGCGCACCCGCACCGTCAGGCTCACCGGACGCTGGTGGCGCGAGGACAGCGGCCCCCCGGTCGGCCGCCGCACCCGGGGCCCGGCCGGGCCGGAGGCCGGGGAGGGCGCGCCCGTGGCGCTGCTGTGGCGGCGCGGCGGCTACGAGGCGGTGGACCCGGCCACCGGCGAACGCGAACGCGTCGGCGCCTTTGGCGCGGCCCGCTTCGAGCCGCGCGCCGTGATGTTCTACCGCCCGCTGCCCGACCGTCCGCTGGGCCTGCCCGGACTGCTGCGCTTCGGCCTGCGCGGCACCCGCGCCGAGCTGCGCGGCCTGGCCCTGAGCGGCCTGGTCGCCGTCGGCCTGGGCGCGCTGGTGCCCATCGCCACCGGCAAGGTGCTCGGCGAGTACGTGCCCGGCGGCGAGACCGGGCTCATCGTGCAGACGGCCCTGGCGCTCATCGCCGCCGGCGCCGTCTCGGCCGCCTTCATGCTGATGCAGAACACCGCCGTCCTGCGCCTGGAGGGCCGTATCGAGGCGACGCTCCAGCCCGCCGTGTGGGACCGGCTGCTGCGGCTACCGACGACGTTCTTCGCGGGCCGCTCCACCGGCGAGCTGGCCGGCGCGGCCATGGGCGTCGGCGCCATCCGCCGGGTGCTCTCCGGCATCAGCACGGTGGCCCTCCAGGCGACCACCGTGGGCGCGGTCAACCTCGTCCTGCTGCTGGTCCACAGCGTGCCGCTGGCGCTGGCGGCGATCGCCCTGCTGCTGGCCGTCGCCGCGGTCTTCCTGGTGCTGGGGCTGTGGCAGCTGCGCTACCAGCGGCAGCTGGTCGGGCTCGGGCTCAAGCTGGACAACCGCGCCTTCCAGACCCTGCGCGGACTGCCCAAGCTGCGCGTCGCCGCGGCCGAGAGCTTCGCCTACGCCGCCTGGGCGCGGGAGTTCGCCCGCACCCGAGGGCTCCAGCGGCGCATCGGCCGGGTCAGGAACGCCGTCTCCGTCCTCAACGCGGTCTACCTGCCGCTGTGCACACTGGCGATGTTCATGCTGCTGGCCGGACCGGCCCGCGGCAGCATGTCCGCCGCCGAGTTCCTCACCTTCAACACCGCCGTGACGCTGATGCTGTCCTCGGCCACCCAGCTGACCGGCGCGCTGATCTCGGCCGCCGCGGTGCTGCCGATGTTCGAGCAGGTCAGGCCGATCCTGAACGAGCTGCCCGAGGTGGACGGCGGCAGTGTGCCGCCGGGCGAGCTGAGCGGCGCCGTCGAGGCCCGGCGGCTGACCTACCGCTACGGCGACGACGGCCCGCCGGCCCTGGACGGCGTGGACCTGAGGATCGGACCGGGCGAGTTCGTCGCGATCGTCGGGGCCAGCGGCTGCGGCAAGTCGACGCTGCTGCGGCTGCTCATCGGCTTCGACCGGCCGGTCTCCGGCAGCGTGCTCTACGACGGCCAGGACCTGGCGGCCCTGGACCGGACGGCCGTGCGCCGCCAGTGCGGCGTCGTCCTGCAGAACGCCCAGCCGCTGACCGGCTCGATCCTGGAGTGCATCCGCGGCGCCGAGCCGTTCTCCCCCGAGGAGGCGTGGGAGGCGGCCGCGATGGCCGGTCTGGCCGAGGACATCAAGGCCATGCCCATGGGCATGCACACCATGCTGTCGGACGGTGGCGGCACCGTCTCCGGCGGCCAGCGCCAGCGGCTGATGATCGCCCAGGCGCTGATCCGCAGACCGCGCATCCTCTTCCTGGACGAGGCCACCAGCGCGCTGGACAACGAGGCCCAGAGCGTGGTCATGGCCTCCACCCGCGCCCTGCGCTGCACCCGCGTCGTCATCGCCCACCGGCTGTCGACCGTCATGGACGCCGACCGGGTGATCGTCATGTCGGACGGCCGGGTGGTGCGGCAGGGGGCTCCCGCGGACCTGCTCGCCGACACCGGCGGCCTCTTCCACGAGCTGGTCCGCCGCCAGCTCGGCTGACCGGCCACCGTGCCGGTCCCCGGGTCGGCCCCTGCCGGGGGATCCGTCCGGAAACCCGTCCGGAAACCCGTCCGGACGGCCCCGGCGGCCGGCCGGATCCCGTACCGCCGCGGCGCCTCATACCCAGGTCGGGAGGGCGGTGTCTGTGACGGTTGTCACCGCACGGGTGTGAGCTGCGATTTATGCCGGGCACACCGACAGGACTAACCTGCAAGGCGGACATGCCGCGCGCTCCGCAGACGCCGCGGCCACGCGGCACGCCCACGCTGACAACGAACCGCGACACCACAACTAGGGACGGACGCGCGTGGACCTGTTCGAGTACCAGGCGAGGGATCTCTTCGCCAAGCATGACGTACCGGTGCTGGCCGGTGAAGTCATCGACACGCCCGAGGCGGCGCGCGAGGTGACCGAGCGACTCGGCGGTCGCGCGGTCGTCAAGGCGCAGGTCAAGACCGGCGGCCGGGGCAAGGCCGGCGGTGTGAAGCTGGCCTCCGACCCGGACGACGCCGTCGAGAAGGCCGGCCAGATCCTGGGCATGGACATCAAGGGCCACACCGTTCACAAGGTGATGCTGGCCCAGACCGCGGACATCGCGGAGGAGTACTACGTCTCCTTCCTGCTGGACCGCGCCAACCGCACCTTCCTCGCGATGGCGTCCGTCGAGGGCGGCATGGACATCGAGGAGGTCGCGGCCACCAAGCCCGAGGCCCTGGCCAAGATCCCGGTGGACGCCGTCGAGGGCGTCACCGAGGCCAAGGCCCGCGAGATCGTCGAGGCCGCGAAGTTCCCGGCCGACGTCGCCGACGGAATCGTCGACGCCGTGCGGAAGCTGTGGACCGTCTTCGTCAAGGAGGACGCCCTCCTCGTCGAGGTGAACCCGCTGGTCAAGACCGGCGACGGCCGGATCATCGCGCTGGACGGCAAGGTGTCCCTGGACGCAGGCGCCGAGTTCCGCCAGCCGGACCACGCCGCCCTGGAGGACAAGGCCGCGGCCAACCCGCTGGAGGCCGCAGCCAAGGCCAAGGGCCTGAACTACGTCAAGCTCGACGGCCAGGTCGGCATCATCGGCAACGGCGCGGGCCTGGTCATGAGCACCCTGGACGTCGTGGCCTACGCCGGTGAGAACCACGGCGGCGTCAAGCCCGCCAACTTCCTCGACATCGGCGGCGGCGCCTCCGCCGAGGTCATGGCCAACGGCCTGGAGATCATCCTCGGCGACCCGGACGTCAAGTCCGTCTTCGTCAACGTCTTCGGCGGCATCACCGCCTGCGACGCCGTCGCAAACGGCATCGTGCAGGCCCTGGAGCTGCTGAAGTCCAAGGGCGAGGACGTCTCCAAGCCGCTGGTGGTGCGCCTCGACGGCAACAACGCGGAGCTGGGCCGCAAGATCCTGAACGACGCCGACCACCCGCTGGTGCAGCAGGTGGACACCATGGACGGCGCGGCCGAGCGTGCCGCCGAGCTGGCCGCGAAGTAACGAAGGACGAGGACACCGACAACAATGGCTATCTTCCTCACCAAGGAAAGCAAGGTCATCGTCCAGGGGATGACCGGCTCCGAGGGCCAGAAGCACACCCGGCGCATGCTGGCCTCCGGCACCAACATCGTCGGCGGCGTCAACCCGCGCAAGGCGGGCACGACCGTCGACTTCGACGGGACCGAGGTGCCCGTCTTCGGCACGGTCAAGGAGGCCATGGAGGCCACCGGCGCCGACGTCACCGTCGTCTTCGTCCCGGAGAAGTTCACCAAGAGCGCGGTCATCGAGGCCATCGACGCCGAGATCCCGCTCGCCGTGGTGATCACCGAGGGCATCGCCGTCCACGACACCGCCGAGTTCTGGGCCTACGCGGGCTCCAAGGGCGACAAGACCCGCATCGTCGGCCCGAACTGCCCCGGTCTGATCACCCCCGGCCAGTCCAACGCGGGCATCATCCCGGCCGACATCACCAAGCCGGGCCGCATCGGTCTGGTCTCGAAGTCCGGCACGCTGACGTACCAGATGATGTACGAGCTGCGCGACCTCGGCTTCTCGACCTGCGTCGGCATCGGCGGCGACCCGATCATCGGCACCACCCACATCGACGCCCTCAAGGCGTTCGAGGCCGACCCCGACACCGACCTGATCGTGATGATCGGCGAGATCGGCGGCGACGCCGAGGAGCGGGCCGCGGACTTCATCAAGGCCAACGTCACCAAGCCGGTCGTCGGCTACGTCGCGGGCTTCACCGCCCCCGAGGGCAAGACCATGGGCCACGCCGGCGCCATCGTCTCCGGCTCCTCCGGCACCGCCCAGGCGAAGAAGGAGGCCCTGGAGGCCGCGGGTGTGAAGGTCGGCAAGACGCCGTCCGAGACCGCCCGCCTGGCGCGCGAGCTGCTCGCCGGCTGACACGGCCGGCACGGCCGTGCCCAGCACGGCGCGGGCCCGCACCCCCTCAGGGGGTGCGGGCCCGCGCCGTTCCCGGGGCCTTCCCAGGGCCTTCGCGAGGCCTTCGCGGGGCCTCGGGCGGTCCCGCGAAGGCCCTGAAGTCCGCACTCAGCCGGCCGCCCGGTCCCGCTGCCCGCCCGGGGACGGCTCGGAGGCGGACGGGGCCTTTGCCTCCCGCGGCGCCTGCCGGGCGGAGTCGTGCGCCTGCGGCCCGGCCAGGGACGCCAGCACCGCGGCCGCGGCCACCAGCGCGGTCGCCCCGAACGAGGCGCCCGTCCGCAGCCGCACCGTCCGCTCGCTGCCGGTGCGCGCCGTACGGGCGGACGGGAGTCCGGGCAGGGAGCCGGCGTCCGCCAGATCCTCCAGCATCGAGCGGATGATCTCCCTGCGCCGGTCCGGTGCGACACGGCGCAGGCCGGGCACGTACTCGGCCAGCGCCTCGCGCGCGTGCATCAGCCGTGCGGCCGTGGCGGCGGTGCTCGCCTCGCTCTCGGCGGCCGTCTCCGACAGGCCGAGCCCCAGGCCGTCGTGCAGCAGCAGCGTGCGGCGGTAGGAGGGCGGCAGGTCCAGCAGCGCCTCCGGTGGCAGACTTCCGCTCCCCGGCTCGTTCCCCGCCCCGTCCCTCCGGGCCGCGCGGCGGCGGGGGTCCAGCCGGTGCCAGGGCGAGAGGGCGTGGTCGTAGGCGGCCGTCCGCACCCAGCCGGCCGGATCCCGGTCCACGGCGACCTCGGGCCACCGCTCCCACGCCTGCCGGAAGGCATGGCCTACGGCCCGTACGGCCGGTTCCCTGTCGCCGGTGAGCAGATACGTCTGGCGCAGCAGCGGCCGGGCCAGGCGCGCGTACAGCAGATCGAACGCCTCGGCCGGTCCGTCCGCCGCCTTCGGGTGGGGGAGGTCCGCGGTCTCCGCGAGCCCGGACGACGGCCCGGCGGCGGGCTCCTCGTGCTCGGCGGCCTCCGGGGCCGCCTCCTCGGCGGGCGCGGGGAGGGAGAGTGTCTCGGTCATGCTGGCCGCCCCCTACGGGTCGTCATGATTGCGGCGGTATGGACGCCATACCGCCGCACTGTATGAAAAAACTTCATAGCGTACTGTGTGCGACACATCGACTTTTTCCCTGTTGCCCGGGCGAATCGGGCGTTGTTGGCAGCATGTCGGCGTGTATCCCATGACCCGCCGCGACGCGTCGCCCTCCCCACCGCCCCCGCATGCCCTCGCGCTCGTCCCTCATGCGCCGGTCCCTCCCCGCGACCGTCTTCTGGACGGTGTGATGGCCGCGGGCCTGGGTCTGGGCGGAATCGCGGTCCTCGTCATGCTGCTGTGGATCACCTCACCCCACCCCGACGACGGCCCCGGCGGTGCGCTGCGCGTCGCCGCCGACCTCTGGCTGGTGGCACACGGTGCCCCCCTCGTGCGTACCGAAACCCTCAGCGGTTCCCCCGCGCCGGTCGGGCTGGTGCCCCTGATGCTGTGCGCCGTGCCGGTGTGGCTGCTCCACCGCACGGCCCGGGGCGCGGTCCGGGTGCCTGCCTCCGCACGAGTCCCCGGAGCTGTCCCCGGCGGTGTTCCCGGCTGTGCCCCCGGCCGGGGAGCCGGTGCGGGTTCCGGTGCGGGGGACACGGGCGCGACATGGCGTGCCACGTGCTGGATCGTCACCGGATACCTGCTGGTCGCGGCGGCCGTCACCGTCTACGCGGCGTCCGGCCCCATCCGGGTCGATCCGCTGGGTGCCGCGCTGCGCCTGCCCGCGGTGGTGGCCGCGGCCGCGGCGGCGGGGACGTGGACGGGCCTGGGGCGCCCGCTGCCCGAGGCCCCGCCGCGGCTCCCGCACCGTATGCGCTGTATGCGCCGTATGCGGCGGACGGAGCGGCCGGTGCTCACCCGTGCCGCCGCGTCGGCCGCCCTGCGCGGCGCCGCCGCGTCGGCCGCGGCACTGTGCGCCGGGGGCGCACTGCTGGCGGCGGGCGCCCTGCTCTGGCATGTGGCCACAGACCGGCGGGCCGCTTTTCCCGCACCGGAACAGTGGGCCCCGACATGGCCGGGCCTGGTCGCGGTCCTGCTGTTGGCCCTGGCCCTGACACCCAACGCGGCCGTCTGGGGCGCGGCGTACGGCCTCGGCCCCGGGTTCACGCTCGGGGGAGGCAGCGCGGTGCGCCCCGCGGCCGTGACCGGCCTGCCGCCGCTGCCGGACTTCCCGCTGCTGGCGGCCGTACCGGCCGAAGGACCGGGCGCCCCCGTGACCTGGGCCGCGGCGCTCGTGGTCCCGCTGGCGGGCGGAGGGTTCGCGGCGTGGTGCGTGGCGCGCGCGGCCGTGCCCGCCGCGGGAGGCCCCGCGGCACTGGACGGACGGGCGACCGCCTGTGCGGTCGCGCTGGCCGCCTGCGGCTGCGGCGCGGCGATGGCGGTGCTGGCCGCCTGTGCGGGCGGCCCGCTGGGCACGGGGGCGCTGGCCCGTCTCGGCCCGGACTGGCGGCTCACCGGGGCCGCGGCGCTGGGCTGGACGGCCGGCCTGGGGACGCCTGCGGCCCTGGCCATACGGGCCTGGCGGCTGCGCCCGGCCCGCGGGCGCTGACGCCCGGCGGCCGCGAGGCCCCCGGAGGCCCCCCGCGGACGCCGCGGCGTCCGTGACCGCGCCCGGCCTCACTCCTCGCGTTCGGGATCACCGAACAGCGGGCGCAGTTGCTCGGGCAGATGCCGCTCGCACGCCTGGCGCGAGGAGTTGGTGAGCGCGTCCTCGACACAGACGAAGTAGTCGCGGTAGACGAGCTGGACGGTGAACTGCGCGGCGATGACCATCAGCGCGAGGATCCCGGTGACCAGCCCGGTCACCGCCGCCGCCAGCTGCGGCCGGCCCGAGCGGCCGGCCTCCGGGCCGGCGGGGGCGGGCGCCCGGTCCGCGCCGGGCTCCGGCGCGGCGGAGCGGTCGGTGCCGGCCACGTCCTCGGGCCGGGCGGCCGCCCGGCCGGTCTCCGCGCCGGAACCGGTGCCCCCGGCGCCGCCGTCCGTACCGCCGTCCGTGCCCGGCTTGCCGCGGACGGCGCCGACGCCCCAGTACACGGCCAGCGCGCCCAGCGGAACCGCCAGCCAGGGGAAGCCGAAGAAGGCGAAGATCAGTCCCCAGCCGCCGATGACCAGGGCGTAACGGGCCCGGCGCTGGACGGGGTCGGTCGGATCCCAGCGCATACCGCCGGGAGCACCGCCCTGCCCGCCGCTCCGCTCCGGCCGGCCGCCACTGCCGAAGCCGCCGCTCTGGCGGCCCGGCTGGCGGCTGCTCCACCTGCTGCCCCAGTCGGGAGAGGAGCCCTCCGGCCGGTCGCCGCTCCGGCCGTCCCCGTCACCGTCCCCGTCACCGTCGCCGCCCCTGTCGCCGTCGCCTCGCGGGGAGTCCGGCGAGCCGGAGGAGCCGGACGCGTCGGACCCCCGGGACCCGCGCGGGCGCCAGGGCTGCTCGGGGCGGCCCTCGGGCGGTGCGGCGAAGGGGTTGTCGTCCTCCCGGTCGCGGACGAGCCGGCCGCCGGGGAGCGAGCCGGGGAGAGGCAGGCCGGGGAGAGGCGGACCGGACGGGGACGGGCCGGCGGGGCACCGCGGCCGGAGCGGGCCCGGGGCGGTACCGGTCGGGATCCCGGTCGAGGTCTCAGGGGCCGCGCGGCGTCGTCGGTCCGTCATGTGCTCTGTGTCTTCCCCTAGATGTCGTCCCGGCCCCGGGCCGTTCGCCGATGTGTGGCCCTGACGCTACCGGGCGGCCGTCCCCCCGTGCCGAGGGGGCCTTCCGGTGTGCCGGTATCGTTGCTGACGGTCGGCCGCTTCGTAGGGTTCCCCGGATTCGTCCGCCCCACGGATTCGTACGACCGTACAAAGCCGCACCGTCCCACCGAGAGATCCGAGAAGAGCCTCGTCGTGGCTTCCGCTTCCCGTTCCTTCGCCTCCCACTCCCCGGCCCGCGTCGTGGTCCTCGTATCGGGTTCGGGCACGAACCTCCAGGCACTCCTCGACGCCATCGCCGAGGAGCGGCCGGACGCCTTCGGCGCCGAGATCGTCGCCGTCGGGGCCGATCGCGACGGCATCGCCGGACTGGAGCGCGCCGAGCGCGCCGGGCTGCCCACCTTCGTCTGCCGCGTGCGCGACCACGCCGGCCGGGACGCCTGGGACCGAGCCCTGGCCGAGGCGGTGGCGGTCCACGAGCCCGATCTGGTGGTCTCCGCCGGCTTCATGAGGATCGTGGGCAAGGAGTTCCTCGCCCGGTTCGGCGGACGCTTGATCAACACCCACCCCGCCCTGCTCCCCAGCTTTCCCGGCGCCCACGGCGTGCGCGACGCGCTCGCGTACGGCGTGAAGGTCACCGGGTGCACCGTCCACTTCGTCGACGACGGCGTCGACACCGGCCCGATCATCGCCCAGGGCGTGGTCGAGGTGCGGGAGGAGGACGACGAATCCACGCTCCACGAGCGGATCAAGGAAGTCGAGCGGCGGCTGCTCGTCGACACGGTGCGACGCATCGCCCGCCACGGCTACCGCATCGAGGCAAGAAAGGTCATTCTCGGTCATGACTGAAGGCTCCGAGACCACCACCGAGGCCCCCGAGGCCACCAGGCGGCCCGTCCGCCGCGCGCTGGTCAGCGTCTACGACAAGACGGGCCTGGAGGAGCTGGCCCGCGGCCTGGACGCGGCGGGCGTCAAGCTCGTCTCGACCGGCTCGACGGCCGCGCGGATCGCCGCCGCGGGCGTGGAGGTCACCCGGGTCGAGGAGCTGACCGGCTTCCCCGAGTGCCTGGACGGCCGGGTGAAGACCCTCCACCCGCGCGTGCACGCCGGCATCCTGGCCGACCTGCGCCTGGAGGACCACCGCCGGCAGCTCGACGAGTTGGACGTGGAGCCCTTCGACCTCGTCGTCGTCAACCTCTACCCCTTCCGGGAGACCGTCGCCTCCGGCGCCTCCCCGGACGAGTGCGTGGAGCAGATCGACATCGGCGGTCCGTCGATGGTCCGCGCCGCGGCCAAGAACCACCCGTCCGTCGCGGTCGTCGTCAACCCCGGCCGCTACGGCGAGGTGCTGGAGGCCGTCACGGGCGGCGGCTTCGACCTCGCCACCCGCAGGCGGCTGGCCGCCGAGGCGTTCGCGCACACCGCGGCCTACGACGTGGCCGTCGCCTCCTGGTTCGCGACCGACCACGCCCCGGCCGACGACTCCGGCTTCCCCGAGTTCCTGGGCACCGCCTACCAGCGCTCGAACGTGCTGCGCTACGGCGAGAACCCGCACCAGGCCGCCGCCCTCTACAGCGACGGCACCGGCGGCCTGGCCGGTGCCGAGCAGCTGCACGGCAAGGAGATGTCCTACAACAACTATACGGACACCGAGGCCGCGCGCCGGGCCGCACACGACCACGCCGAGCCGTGCGTGGCGATCATCAAGCACGCCAACCCCTGCGGCATCGCCGTCGGCGCGGACGTCGCCGAGGCCCACCGCAAGGCCCACGCCTGCGACCCGCTGTCCGCCTTCGGCGGTGTGATCGCCGTCAACCGCCCGGTCTCCGTGGCCATGGCCGAGCAGGTCGCCGAGATCTTCACCGAGGTCATCGTGGCCCCGGACTACGAGGACGGCGCCGTCGAGGTGCTGGCCCGCAAGAAGAACATCCGCGTGCTGCGCTGCCTCCAGGCCCCGGCCGCACGCCTGGAGCACAAACCGGTCGACGGCGGCGCGCTGCTCCAGGTCGCCGACCGCCTCCAGGCCGACGGCGACGACCCCGCCGCCTGGACGCTCGCCACCGGCGAGGCGCTGGGCGAGGCGGAGCTGGCGGAGCTGGCCTTCGCCTGGCGCGCCTGCCGGGCGGTGAAGTCCAACGCGATCCTGCTGGCCAAGGGCGGTGCCACCGTCGGCGTCGGCATGGGCCAGGTCAACCGGGTGGACTCCGCCAAGCTCGCCGTCCAGCGCGCCGGCGAGGAGCGCGCCCGCGGCTCCTACGCGGCCTCCGACGCCTTCTTCCCCTTCCCCGACGGCTTCCAGGTCCTGGCGGACGCGGGCGTGCGGGCGGTCGTCCAGCCGGGCGGCTCGGTCCGCGACGAGCAGGTGGTCGAGGCGGCGAAGGCGGCGGGTGTGACGATGTACCTCACGGGCACCCGGCACTTCTTCCACTGAGGTGGACGCAGGTCAGGCCGCGCCCCGGCGGGGGCGCGGCCTGCGGTGTGCCCGGGCCGCCGTAGCGGCCCCGGGCCCGCGGGGCTTCAGGCCCGCGGGCGGTTGAACCAGGCCGCCGACTCGGCGGAGGACAGCAGCACGATGCAGACGATGCCGAGCACCAGCCACAGCAGCCCGAGCGGCAGCGTGGCCAGGCCGATCAGTACCAGGACGGCCGACCAGGCGACGCCCGCGATCCGCAGCCCGTTGCCCCCCTGCGGGAACTTCGCGGCCAGCACGATGCCGGCGATCGCGTGGAGCAGGAAGAGGACGAACAGCGTGTAGTAGATCCCGGTGCCCACGCCCAGGTCGCCGTAAGCCTCCTCCAGGTCGTCCTCGGCCGCGGCGAAGGTGACGATCGCCAGCAGTGAGAAGAGGGCCTGGAGCCCGCCGGTGA
The DNA here is from genome assembly GCF_017114865.1 of Streptomyces verrucosisporus. Taxonomy (GTDB): domain Bacteria; phylum Actinomycetota; class Actinomycetes; order Streptomycetales; family Streptomycetaceae; genus Streptomyces; species Streptomyces fenghuangensis. The sequence goes on along the minus strand of NZ_JADEYH010000013.1, from coordinate 119,599 downwards.
TGAAGAAGATCATCCGGGACGAGTTGACCTTGCCCGGCATCGCCCCGGGCGGCCCGCCGGGAGGTCCGCCCGGGGAGCCCATCGGGCCGGGCGGCGGAGCCAGCGGCTGGTCCCCGGGGCCGCCGTAGGGGCCCTGATACCCGCCCGGCTGTCCTGCGGGCGGCGGCTGCCCTCCGGGAGGCCGGTCGTACGGGTTCTTCCGGTAGGGGTCGTTCGGGGTGTTCGGGTCGGAGCTGCTCATGGCGTTCTCCTCCGGTTCCTCCGGTTCGTCCGGGCGGTCTGTGCGGTGACCGGACGCCGGGGGGCCGTACCCCGGTCCCCCGCGGTACGGCCCCCGATGTCCGCGCCCTTGCGCGGCGCCCGCCGGGCGGGCCGCGCCACTCCCTCAGGGAGCACCCTTCCCAGTACCGGCCCGCGCATCCCCGGCGGATGCGGGGACGCGCCGGAACGGGGGAGGAACCGGCGGACGGGACTACTGCTTCACGACCGCTGCTTCACGACGACGCTCTTGATCACCTTGTCGGCGAAGGTCTGCTTCTTGTCGTCCCACAGCGGCCACAGATAGCCGATGTAGCAGGCCGCGCCGTCCAGGAAGTGCGCCAGCTTGCGTACGAAGGCCATGCCGAAGCCGAGCGGCTGCCCGTCGGCCTCCCGCAGCACGCTGATCTTCAGGGCCTTCTTGCCCGGGGTCTGCCCGGTCTTGCCCTCCTGGTGGATCAGCCACAGATGGCCGGCCAGGGAGAGCAGGGCGCCGACGGCGATCAGCGGCCAGGCGCTGCCGGGCACATCGGCCGCGTTCTGCGCGCAGATCGTGTCACCGATCGGGCAGTTCTCGGCCGCGTCGATGATCGCGCCGAGGAACTGCCCGTATCCGACGGCCATCAGGATCCCGGGGATCAGGCCGATGATCAGGCCGTCCAGCAGGGTCGCGCCGACCCGGGCGCCCCAGCCCGCGTACGGCGGCATGCCGCCGCCGTGGGGCTGCTGGGGGTAGTAGGAGGCGTACGCCCCGCCGGGCTGCTGGGGCTGCTGGGGGTACTGCGGGTGCTGGGGATACGCGCCCTGCGGCGGGACCCCCTGCTGCGGGTGGCCGTAACCGGACTGCGGCGGCTGGCCGTACGGGTCCTGCGGGTGGCTCATGAACTCTTCCTTACGGAGCGGACGGGAAACGGGGACTGCCGGGGCCGAGGGAGTGTCCAGGGGGACGTCCGGAGGAACACCGAGGCGCCCCCGCAGCTCCGCTGCGCGAGGAACGGTTCGTACGAGAACGTGCCTCCCCCGTGCGCCGCACCCGTCGGCCCCCGCGGGCACGGCACCGCGACCATGCTGGTGGGGGAGGGTGATGCTGTCCAGACAAGACGGTGAGCTGTGGCGAATCCGCAACGCACCGGTCCGGCCGGCCGGCCGGGGAGGCTAGGCGTTCCGCGACGCCCCTCTCACTCTCCGTGCCGAAGGCGCCGCCCGGTGCGGACGCGATTGGAGACCGGGCCCCCGTATCCGGGAGGATGGCCCCATGACCGCCCAGATTCTCGACGGCAAGGCCACCGCAGCCGCGATCAAGACAGAACTCGCCACCCGCGTAGAAGCCCTGAAGGCGCGCGGCATCCAGCCCGGCCTGGGCACGCTCCTGGTCGGCGACGACGTCGGCAGCCAGAAGTACGTGGCGGGCAAGCACCGCGACTGCGCCCAGGTGGGCATCGCCTCCATCCAGCGCGAGCTGCCCGTTACCGCCTCCCAGGAGGACATCGAGGCGGTCGTCCGCGAACTCAACGAGGACCCGGCCTGCACCGGCTACATCGTGCAGCTCCCGCTGCCGCGCGGGATCGACACCAACCGCGTCCTGGAGCTGATGGACCCGGCCAAGGACGCCGACGGCCTCCACCCGACGAACCTCGGCCGCCTGGTGCTCAACGAGCGGGCCCCGCTGCCGTGCACCCCCAACGGCATCGTCGAGCTGCTGCGCCGCCACAAGGTGGAGATCGACGGGGCGGACGTGGCCGTCGTCGGCCGCGGCATCACCGTCGGCCGCTCCATCGGACTGCTGCTGACCCGCCGCTCGGAGAACGCGACGGTGACCCTGTGCCACACCGGCACCCGTGACCTGGGCGAGCACCTGCGCCGGGCGGACATCGTGGTGGCGGCGGCCGGCGCGGCGCACCTGGTCCGCCCCGAGTACATCAAGCCGGGCGCGGCGGTGCTGGACGTGGGCGTCAGCCGGGACGCGGCGACGGGGAGGATCGCCGGCGACGTGCACCCGGACGTCGCGGAGGTCGCCGGGTGGCTCTCGCCGAACCCGGGCGGCGTCGGCCCGATGACGCGGGCGATGCTGCTGGCCAACGTGGTGGAGGCGGCCGAGCGCGCCGCGGGTGCGGACCGTGTCGGCTGAGACGGGGGACGGGCCGACCGGAGGGGCGGGAGAGGCCGGGGGGACCGGGGACGACGGGGGGAGCGCCGGCACCGGCCGGCGCCCGTCCCGGCGGTTCCCGCTGATCACCCGTGACACCGCCCGCCCCGAGGGCGGCGGGCGGGCGGCCCCCGGGGACGCCCCCGCGCCCGCGCGGCAGTGGCCGCTGCTGTGCGTGCTGGCCGGTGCGGCCGCCGGCCTGCTGGTGACGCTCGGCCACTTCCGCGCGGGCCCGCTGACCGTCGGCCTGTCCCTGCTCACCGGCGCCGTGCTGCGCTGGACCGTGCCGTCGGTGGGGATGCTCGCGGTGCGCTCCCGCTTCACGGACGTGGTGACCTACGGGGTGCTGGGCACGGCGATCGTGCTGCTGGCGCTGATGGCGCAGCCCGCACCCGTGCTGGAGATCCCCTTCCTGGAGGACATCGTCCACTTCACGATCCGCTGACCGGGCCGGAACCGCCGCCTCGCCGCTACGGCGCCGTCTCCGGACGCGGACACGGACACGGACACGGACGCCCGCGCACGGCGGAAGTTGGCCGATTCCGGACGGTATGACGACGGGAATCCGGGGCAGGCGAATCCCGTACCCCCCACGGGTGCGGTACGTCCCCCCGCAGCCGCCCGCCGTCCCCCCCTCCGGCGGGCGGCTGCCTCCGGGGAGGGGCCGTCGGATAGCCTGACGCCGGGTCTCTTGATGTAGAGATACGTTGGAGACCCAGCCGCCACTGTCAGGTAAACGGAGACCGCCATGACCCGCACTCCCGTCAATGTCACCGTCACCGGCGCCGCCGGCCAGATCGGCTACGCGCTGCTGTTCCGCATCGCCTCCGGCCAGCTGCTGGGCCCGGACGTGCCGGTCGCGCTGCGCCTCCTGGAGATCCCGCAGGGTCTCAAGGCCGCCGAGGGCACCGCGATGGAGCTGGACGACTGCGCCTTCCCGCTGCTCAGCGGCATCGAGATCACCGACGACCCGAACAAGGCGTTCGACGGCGCCAGCGTCGCGCTCCTGGTCGGCGCCCGCCCGCGTACCAAGGGCATGGAGCGCGGCGACCTGCTGGAGGCCAACGGCGGCATCTTCAAGCCGCAGGGCAAGGCCATCAACGACCACGCCGCGGACGACGTCAAGGTCCTGGTCGTGGGCAACCCGGCCAACACCAACGCCCTGATCGCCCAGGCCGCCGCCCCGGACGTACCGGCCGAGCGCTTCACCGCCATGACCCGCCTGGACCACAACCGGGCCCTGTCGCAGCTCGCGAAGAAGACCGGCACCCCGGTGTCGGAGATCCGCCGCCTCACCATCTGGGGCAACCACTCGGCCACCCAGTACCCGGACGTCTTCCACGCCGAGGTCGCGGGCAAGAACGCCGCCGAGGCCGTGAACGACGAGAAGTGGCTGGCCGAGGAGTTCATCCCGACCGTCGCCAAGCGCGGCGCCGCCATCATCGAGGCCCGGGGCGCCTCCTCGGCAGCCTCCGCAGCCAACGCCGCCGTCGACCACATCCACACCTGGGTCAACGGCACCCCGGAGGGCGACTGGACCTCCATGGGCATCCCCTCGGACGGCTCCTACGGCGTCCCCGAGGGCCTGATCTCCTCCTTCCCGGTCACCTGCTCCGGCGGGAAGTACGAGATCGTCCAGGGCCTGGAGATCAACGAGTTCTCGCGCACGCGCATCGACGCCTCCGTGAAGGAGCTGGAGGAGGAGCGCGAGGCCGTCCGCGGTCTCGGCCTCATCTGATCCGGCCCGCGCCGGTCCCGCTCCGGCCCCGCTCCGGAGTGCCCGCGCACCGTAGGCCCCGGCTCCTTCGAGCCGGGGCCTACGGCGTTCCGGCACCGGGCCGCTCACCGTGCTCGGACAGGTGCTTCGCGTAGTGCCCGCAATGTCCTCCATATCCGTTCATCGCCTTAAATTGATTCACATAGATCCTTGATGATCATGGTTTCCTGTGTGAACCATGCCACTTGACATGGATTAAAAGATTGAATTCCTCGGTGCGGGGCATGGGACCGGGTCGCTCGGCCCGCCGGGCGGCAAGAGCACCATGCGAGGAAGGCAGTACGGAACGTGGCGGCAATCGAGACCATGCACATCGGCGGGGAGTGGCGCCCCGCCCTCTCCGGAAGAACCAGGGAGGTCCTCGACCCCGCCGACGCGACGGTGCTCGCGGTCGTCTCCGAGGGCGGCGCCGAGGACGTCGACGCCGCCGTCGAGGCCGCCCGCCGCGCCTTCGACACCGGCGTCTGGCCGAGCACCCCCGTCGCCGAGCGGGCGGCGCTGCTGCGGCGCACCGCCGACCTCCTCCAGCGGGACCGCGAGCAGATCGCGCTCACCGAGTCCATGGACACCGGCAAGACCATCGAGGAGGGCCGTGTCGACGTCGACGACGTCACCGCCGCCTTCCGCTACTTCGCCGACCAGGCCGTGAACACATCCGGCGGACGCGTGGTGGACGCGGGCAGCCCGGACGTGCACAGCGTCGTCGTCCACGAACCGGTCGGCGTCTGCGCGCTGATCACCCCCTGGAACTACCCGCTGCTCCAGGCGAGCTGGAAGATCGCCCCGGCGCTGGCCGCGGGCAACACCTTCGTCGTCAAGCCCAGCGAGATCACCCCGCTGTCCACCGTCCACCTGATCCGGCTGCTGACCGAGGCGGGCCTGCCCGCGGGCGTCGCGGGCCTGGTCACCGGCGCGGGCGACCCCGTCGGCGCCCGCCTGTCGGAGCACCCCGGCGTGGACCTGGTCTCCTTCACCGGCGGCCTGGCCAGCGGCACCAAGGTGGCCGCCGCCGCGGCCGCGACGGTCAAGAAGGTCGCCCTGGAGCTCGGCGGCAAGAACCCCAACGTCGTCTTCGCCGACGCCTGCGCCACCGAGGAGGGCTTCGACACCGCCGTCGACCAGGCCCTCAACGCCGCCTTCATTCACAGCGGCCAGGTCTGCTCGGCCGGCGGGCGCCTCATCCTGGAGGAGTCCGTCCACGACCGCTTCGTCACCGAACTCGCCCGCCGCGCCCGCCGCATCCGGCTCGGCCGCGGCACCGAGCCCGGCGTCGAGTGCGGCCCGCTCGTCTCCCAGCGGCAACTCGACAAGGCCGAGGAGTACGTCGCCTCCGCGGTCGCCGAGGGCGCCGTCGTGCGCTGCGGCGGAGAGCGCCCGGGGCCCTCCGACACCCTCCCGGCCACCGGCTACTTCTACCGGCCGACCGTCCTGGACCGCTGCGACCGCACGATGCGCGTGGTGCGCGAGGAGGTCTTCGGACCGGTTGTGACGGTGGAGACCTTCCGCACCGAGGACGAGGCCGTGGCCCTGGCCAACGACACCGAGTACGGCCTGGCCGGCGCCGTCTTCTCCGCCGACACCGCCCGCGCCCGCCGGATCGCCGCCAGGCTGCGCCACGGCACCGTGTGGATCAACGACTACCACCCCTACCTGCCGCAGGCGGAGTGGGGAGGCTTCGGCCGCTCCGGCGTGGGACGCGAACTCGGTCCCTCCGGGCTGGACGAGTACCGCGAGACCAAGCACGTCTACGAGAACCTGCGCCCCGCGCCGGTGCGCTGGTTCGCGAGCTGACGCGCCCCCGCACCGGCGCCCTGGCGCCTCCACGCGCCCTGCTCACTCCCGAGCGCCCCTGCTCACCCCCGCGCATCCCTGACGCGACACCCCTGTAGGAGCACCACCTTCATGTCCAGCAACACCACCTACGACTACGTGGTGATCGGCGGCGGTACGGCCGGCTCGGTGATCGCCTCCCGGCTCGCCGAGGACCCCGGCACCACCGTCGCCCTCATCGAGGGCGGCCCCTCCGACGTCGACCGCCCCGACGTACTGACCCTGCGCCGCTGGCTCGGCCTGCTCGGCGGCGACCTCGACTACGACTACCCCACCACCGAGCAGCCACGCGGCAACTCCCACATCCGGCACAGCCGGGCGCGCGTGCTCGGCGGCTGCTCCTCGCACAACACCCTGATCTCCTTCAAGCCCCTGCCCTCGGACTGGCAGGAGTGGGAGGACGCCGGGGCGAGCGGCTGGAACGCCATCGCGATGGAGCCCTACTACCACCGGCTGCGCAACAACATCGTCGCCGTCGACGAGAAGGACCGCAACGCCATCGCCCGCGACTTCGTCGACGCCGCCCGGGCGGCCCTCGGAGTGCCGCGCGTGGAGGGCTTCAACGCCAGGCCGTTCACCGAGGGCGTCGGCTTCTTCGACCTCGCCTACCACCCGGAGACCAACAAGCGCTCCTCCGCCTCCGTGGCCTACCTCCACCCCCACATGGAGGCCGGCGACCGGCCCAACCTGGAGCTGTGGCTGGAGACCTGGGCGTACCGGCTCCAGTTCGGCGGGGACGACGGCCGCCGTGTCACCGGCGTCCACGTCCGCACCGCCGACGGCGAGGAGACGCTGGTGACCGCCCGGTGCGAGGTCGTGCTGTGCGCGGGAGCGGTGGACACCCCCCGGCTGCTGCTGCACTCCGGCGTCGGACCGGCCGGCGATCTTCAGGCCCTGGGCATCCCGGTCGTCCACGATCTGCCGGGCGTCGGCGAGAACCTGCTGGACCACCCCGAGTCGGTCATCGTCTGGGAGACCGACGGCCCCATCCCCGAGAACTCGGCGATGGACTCCGACGCGGGCCTGTTCGTCCGCCGGGACCCGGAGTCCCCCGGCCCCGACCTGATGTTCCACTTCTACCAGATCCCCTTCACCGACAACCCCGAGCGGCTGGGCTACGAACGCCCCGCCCACGGCGTGTCGATGACCCCCAACATCCCCAAGCCCCGCAGCCGCGGCCGGCTCCACCTCACCAGCGCCGACCCCTCGGTCAAACCGGCCCTGGACTTCCGCTACTTCACCGACGCCGAGGACCACGACGCCCGCACCCTCGTCGACGGCATCCGCATCGCCCGCGAGATAGCGAGGACCGCGCCGCTGGACTCCTGGCTCAAGCGGGAGATCTGCCCCGGCCCGGACATCACCTCCGACGAGGAGCTGAGCGAGTACGCCCGCAAGGTCGCCCACACCGTCTACCACCCCGCCGGCACCTGCCGGATGGGCGCGGCCGACGACGAACTGGCCGTCGTGGACCCGAAGCTGCGCATCCGCGGCCTGGACGGCGTCCGCATCGCCGACGCCTCGGTCTTCCCCACCATCCCCGCCGTCAACCCCATGATCGGCGTGCTGATGGTCGGCGAGAAGGCCGCCGACCTGCTCCGCGACGACCGCGACGAGTCCGGTGACGGGACCGGCGGCGACTTCGACGACACCACGACACCGGGAGGCGCCGCGTGACCGCAGCCCCAGCCAACCCGTCCGCCCCGTCCGCCCCGTCCGCCCCGTCCGCCCCGTCCGAGACGGACACCGCGACATCGAAGGCCGGCGACCCGGTGTTCTCCGTCCGGAACCTGTGGAAGGTCTTCGGCCCCAAGGCCGGCCGCGTCCCCGGCGACACCTCCCTGACCGGTCTGTCCGCCGCCGAGGTCCGCGAGCGCACCGGCTGCACCGCCGCCGTCCGCGACGTCTCCTTCGACGTCGCCCGCGGCGAGGTCTTCGTCGTCATGGGCCTGTCCGGCTCCGGCAAGTCCACCCTGGTGCGCTGCCTGACCCGGCTGATCGAGCCTACCGCCGGCACCCTCCACATCGACGGCGAGGACGTCCTGGCCATGGACCGGGCCCGGCTGCGGGAGCTGCGCCGCACCCGCGCCGCCATGGTCTTCCAGCACTTCGGCCTGCTGCCGCACCGCACCGTCACCGACAACGTCGCCTACGGCCTGGAGATCCAGGGCATGGGCAGGGCCGAACGCCGCGCCCGCGCCGCCGAGATGATCGACAAGGTCGGCCTCACCGGACTCGGCGGGCGCCGCCCCGGCCAGCTCTCCGGCGGCCAGCAGCAGCGCGTCGGCCTGGCCCGCGCGCTCGCCGTCGACCCCGAGGTCCTGCTGTTCGACGAGCCGTTCAGCGCGCTCGACCCGCTGATCCGCCGCGACATGCAGGAGGAGGTCATCCGGCTCCACCGCGAGGAGGGCCGCACGATGGTCTTCATCACCCACGACCTGTCCGAGGCGCTGCGCATCGGCGACCGCATCGCGCTGATGCGCGACGGCGAGATCGTCCAGCTCGGCACCCCCGAGGAGATCGTCGCCGCCCCGGCCGACGACTACGTGCGCGACTTCGTCCGCGACGTGCCGCGCGAGCAGGTCATCTCGGTGCGCCGCGCGATGCGCCCGGCACTGGCCGGCGAGGCCGGCACCGGTGTGGCCCTCGCTCCCGGCACGGTCGTCGCCGAGGCGATCGAGGCCGTGGCGCGCAGCGGCGAGCACGTCCGCGTGGTGGAGGACGGCCGCACCCTCGGCGTCGTCGACCACGCCCGGCTGCTGGCCGTCGTCGCCGGACTGGACCCGGATACGGACACGGGCACGGAGCCGGACGCGGGCACGGACCCCGGCGGCTCCCATACCACCGGCGGGGAGGTGGCCGCCGTATGACGACCGCCACCCCCGCCCCCGCCTCCCGGACCCCGGAACCGGGGAACCGGCACAAGCCCGGCAGGACGGCCTCCAGCGCATCCGGCTCCGGTCCGGACCGGTCCGGACCGCCGGGCCGCCCCGGCGCCCTGCGCCGCCTGACCGCCCGCGCCCCCGGCCGCCCGGCCGCCCGAAGACTCCTCGTCCTCGCCCTCCTGGCCCTCGTGGCGACACCTCTCGCCGCCCTCGCCTGGGGCAGCGGAAGCTGGCCGGACGCCCTGACCCTCGACGTCCGCTCACCGCTGGACGAACTGGACGCCTGGCTGGTCGACAACCGCGAGTCGCACTGGCTGTTCCTGTACTTCCTGCTGCACATCAGCAACAACGCGGTCCTGGCCGTCGACGGCGTCCTCGCCCTCCTCCAGGGGCTCGGCTGGACGGGCGTGACGGCCGGCGCCACCGCCCTCGCCTGGTTCGCCGGCGGCGCGGACCTCGGCCGCCGCGCCCTGCGCACCGCCGCGACCGCCCTGGGCGCCTTCGCCGTGATCGGCCTGCTGGACCTGTGGGCGCCCGCCATGGAGACCCTGGCGCTGATGGCCGTCGCCGTCGCCGCCGCCGCGCTGATCGGCGCGGCGCTCGGCCTGGCCGCCGGACTCTCCGACCGCTGCGAGCGGCTGCTGCGCCCGGTTTTCGACACCATGCAGGTGATGCCGGCGTTCGCCTACCTGCTGCCGTTCGTGCTCCTCTTCGGCATCGGCACGCCCTCGGCCCTGATCGCCACCGTCATCTACGCGGCGCCACCCATGGCCCGCCTCACCTCGCTCGGCCTGCGCGGCGCCGACCCGGCCGCGCTGGAGGCCTCCGCCTCGCTGGGCGCGAACGCCTGGCAGCGGCTGCTCACGGCCCGGCTGCCGCTGGCCCGCCGGCAGATGCTGCTGGGGCTGAACCAGACCATCATGATGTGCCTGTCGATGGTCGTCCTCGCCTCGGTCATCGGCGCGGGCGGCCTGGGCGACGAGGTCTTCACCGCCCTGTCGCGGGTGGACGTCGGCCAGGCGCTCGGCCCCGGCATCGCCATCGTGCTCATCGCGATCTGGCTGGACCGCACCACCGCCGCCGCCGGCGCGCGACTGGACGACACCTCCGTTCGCGCGAGCCGCGGGCGCGTCTGGACGGTACGGGCCGCCGCCGCGGCAGCCGTCGCCGCCGCCTCCGTGGCCGGCTCGGCCGCCCTGGGCCGGCGGTGGCCCGAGCAGTGGACCGTGAGCATCTCCGCCCCGGTCAACACCGCCGTCGACTGGATCACCGACAACCTCGGCTCCGGCATCCCCCTCATCGGCGGCACCGCCACCTGGTCGGAGAACTTCGCCCGCTGGGTGCTCAACCCGCTGCGCGACGGGCTCCAGGGCGCCCCCTGGTGGCTGCTGCTCCTGGCCGCCGCCGCCCTCGCCCTGCTGGCGGGCACCTGGCGCACCGCCGTGACCGCGGTGGCCGCGCTGGCGGCGATCGGCGCGATGGGCCTGTGGCCCACCTCGCTCAACACCCTCTCCCAGGTACTCGCCGCACTGGTGGTCACCCTGCTGCCGGGCGTCGCGATCGGCGTCCTGGCCGCCCGGGTGCCCTGGGTGGACCGGGCCGTCCGGCCGGTGCTCGACGTGATGCAGACGATGCCGCAGTTCATCTACCTCATCCCGGTGGTGGCGCTGTTCAACGTCGGCCGCACCGCCGCGATCATCGCCGCCGTGGTCTACGCGCTGCCCGCGGTCATCCGCATCACAGCCCAGGGCGTCCGGGAGACCGACCCCGGCGCGCTGGAGGCCGCCCGCTCCATGGGCGCCTCCACCGGCCAGCAGCTGCGCCACGTCCAGCTCCCGCTGGCCCGGCCCGCCCTGCTGCTGGCCGTCAACCAGGGGGTCGTCCTCGTCCTGGCCATCGTCGTCATCGGCGGCCTGGTGGGCGGCGGCGCGCTCGGCTACGACGTCGTCTACGCCCTGCAGAAGAGCGAGCTGGGCATCGGCCTGACCGCCGGCGCGGCGATCGTCTGCCTCGGCGTGCTCCTGGACCGCGTCACCCAGCCCGCGGCCTCCCGCGACCGGCGCTGAACCGAGGCCCCCCACCACCCCCACCATCCCCCCATAAACACGCACAAGTACGCACCACGGAAAGAGAGATCCGGCATGAACACCGGAAAGAACAGCAGACGCGTCCGCACCGCCCTGGCCGCCGGATCGGCCGTCCTCGGCATGACCGCGCTCAGCGCCTGCGGAGCCGCCGACACCTCCGCCTCCGTCTCCTCCGGCGGCGGCGACACCGTCACCATCGCCGTCCCCTCCTGGGTCGGCGCCGAGGCCAACGCGGCCGTCGCCAAGCACATCCTGGAGGAGGAGCTGGGCGTCAAGGCCAAGCTCCAGCAGATGGACGAGCCGGTCGCCTGGGACGCGCTCGACAGCGGCAAGGTCGACGCGATCCTGGAGGACTGGGGCGGCGTCCCCAAGAAGGAGAAGCGCTACGTCGAGGAGCGCGAGACGGTCGTCGAGGCCGGCGACCTCGGCGTCACCGGCCACATCGGCTGGTTCGTGCCCAAGTACTTCGCGGACGAGAACCCCGACGTCACCGACTGGAAGAACCTCAACAAGTACGCCGACGAACTCAAGACCACCGAGAGCGGCGGCAAGGGCCAGCTCCTGGAGGGCTCGCCGTCGTACACCACCCACGACGACGCGATCATCAAGAACCTCGACCTGGACCTGAAGACGGTCTACGCGGGCAGCGAGGCCGCCCAGATCACCCAGATCAAGAAGTACGTCAAGGAGAAGAAGCCCTTCCTGACGTACTGGTGGACGCCGCAGTGGCTGAACGCCGAGATCGACTTCGTCGAGGTGAAGCTGCCCGAGCACACCGAGGGCTGCGACGCCGACCCGGAGAAGGTCGCCTGCGCCTACCCCGAGACCCCGCTGCAGAAGTACCTCAACGCCGACTTCGCGAAGGACGGCGGCGACGCCGCGCAGTTCCTGAAGAACTTCAACTGGTCGACCGAGCAGCAGAACCAGGTCGCCAAGTGGATCGCCGGCGACGGCATGTCCGCCGAGGACGCGGCGGCCAAGTGGGTCAAGGAGAACAAGTCCACCTGGGAGAAGTGGCTCCCGTAAGGAGCCGGCCGCCCCGCAAGGGGCAGCCCCCACGGCCACGGGCCCGGAACGCGAGGTGCGTTCCGGGCCCGGCGTTCTGTCTGCGGGAGTATCCGCCGACGGCCCCCGGGCGTTGGCCGTCAGGTTTGGAACGAGCTTCGGTGTCCGTCGCTCTCCCCGCCCGTTCGCTCAATCCCTGTCGGCGACGAACGAGCCCATGCCCGGCCTCGTGGTGATCAAGCCCTCCTCGCGTAGGGCCGCCGTCGCTTTCCGGACCGTGACCCGTGCGACTCCGAACTCCGCTTCGAGCCGGACTTCGGAGATGAGGTGGCGGGGCGGATACTCGCCGCTGCGGATGCGCCTTCGCACCACATCGGCGATCTGCTCCCACTTCGGCTGGGTCGGGTCGAACTCGAACTCGGTCACTTGCCGAGGGTACGTATCGGCATACACCAGGACATAGAAGCTGACAGCTATAGCTATGAGTAGACAGGGGTATACAGGTCTCCTAAGCTCGGCTACGCAGAGAACCCCCGCGACCGCTGGAACCGGTCCGGGGGCGTGGCCACCAACTACACAGGAGTTGATGACGTGCGCGACCTTATCGCGCGTGCCCTCGGACGGGCACGCCGTCCCGTCCTCGTGCTGCTGCTCGCCCGGCTGCTTCCGGCCAGCGGCCGGCACCGCAGGAACCCCACCCCCACCCCTGTCCCGGCGCCCCTGCACCGGACGGGCCCCGCCCGGATCCCGGCGCCGCGCTCGCCGTACAGCCGCGAGCAGGCCCGGCCGCTGGACGGGGCGGACTCGGCGCTGGTGCGGCCGTACTGGGCGGCCCACGAGCGGACGGCCCACGAGCAGGCGGCGCGTCGGCGACGGCGGCGGGTGCTGTGGCTGGCGACCATGGGGCTGGACCTGGACACCCGGAACATCCACGCGGCGGCCGGGGGTGCCCGGTGGTGAGCGAGGCGGAGTACCGCTCCCCGTCCTGCGTGATCGGCCGGCACGGGCACTGCGCCGACGGCGAACCGCGCGACAGCGGTGTCCCCGGCGTCCGCCACCTGGTGTGCGCCTGCCCGTGCCACCCCGCGCCGGAGGCGCCAGAACCCGCCGCCGCGCCCCCGCCCGGCGCCGGGCGCTGGTACCGGCTGTGCTGGACCGTACGGCCGGAGCAGGACCCACACCGACTCCTGCCGCGTGTGCTCCACGGCGTACTGCTCGGGCAGGACGTGTCCGCGATACTGCGGGGGATGCGTGGCTGCCTGGCCCCGCCGGTCTTCCACGACCCGGCCCGCGTCCGTGCCGAGGCGGACACCGGGCGCGGCTGGACGTATGAGACCGCCGCCCTCACCGTCCGCGCCCGCCGTATCGCCGAACCGGCCGGACCCGGTGAACCCGCCGACCGCACAGCCCTGTTCGGCTGCCCGGACCGGAGGGGGTGCCGCGGGTGATGTCCCACCGCACGCGCCGCGGGCGGCTGGAGTCGTGCACCTGGACCACCCTCCTGGTGACCGTCTCCACCGTGGCCGTGGTCCTGCTCGCCCAGGCCGCCCACCGCGGCTGACCCGTACGCTCCCACGCACACCGCCCCGGGTGGGGAGGGCATGCCCTCCCCACCCGGCGGGGCGTCCGCTCTTGGTAGAGGATCACCCCCTGTGCGACCGTTTACCTGCGGGTTCCCCCGCCCGTCCTCATCCGGCCGCCCACGCCAAGGAGTTCACCATGCCGCGCCGTTCCGTCCTGTCCGCGACCGCCCTCGCGGCCGTCCTGCTCACGGCCGGCTGCGGCGGTGGCGAGGGCCCGAACGGTGCGGAGGAGCCCGTCCCCACGGCCGAGGAGTCCGCGAACGTCTCCGGCCCCGATACCTCCTCGCCGTCCCCGGAGGTGGGCGACCGGCCGGTGGGAGTCCCGCAGGACGCGTCCAGGAAGTCGGGAGAGGGCCGGTGGACGGGCGCGTCCGCCGCTCCGGCGCTCAAGGACGTACGGGTGAGCGGCCACGACGCGTACGACCGGGTCAGCTTCGAGTTCGCGGACGGAGTGCCGGGCTACTTCGCCGAGTACGTGGACACGCTGCGCCACGGCGGGCTGGGCGAGGAGGTCCGCGTCACCGGCGAGCACCGGTTGAAGATCGTCTTCGTTGGAGTCACGCCGCGGAGCACCTTCGAGGACCGGGAAGGCACCTCCGTCGTCCGCGAGATACGCGACCTGGGGGTCTTCGAGGGAGAGATGGGCGTGGGGATCGGGGTGGACCCCGAGGGCGACGGCCGGGTGGGGTTCCGGGTGAAGGTCGAAGAGAACCGGATCGTCGTCGACATCGCGCACGGGCGGGCGGACCCGCAGGACTGACACCGGCCGGAGGAGTCGAGGAGGGCGGTCAGTCGAGGCAGAACTCGTTGCCCTCGATGTCCCGCATCACGATGCACGAGTCGTGGCCGTCGTACAGGAGCCGTACGCGTACCGCGCCGAGCGGGACCAGCCGCGCGCACTCGGCCTCGAGCGCGGCCAGGCGCTCCTCGCCCACCAGGCCGGTGCCGACCCGCACGTCGAGGTGCACCCGGTTCTTGGCGGTCTTGCCCTCGGGGACGCGCTGGAAGAACAGTCGCGGGCCCGCACCGGAGGGATCGACGCAGGCGAACCACGAGTCCCGCTCCTCGGGCGGCAGCGAGCTGCTGTAGTCGTCCCAGGTGGCGAACCCCTCCGGGGGCGGCGGTACGACGTACCCCAGCACCTCGCACCAGAAGCGGGCGAGGCGCTCGGGTTCCGCGCAGTCGAAGGTGACCTGGAGCTGTCTGACCGATGCCATCGGGTCACCGTAAGCAAGGTGATTCCTTCGCTCAACTCCATTTTTGGGAAGGGCCGTTGGCGGGAGGGAGCCCTTCACGGCCGCCGCCGTGCCGTGCGGCGGGGGAACCGGTACGGACGCGCCCGGAAGGTCGCCCGCCGTACGGGGCCTGGCCGGGGGAGCGGCCGACGGTCGTACGGTCGCCGGCGCGGTCCGCGATCGGGGCGGCGCCGGCGCGGGGGTCACTCCTGGCGGAGGACCGAGGTGTCGATCTCCAGGCCGAACGGTTCGGGGAGCGTGAACCTCTCGCCGAACAGCACGCGGTGCTCCACCCGGTAACGGCCGGAGCCGTCCGGCTCGGCGAACACCGTCGCGCTCCCCTCCCCGTCCAGCGGGTCCACCAGCAGGTAGAGCGGTACGCGTGACCGGCCGTAGCCCTGCGCCTTGTTCTTGCGGTCGCGCAGGACCGTGGACATCGAGGTGATCTCACCGACGAGCAGCACGTCCTCGGCGGGGACCTGCCACTCCCGGGCGTCGCGCAGCACGGCCGACTCGCAGATCAGCAGATCGGGGACGTAGCGCTCGCCGGTCGCCGGGAGGGCGACGGTGGTGGTGTTGGTGACCACCAGTTCGTCAGGAGTGCCCCGGTCCAGCAAGCGGTGCAGCTGGGCGTAGACCCAGTTGTGGTAGTTCGTGGGCGTCGGTGAGATGACGATCTCCCCCCCGATGAGCTCGGCTCGCTGACCCTCTGGCAGTTCGATCTGCGCATAGGTCCGGAGCATGTCGTGCGACTCCTGGTCGGGCAGCGGCGCCGTCATCACGAGACCTCCCATGGTGGGCCCCCTCTCTGTGGCTGTGCACGTTCGTGCCGGACTGCCTGCCTCACGGGGGACGCCACCATCATGCGCCAGGCGAGGGCCTCGATGCCGGAACCCGCCCCCCGCCGGGACAACGATCCGGCGGGACACGGGCGGGGCGGGATGGGGAGGCGGAGGGCCTCAGAAGTCGGCGCGCACCTGCTCGTCCACCCGGCCGACGGACTCCAGCTCGTACATCTCGGTGTACCGGTCGCGGAGGTACTCGATGTCGGCGTCGCGGGCCTCGGCCCGCTCGCGGGGGTAGAGCAGGATCAGCTCGTAGGAGCGCTCGCCGTTGATGGAGCCGGTCCTGTCGCGCCACTGGCCGTAGCCCTCCTGGAGGGTGAGGCCGTCGGGGAAGCGCGGGGTGACGTACTTGTTCAGGAAGTCCATGAACTGCTCCTCGGTGATCGGCGGCTCGCCGCCGTGGCGGCCGGTGCCGAAGAAGAGCTGGGTGCGCACGTACGGCTTGGTGTGGGGGGACTGGTACGTCCCGGACGTCCCGGACACCTCGGCGCGGGCGGCGGTGGGTCTGGCGTCCCCCGCCTGGAGCGTGGTGGTGAACGCGGTGGACGCGCCCGCCGCACAGAGCAGGGCCGCCAGCAGGACGGCGAGGCGGGTGCGGCGGGCGGGACGGGAGGTGCGCGGTGTCATCGAAGCTCCGGTGACTCGGTGGGCTGGGGGTGGACTTCTCCTTCACCGGGCCGCTCGCGGGGAAGTCCCCCGCGCGAGCAGCCCGGCCAGGTCTTCGGCGGTGCCGCGCAGCGCGCGCGGCACCCGGCGGCCCTCCCCGACGGCGGCGACCGCCTGCCGCAGGGAGTTCAGGGCGCGTACGGACCCCATGCGGGGAGCGCTCTCCGCCAGGGCGGACAGCAGGGCGTCCGTCTCCCGCCACGCGCCCGCGCGGGCCAGGACGCGGGCGAGGTCGGCGGCGAACAGGGCGCGGTAGGCGGGACCGCCGTCGGACGCGACGGCCGCGTGGAGCAGGGCCGCGGCCCCCTCCGCATCCCCCAGGTCGGCCAGGACGAGCCCGTGGTGGCCGTCGAGTTCGGCTCGGTCGAACCACCAGCTCCAGGCGGGGTCCCTCTTCGAGGGGCCGTCCGCGGACATCTCCCGGGCCGCGTCCAGGGAGCGCAGCGCCCTCGCCCGCGCGCCGAGCTGGGCGTACGCGCGCGCCTGGCGCACATGGAACAGGGCGGCCACCCGTGGCGGCAGATCCCGCCGGGCCAGGACGGCCGCCGAGGTCCGCAGGGACGCGCGGGGGCGCATGAGGTGGGCCTGCTGCATGCTCAGCACGGAGAGCACCAGCAGCTCGATGGAGCGCTCGTCCTCGGGCAGGCGGCGGATCAGGGCGAGCGCCCGCCGGTTGAGGCGGTACGACGGCCCGTGCCGTTCGGCGTCGAACAGGATCCAGGCGGCGACCTCGAAGAGCTCCGCGAGGTCCGCCGGGTCCGCGACCTCCCCGTAAACCGTCTCGGCCGCCTCGACCGCCCGCACGGACCGCAGCGCCACGGGGGCGGCGTGGCGCGCTCCCGGCGTCCGGTCGAGCGCGAGGAGTTCGGCCGTCATGGCGCGGACGTCCGGCGGAGAGGGCGGGCGGGGTTCCATCGGTTTCCTGGCGGGGTCGGTCCTGGCGGAGCCAGGGGGCATGAGTCGGAGGGCATGAGTCAGGAGGCGGGAGCCGGTGATCGGGGAGCAGCGCTCAGGTGTGATCGCTTCCCCGAGGCACCGCGGCCCGCTCGGAGGCGGCCTGTCCGGCTGCGGTCCGTGAGGCGGCCGGACGGGTGGCGGGGAGCCGGGCGAAGGCCCTGGCCACCTCGGACAGCCAGGCCACCTCCTGCGCGAAGTCACCGGAGCCACCGGAGCCACCGGATTCGCCCGAGCCGCCCCGGCGTTCGGCCGGTGGAGAAGGCGCGGCGGGTAAGGAGGACGGGGGGTCCGCCGGGGCCCCGGCCCGCGCGTCGAGGGCGGACCTCAGCAGCCGGGCCTCGCCGGCCGGAGAGCTCCGCTCCGCGCCGCGCGGCAGATGCGGGCCCAGGGCGTGGTAGCCGTCGAGGATCTCGATGACGCGCCGGTGGAGCCGGTAGTCGAGGCCGGCCGGAGGGAGCAGGTCCAGCGGCCGCCTGGGCGGCGGTTCGAGCGCGATCGCCGGCACCGCCTCGTACAGGGCCCACCACAGTGGGCGCAGCCGCAGGTAGGAGTGGTAGCCGCGCAGCCGGCCGGAGAGGGCGGGCCCCCAGGACGGCACCGTCCAGCCGAACACCTGCAGCAGCGCCCCCACGCTCCCGGCCAGCCAGTAGGCGGGCTCCCAGGCGCTCATGTCGTGGCCGAGCTGGGTGCCGGCGATCTGGGTGTAGCGGATGGCGCAGTAGAGCAGGATGAGCGAGGCGCCGGCGGTGACCGTCCACATGCCCGCGCGCAGCCAGGTGCGGCGGGCGATGTGCGCATAGCGGTAGGACAGCCGTACGGCCCCGACCTGCCCCACCGCGCAGACGGTGATGTAGAGCAGCAGATATCCCGCGTAGTCGCGGTCCTGCATGTTGCTCAGCAGGGTGCCCTCGGCCGAGGCGGTCTGCCGGTAGGGCTCCACGACGAAGAACAGCACGGCCAGGACCACCAGCGCGGCGGAGAACGCCAGCACGCGCCGTCGGGCCAGGGCCGCCGCCCGCTCGGGCGGGTGCGACCAGTGGACCAGTACGACCTGCTGGGCGGCCGTCAGCACGACCACCGCTGCCTGTGTCAGGAGCGTGGTGAGGTTCGGGTAGCCGAACAGGCGGGAGACGTCGTCGCGCAGCCAGTTGAGGTCGACGAGGAAGCTGATCCCGGAGCACAGGAAGTAGATCTCCAGGGCCCACAGGGCCGGGTCGCCCCTGCGCCGAAGGAGTTCGGGGAGCTTGTAGCAGAACGCGGCGAGCCCGACGAGGGCGCACAGGTGGGACAGGACGTCGTAGATCATCCGCGGCCGACGACGCTTTCCACACGGGCCATCACGGTGGCGTCCTCGGGTGGCAGGGCGTCGGCGTCCTCCGGGCCGGGGGCGGCCTTGCGGCGGGCGTGGGCCAGGAGGAGCGAGGCCATCATCTCGGCCTCCTGCTCGGCCCGGTCGTCGTAGGCGGAGCGCTTCAGCGACCTGCGGACGAGGTCCGGATCGGCCTCCGGGAAGAGGTGCGCCGGTACGGCCGGCCCGGGGAGCGCGCCGAAGTCGTGC
The DNA here is from genome assembly GCF_017114865.1 of Streptomyces verrucosisporus. Classification (GTDB taxonomy): domain Bacteria; phylum Actinomycetota; class Actinomycetes; order Streptomycetales; family Streptomycetaceae; genus Streptomyces; species Streptomyces fenghuangensis. Next base: position 100,767 of record NZ_JADEYH010000013.1, on the reverse strand, counting down.
TCGCAGATGATGTGGGAGAGCTCGTGGGCGATGATGTGCTCCTGGTGGGGCCTGCTGGTGTTCGCCCGGTAGACGATGACGTCCGTGTCCGGCAGGGCGATCCACAGGCCGTGGAGCAGCGGCTCCTCCAGCTCCATCGGGACGAGGCGGATGGCGCGCCCGCGCCGCCGGCCCACCTGTTCGCAGACGTCCGTGATGCCCTCGGTGCCGCTGCTGCCCGCGGCGCCCGCGGTGCCGTCGTGACCGGGGACGACGCCGATCTCGGCCAGGCGCCTCTCGCAGTCGCGCTGCATCTCCCGGAACCGGGCACGGCGGCGGCCCGGTAAGCGCAGGGGGGACGCTGCCACCGATGTGTCCTTTCCGGCGCCTCCCGCTTCGCGCGGTGTCGCCTTCGGGAGTCCTGGGGGGAGGGCGCCGCGGAGTGGTCGGCCGGGTGTCGGTTCCCGACGCCTCCTGATAGATCGTCACAAACCGCCGGGCCGTACGCAACCCGATGCCGCGATCGCGGCACGGCCACCGGCAAGTTGGCTCAAAGGCGCCCCCGGCCGCCGAGCCGTACGGCGGTCTCCCGCCTCAGCCTCAGCCTCCGCCCCCGCCGGGCGCGGAGGCCGCGTCCGCGCGGGCACCGGCGCGCACCGCTTCGAGGTACTCGCTGATGGCGTCCCGGTTGCGGGTCAGGCATCTGATGCGCGCGGTCATGCGGTCGCGCTCCTCCTCCAGGGTCGCGAGCATCTCCGGTGTGGCGTCGGGGAAGTGGATGGCCCGTGGCTTGTCGAGGCATGGCAGGATCTGCCGGATGATCCGGGTCGGCAGTCCGGCGTCGAGCAGTCCTCTGACCTGCGCGACACGGTCCACGGTGGCCTCGTCGTACGAGCGGTAGCCGTTCGCGCAGCGGCTGGAGACGATCAGCCCCTGCTCCTCGTAGTAGCGCAGCAGCCGCCGGGATGCGCCGGTCCGCTCCGACAGCTCTCCGATGCGCATGTGACCGCCCTCACAGTGTTCCGCGTTGACCCTCACACCGATGTGAGGGTCCGAGCATGCACGGCATGACCACCGACACCATGCCGACGACCGCTTCCGGAGAGGAAGCCGGGGACCGGAAGCTTCCCATGCCCGCGCTGCTCGCGCTGGCCACGGCCGTGTTCGTCACCAGCCTGACCGAGACGCTGCCCGCGGGGGTGCTGCCCGCCATGAGCGCGGACCTGGGCGTGGGCGAGTCCGCGGCGGGCCAGGCGGTGACCGTCTACGCGCTCGGGACCGCGCTCACCGCGATACCCCTCACCGCGGCGACCGCCGGATGGCGGCGCAAGCGGCTGCTGACGGCGGCGATGGCCGGCTTCGCCGTCGCCAACACCGTCACGGCGCTCTCGTCCTCCTACGCCCTCACCATGACGGCCCGGTTCGCCGCCGGGGTGGCCGCGGGGCTGGCCTGGGCGCTGCTGGCCGGGTACGCACGCCGCATGGCGCCCGTCCACCTCCAGGGCAGGGCGATCGCCGTCGCCATGGCCGGCATCCCGGTCGCCCTGTCCCTGGGCGTGCCCGCGGGGACCTTCGTCGGCGGAGCGCTGGGCTGGCGAGCGGCCTTCCTGATCATGACCGGGCTCACCCTCGGCCTGCTCGTGTGGATCGCCGCGGTGGTGCCGGACTTCCCCGGGCAGCGGGCCGGGAACCGGCCTCCGCCGCTGCGGGTCCTCACCGTCCCCGGGGTGGCGCCGGTCCTGTTCGTCACCCTGGTGTTCGTGCTGGCCCACACCATTCTCTACGCCTACGTCGCCGTCCTCCTCGACCGGCTCGGGATGGGCGGCTCCACCGGCCTGGTGCTGCTGGTGTTCGGCGCCGCCTGCCTGGTGGGCATCTGGACCGTGGGGGCTCACGTCAACCGCCGTCTGCGGGTCCTCGCCGTCGCGGGGGTCCTCCTGGTCGGCGCGGCGTCCGCCGTGCTGGCGGCGGCGGACGGCGGCGCCGTACCCGTCTACACCGCCGCGATCCTGTGGGGCCTGGGCTGGGGAGGCGCCCCGACCCTCCTGCAGACCGCCGCGGGCGACGCCGCCGGAGAACAGGCGGATTCCGCGCAGGCGATGCTCGTCACCCTGTGGAACGCGGCCATGGCAGGGGGCGGGTTCGTCGGCGGCCTGCTCCTCGGGGCGGCCGGCGTCTCCTCGCTCCCCTGGAGCGTCCTCGTCCTCCTGGTGCCGGTGTCGGCCGTCGTGCTCGCCGCCCGCACGCACGGTTTCCCCGCCGGGCGCGCGGGTGCCGGGGTCTGAACGGCCCTCAGCCCGCACGCAGCCCGGCGGCCAGATCCGCGACGGCGGCGGAGGCGCGGGCGTGGAGCGAGCCGCCGAAGGTGACGCGAGCGGCGCCCAGGGCGCCGAGTTCGGCGGGGGAGGGGGCGCCGGGGTGGCACAGGGCGTTGACCGGGACACCGATCTCCGCCGCCAGCACCGGAAGGTGGTCCGGGGGCGCGGTGATGGGGTAGACGCACTCGGCGCCGGCCGCCGCGTACAGCCGCCCGCGCTCCACCGCCGCCGCCAGTGGATCGTCCGCGCCGCGCAGATAGGTGTCGATCCGGGCGTTGACCAGCAGTCTTCCGTCCGCCGCCGCGCACACCGCGGCCAGCCGCTCCGCCTGACGCCCCGGATCGGCCAACTCCGGATCGGCCGGCCCGGAGTCCTCCAGGTTGCAGCCGACCGCGCCGGCCTCCAGCAGCCGCTCGGCGATCTCCTCGGGGGCCAGTCCGTAGCCCCGCTCGATGTCGGCGGTGACGGGGACGTCCACCGCACGGACGATCCGGGCGACGGCCGCGAACATCTCGCCGGGCGGGGTGTCCTCGCCGTCGGCGTACCCCAGGGTGGCGGCCACCGCGCTGCTGGAGGTGGCCAGCGCGGGGAAGCCCGCGCCGGCGAAGGCGCGGGCGCTCACCGCGTCCCAGACGTTGGGCAGGACCAGGGGTGCGTCACGGTGCTGGAGGGCGCGGAAGGCGTCCACCGCGCCCCGGCCGCCGTCGGTCACTCCCGGCCCTTGTCCATGAGCGAGCCGGGCACGGCGCGGGTGGCCACCTGGAAGCGGTTCCAGGCGTTGATGGAGACGATCTGCGAGATCAGATGGGCCAGTTCGGTCTCCTCGAAGTTCTTCGCCGCCCGCTCGTAGACCTCGTCCGGAACGTAGTGCCCCTGCGGCGTGCCGCCGTCCAGCCGGGTGACCGCCTCGGTGAGGGCGAGAGCGGCCTGCTCCCTGCCGGTGTAGAGGCCGTGGGCCTCCTCCCAGGCGTCGAGCAGGTCCAGCTTGAGCCGGTCGACGCCCAGCTTGCGGGCGTCGGTCAGATGCATGTCGATGCAGAAGGCGCACTTGTTGAGCTGTGAGGCGCGGATCTTGACCAGTTCGGCGATGACCGGGTCCAGGCCCTTCGACGCCGCGGCCTCGAAGGCGGCCATCCCCTTGTACACCTCGGGGACGAGCTTCCAGAGGTTCATGCGCGGGCCGTGTTCGTGAACTGTCGTCATGGTGACGACCCTAGGCGGGCGGTAGCCCAGGGGTATGGTCCACTTCCATGCGGGAATCCTGGGCCAATCCGGCCGACGGTCCGGCCGGACCGTCGGCCGGACCGGCCGCCGGCAGCGACCTCCATCTGGACCTCGGCGGACCGGGGGGCCTGCGCGCCTGTCTGATGCGCGCCCTGCGCGACGCCGTCCGCACCGGCCGCCTCGCCCCCGGCACCCGGTTGCCCTCCTCCCGCTCGCTCGCCGCCGACCTGGGCGTCGCCCGCAACACCGTGGCCGACGCGTACGCCGAACTCGTCGCCGAGGGCTGGCTGACGGCCCGTCAGGGCTCGGGCACCCGCGTCGCGCCGCGCGCCGAACCGGCCGCGCCGACCGACCCGTCGGGCGCGCGCCCCGCCGCCCAGCGCCGATCCCCACGCCCATCCGCTCCCGCCCGTACGCCCCCGCGCGTCCTCCACGACCTGCGCTCCGGGCGGCCGGACGTCTCCGCCTTCCCCCGCGCCGCCTGGCTCACCTCCGCCCGCCGCGCCCTGACCGCCGCGCCCAGCGCGGCCCTCGGCTACGACGACCCGCGCGGCCGGCCCGAACTGCGCCGTGCGCTGGCCGGATACCTCTCCCGCGCGCGGGGTGTGCGCGCCGACCCCGAACGGATCGTGGTCTGCGCCGGGTTCGTGCGCGGGCTGGCGCTGCTGGGGGAGGTGCTGGGCACCACGGTGGCGGTGGAGTCGTACGGCCTGTGGATCCACCGCGACCTGCTGGCCCGCGCCGGGGCGCGCACCGTGCCGCTGCCGGTGGACGGCCGCGGCGCCGACGTGTCCGCCCTGTACGGCGCCGGAGCGCGCGCCGCCCTCCTCACCCCCGCCCACCAGTACCCCACCGGCGTCCCCCTCCACCACGACCGGCGCACGGCCGTCGTCGACTGGGCGCGGGCCACCGGGGCGGTGGTCCTGGAGGACGACTACGACGGTGAGTTCCGCTACGACCGCCGGCCCGTCGGCGTGCTCCAGGACCTCGATCCGGAACGGGTGGTCTACCTCGGCACCACCAGCAAGAGCCTGGTGCCGGGGCTGCGGCTGGGCTGGATGGTGGTGCCCGAGGCGCTGCTCGGCCCCGTCCTGGCCGTCCGCCGCGAGACGGCCGAGACCTGCGGCGTCCTCGACCAGCTCACCCTCGCCGACTTCCTGGACTCGGGGGCGTACGACCGGCATGTGCGCGCCATGCGGCTGCGCTACCGGCGCCGGCGCGACCAGCTCGTGGCCGCGCTCGCCGAGCACGCCCCCGCGGTACGCGTCACGGGCATCGCGGCCGGACTGCACGCCGTGCTGGAACTGCCGCCGGGCGCCGAGGAGCCGGTGCTGGAGGCGGCACGGCGGGCGGGGGTGGCCCTGGAGGGGCTGGCGCGCTTCCGCCACCCGGCGGCCGCCCCGGCGCCCGGCCCCGGACGCGACGCGCTCGTCGTCGGCTACGGCACCCCGCCCGAGCACGGCTTCTCCCCGGCGGTGGAGGCGCTGTGCGCGGTGCTGCGCGGCGCCCTCGGACGGCCCGTCAGGGGATGACCCGCCGAGAGGCGGCCCGCCGGAGGACGCCGCGCGAACCCGCGCCCGTACCTCAGGAGCCCAGCACCGCGCCGAGCCGCTCCAGGCCCCAGTCCAGGTCCTCCTTGGAGATCACCAGCGGCGGGGCGATGCGGATCGTCGAACCGTGGGTGTCCTTGACCAGGACGCCCCGCTCCATCAGCCGCTCGGAGATCTCCCGGCCCGTGCCCAGGGACGGGACGACGTCCACGCCCGCCCACAGCCCGCGCCCGCGCACCGCCTCGACCGCGCCGCGGCCCGCCAGCAGGCCCAGTTCGTGGTGGAGGTGCTCGCCCAGCTCGGCCGCCCGCTGCTGGAACTCGCCGGTCCGCAGCATCGCGACCACCTCCAGCGCCACCGCGCAGGCCAGCGGGTTGCCGCCGAACGTGGAGCCGTGCTCGCCGGGCCGGAAGACGCCCAGCACCTCGGCCGAGGAGACCACCGCCGAGACCGGCACGATGCCGCCGCCGAGCGCCTTGCCCAGCACGTACACGTCCGGCACCACGTCCTCGTGCTCGCACGCGAACGTCCGGCCGGTGCGGCCCAGGCCCGACTGGATCTCGTCCGCGACGAACAGCACGTTCCGCTCACGGGTCAGCTCGCGTACCCCCGCCAGATAGCCCGGCGGCGGCACCAGCACGCCCGCCTCGCCCTGGATCGGCTCCAGCAGCACGGCGACGGTGTCGTCCGGGTTCTCGTCGAGTGCGGCCCGCATCGCCTCCAGGTCGCCGTAGGGGACGATGTCGAAGCCCGGCGTGTAGGGGCCGTAGTCGGCACGCGCCTCGGGGTCGGTGGAGAAGCTGACGATCGTGGTGGTGCGGCCGTGGAAGTTGTTCTCCGCCACGATGATCCGCGCCCGCCCGTCGGGGACGCCCTTGACCCGGTAGCCCCACTTGCGGGCCGTCTTCACCGCCGTCTCCACCGCCTCCGCTCCGGTGTTCATCGGCAGCACCGCCTCCATGCCGCACAGCTCGGCCAGCTCCGTGCAGAAGGCGGCGAAGCGGTCGTGGTGGAAGGCGCGGGAGGTGAGGGTGAGCCGGTCCAGCTGCGCGTGGGCGGCGGCCAGCAGCCGGGGGTGGCCGTGGCCGAAGTTGAGCGCCGAGTAGCCGGCGAGCATGTCCAGGTGGCGCCGGCCCTCCACATCGGTCATCCACGCCCCCTCGGCCGAGGAGACCACGACCGGCAGCGGGTGGTAGTTGTGCGCGCTGTGCGCGTCGGCGGCGGCGATCAGTTCGGCGGAGGCGGTACGCGCGGTGCCCGCGGGGGCGGTACGCGCGGCGGGGGCGGGGAAGGCGGACGATTCTGCCGAGGTGGCCATGGAACGCTCCGTGTCGGGTGGGCGGAGTGGACGTGTGCACCGGCGATCGTGCGGCGGTCGCCGCGTGTGATGCCTATCTCTATCGTCGTACGTCCGCTTCGCACCGAAACCATCCGGCGCGGCGTGTTCCGGTGCGCCGTCACGCCGGTACGGCCCATGTCCGGAGGCCGTACCGGGGCCGCTTCCGGGGCCCGTCCGCCTCCCGTGCCCGGCCCCGCACGGGAGGCGGAACACGGGTGATCCCGGCGGCGGCCCTCTGCGAGAATGGCGCCATGGCCACTGACCGTCCCCGTGTACTCTCCGGCATCCAGCCCACCGCGGGCTCCTTCCACCTCGGCAACTACCTCGGTGCCGTCCGCCAGTGGGTCGATCTGCAGGACACCCACGACGCGTTCTACGCCGTCGTGGACCTGCACGCCATCACCGTCCCGCAGGATCCGAAGGAGCTGCGCGCCTCCACCCGGCTGGCCGCCGCCCAGCTCCTGGCCGCGGGGCTCGACCCGGAGCGCTGCACCCTGTTCGTCCAGAGCCACGTGCCCGAACACGCGCAGCTCGCCTGGGTGATGAACTGCCTCACCGGCTTCGGCGAGGCCTCCCGGATGACCCAGTTCAAGGACAAGAGCGCGCGGCAGGGCGCCGAGGCCACGACGGTCGGCCTGTTCACCTACCCCGTCCTCCAGGTCGCCGACATCCTGCTCTACCAGGCCGACAGCGTCCCCGTCGGCGAGGACCAGCGCCAGCACATCGAGCTGACCCGCGACGTGGCCGAGCGCTTCAACAGCCGCTACGGCCACACCTTCACCGTCCCCTCGGCCTTCATCCTCAAGGAGACGGCGAAGATCTACGACCTGCAGGAGCCGACGGTCAAGATGAGCAAGTCGGCCGCCTCCCCCAAGGGCGTGGTCAGCCTGCTCGACGAGCCGAAGACCTCCGCCAAGAAGATCAGGAGCGCGGTGACCGACACCGGCACCGAGATCCGCTACGACGAGAAGGAGAAGCCCGGCGTCAGCAACCTGCTGGTGATCTACTCCACCCTCACCGGTACCGGGGTCCCGGAACTGGAGCAGCAGTACGCGGGCAAGGGCTACGGTGCCCTCAAGACCGACCTGGCCGAGGTCGTCGCCGCCTGGGTGGCGCCCTTCCGGGAGCGCACCCAGGAATATCTGGACGACCCCGAGACGCTGGACTCGGTGCTGGCCAGGGGAGCGGAGAAGGCGCGCGAGGTCGCGTCGCGGACCCTGGCCGCGGCGTACGAGAAGGTGGGCTTCGTACCCGCCAAGCACTGACAGGGCGGCAGGCGGCCAGGGGGAGAAGGAAACGGCAGGGACGAGGAAGGAGAAGCACGTGGGGACCGTCACGCTCGGTGTATCGATCGCGGTCCCGGAGCCCTACGGCAGCCTGCTCCAGCAGCGGCGCGCCGGCTTCGGTGACAGCGCGGCCCACGGCATCCCCACCCACGTGACCCTCCTGCCGCCGACCGAGGTGGACCCCGTGTGCCGCCCCGAGATCGAGGAGCACCTCGCCCGGGTGGCGGCGGGGGGACGGGCCTTCCCGATGAGGCTGTCGGGTACGGACACCTTCCGCCCGCTGTCGCCGGTGGTCTTCGTCCAGGTAGTCGAGGGATCCTCGGCCTGCGGATGGCTCCAGGAGCGGATCCGGGCCGAGGACGGCCCGCTCGCCCGCGATCTCCGGTTCCCCTACCACCCGCACGTCACGGTCGCCCACGGCATCGCCGAGGAGGCGATGGACCGGGCTTACGCGGAGCTGGCCGACTTCGAGGCCGCCTGGACGGTGACGGGCTTCGCTCTGTACGAGCAGGGCGAGGACTGCGTGTGGCGGCTCCGCAGAGAGTTCTCCTTCGGCGGTTCCACGCCTCTGCCCCTGCCTCCGCAACCCGACTTCTTCAGGCCTCCGGCCCCCTCGCTCTGACGCGCCTCGGCGCGCGGAGCAGGGGGCCGACCACGGCCCTCCCGGGCCGCGGAACGCTCAGGGCGCCCGGAGCGCTCAGGGCGTCCCGGCGTCCTTCGCCGGGGGTGCCGGGGGCTCGGGGGGCTCGGAGACCGCGGTCTCACCGGATCCGGCGGCGGTCCTCTCCCCGGAGCTCTCCCCTTCCTCCGGGGAGCCTGCCCTCCCCTTCCCGCCCACCGCGGCCCCACCGGCGCCTCCGGCACCCGCCGGCCTCCCGGGGGCCGGCGGCCTCGTCACGATCCTCTCCAGGGCGCCGGGGTTGCCCGGGCCGCCCAGGACCGCCGGACCCTGCGGGCCGCGCCCCGGGCGGGGCACACCGGCCATGCCCGGCAGCGGCCAGCGCCGGTGCACCCCGTAGGCACCCGCGCCGAGCGCGACCAGGGACGCCGCCACGATCATCAGGGCCGTACCGGCGCCGTCCGACGACCCGTGCGTCCTGGACGCGGTGGGCGTGGTGGGCCCGGCGGGCTGCTCGCCGGCCCCGCCCGCCTGGTTGCCGGGCCTGTCGTCGGTGTTCTTGCCGAGCCCGTCCGCGGCCCCCTCGGGCGGCACCAGCTCTCCCACGGGCTCGGTCCTCCCGGCCGCCTCGAAGCCCCAGTCCAGGAGGTCGGCGGTCTCCTCGTAGACGCTGAGGCCGCCCCCCTCGGGGTGCATGGCGGTCACCAGCAGCACCCGGTCGCCGCGCTGGGCGACGCCGGTGAAGGTGGAACCGGCGTTGGTGGTGTAGCCGTTCTTGACGCCCGCGATGCCCTCGTACGGCTCCAGGCCGGGGGCGCCGGTCAGCAGGCGGTTGGTGTTCTGGATCTCGAAGGTCTCGCGCTTCCTCTTCCCGTCCTCCCCCTTCTCCACGTCCCCGGGGAACCGGGCGCGGACGGTGGCCGCGTACTCGCGGAAGTCCGGCTTCCGCATCCCCGAGCGGGCGAACAGGGTGAGGTCGTAGGCGGAGGAGACGTGTCCCTCGGCGTCGTAGCCGTCGGGGCTGACGACATGGGTGTCCGTCGCGCCGAGCCGTCCGGCGTGCTCGTTCATCTCCCGGACGGTCTTGTCCACGCCGCCGTTCAGCTCGGCCAGCGCGTGCACCGCGTCGTTGCCCGAGCGGAGGAAGACGCCCTTCCACAGGTCGTCGACCGTGTAGGTCAGGCCCTCCTTGAGGCCGACCATGCTGCTGCCCGGGCCGACCCGGAGCAGCTCCTCCCGCGAGACGCGGTGGACCCGGTCCTTGTCGAACTTCGGGAGCAGGGTGTCGGCGAACAGCATCTTGATGGTGCTGGCCGGGGCGAGCGGCCAGTGCGCGTTCTTCGCCGCCAGCACGTCGCCGGTCTCGGCGTCCGCGACGATCCACGCGCGCGAGGTGATCGATTCGGGCAGTTCGGGGGCCCCGGCCCGCGGTTCTATCTGGACACCGGGAAGGCCCAGGCGTTCGCCGCCGACGGCGGACATCCGCGAGGGCGGGGAGGGCTCCCTGGGCTTGTCCGACACGGCGTGTGCCGCGGCCGGAGCGCCCGCGAGGAGGCAGGGCAGGAGCAGGGCGGTGGCGGCGGGGCCGCGGGCGCTGCGCACTCGGCGCGCGCGGGCGATTACGCAGTGAGTCTTCGACACGGAGCGAACGTATCGGCTCGGCGACGGAGGGGAACCTCCGAGAGGACCATCGCGGTGGCGGGAGACGCCCCTGTCAGTGATTCCGTTGGGCCGATAGACATACTTGTAGGTGTGAAACTCTCTCGCCCCATCTCGTGGTTCCTGCTCGCCTTCGGGGCGTGGAGCTGGTTCGTGTGGACCAACTTCACCAGGAACCTGTGGAAGGACAGCGGCGGCCTGGCGTTCGACGACGTCGGTGACCCGACCACGTACTTCTGGATCCATCTGGTGCTGGCCGCGGTCTCGCTGGCGCTGGGCACGGCCATCGGGGTCATCGGGCTGCGCGGTCTGCTGGCGCTGCGCGCCTCACGCGACGGCTGACGGCAGGGCGGCCGCGGAACGGATGACGGCCGCCGGTACGTTCGGCTGAGGACAGACAACAGGGCAGGGGAGTGGAGCGGGGCATGGCCGTGGTGTTCGTGGGCGTCCTGGTGCTGGTGATCGCCGTCCTGGCGGCGGTGCACTGGTACCTGTGGCGGCGTCTGGTGCGCGACGTGGCGGCGCGCGGCACCTGGTACAGACGGGTGGGCACGCCCCTGCTCGTCCTGCTGCCGCTGATCACCGTCGCGGCGCAGATCGCCGGACGGGCGGACGTGCCCTTCCTCCTGAAGCAGATCCTCGCCTGGCCGGGTCTCCTCTGGCTCGCCATGGTGCTCTACCTGACGCTGGCCCTGTTCGCCGGGGAGGCGGTGCGGCCGCTGCTGCGCCGCCTGCTGGAGCGGCGGGACGCGCGGCGGGCGGCCGGCGGGAACAGCGCCGCGGGCGCCTCCGGCGAGGCCACCGCCGCGTCGGGCCCCGCCACCGCTTCCGCGGAGGGGAGCGTGGGCGGCGGTGCCCCGGCCGGGACGGCGCGCACGGCCGTCGCGGACCGCGACGGCGCGGACCCCGGAACCGGCTCCGGCACCGGTCCCCGAACGGGCGAGCGCCCGCCGGCCGGTCCGTCGCGCCGGCTGTTCGTGTCCCGCACCGTGGCCGCCGCAGCGGGCGTCGCGGCGGCCGGGACGGTCGGCTACGGCACGTACGGCGTGATGCGCGGCCCGAAGCTCAAGCGCGTCACCGTCCCCCTGGCCAAGCTGCCCCGCGCCGCCCACGGCTACCGCATCGCCGTCGTCAGCGACATCCACCTCGGCCCCGTCCTGGGCCGCTCCCACACCCAGCGGATCGTGGACACCATCAACCGGGCCGACGCCGACATGGTCGCCGTCGTCGGCGACCTGGTGGACGGCACCGTCGCCGAGCTCGGCAGCGCCGCCGAGCCGCTGTCGCGGCTCCGCTCGCGCGACGGCTCCTACTTCGTCACCGGCAACCACGAGTACTTCGGCGACGCGGGCGAGTGGGTCGACCACGTCCGTGAGCTGGGCCTTCAGCCGCTGGAGAACGCCCGCCGCGAGCTGCGCCACTTCGACCTGGCCGGCGTCAACGACCTCGCGGGCGAGGCCGAGGGCGAGGGCCCGGACTTCGCACGGGCGCTGGACGACCGCGACGCCTCCCGCGCGGTGGTCCTCATGGCCCACCAGCCGGTCATGATCCACGACGCGGTGGACCACGGCGTCGACCTCCAGCTCTCCGGCCACACCCACGGCGGCCAGATGTGGCCCGGCAACCACCTCGCGGCCCTGGCCAACCCCACCCTCGCCGGCCTGGAGCGCTACGGCGACACCCAGCTCTACGTCACCCGCGGCGCGGGCGCCTGGGGCCCGCCGGTGCGGGTGGGCGCCGAATCCGACATCACCGTCGTCGAACTCGCCTCCAGGCAGGCCTGACCCGCGGGGACCGTGCGCACGACGAAGGCGCCCGGCCGGGTCTCCCCGGCCGGGCGCCTTCGGGCCCCGGTCCGCCCGTGGCGGACGGACCGGAGGGGGACGTCAGTAGCGGCGCGTGATCAGCGCGCGCTTGACCTCCTGGATGGCCTTGGTGACCTCGATGCCGCGCGGGCAGGCCTCCGTGCAGTTGAAGGTGGTGCGGCAGCGCCAGACGCCCTCGCGGTCGTTGAGGATCTCCAGGCGCTGCTCACCGCCCTCGTCGCGGGAGTCGAAGATGAAGCGGTGCGCGTTGACGATCGCCGCCGGGCCGAAGTACTGGCCGTCGTTCCAGAACACCGGGCACGAGGAGGTGCACGCGGCGCACAGGATGCACTTGGTGGTGTCGTCGAAGCGCTCGCGGTCCTCGGCGGACTGCAGGCGCTCGCGGGTCGGCTCGTTGCCCTTGGTGATCAGGAAGGGCATCACGTCCCGGTAGGCCTGGAAGAACGGCTCCATGTCGACCACCAGGTCCTTGAGGACCGTGAGCCCCTTAATCGGCTCGACGGTGATCGGCTTGTCCGGGTTGATGTCCTTGATCAGCGTCTTGCACGCCAGCCGGTTGCGGCCGTTGATGCGCATCGCGTCGGAGCCGCAGATGCCGTGCGCGCAGGAGCGCCGGAAGGTCAGAGTGCCGTCGACCTCCCACTTGATCTTGTGGAGGGCGTCCAGGACGCGCTCCTTGGGGTCGATCTCCAGCTCGAAGTCCTGCCAGGTGACCTCGTCGGAGACCTCCGGGTTGAACCGGCGGATCCGGAAGGTCGCGGTGATGTAGGGGGAGTCCGCAGCCGTGCCGCCGGCACCGGCCTGGGACTTCTCCATGACGGGAGTGGCCATCAGTACTTACGCTCCATCGGCTGGTAGCGGGTCTGCACGACAGGCTTGTAGTCCAGCCGGATCGACTCGGTGCCGTCGTCGCCCACCTCGCGGTACGCCATGGTGTGGCGCATGAAGTTGACGTCGTCGCGGTTGGGGTAGTCCTCGCGGTAGTGGCCGCCGCGGGACTCCTTGCGGGCCAGCGCGGAGACGGCCGTCACCTCGGCCAGGTCGAGCAGGTTGCCCAGCTCGATGGCCTCCAGCAGGTCGGTGTTGAACCGCTTGCCCTTGTCCTGGACCGACACGTTCCTGTACCGCTTGCGCAGGGAGGCGATCTCCTCGACGGCCTCCTTGAGCGTCTGCTCGGTGCGGAAGACCATGACGTTCTTGTCCATGGTCTCCTGGAGCGACCTGCGGATCTCGGTGACCCGCTCGCTGCCCTCCGAGGAGCGCAGCGCCTCGACCTGGCCCTGGACGAACGCGGCCGGGTCCTCCGGCAGGTCCACGTAGTCGGCGGTCGCGGCGTACTCGGCGGCGGCGAGGCCCGCCCGGCGGCCGAAGACGTTGATGTCCAGCAGCGAGTTGGTGCCCAGGCGGTTGGCGCCGTGCACGGACACGCAGGCGACCTCGCCGGCCGCGTACAGGCCCGGCACCACCGTGGTGTTGTCGGCCAGCACCTCGCCCTGGACGTTGGTCGGAATGCCGCCCATCGCGTAGTGCGCGGTCGGCTGGATCGGGATCGGGTCGGTGTACGGCTCGATGCCCAGGTAGGTGCGCGCGAACTCGGTGATGTCCGGCAGCTTGGCGTCGAGCTGCTCCGGAGGCAGGTGGGTGAGGTCGAGGTAGACGTGGTCGCCCTCGGGACCGCAGCCGCGGCCCTCGCGGATCTCGGTGTAGATCGAGCGGGAGACGACGTCGCGCGAGGCGAGGTCCTTCATGACGGGCGCGTACTTCTCCATGAAGCGCTCGCCGTCCTTGTTGCGAAGGATGCCGCCCTCGCCGCGGGCACCCTCGGTGAGCAGGATGCCCATGCGCCAGATGCCGGTCGGGTGGAACTGGAAGAACTCCATGTCCTCCAGCGGCAGGCCCCGGCGGAACGCGGCGGCCTGGCCGTCGCCGGTCAGGGTGTGCGCGTTGGAGGAGACCTTGAAGAACTTGCCGTTCCCGCCCGAGGCGAAGACGACGGCCTTGGCCTGGAAGACGTGGATCTCGCCGGTGGCAAGGTCGTAGGCGACGACGCCCGCGGTGCGCTTGACCCCGTCGACCTCGCTCATCAGCAGGTCCAGGACGTAGAACTCGTTGTAGAACTCCACACCCTCCTTGACGCAGTTCTGGTACAGCGTCTGGAGGATCATGTGACCGGTGCGGTCCGCGGCGTAGCAGGACCGGCGCACCGGGGCCTCGCCGTGGTTGCGGGAGTGGCCGCCGAAGCGGCGCTGGTCGATGGTGCCGTCCGGGGTCCGGTTGAACGGCAGGCCCATCTTCTCCAGGTCGAGGACGGCGTCGATGGCCTCCTTCGCCAGGATCTCGGCGGCGTCCTGGTCGACCAGGTAGTCACCGCCCTTGACCGTGTCGAAGGTGTGCCACTCCCAGTTGTCCTCCTCGACGTTGGCGAGGGCCGCGGCCATGCCGCCCTGGGCGGCGCCGGTGTGGGAGCGGGTGGGGTAGAGCTTGGTCAGCACCGCGGTGCGGCTGCGCTTGGTCGCCTCGATGGCGGCGCGCATCCCGGCGCCGCCTGCGCCGACGATGACGGTGTCATACTTGTGGATCTTCATGATGAAAGCGCCTCAGCCCCGGCTCTAGCGGATGTTCGGGTCGAAGGTGAAGATCACCAGCGTGCCCAGCAGGACGGTGAACACCGTGGCGGTGTACAGCAGCATCTTCAGCCAGAAGCGGGTGCCGTCACGCTCGGCGTAGTCGTTGATGACGGTCCGCAGACCGTTGGCGCCGTGGAGCATCGCCAGCCACAGCATCAGCAGGTCCCAGGTCATCCAGAAGGGCGAGGCCCAGCGACCGGCCACGAAGGCGAAGTTGACCTTGCTGACGCCGCCGTCCAGGACGAGCTGGATCAGCAGGTGGCCGATCACCAGCACGACCAGCACGATGCCGGACAGCCGCATGAACAGCCACGCGTGCATCTCGAAGTTGCCGGGCGTGAACTTCTTGGCCGTCCGGCCGGTGCGGGCGCGGGGCGGCTCGATGACGGGGGCGGGGTTGTCTACGTCGTAGGCCATGTCGTCAGCTCCCGAACAGCTCGCTCACGGCGTGCCCGAGGATCGGGTACAGCGCCCCGACCATCAGCACGATCCAGATGCCCATGACGGTCCACAGCATCTGGCGCTGGTACTTGGTGCCCTTCGACCAGAAGTCGACGGCGACGACCCGAAGGCCGTTGAGCGCGTGGAAGAGGACGGCGGCCACGAGGCCGTACTCCAGCAGCGCGACGATGGGCGTCTTGTAGACCGCCACGGTTTCGTCGTAGGCCTCCGGGGAGACGCGGACGAGCGACGTGTCCAGGACGTGCACGAACAGGAAGAAGAAGATGAGGACGCCGGTGACTCGGTGAGCCACCCAGGACCACATGCCTTCCCGGCCGCGGTACAGCGTTCCAGCCGGCACGGAAATACCCTCCGGGAGCGGTTTACGGGGCCGGCCGGCTTCGGTGTCGGTCTGGCCCGGCCGGGTACGGTCCACCGGCCGATGGCCATGGTAACGACGTCCCGTCGGTGTGGTCCCTCCGGGGGGTCAGATGTGATCAATCAGGCACGGACGGGCTAGGAGTCCGGCCGGGGGCCGTGGTACGGGCCGGGGCCGGTACGCGGGCGCCCGGCGGGGCCGGGTGGAGCGGCTGCCGGGGCCGGCCCGGGAGCACCCCGTCCCGGGCCAGCCGCAGCAGCCTGCCGCGCGCGATGCGGCGCAGCTCCTCGGCGGCCACGGCGCGCTCCTGCTCGGCCTCGTTGCCCAGCCGGGTGCGGATCGCGGCCAGGACGTGGCCGAGCGCCTCCTCCTCGCGGACTCCGTCCACGCACAGCACGAAGGCGTAGCCGAAGCGGCTCTCGTACGCGGCGTGGGCGGCGCGCAGGGCGGTGTGAGCGGCGAGCGCGCCGGGGCCGGTGATGGCGATGTGCCGCCCGCCGTACAGCGGGCCGCCCGGTCCGGCTCCGGCGGCGGACTCCCCGGTCAGGGCCTCGGTCAGGTCCTCGTCGGTGAGGTCGTAGCTGGCCTCGTCGGCGGCGGCGAGCAGCGCCTCGACGTCCGGGTAGGGGCGGTGGGCGGCGATGCTCTCGGCCCACCGCCGGCTGCCGCAGCAGGTGAGCAGGGCTCCTCGGAGGTCGGCGGGGGAGGCGTCGTTGAGGCGGTGGAGCGGCGTTGCCTCGCTTCGCTGAGGGGGCAGGCGCATGGGCTCCTCGGGCGCGGGGAGAAGTCGGGGACGTCGCGGGACGACGGGAGTGCGGGTGAGAGCGTGGGTGCGGGTGACAGGAGCGGCCGGGCGGCCGGGGCGATCGTGTGACGGAGGATGACGTCACGGTAACGATAAGTGGGAGAAGGCGGTCGGCGGGAAGATTCTTTTCACCCGGACGGGACGAGCCCCGGGCGCATGGTTGACGGACGAAGGCTGGAAAGGGGCAATACGGTCACCTCATGGGACGCAGGCGCAGACGCAATCCCCGCAGGAAGACCGCCGCCATCACGGTCGTGGCCGCGGCGGCCGCCGCCGTCACGGCCGTCACCCTCCTGGTACTGCCGGACGGCGCGGGGGACGGCGGCGCGGAGCCGGGCGAGGACCCCCGCAGGACCCCCGGCGTACCGGCCGTCACCCTGCCCGCCGCCCCCGCCACCGTCCCCGCCGTACGCCGGTGGGAGCCCGAGCCCGGCATCGGCTGGCAGCCCGCCCCCGGCACCCGCGTCGTGGCCGACCCCGGCGGACCGCTCGCCGACGAGGCCGGGCTGCTCGCCGGGGAGCTGGACGTGGAGCACTCCGGCGGACCGGCCGGGCCCGGCGACATCGAGCTGAGACTGGACTCCGCCGGCTCCGACAAGGGATACGGAGGCCGCGAGGGCTATGTGCTGAGGGCCGACACCGGCCGGGTCACCGTCACCGGCCGCACCGACGCCGGCGTCTTCCACGGCACCCGCACCCTCGTCCAGGCCCTCCGCGGCGGCGGCTCGATCCCCCGCGGCACCATCCGCGACTGGCCCGACCGCCCGCAGCGCGGCTTCATGCTCGACATCGCCCGCAAGCACTTCGACGCCCGGTGGATCGAGGACCGCATCCGCGAGATGGGCGACCTCAAGCTCAACCAGCTCCAGCTCCACCTCTCCGACGACCAGGCCTTCCGGGTGGAGAGCGACTCCCACCCCGAGGTCGTCTCCGACCCCCACCTGACCAAGGACGAACTGCGCCGGATCGTCGAGCTGGCCAACTCCCGGCACATCACCGTCATCCCCGAGATCGACTCGCCCGGCCACCTCGGCGCGGTGCTCGACGCCCACCCCGAACTCCAGCTCCGCGACGCCGACGGCGACCCGGCCCCCGGCGCGATCGACATCTCCGACCCGCGCTCGGCACGCCTGGTGGACGACCTGCTGCGCGAGTACGCCCCCCTCTTCCGCGACCAGCCCGGTCCCGGCCCCTACTGGCACCTGGGCGGCGACGAGTACCGGGCGCTGATGCGCTCCGACCCCGAGGCCGCCTACCCGGAGCTGGCCGAGACCGCCCGCCGGGAGCACGGCTCCCGGGCCCGGGTGCGGGACCTGACCACGGCCTGGCTCAACGACCGCGCCGAGACCGTGCGGAAGGCGGGCTTCACACCCCAGGTGTGGAACGACGGGCAGCACGCCGGCGGAGTCGTCGAATCGAGCCGCCCCCGGCAGGTGGCCTACTGGACGGGCAAGGAGATCGGCGCCCGGCCGCCCGGGGAGTACCTGCGCGAGGGCTGGGAGGTGGTCAACCTCAACGACGAGTACCTCTACTACGTCCTCGGCGAGCCCAACGAGTTCACCTATCCGACCGGGGAGCGGATCTACGAGGAGTGGACCCCGGCGGTGCTGCGCGGCACCGAGCCCGAGCCGGAGGAGCTGACCGGGCCGGACCGGGTGGTGGGCGGACGGCTGGCCGTCTGGTGCGACCTGTCGGACGCGCAGACGACGGCCGAGGTCGCCCGGGGAGTGCGCATGCCGCTGCGGGCCGTGGCGCAGAAGCTGTGGGACCCCTCCCCGCCCGCCCTGGAGTGGGAGGACTTCCGGGCCCTGTCGGACCGGGTGACGTAGACCTGGGGGAGGGGGCCCGCGCGGCCCGGCAGGCGGCTCACGAGACCGGGCGGTTCAGGAGACCGGGCGGCTCACGAGACGATGTCCTTGGTGCGGAAGTGGCGGAAGGCCAGCGCGAACAGCACCAGCGCGTACGCCACGGACACCGAGGCGCCCCGCAGCATCCCGCCCGTCTCCAGCTCCGGCTGGAAGACGTCGGCCCAGGCGAACTGCCAGTGCGCGGGCAGCAGCTCCCGCCAGTCGCCCAGCGCCGTGACCGCGTCCAGGATGTTGCCCACGATCGTCAGCCCGATCGCGCCGCCGACCGCGCCCAGCGGCGCGTCGGTGACCGTGGACAGCCAGAACGCCAGCCCGGCCGTCACCAGCTGGCCGACGAAGACGTACACCACCGCCAGCGCCAGCCGGCCCAGCGCCTCGTCCGTCGGCAGCGTGCCGCCGGTGGGCAGCTCCAGCGGACCCCAGCCGTACGCCGCCGAGCCGGCGGCCAGCGCCACCAGCGGCAGCAGCGCCATCGCCGCCGCGCTGAACGCCAGCGCCACCGCCAGCTTGCTCAGCAGCAGCCTTGAGCGCGGCACGGGGGCCGCCAGCAGATAGCGCAGCGAGGACCAGCTCGCCTCGGAGGCCACCGTGTCGCCGCAGAACAGCGCCACCGGCACCACCAGCAGGAAGCCGGCGGAGACGAACAGCGCCATGGCGGCGAAGTTCAGCCCGGAGGCGGTGGCGGTGTCCATCAGGTTGATGCGCCGACCGCCGCGCTCGGGCTCGCCGCCGATCGCGAAGGCCGCGATCAGCACGAACGGCAGCGCGGCCAGCACCAGGCCGGTCACCAGGGTGCGGCGGCGCCGCAGCTGGCGCACCGCCTCCACCCGCAGCGGCAGGGTGTGCCGCGGGCGGTAGCCGGGCGCCGCGCCGGACGGGTCCGTCCCCGACGGGTCCGTGCCCGGCGGGTTCGGCGCGGGCGAGGGAGGGGGAGTGGGGGCGTTGGCGGTCATCGCTCTCCTCCGATCAGGGTGAGGAAGGCGTCCTCCAGGCGGCGGTGCGGTCCGGCGCGCTCCACCGGCACCTCCAGCCGCAGGAGCTCGGTCAGCAGCTGCGTGGTGGTGGCGCCGTCCAGCCGCACCAGCAGCCCCTCGTCGACGGCCACGGCCGAGCCCACACCGGGCAGGGCCGCCACCTTCTCCGGCAGCGCCTGAGGAACCCGGCCCCGCACCCCGACGAGCACGGTGTCGCCGGAGCCGGTGATCTCCTCGACCGGGCCCGCCCGCACCAGCTCGCCGCGGTCCATGACCACCAGGTGCGTGCAGGTCTGCTCGACCTCGGCCAGCAGATGGCTGGAGACGATCACGGTACGGCCGGCCTCCGCGTAGCGGATCATCACGTCCCGCATCTCGCGGATCTGCGGCGGGTCCAGGCCGTTGGTCGGCTCGTCCAGGATCAGCAGGTCCGGCAGGCCCAGCATGGCCTGGGCGATCGCCAGCCGCTGCCGCATGCCCTGTGAGTAGGTGCGCACCGCGCGCTCCAGGGCGTCGCCGAGCCCGGCGATCTCCAGCGCCTCCTCGGTGTGCGCGTCCCTCCCGGGGCGGCCGGTGGCCCTCCAGTACAGCTCCAGATTGGCCCGGCCCGACAGATGCGGCAGGAAGCCGGCGCCCTCGACGAACGCGCCGACCCGCGACAGCACGGGCGCGCCCGGGCGGATCGTGTGGCCGAAGACCCTGATCCCACCGTTGTCGGGGGTGATCAGGCCCATCAGCATCCGCAGGGTGGTGGTCTTGCCCGCGCCGTTGGGTCCGAGCAGGCCGAGCACCTGGCCGCGCTCCACCCGGAAGGACAGATCGCGCACCGCGTAGCGGTCTGCCGAGCCCGCGTATCGCTTGGACAGGCCGGTGATCTCCAGAGGGACGTCCTCGCGTGCGGGGCCGGCCTGCGGGGCGTCGGCGGGTTCGGCGGGGGTGCCGGGCTCGGCGGAGGGAGCGGCCTCGGGCGGCGCGGCAGGTGCGGCCGGCGCGGTCCTGCGGCGGCGGCCGGTCAGCAGCAGCGCCACCGCCACGGCGGCGCCGGCCGCCGGCATGCCCCACACCCACCACGGGGTGGCGGCCGCCTCCACGGCCAGACCGGGCGCGGTCGGCACGCTCAGCCCGTCCTCCGCGAGGGAGACGGTGTAGGCGGCGGGCTCGACCGGCGAGGCGTAGGCCAGGTCGGTGGCGGAGAGCACCACCCGCATGCGGTGCCCGGCCTCGAAGCGGTGGTCGACCGCCGGCAGCCGCACCTCCACGCTCCGGCCCTCCCCGGTCCCGGTGACCCGCAGCGGTGCCACGAGCTGGGAGGGCAGCACCTGGCGCCCGTCGGGGCCCACGTCGTAGACCTTGGCGAACAGCACCGCCTCCCCGGAGGAGGACGCGACCTCCACGCGCACCGAGGGCGCGCCGGTGACCTGGACGGCCTCGGGAAGCGGCGCCGACTCGAAGCGGGCGTGCTGGCCGGGGTAGTCCACCGACAGGCCGACCTCCAGGTCCGACAGTCCGCCCACGGCGCTCAGCCCGGGTACGGCGGAGACGGCGGGCGGGCCGCCGCCGGCCGGGTTGGCGAAGGTCTGCTCACGCCCCCGCAGCTCCACGGTCCGGCCGCCGGAGTCCAGGCCGGGATAGCGCCCGGCGGTGGCGGCCCGCAGCCGCGTCTCGCCGTCGGTGGTGTCCATGCCGCCGGTGCGGGTGACGCGGAAGGCCGGGCCGGTGTCCGTCCCCCTCTCGTCCTTGAGGTGGCGGTCGAACCAGGCGCGGGTGCGGTCGTCCAGCCGCTGCGTCTCGTCGGGTCCGCCGTCGTGGCCGCCCGCGATCCACTCCACCGCCACCGGCGCGCCGTTGGAACGGATCGCCTTGGCCATGGCGTCGGCGTGGCCGAGCGGGAAGAGGGAGTCGGACCGGCCCTGGACGATCAGCGCCGGTACGTCGATCCGGTCCGCGACGGCCGCCGGGCTGCGCTCGCGCAGCAGCTCGCGCGCCTCCTCGTCCGGTTCCCCGGCGACGGCCACCCGCTCGTACATCTCGCACAGCTCCGTGGTGAACCGGCCGCAGCCCGCCCGCTCGGAGACCGGGCCGGCGGTGGGGGCGCCACTGCCCGCGACGGTGGAGCCGGTGGTGAAGAAGATCCCGGTCCACAGCTGTTTGAAGACGCCGTCCGGGAAGAGGGCCTGGGACAGGTCCCAGTAGGTGATGCGCGGGGCGACGGCGTCGACCCGCTCGTCGTACCCGGCGGCCAGCAGCGAGACCGCGCCGCCGTAGGAGGCGCCGGCCACGCCCACCCGGGGGTCGCCCTCGCCGTCGAGGCGGACCTCGGGCCGCTTCGCCAGCCAGTCGATCAGGGCGCTGACGTCGGCGACCTCGCGGTCGGGGTCGTTCAGCCCGATCCGGCCGGTGGAGGCGCCGAAGCCGCGGGCCGACCAGGTCAGCACCGCGTAGCCGGAGCGGGCCAGCTCCTCGGCCTGGCCGCGCAGTTCGGCCTTGCTGCCGCCGAAGCCGTGGCCCAGCAGGACCGCGGGGCGGCGGGTGCCGGGGTCGCCGGCGGTGAAGTAGGAGGTGTCGATCCGGACGGTGTCCCCGCCGTCCCCACCGCTCCCACCGCCCTCGCCGCCGTCGTCCGGTGATTCGGGCAGGGTGAGTCTGTGCTCGGTGTGGCGTACGGCGGGGGCGTCGTCCGGGAGGGCCGCCCACACACCGCCCCCCACGAGGACGGCGACGACGGCGGCCGCCGCGACCAGCCGTCCGCGGGGCCTGGGCAGTCGGAGATCCATGGCCCGACCCTACGGGGTGCCCCGCCCGGTGCACGGAGCGCCCCGGGGCGGGGTCAGCGGCTGGTGTTACGCGGTGGGGCGGGCGCGGGGTGGCCCGCGGGGGCGCCGCGGTCCTGTGCGGTTTCGGCCCGGGGGCCGCCGCTGCCGTTCCCGCTGCCGTTCCCGCTGCCGTTCCCGCTCCCGGTTCCGTTGCCGGCGCCGTTCCCGCTGCCCGGAGCACCGCTGTCCCGGCCGCCGGTACCGCCGCCGGTTCCGCTGCCGGGGTTCCCGGTGTCCCGGCCACCACTTCCGCCGCCGGTGCCGCCGTTGCCGGGGCGGTCGCCGTTCCGGCCGGCGTCGCCCCGGCCGCCGGGGTTTCCGCTGCCGTTGCCGGGGTTTCCGGGGCCGGCGTCCCCCCGGCCGTTGCCGGCCCCGCCGTTGTCCCCGTTGCCGCCGGTGGCCTGGTCGGGCAGGTCCGGGGTGTCCGGCGTCGCACGGTCCCCGCCGACGCCGTCCCCGTCTCCGCCGCCCCGGCCGCCGTCGGCGGGAGAGGGCCGCGCAGCCGGTCCTTCGAGGACCGCGTCGCAGTACTCGGCCACCCGGTCGCGTCCGCCCGCGGCGGCGGCCAGCGGCCTCCGCCCGGCACCGTTCGGGCTGCCCGGACCGTCCGGATCCTGCTGCCGGTCCCGGCACAGCGCGACGATCCGCGGCGACGCCTTCGAGGGCGGCACCGCACCGGGCCCGAAGTCCTCGTGGCGAGGCCGGGCCGGGCCGGCCTCCCCGGTCGTGGGGGCCTTCGGGGACGCGGGGACGGGGGGAGTGGACGCGGTGTCCGGGGCCCGGGAGGCACTGGGCGTGCCGCCGGGGCCGCCGCCGGACAGGAACGGAACCCCGCCGGAGGCCACCGCGACCCCGCTGCCGAGGACGGCGGCCGCGACCACGCCGAGCGCACCCGTACGGGTGCGGCCCAGACGCCGTGTCAGCCGGGCCAGGCGGCCCCGCAGGCCGGCGGCCGCTCCGGTGGCGGCTGCCGCCCGCTCCTCGCGGGCCGCCCGGAAGGCGGCCAGGGCCTCCTCCTCGCCCTTGAGGGCACCGGAGCCCGGTGGCGGCACCGGTGGCACCGCGGCGTCGAGGGCGGCCGCGAGGGCACGCAGGCTGTCGTCCGACGGCAAGTCGCCGGAGCCCCGCGGACCGGAGCCGGGCCGGGAGCCCTCCGCGATCAGACGGCGCAGCGCGGCCTCGGCCACACGGGCGCCTTCCTCCCCGTCCCGCATCGGTTCGTTCACCTCCGTACCGCCGTTGCCTCGGGCCGTTCCACCAACCGGGCCAGTTTCTTCAGACCGCGCGACAGGGCCATCGCCACCGCCCCCGGCCGCTTGCCGAGGACCTCGGCCGTGCTCTTCGTGTCCAGGTCCAGAACCACTCTCAGAAGTACCGCCTCGGCCTGCGGAACGGGCAGAGTGCCGATGAGGGAGACGATCTCACGTGTCGACATCTTCGCCCCGGCCACCTCCGCGGTGTCCGGGGCGGCCTCCCAGCCGGGGGCGCCGGACGTGCGCGGTTCGGGCAACTCGTCGGTCGGTACGGTGATCTCCTGCAGACGCCTCCTCCTGCGACGCAGGACGTCGCGGGCCCGGTTCCGTGTGACGGCGAGGGCGAAGCGGCGGAAGGAGGCGCCGTCCCCCTCGAAGCGCAGTACATCCCGGGCTATCTGTAACCACGTCTCGGCCACGACGTCCTCCGCGTCCTGGCCGACGATGACGGCCGCGTAGCGCAGGAGTTCGGGGTTGAGGCGGCGGTAGACGGCGCGGAAGGCGGCCTCGTCGCCCCGCCGCACACCGAGAACCGCAGCGTTCAGGTCCCCGGTGTGCTCGGGGTGGAGCCGGTTGCCGACATCCGCCGCATCACTCACGGACGGGATCCTTCCACGCTCCCGCGCGGCGCGTCGACACGGCGGCTTCGCGCGGGCTTCGCGCGGGCTCCACCCGTGCGGACCCGGTGCGGGGCGAAGGCGAACACCCCTGCCCCGCCCGGGAGAACGGGGAAGGGACCGGACGGGGTATCCCGTCCGGTCCCTTGTCGTTCCCGCCGCGGCCGCCGAACAGCCGTCCGGCGCGCCGCCGTTCAGCGGCGGCGCGCCGCCCTCCCGCTCAGGGAGCCAGCGGATAGCCCAGCCAGGCGCCCGAGGGCGTGCCCATGTCCGAGCGGCTGTAGTAGACGGCGCCCGAGGTCGAGACGCCCCGGCTGCCGGCGTCGAACTGGAGGATCGTCCCGTCGAAGGAGTTCTCCCCCGGAGCGCCGACGGCCAGGTCCGCCCGTCCCCAGCCGGACATGTCGGCGAGCAGGACGCCCGCCCCGAGCCGGTCGTCGGTCTCGGAGACCCCGCGGACACCGGAGGTGTCCTGGTGCAGGCTCATGGCGCCGGAGGTGCTCAGCCCCGAGGAGGTGCCGTACAGCAGGATCGACATGCCCGCGTTCTTGCGGCCTGTGCCGTCGCGGGTGAGGTCCTCGAAGGGCAGGCCGGCGAGGACGTCGGCGTGTCCGTCGCCGTCGACGTCGCCCGCCGACACCGACCAGCCCATCGCGTCGCCGGCCTCCGCGCCTCCCGGGACGCCGGGGGTGTCCTGGTGGATCACCTTCCGGCCGGTGGTGGTCGGTCCGTCGGGCGAACCGGGCAGCACGGTGATCTGGCCGCCGCTGTGGGCGCCGGACTCGGACGTGTACGGCTGACCGACGATCAGGTCCGCGTACGCGTCCCCGTCGATGTCGGCCGCGGCGACCGAACGGCCGCCCTTGACGGACGACATGCCCACGTAGGTCAGGCCGTCGGCCGACCCGTTGAGGAGCGTGAGCCGGCCGGTGCCGCCGGAGTCCCGGTGGCCCAGGACCACGTCGGCGTAGCCGTCGCGGTTGAAGTCGCCGGTGGTGGAGGCCAGGGAGTCGATGGTGCCGGTGGTGCCGGTCTTCAGGGTGCCCTTGCGCACGGTGCCGCCGGCGACGTCGAACGCCCACCACGTGGCCGGGCCGCGGGTGGAGGCGGTGAAGACGTCGGCGGTGCCGTCGCTGTCGAAGTCGCCCACGGCGACGGCCGAGCCGAACCGGGCCCCGCCGGTGCGGTCCGCGTCGGCCGCCTCCAGCCACTTGGCCTCGGTGAAGCCGGGGCCGTACAGGACGGTCACAGCACCGGAGTCGGTGTTGCCCACCGTGTCGTCCTCGCCGGGCGCGCCGACCGCCAGGTCCGCGTGTCCGTCGCCGTTGACGTCGCCGTACGCGACCGCCGCGCCCCAGCTGTCACCGGTCTCGGAGGCGCCGGGGACACCCGGGCTGGACTGGGAGAGGGTGATCCTGGCGGAGGCCACCGGGCCGTCCACGCCGCCGGGCGCCACGCTGACGGTGCCGGCCTTGTCCCTGCCGCCCACGGCGGCGCGGGGGGTGCCCACGGCCATGTCGCCCATGCCGTCGCGGTTGAAGTCGGCGGTGGGGGCCGCGGAGCTCGCGGCCGGGCTCGCGGCGAAGCGCCGGATCTCCGGCAGCGCGTCGTACAGCGTCTGGCCCGGGCAGGCGGTGTTGTAGCCGTCGCGGTGGCCGGAGACGGTGCGCAGGGTGGCCTGCTCGCCCTCCTCCCACACGCCGGTGTTCCCCATGGCGGTGAGCGTCACCCTGCCGGTGGGGTCCACGCCGTACTGGCCGAGCTTCCAGGCGGCGATCCTGGCGACGGCGCCGGTCACGTCGGGAGTGGGCACGTCGCCCGCGGCGTAGTTGCCGATCACCGCGATGCCGGTGGAGTAGCTGTTGAAGCCGTAGGTGTGCGCGCCCACCACGGGCAGGTCGACGCCGCCGTGCCGGCCCTCGAAGATCGTGCCGCACTTGTCGACCAGGAAGTTGTAGCCCAGGTCGTTCCAGCCGTTGCCCTCGACGTGGAACGTCATCAGCGACCGCACGATCGCGGCCGAGTCGGAGCAGGTGTAGTTGATGTCCTCGAGTGCCGTGTGGTGGACGAAGGCCGCCTGGATGCCGTCCTCCAGGTACGCCGACGGCTCCTCGACCATGGACTCGTCCGCGCCCCAGGCGGCGCGCGAGACGATGGGCGGCCGGGTGACCGTGGACTCGGGCGCGGTCGGCACGGTCGGGGTCGGCGACGGGCCGGCCGTCGGGCTCCCGGAGGCGCCCGGCTCGGTGGGCTCCGTCCCGGTGGGAGTGGGCTCGGTGGTGCCCGGAGCGGTGGACTCCGTTCCGGTGGGGGCCGATTCGGTGGGCTCCGGCTCGGCGGGCGAGGCCGAGGCGCCGGCCGGGTCGCTCGCGGCTGCGGTGGGCGCCGGGTCCTCGGCGACGTAGGCGGCGGGCCGCATGCCCGTGTCCACGGCCGTCTCGAAGGCCGCCGGGCCGAGGTCGGCCGCGTTGGCCTCCTTCGCCTCGCGCGGCGTCACGCCCGGGTCGACCAGGTCCAGCCGCATACCGGCGGGGAACTCGTCACCGGTCTGCCCGTCGGCGGAGACCACCCGGGCCTCGACGCCGTCGGAAGGGCCGACCCAGCGGGGCGCGGTCGCGCCGCGGGCCGTGGCCTCCCGGCCCTCCTCGCCCTCGGGGACGTGGATGTCCAGGTCCAGTTCCTGCCACGGCGTCCACCGGCCGGTCTCGATGTCGCGGGTGCGCACCTCCGCCCGGCCGCCGATCTCCGCGGTCGCCCGGGGCCAGGAGATGCCCAGCAGGCTGAACGGCTTGGTGTCGCGGCGCGTCACGCCGCTGTGCCCCTCGCCCCTGGTCTTCAGGCTCACGGAGTACACCTTGACCGGCGACACGGTCACGGGGTTCCCCCTGTCCTCGGGCGGACCGGCCACGGCGACGGTCACCACACCGGCTCCGCCCACCGCGACGGCACCCAGGGTCAGCCAGGTCCGCCTCCTCAGACTCAATGTTCTGCGCGCTCGTGTTCTTCGCGGACTCAAGTCCCGCCCCTTGTCGGTCTGGATCGTTCGTCCAAAGACTCGCTCGCCCCGCGTCCGTCACGGGACCCTTCGGTAGGCGCTCACCGTAGAGGAAACGTCACTCCGGGGCAGAGACAGGTACTCAACCGTTACAGGGCGGCCCGCGGCCGGGCCGTGAGTGCGAAGACGGCCGGGGTCGCCACCCCCCACAGGAGAGACCCCGGCCGTCGTCGAGTACGGACCGCCGCGCCGAGCGAGGTCCGTCACACACCTCAGCGCCGGGAGGCCGAAAACTGTTACTCCCCCGCTCGCCCTCTTCCCCACACTCCCTCCGCCCCGTCTTCGCCTCCCGTTCGCGCGCCCTGCCCTCCGCCTTCAACTCGGTAACTACCGACCCGTCCGCATGGACGGGAGCGCACACTAGGTCGTAGCGTTCTGCTTCGCATAGACGCAGATCGAAGCATCACGGCGGGACCGCGCTCGGCCAGGGGCGCGGGCGAGCGCTACATCGCGAAGTGGGGCAGGACTAAGGCGTGCAGGGGGAAGACGCGGAACTCACCGCAGCGGTGCGGGCGGCGCGCGAGGGGGACGAATGCGCCTTCCGTACCGTCTACCGCGCCGTCCATCCCCGCCTGCTGGGATACGTGCGGACGCTGGTTCCGGACGCGGACGCGGAGGACATCGCATCCGAGGCGTGGCTGCAGATCGCCCGGGACATCGACCGGTTCGACGGGGACGCCGACCGCTTCCGCGGCTGGACGGCGCGGATCGCCCGCAACCGCGCGCTCGACCACATCCGGGCGCGGGGGCGGCGGCCCGTCTCCAGCCCGGTCGACGACGACAACGAACTGGCGGTGCTGCCCGCCGGATCCGACACCTTCGACGAGGCCCTGGAGTCGATCGGCACCGGGCACACCATGGCCCTGATCTCCCGGCTGCCGCGCGACCAGGCCGAGGCCGTCGTGCTCCGGGTGGTCGTCGGCCTCGACGCCAAGGGAGCCGCGCAGGTGCTGGGCAAGAGACCGGGCGCGGTGCGCACCGCCGCGCACCGGGGGCTGCGCAAGCTCGCGGAACTGCTGGATGGGGAGGAAGGAGCCGGTGACGGGGTGCCCGCACCCAGGGCCGGAACCGCACGGAGTGTGACGGAAAAGGCCAGACGGACGCTGAGGGAAACGTGAGGGCCGACGACCGGTACAACTGGCTGGACGAGGAGGCCGCGGAGCGTCTGCTGCGCGGACGGTCGGCCCACCCCTCGCCGTACGCGGACGAACCGGGCGCGCCGGCACTGGCCGAGGCACTCGACGGACTCGCCGCCGTCCCCGCGACCGCTGCCGCCACAGCAGGTCGCACCGCCGTGCCCGGCGCGAGTGACGACGGCGAGCTGCCCGGGGAGGCCGCCGCGCTGGCGGCCTTCCGGGCGGCCCGCGCACGGCCCGGAGCCGGGGCGGAGGCCGGCGCCGCCGGGCGCCGGAGCCGGCTGCGGTCACTCGGCCGCCCCCTGCGGATGGGCATCGCAGGGCTGACGCTCGGCGGGGTGCTCGGCGGGGTCGCCATCGCGGCCGGCAGCGGAGTGCTGCCCGGGCCGTTCGGGGGAGGGAGCGGCGCGCCCGCCCCGTCGACGGGTGTGTCCACCGAGCCGGACGGGCTCCTCCCGCCGCCGGCCGGCACCGCCGAATCGCTCTCCGGCCGGCCGGGGGATGACGGCGAAGGGGAGCACGGCGCGGGAGAGGACGGGGAACGCGGCGGCCAAGGAGCCGCGGGTGAAGGCGACCCGGCCGGTACCGGCCCCGGCGGGCGGCCGGCGGAGACCGGCTCGCCCACCCCGGGAACGGGTGGTGCGGGCGACCGGGCCGGAAACGTCGTCCCCGGGCACCCTCAGGAGGAAGCGCGTCTGCGGGCACTGTGCGAGAAGCTGCCGGGCGGTGAGCTGGACCGGCGGGAACGCACCGAGCTGGAGCGGGCCGCGGGAGGCCCGGAGAAGGTGGACGGCTACTGCGACCGGTCCGGTGCGGCGGTCGGCGGCGCCTCCGGTGGGTCGTCCGGCGAGTCGTCGGGCGGTTCCTCCGGCACGGGCGACTCCGGGCGCCCCGCCACGGACGGCGGCCAGGGCGGCACCGGGGACGGCACCGAGGGCGGGGACGCCGTCCCCGAGGAGAGCGGCGACACGCTGCCCGACACCGAGGACGGTGACACCTTCCCCGCCGGGGACGGGACGACCGACCCCACCGCCCCCGGCAGTCCCGCCGCCCCCACGGACCCCGGACGGCTCCCGGACGCTCCGGCCACCTCCGCGGGCGCCGCGACGGCCGGTCCCGCTTCCTGACGCGACCTGACCGGACCGGCCTCCGGAACACGCCCCGGAACACGCCCCGAAAGACGCGCCGACGGCCGTGTGACCGGCCTCACCGGGGCCGCCGCCCAGCGGGTGTGACACTTTTCGGGCCGCGGACGCAGTACAGAACAAGCCGACTGGTCATCGGCGAGCGCGCCACCCAAGGTTCCCCCCGTACCTGCGGGATGCGCGTAGCGCGGGCGGGACACGTTCCCCCGGTCCCGCCCGCGCCTCTTCACTCCGGTGCACACCGGCCCGCGCCCCGTTTCGGGAGGGCGCCCGGGGCGTCAGTAGACGATCACCTTCTCGCCCACCCTCACCTGCTCGAAGAGCGCGGCGACCTTCTCCCTGTCCCGTACGTTGACGCAGCCGTGCGAGGCCCCGTTGTAGCCGTTGGCGGCGAAGTCGGCGGAGTAGTGCACCGCCTGGCCGCCGCTGAAGAACATCGCGTACGGCATCGGGGTGTCGTAGAGCGTGGAGTGGTGGTCCCGGCTCTTGAAGGTGACGCCGAACTCGCCCTCGCGGGTCGGGGTGAGCTCCGAGCCGAAGCGCACGTCCATGGCGGAGACGGTCTTCCCGTCGATCATCCAGGCCAGCGTCCGGCTCTCCTTGCTGATGCACAGCGCCCGGCCCGTCAGGCACCTGGGATCGGGGTCGGCTATCGGCCGGGTGGTGGGCGGGTACAGCTCCGCCCGGGTGGGGGTCCTCGTCCGCGCCGTCAGGTCGTTCCAGGTGGCACGGGTGACCTGCCCGTCCGCCGTCAGACCCCGCCGCTTCTGGAAGGCGGACACGGACGCGGTGGTGACCGGGCCGTAGTAGCCGGTCGGGTTGAGGTCGAAGTGCCCGGCCTGGCGCAGCCGCGCCTGGAGTTCGCGGACCTTCCCGCCCTGCGCGCCCTCCCGCATCATCGGCGCCGGCGCGGGCGGCGCGGTGGACGCCGTCGGTGTCCCGGGCGGCGCCGGGGGCCGTGAGGCGGACACCGGCGGAGTAACGGGCGGTGCCGAGGTGCGCCGCTCCCCCTCATCGCTCGCGGACGGCGTGGGCGTGGGCGTGGGTGTCGGATCGGGCGCGGGTGTGCTACGCGCCCCGGACGGCGCGGGCGGCGACGCCGTGACCGCCGCCGGTGATCGCGCCCCCGCATCCGTCTGCTGCGCCGTGCACCCCGCCCCCAGCAGCACCGCGGCCGCCGCGGCGAGCGCGGCACGGCCCGCAGGCCCACGCCGCGTGGACTCCCCCCAGGACATCGAAACCCCCTCGGATCCGCCGGACCTTGACCGGTTTTCCCCACCTGTGTACGTTCCCGGCAGCCAGACTGCCCGAACCGGGGACGCCGGACCACTCCCCGGCGGTTCCGCGCGTGTCACCCGCGCGGGCCCTTCCGCGCACCACCCCGCTCGTTTGTGAGCAAGGTCCCAGGCTGTGGCTCTCCCGCCGCTCTCCCGCCGATCGCTACAGTCCGTATCGGACAGGGCGACCAAGCGGGAGGCACCGAACATGGCACGCGAGACTGGCCGCGGGACCGGCAAGGACCGGCTCAGCGAGAGCGGGCTGCCGATCGAGCCGGTCCACGGACCCGACTCACTCCGGGACTGGGACCCGGAGACGAAGCTGGGCGAGCCCGGTTCCTACCCGTACACGCGGGGCGTCTACCCGACGATGTACACCGGGCGGCCGTGGACGATGCGCCAGTACGCCGGCTTCGGCACGGCGGTGGAGTCCAACGCCCGCTACAAGCAGCTGATCGCCAACGGCACCATGGGCCTGTCGGTCGCCTTCGACCTGCCGACCCAGATGGGCCACGACTCCGACGCCCCCATCGCGCACGGCGAGGTCGGCAAGGTCGGCGTGGCGATCGACTCGATCGACGACATGCGGGTGCTGTTCGACGGCATCCCGCTGGGCGAGGTCTCCACCTCCATGACGATCAACGCCCCCGCCGCCGTGCTGCTGCTGCTCTACCAGCTGGTGGCCGAGGAGCAGGGCGTGCCGTCGCAGAAGCTGACGGGCACCATCCAGAACGACGTGCTCAAGGAGTACATCGCCCGCGGCACCTACATCTTCCCGCCCAAGCCCTCGCTGCGGCTGATCGCGGACATCTTCAAGTACTGCCGGGCCGAGATCCCGCGCTGGAACACCATCTCCATCTCCGGCTACCACATGGCCGAGGCCGGGGCGACGCCCGCGCAGGAGATCGCCTTCACCCTCGCCGACGGCATCGAGTACGTGCGCACGGCGGTGGCGGCCGGCATGGACGTGGACGACTTCGCGCCCCGCCTGTCGTTCTTCTTCGTCGCGCGCACCACGATCCTGGAGGAGGTGGCCAAGTTCCGCGCCGCCCGCCGGATCTGGGCGCGGGTGATGAAGGAGGAGTTCGGGGCCAAGAACCCCAAGTCGATGATGCTGCGCTTCCACACCCAGACAGCGGGCGTGCAGCTCACCGCGCAGCAGCCCGAGGTGAACCTGGTGCGCGTGGCCGTCCAGGGCCTGGGCGCGGTGCTGGGCGGCACCCAGTCGCTGCACACCAACTCCTACGACGAGGCCATCGCCCTGCCCACCGACAAGTCCGCCCGCCTGGCGCTGCGCACCCAGCAGGTGCTGGCCTACGAGACGGACGTGACCGCCACCGTCGACCCCTTCGCCGGGTCGTACGTGGTGGAGTCGATGACCGACGAGGTCGAGGCCGCCGCGCTGGAGCTGATGGGCAAGGTCGAGGAGCTGGGCGGCGCGGTCAGCGCCATCGAACACGGCTACCAGAAGGGCGAGATCGAGCGCAGCGCGTACGCCATCGCCCAGGAGACCGACTCCGGCGAGCGCGTCGTCGTCGGCGTCAACCGGTTCCAGCTCGACGAGGAGGAGCCGTACGAGCCGCTGCGGGTGGACCCGGCCATCGAGGCGCAGCAGGCCGAGCGGCTGGCGCGGCTGCGCGCCGAGCGCGACCAGGCGGCCGTGGACGGGGCGCTGGCCGAGCTGCGCAAGGCGGCCGAGGGCAGCGACAACGTGCTGTACCCGATGAAGGAGGCGCTGCGGGCCCGCGCCACCGTCGGCGAGGTCTGCAACACCCTGCGGGAGGTGTGGGGCGCCTACGTCCCCACCGACGCCTTCTGAGCCCGCCGTTCGACCTCGCCGGCTCACCCGCCCCGCTGGTCCCGTGCTTCGGGGGACGGCGGGGCGGCCGGTTCCTCACGCTCCGGGGTTCGGGCGGCGCCGCGTGGAACGACTGGTCGGCCACCACGCGGACATCGACCCGCGCTGGGACCGGGTCCGGTTCGCGATCACCGCACACGACGCCGGCAACCGGCTCACCGGGGACGACTTCGACCTGGCCGGGCGGATCGACCAGATCGCCGCAGCCCACAGCGCGAAACCCCTGTGAACAGCCGGGCCCTCGCTGTGCGGTTCGGGAAGGGCGGCGGCGTCCGGCGGCGCGTACGCCGTCGACGTCCCCCGGCGGTCCTCCGCCGGGGGACGTCCCCGTGTCCGTGGTGCGAGGGGCGGGCCCCGCCGGATGCGCGTTACAGCAGGCCGAGCCCGGTGACGATCACGGAGACCAGCACGGTGAGCGTCCAGCCGAGCGCCTGCTCGACCAGCTTCTCGCGGTCCTCCTCGGACGGTCCGCCGGTACGGAGCCGGAGTGCCGGGAGTCTCGCCGCCATCGTGTGACCCATGGTGGTGTCCTCGTCTCGCCTCATGGCGCGCCGGTGTGCGGGGCGCCGGTGCGCCGTTGGTGTGCCTGTGTCCGTGATCGCCGCGAATGGGCGTCGCGGATCCCCAGCATGAGGGGGCCCGCGCCGTTTAAACAGAGACGCAGATCACCCCGCGGCCGGGCACCGGCGGCGAAGCCGTCCCCAACACACCGCCCACCCTGCGGCGATGGGCTCGGCGGGGCCCGGGCGGCCGTGCGGCTGTGACGAACGACACGGGGCGCGACGGCCGCACCCTTCCCCGCAGGGTCCGTTCACCGGCGTGCCCGCCGCCCCAGCGCGCGGGCCCGCCGCGCCGCGCGCCGCACCACCGGGTTGCGGACGACCGGCCCCAGGCCGGCGGGAAGCCCGCCGGGCAGGGCGAGGGAGGCCAGCAGGCGGCGCGGGAACCAGCGCCGCACGCGCTGCTCGGGACGGGCGGCCAGGAAGCGTTCGGCCTCGCCGCGCAGTTCCGGATTGACCCGCGGCTGCGCGCAGAACGCCACCGCCCGCACCAGCCGGGCCAGTTCGGAGGAGTCGGCCGGTTCGGAGGGGTCGGCCGGCTCCGTCTCTCCGGGCGCGTCGGTCCCGCCCGGCAGCAGCGCGTCCGCGATCACCGCCGCGACCGGCCCGCCCCCCTCGTACGCGCCCGCGCCGGCAGGGGCGCCGGCCGTGCCGCCGTGGGAGGCGGGCAGGCCGTGGACCGTGCTCGCGGCCAGCAGCGCCCCGAAGGAGCGCCCGGTCACCAGTGCCGGGCGCAGTCGCTCGTACAGCGCCTCCACCGGCTGTGCCTCCTGCGGCTCGTACAGCTCCAGGCCCAGTTCCGCGGCCCGCCGCGCGATGCCCCGCACCCGGTGCGCGGGGTCGGCGGGGTGGGGCGCGAGGACCACCGCGCGGTGGCCGGCCTCCCGCAGACCGCGCAGCAGCCGCCCGTAAGTCCGCTCCTCCTCACCCGGAGGGAGCGCGCCGGGAGCGTGCGGGTCCTGTCCGAGCAGCACCACCGCACCCTCGGGCGCGCCCGGGTCCGGCAGCTCCCGCGCCGCCCGGGCGGCGACGGCCCGCAGCGCCTCGCCGGGCACCGTCTCCGCCTCGACGCCGAACTCCGCCAGCAGCAGCGGACGCAGACCGGGCACCAGGCCGGGGTGGAGCAGCCGCCGCACCCGGGCACCCACCAGCGGGTCCAGCCTGCCGGGGGTGGGCCCGTAGGCCGACAGCCCGGTGGCGTACACCGTCAGGGGCGCGTCGGGGAAGACCCGGGCCAGCGCCTGCCCGGGGCCCGCCTCGACGCGCTCCACCACCAGCTCGACCGCAGCGTCGCCCAGCCCCCACAGGGAGCGCAACTGCCTCTCCCACAGGGGCGCGTCGTCAGAACGCGGTGCCCAGGCGGCGGGGTGGAGGGGGGCGAGGGCGGCGTTCCAGGACAGCACCCGGCCGAAGCGGTCGCGCAGCGGCCGGAAGCCGGGCAGGGCGTCCGGGGCGGGGACGGTCTCGGGGACCGGGGCGGTGTTCGCGACCAGCAGCAGCCGCTCGCGGGCCGTCGCCCCCAGCAGGCCCGCGTCCGCCGCGGCGGCCAGCAGCGCCGCGCCGTGCGGGGTGGAGGCCACCAGCAGCCGCACGGGAGAACCGTTCCGGCGCTCGGCGGTCATCGGGCGGCCTCCGCCGGGGACACGGCGGGCGAGACGGCGGAGGACACGGCAGGGCGGCGGCGCAGCCGGCGCAGCGGCGCGGCGCGCTCGGTGTCCATGGAGTCCAGTGTCTGCGACACCAGGTCGCCGGGCATCCGGCGCAGGGCCGCCGCGCAGCGGGCGCGCAGCGTGCGGCGCAGCCGCGGCTCGAAGCGGTCGCCGGTCAGATGGTGGTGGATGACCGCGCAGTAGGTGCGCACGGCCTTCGGCAGCAGCGCGGCGGCCTCCCGGTCCCGGGAGGTCTCCTCCACCAGCAGGTCGTAGGCGCGCAGGAAGTCGAGCTGCCGCTCGTCGCCGATCCGGGTGAGCGAGGTCGCCACCCCGCGCCGGTAGAAGACGCCCGTCAGGCCGACCACGGCGAAGGAGGCCGCCTCGCGGTGCAGCCGCCAGATCCAGGGCCGGTCCTCGGCGGTGTGCAGACCGTCGTCGAAGCGCAGCAGGCCGCGGTCCAGCAGCCGCCGGTGGTAGACGCCCGCCCAGGCGTAGGCGTAGTCGACGGCGGTGGTGCGGTGCGCGGGGAGGATGGCGTCGCGCGGGTCCAGCACTCTGCCCCGGCGGCCCTCGGGCACCCGGACCAGGGTGCGTCGGCGGCCGGTGCTGCGCACATGGTCGGTACGGAGGAAGTCGCAGCCCAGGGCCTCGGCGGCGGCGAGCAGTTCGCGGTAGTGGCCGGGGGCGGCCCAGTCGTCGGCGTCGAGGAAGGCGACGTACCGTCCGCGCGCCGCGTCCAGACCGGTGTTGCGGGCGCGGGCCACGCCGCCCTGCGTCCGGTGGCGCACGACGACCGAGCCGGGGATTTCCTTTTCCGCGCGTTCCAGGAGTTCCGAGGTGCCGTCGGTCGAGAAGTCGTCGACCAGAATGAATTCGATGTCCCCCTTTCCGAAGTCCGCCGAGTTGGCGTGCAGACTCCGGAGCGCGTCGGGGGCGTACGGCCGAACATTGCGGAACGGCACGATGACGGAGAGCTTGACCACTCCGCAGAGGTTAGGGGCCCGACCGCCATCGGTGCTGTCCAGGGGTGTACGGGCGGGTGAAATCGCGGTGGCGGAACGGTGAACCCCGCTTTCCGGGAGGCCGGTTGGCCTTCCGTCGGTGTGCTGTTAACCGTCTGTTGTATTCGTGTTGGGCCGAGAATCGGAATGTCTTTCTAGCGTCTTCGACGTGCCATCACGTACCGCTTCGGATTCCCCGTACGACGCCCCGGACAGCGCCTCGGACAGCGCAACGCGTATCGCCGTTCTCGCCGATTCCGACACCCGCTGGAAATGGGGTGCGCTCACCGCGCACCGCATCGTCCCCGGCGCGCGCATCGACGGACTGCTGCTGCGCGGCCGGGCCACCCCGACCGCCCGCCAGCTCGACGAGGTGGGCGTGCGCGCCGCCTCGCTGCGCGAGGTGACGGCCGCGGAGTTCCTGGGCCGGGCCGACCGCGACGCGTACGACGTGGTGGTGCTCTCCTGCGTCGGCGGCACCGTCCAGGCGATGCTGCACGGCCTGTCCCACCGCCTCGGCGGAGACGGCCGCCGCCCGGTCACCGTCACCGGCTACGTCGGCGTCGTCTACGAGAAGCTCGCCGACGGGCTGCTGCTGCGGCACGGCGCGGACGTCGTCCTGGCCAACTCCGCCCACGACGCCGAGCGCTTCCGCGCGGTCTACGAGGGGGTCGGCGCGGACGCCGGCGCCGTCGTGGAGTGCGCGCTGCCCTTCCTCGGCGGCGAGCCGTACCGGGAGTCCGGCGAGCGGCCGTACACGGTCGTCTTCGCCGTCCAGCCCTCCGTCCCCGCCTCCCGCGCCGACCGCGAGTACCTGCTGCGCCGCGCCGCCGGGCACGCCCGACGCCACCCCGACCGCGAGGTGCTGGTGAAGCTGCGCAGCAGGCCGGGCGAGCACACCACGCACATCGAGGAGCAGCCCTACCAGAAGCTCGCGGCGCGGATCCCCGGCGGACTGCCGGACAACTTCCGCCTGGTCTACGGCCACATGGGCGAGGTACTGGACCGCACCGACCTGCTGGTCACCGTCAGCTCCACCGCCGCCCTTGAGTCGCTGCACCGGGGCATCCCCACCGCGATCCTCACCGACCTCGGCGTCCGCGAGGCGCTGGGCAACCACCACTTCATCGGCTCGGGCTGCCTGACCTCCTGGGACCGGCTCGACTCCGGGCTGCTGCCGAAGGCCGACCCGGCGTGGACGGCCCGCCAGGGCGTCGTCGCCGACGGCCCCTACGAGGCGGCCTTCGACGCCGCCCGCGAGCGCGTCGCGGAGCTCCTGGCCCGCCCCGCCCTGCCGCCGGTCGCCCCCTACTACACGTCCGCCACCGCCCCCGGCTACCTCCCCGGCATCCTCGCCCGCCACGGGCTCGACCCCTCGGGCGCGCCCCGGCCGGGAGCGCAGGCCGGCCGGCCCGCCTCCGGGCTGCGCCGGGCCGTCCGGGCTGCCGTACGGGACGCGGCGCGCGGGGCGTACCGCCACGGCGTCCAGCGCGTGGCGCCGGTCATCCGCCGGATGGGGGAGCTGTGAGCGCGCCCGACACCCCGCAGACCGCAGAC
Source organism: Streptomyces verrucosisporus (assembly GCF_017114865.1). GTDB lineage: Bacteria > Actinomycetota > Actinomycetes > Streptomycetales > Streptomycetaceae > Streptomyces > Streptomyces fenghuangensis. The sequence goes on along the minus strand of NZ_JADEYH010000013.1, from coordinate 63,949 downwards.
CGGCAAGGAGCCCCTCCTGTGTCCCCGAGTACCCCCGGCAGCCCCGTCGTCCTGGCCGTGATCCCCGCCCGCGGCGGATCCAAGGGCGTGCCCGCCAAGAACCTCGCCACCGTCGGGGGAGTGCCGCTGGTCGTCCGCGCGGTACGGGAGTGCCTGGCGGCGCGGGGCGTGACGCACACGGTCGTCTCCACCGACGACGAGGCCATCGCCGAGGCCGCCCGCGGCGCGGGCGCCGAGGTCGTGCGGCGGCCCGCCGGCATCGCGGGCGACACCGCCACCAGTGAGGCCGCCGTCCTGCACGCCATGGACGTCCACGCCGAGCGGCACGGACGGGAGGCCGAGGCGGTGCTGCTGGTGCAGTGCACCAGCCCCTTCCTCACCCGCGAGGACGTCGAGGGCGTGGCCGCCGCGGTGGCCGGCGGCGCCGACAGCGCGCTGACCGTCGCCCCCTTCCACGGCTTCGTCTGGCGCGAGGGGGACGCCGGGGACGCCGGGGACTTTGACGGCGCCGCGGGCGGCGGGCACGGCGTCAACCACGACAAGGCCTACCGCCCGCGCCGCCAGGACCGGCCGCAGGACCTGCTGGAGACCGGCGCCGCCTACGCGATGCGCGCCGGCGGCTTCCGCGAGGCCGGACACCGCTTCTTCGGCCGCACCGAGCTGGTGCGCACCGACCCGGCGCGCGTGCTGGAGGTCGACGATCCCCACGACCTCGCCCGCGCCCGCGCGCTGGCGCCGCTGCTCGACGGCGGGACGGAGGGGCGCCCCGGCGCGCTTCCGGACCGCGACGACGTCGACGCGGTCGTACTCGACTTCGACGGCACCCAGACCGACGACCGGGTGTACGTCGACTCCGACGGACGGGAGACGGTCGCGGTCCACCGCGGCGACGGGCTCGGCATCGCCGCCCTGCGCCGCGCCGGACTGCCGCTGCTGATCCTGTCCACGGAGGAGAACCCGGTGGTCGCCGCACGGGCCCGCAAGCTGCGGATCCCCGTGCTCCACGGTGTCGACCGGAAGGACCTCGCCCTCAAGCAGTGGTGCGAGGAGCAGGGCATCGCGCCGGAGCGCGTGCTCTACGTCGGAAACGACGTCAACGACCTGCCGTGCTTCGGCCTGGTCGGCTGGCCCGTCGCCGTGGCCAGCGCCCACGACGTCGTACGCGGCGCAGCCCGCGCGGTCACCTCCACTCCCGGAGGGGCCGGTGCGATCCGCGAGATCGCCTCGTGGATCCTCGGAAAGGAACTGTCTTGAGCATGACCAGCCCCCGCCTCCGTACCCTCGGCGCCAAGACCGTGGGCCCGGGCCACCCGGTCTACGTCACCGGCGAGATCGGCATCAACCACAACGGCGACCTGGAGAACGCGTTCGCCCTGATCGACGCCGCCGCCGACGCCGGCTGCGACGCCGTGAAGTTCCAGAAGCGCACCCCGGAGGTCTGCACCCCGCGCGACCAGTGGGAGATCGAGCGCGACACCCCCTGGGGCCGGATGACCTACATCGACTACCGCCACCGCGTCGAGTTCGACGAGGAGGGCTACCGGGCCATCGACGCCTACTGCAAGAAGAGGGGGATCGACTGGTTCGCCTCCCCGTGGGACGTGGAGTCCGTCGACTTCCTGGAGAAGTTCGACGTGCCCTGCTACAAGGTGGCCTCCGCCTCCCTGACCGACGACGAGCTGCTGCGCGCCATGCGCGCCACCGGCCGCACCGTCATCCTCTCCACCGGCATGTCCACGCCGAAGCAGATCCGGCACGCGGTGGAGGTCCTGGGCAGCGAGAACATCGTGCTCTGCCACGCCACCAGCACCTACCCGGCCAAGGCCGAGGAGCTCAACCTGCGGATGATCCACACCCTGCAGGCCGAGTACCCCAACGTGCCGATCGGCTACTCCGGCCACGAGACGGGCCTGCAGACCACGCTGGCCGCCGTCGCGCTGGGTGCCGCCTTCGTCGAGCGCCACATCACCCTGGACCGCGCGATGTGGGGCTCCGACCAGGCCGCCTCCGTCGAGCCGCAGGGCCTGCAGCGCCTGGTGCGCGACATCCGCACCATCGAGGAGTCCCTCGGCGACGGTGTGAAGAAGGTCTACGACAGCGAGATCGGGCCGATGAAGAAGCTGCGCCGGGTCAAGGGCGTCGTGGCCGAGGCCGAGGAGTCCGCCGCCGGCCGCGAGCCGGCAGCGGTCTGACGGGAACGACGGGCTGACGGGGCGATCCAGGGTGAGCGCAGGCGCAGTCCCCGGCGGGACCCCGGGCGGGGTCCCGCCCCAGCCGGCCCGGAGGCCGGGCACGCCGGGCACGGCCGAGGCGCGTCGGGGGGCGCGCCCCGGCCGCGCTCCGGGAGTCCTCGGGCGCACCGGCCGCGCTCCGGGAGCCCTCGGGCGCGCCGGGCGCCGGTCGGGCACCCTCGCCTTCGTCGAGAGCCCGGTGCAGCTCCTCAACGTCCTGGAGTGGGCCCACACCGTACGGGGCGCGGAGGAAGAGGACGGCGGCCTCACCGTCGTCGTCCTGCCGCCGCGGGAGGCGATGACGCGCGGCCAGCTGCGGCGGATGGCCGAGCTGGCGCGCGACGAGGGGATCGCGGTCCGCTGGGAGGAGGCGCGCGGCGGCGCGGGCGCGCCGCTGAGGACGGTGGCCTCACTGCTGGGCCCGCTGCGCCGCGCCGCGCGGATAGTGGTGGGCGACCCGTTCTCGCGCTATGTGCAGCTGCTGCTCTCCCTGGCCCGCACCGAGGGGGCCGTGCCGGGGGGACCGGCCGCACCGGGGGGCCCGCGGGGAGTGGTGGTGGTCGACGACGGGACGGCCACCATGGAGTTCGTCACCCAGCTCGCCCGCGGCGAGCGCCTGGTGCGCTGGCACCGCAAGGGAGCGCAGGGAGCGCGCGCCGCGCTCTTCGCGCCCGTCTCCGCCTCCGCCCGCCGCCGGATGACACCGTCGGCGCGGCAGCGGGTCGAGGTGTTCAGTTCGATGCCGGTCGAGGCGCCCGAACACGTGTCGGTCACCCGCAACGACTTCGCCTGGACCCGCGCCCGCTTCGGCCCGCCCGCGCTCACCGGCGGCACCGATCTGGTGGGCACCTCGCTGGTCGAAACCGGTGTGGTGGACCCCGAACGCTATCTGGAGGCCGTCGCCTCCCTGACCCGGGAGCACGGCGCCACCCGCTACTTCGCCCACCGCCGCGAGAGCGCGGAGAAGCTGCACCGGATAGCGGCCGGGACGGGACTGGAGATCGTACGGCCGGACCTCCCGCTGGAACTGGTGGCCCGCCGCGGACCCATCGGCCGCACCATCGTGAGCTTCCCCTCCACCGTCGTCCACACCCTCCCGCTGGCCCTGGCGGGCACCGGGGTGACGGTCGCGGTCTGCGATGTGGACCCGGCCTGGCTGACGGAGGGCGCCTCACCGCGCGCCCGGGGGTTCCTCTCGGGCGTCACCGGCACCGCGCGGGGGGTGCGGCGGCTGCCGTCGGCCCCACCCGCCTCGTGACCGCGGCCACCGCGCCTCCGTCCCACATAGCGGAACGGTCCGGGACGAGCGGAATCGGAGGTCATACCCATCCGCACCAGGCCGTATGCGACCGCTGATTCGTTTTTTCTCCCCTACGGAGGGTGAACTTTCACCGTTCTCCCTGCACACGGCTGTCACCTGGGCTTACCCTCGACAGGGTGAGCCAGTTGTTGTCGCCAGAGTCCAGTATCCGGACCGCCGGTGAGACGCCGCTGCCCGGCGCCGTGCCGGAGGCCCTCCGTGCCGAGCTCATCGCCTTCCGCCGGGACCTGCACATGCACCCCGAGCTGGGCCACCAGGAGTTCCGGACCACCGCCGCCATCCGGGAGCGGCTGGAGAAGGCCGGGCTCACCCCCCGGGTACTCCCCGGCGGCACGGGACTGATCTGCGACATCCACCCCGGCGGGGCGGACGCGAAGAGAGGCGTGCGCCCGATGCTGGCGCTGCGCGCCGACATCGACGCGCTCCCCATCCCCGACACCAAGACCGTCCCCTACCGCTCGACGGTCCCCGACCGGGCGCACGCCTGCGGCCACGACGTCCACACCACCGCCGTGCTCGGCGCCGGGATCGTCCTGGCCGACCTGGCGCGCCGAGGCGGGCTGCCTCACTCGGTGCGGCTGCTGTTCCAGCCCGCCGAGGAGGTGCTGCCGGGCGGCGCGACCGACGCCATCGAGGCCGGAGTGCTCGAAGGGGTGGGCCGGATCCTCGCCGTCCACTGCGACCCCAAGGTCGAGGCCGGGCGCATCGGCCTGCGCGCCGGCCCCATCACCTCCGCCTGCGACCGGCTGGAGCTCTCCCTCGACGGCCCCGGCGGCCACACCGCGCGCCCGCACCTGACCACCGACCTGGTCACGGCGGCGGCCAAGATCGTCACCGAGGTCCCGGCGGTGCTCTCCCGCCGCGTGGACACCCGCGCCGGGCTCGCCCTGACCTGGGGACGGCTGGAGGCGGGCCACGCCCCCAACGTCATCCCGCAGCACGCCGAGCTGTCCGGCACCATCCGCTGCCTGGACCTGCCCGCCTGGCGGATCGCGCCCGACCTGGTGCACGCGGCGATCGACGAGGTCGCCACGCTGCACCGCGCCAAGTTCGAGCTCAACTACATCCGCGGCGTCCCCCCGGTGGTCAACGAGCGGATCACCGCCGAGCTGCTGCGCGACGCCATGGTCTCCCGTCGCGGCCACGGCTCGGTCGAGGACACCGAACAGAGCCTGGGCGGCGAGGACTTCTCCTGGTACCTGGAGCACGTCCCCGGCGCGATGGCCCGCCTCGGAGTGCGTCCGCCGGGCGACCGCGCGCCGCGCGACCTGCACCAGGGCGACTTCGACGTCGACGAGAGCGCCATCGCGGCGGGCGTCGAGCTGTTCACGGCCGCCGCCCTGCTGGACGCCGAGCGCGAATAGGGCGCGGACGCGCGGACCGTACGGCGACCGTACGGGACGTACGCCCAAGGGCCGCGGTCCCGCGGGCGGTTGCCCGGCCCGGGCCGGGAGGGGGCCGGTGCGCAGCCGGCACGTGACCAGTCTCACGCCGCTCCCCGGACGGCGGTCGGCGGGACGTCCCCACTCTCCGGTCCTCGCGCCCCCGGGCCCGCCGCCTCCGCCGCCCGGCCCTTGCGGCGGGCGGGAAAGCGCAGGTGGGAGACGGCCGGGCGGAAGGGCGCGGTCTCGGCGCCGCCCTCCTCGACCCGGGCCCGCGTCCGGTGCCCGCGATGCCCGGCGCCCCGCGGGACGCCTACGCGTCACCCTCCACAAGGGTGCGGGCACCACCCGTTAACACCGAACTGATAACGGCTCCGCAGGAGCCCTTTTCCTGGCATCTACGCGCGTTACGATGCGGCGGAAGCCAGCGCCAACGGAGGCGCTTCGAGCGAAGGGAAGTCCTCTTGCGCCGGGTAAGCAAGCTCGCCGCCGCGGTCGGCACCGCCGCGGCCCTCGCCCTCAGCGCCACCGCGTGTGGCAGCACGTCCACCGAGTCCGCCTCCTCGGACTCCTCCGACTCCGCCAAGAAGGGCAAGGGCATAGCCCTCGCCTACGACGTCGGCGGCCGTGGCGACCAGTCGTTCAACGACGCCGCCTACGCCGGCTTCGAGAAGGCGAAGAAGGACTTCGGCATCGGCGGCGAGGACGTCGAGCCCTCCGACGGCGAGTCGGACGCCGACAAGGTCCAGCGCCTCACCGACCTCGCCCGCCAGGGCTACAACCCCGTGATCGGTGTGGGCTTCGCCTACGCCAAGCCGATCGAGGAGGTCGCCGAGAAGTTCCCGAAGACCACCTTCGGCCTGATCGACGACAACACCGTCCAGGCGGACAACGTCGCCAACCTCGTCTTCAGCGAGGAGGAGGGCTCCTACCTGGCGGGCGTGGCCGCGGCCGAGGCCACCGAGTCCAAGGTCGTCGGCTTCGTCGGCGGCGTCGAGGTCCCGCTGATCAAGAAGTTCGAGGCGGGCTTCGTCCAGGGCGTGAAGGACACCGACAAGTCCATCGAGGTCAAGACCCAGTACCTGACCCAGCCGCCGAACATGGACGGCTTCTCCAAGCCGGACCTCGGCAAGGAGGCCGCCCGCGGCCAGCTCGACGCCAAGGCCGACGTGATCTACCACGCCGCCGGCCTCGCGGGCCAGGGCGTCATCGAGGCGGCCGCGGCCAAGGACAAGTGGGTCATCGGCGTCGACTCCGACCAGTACGAGCAGAAGACGCTGGCCAAGTACAAGGACAACATCCTGACCTCCATGACCAAGGATGTCTCCGGCGCGGTCTACAACCTGGTCGAGTCCGTGCAGAACGGCGAGCCGATGACCGGTGAGAGTCGCTTCGACCTGAAGTCCGGCGGTGTGAACCTGTCCGACTCCAACCCGGCCTTCACCGAGATGACCGAGCTGCAGGAGGCCGTGAAGAAGGCCAGGGAGGGCATCGTCAGCGGCGAGATCAAGGTCAGCACCGGGTCCTGACCCCCGCCCGCCCGCCTGATCCGGCCCGGTGCCGGAGCGAGAAGCGGGGCCGGACGTCCCCCGGGCCGTCCGGCCGCCGCCCGCACGGCCCCGGCACGGGCCCGGCCGGAGGAGGACCGCACCGCCCGCGGCGGCGGCCCTCCTCCGGCCGGGCCCACCGCACGGAAAAAGCTCTACGCGCGTAGTCGACCGTCGAGACGGTAGCGTCGCCCTCACCCGCACGGCCCCCGGTCCCCTGTGGCCGTCCGCCCCCGCCGTGCTCCCTACGAGCCACTCCTTAGCCCGAGGAGAGTGCACCATCAACGCGTCCAGCAGTCCTCCCGCCGTCGAACTGACCGGGATCACCAAGCGCTTCCCCGGTGTCGTCGCCAACCACGACATCCACATGTCCGTCCGCAAGGGGACCGTGCACGCCATCGTCGGCGAGAACGGCGCGGGCAAGTCGACCCTGATGAAGATCCTCTACGGCATGCAGAAGCCGGACGAGGGCACCGTCGCCGTCGACGGCCAGGAGGTCGCCTTCTCCGACCCCGGCGACGCCATCGCCCGCGGCATCGGCATGGTCCACCAGCACTTCATGCTGGCCGACAACCTCACCGTCGCGGAGAACACCGTCCTGGGCAGCGAGAAGCTGTACGGGATCGGGGCGAAGGCCCGCGCCCGGATCAGGGAGATCTCCGAGGCCTACGGCCTGGGTATCCGCCCCGACGCCATGGTGGAGGACCTCGGGGTCGCCGACCGGCAGCGCGTGGAGATCCTCAAGGTCCTCTACCGCGGCGCCCGCATCCTCATCCTCGACGAGCCGACCGCCGTGCTCGTGCCGCAGGAGGTGGACGCGCTCTTCGCCAACCTCCGCGAGCTGAAGGCGGAGGGACTGACCGTCATCTTCATCTCGCACAAGCTGGGCGAGGTGCTCTCGGTCGCCGACGACATCACCGTCATCCGGCGCGGCACCACCGTCGCCTCCGTCACCCCCGGCGACGTCACCGTCAAGCAGCTCGCCGAGCTGATGGTCGGCGCCGAGCTGCCCTCCCCGGAGACCCGCGAGTCCACCGTCACCGACACCCCCATGCTGAGGGTGGACGGCCTCACCCTCACCGGCCACGACCCGGTCGACGGCGCCCGCACCATCCTGGACGACGTCTCCTTCACCATCCACAAGGGCGAGGTGCTGGGCCTGGCCGGCGTGGAGGGCAACGGCCAGACCGAGCTGATCGAGGCGCTGGTCGGCATGCGCCAGGCCGACGGCGGGACCATCGTCCTCGGCGAGCAGGACGTCACCGGCTGGCCCACCCGCCGCCGCCGCGAGGGCGGCGTCGGCTACATCCCCGAGGACCGCCACCGCCACGGGCTGCTGCTGGAGTCCTCCCTGTGGGAGAACCGCATACTCGGGCACGTCACCGAGCCCCCCAACAGCAAGGGGCCCTGGCTGGACATCAAGGCCGCCCGCGCCGACACCGAGCGGATCGTCGCCGAGTACGACGTGCGCACCCCCGGCATCGACGTCACCGCGGCCTCCCTGTCCGGCGGCAACCAGCAGAAGCTGATCGTGGGCCGCGAGATGAGCCATGAGCCCCGGCTCCTGATCGCCGCCCACCCCACGCGCGGCGTGGACGTCGGCGCGCAGGCGCAGATCTGGGACCAGATCCGCACCGCGCGCCGCGCCGGTCTGGCCGTCCTGCTGATCTCCGCCGACCTCGACGAGCTGATCGGCCTGTCCGACACCCTGCGCGTGATGTACCGCGGCCGACTGGTCGCCGACGCCGACCCCGCCACGATCACCCCTGAGGCCCTCGGCTCCGCCATGACCGGCGCGGCCTGTGGCCGTCTCGACGACGGGGCGGCGCTCGAAGCCGCCGCGGCCGCCGACGGGACCGCCACCACGGGCCGGGACGGGGGAGAGGACCGATGAAGAAGTTCGACAGGGACCGGATGGTCCTGGCCCTCGGCGGGCCCGCGCTGGCCATCGTCGTCGCCGTGCTGCTGACCTCGGTGGTGCTGATCGCCTCCGGCCTCAACCCCGTCCAGCCGTACGTGCTGATGGCCGAGTACGCGATGCACGCCGACATCCAGGTGCTCATCGTCAACCAGGCCGCCACGTACTACCTGGCGGCGCTCGCGGTGGCCGTCGGCTTCCGTATGAACCTGTTCAACATCGGGGTCGACGGGCAGTACCGGCTCGCCGCGATGGCCGCCGCCGTCATCGGTGCCTCGGTCACCCTGCCCGGCCCCCTGCACATCGTGCTGATCATGGTCGTCGCGATGCTGGTGGGCGGCTTCTGGGCCGGCATCGCGGGCATCCTGAAGACCACCCGCGGAGTGAGCGAGGTCGTCTCGACGATCATGCTCAACTCCATCGCCACCAGCATCATCGCCTACCTCGTCCTGCCCGCCCAGTTCGGCGAGCAGCGCGGCAACAACCTCACCACCGGACAGATCCCGGAATCGGGCTGGTTCCCCGGCATCGACATGGGCGCGGCCGGCGAGATCTACGGCTTCACCGCCGTCGCCGCCCTGTGCGGCCTGCTGTACTGGCTGGTCCTGAACCGCACCCGGTTCGGCTTCGACCTGCGCGCCACCGGCGCCAGCCCCAGCGCCGCCTCCGCCAGCGGCGTCGACGCCAGGCGCATGGTGCTCACCAGCATGCTGATCTCCGGCGCGGTCGCCGGCCTGGCCGGCATGCCCGTCCTGCTCGGCGACGCCCACACCTACAGCCTGGACTTCCCCGCGGGCGTGGGCTTCACCGGCATCACCATCGCCCTGCTCGGCCGCAACCACCCCTTCGGCATAGCCCTCGGAGCGCTGCTCATCGCCTTCCTCGACAAGGCGTCGCCGACGCTCGACTACAACGGCTACGAGAAGGAGATCGCCACGATCATGCAGGGCCTGATCGTGATGGCGGTCGTCATCAGCTACGAGTCCGTACGCCGCTACGGCCTGCGCCGCCAGCAGCAGAAGGTCGGCGAGGAACTCGCCGCCGAGGCCGCCGCCGCGGGCGAGGGCGACGGCACCGGTCCGAAGAACCGCAAGGAGGTGTCGGCATGAGCACCGTCCTCGACAAGCGGCCGGCCGCACAGCAGCCGAAGAAGTCCGCCCGCCGCCGGCTGACCCTGGCCGAATGGATGCTCGTGATCGCGGGCCTGCTGGTGCTCGTCTCCGCCGTACGGCTGATCACCGGGGCCCACGGCATCACCTCCGTCGGGCAGACCTCCGCCGCCCTGCGGCTGGCCGTCCCCATCGGCCTGGCCGGCCTGGGCGGCCTGTGGGCCGAGCGGGCCGGCGTGATCAACATCGGTCTGGAGGGCATGCTGATCCTGGGCACCTGGTTCGGCGCCTGGGCCGGCGTCCAGTGGGGCCCGTGGACGGGCGTGGTCATGGGCATCGTCGGCGGCGCGCTGGGCGGTCTGCTGCACGCGATCGCCACCGTCAGCTTCGGCGTCAACCACATCGTCTCCGGTGTGGCCATCAACATCCTCGCCGTCGGCGCCACCCGCTACCTGTCCAGCTTCACCTTCGCCGAGATGGAGAGCGGCACCAGTAAGCAGTCCCCGCCCATCGAGTCGATAGGCCAGATCACCGTCCCCGGGCTGTCCGACGTGATGGCGACACTCAACGCCAAGCACTGGTTCGTCGTCTCCGACGTCGCCGGACTCGTGGGCGGACTGGTCACCAACCTCTCCCTGCTGACGATCGTGGCCGTCGCCATGATCCCGCTCAGCCGGTGGGTGCTGTGGAACACCGGCTTCGGCCTGCGGCTGCGCTCCTGCGGCGAGAACCCGATCGCGGCCGAGAGCCTGGGCGTCAACGTCTACAAGTACAAGTACATCGCCGTGATGATCTCCGGCGGCTTCGCCGGCATGGGCGGCGCGTTCCTCGCCGAGGTCGCCTCCAACATCTACCTGGAGGGCCAGACCGGCGGACGCGGCTACATCGGCCTCGCCGCGATGATCTTCGGCAACTGGATGCCGGGCGGCCTCGCCCTGGGCGCCGGCCTCTTCGGCTACACCGACAGCCTCAACCTGCGCGGCGGCGGCCAGAACGTCCACGCCCTGCTCCTGCTGCTGGCGATCCTGCTGGTCCTGGCCACCGCCTGGGCGATCTACCGGAAGAAGTACCTGACCGGCGCGGTCGCGGCGGTCACCGGTCTGGCGCTGTTCTTCTGGTACTCCTCGGTGGACGAGGTGCCCAGCCAGTTCGTCAGCGCCGCCCCGTACGTCGCCACGCTGCTGGTGCTGGCCATGTCCGCGCAGCGGCTGCGGATGCCCAAGGCCAACGGGCACGCCTACCGGAAGGGCGAGGGCAAGTAGTGAGCGACTCCCCCGCGACCGGCGCCGGCCGGGCCGACTGGCCGGCGCTGCGGGAGCGGGCCCGGGAGCTGATGTCCCGGGCCTACGTCCCGTACTCCAAGTTCCCGGTCGGCGCCGCCGCGCTGGTGGACGACGGCCGGATCGTCGGCGGCTGCAACGTGGAGAACGCCTCCTACGGCATCGGGCTGTGCGCCGAGTGCGGCCTGGTCTCCGAGCTGGCCGCCACCGGCGGCGGCCGGCTGGTGGCCTTCACCTGCTGCGACGGCCGCGGCGAGATCCTCATGCCGTGCGGCCGCTGCCGCCAGCTGCTGTGGGAGCACGGCGGACCGGACCTGGCGGTCGACACCGCCACCGGCGTCCGGCCGCTGTCCGACCTCCTGCCGGACGCCTTCGGCCCCGAGCACCTCGCCGGCGCGGACGGCCCCACCGGCTCCACCGGCCCCTGACCCGCGCCCGGCGCCCCCGACCCCCAAGGAGCAGAACCCCCTGATGGACGCCATCTCCGTCATCCGCACCAAGCGCGACCGGGGCCGCCTCGGCGACGCCCAGATCGACTGGGTCATCGACGCCTACACCCGCGGCGAGGTCGCCGACGAGCAGATGTCGGCCCTGGCCATGGCGATCCTGCTCAACGGCATGGAACGCGAGGAGATCGCCCGCTGGACCGCCGCGATGATCGACAGCGGCGAGCGGATGGACTTCTCCGCCCTGTCCCGGCCCACCGCGGACAAGCACTCCACCGGCGGCGTCGGCGACAAGATCACCCTGCCGCTGGCCCCGCTGGTCGCCGCCTGCGGCGCCGCCGTCCCCCAGCTCTCCGGCCGCGGCCTGGGCCACACCGGCGGCACGCTGGACAAGCTGGAGTCCATCCCCGGCTGGCGGGCACTGCTGAGCAACGACGAGATGATGGACGTCCTGCGCTCGGTCGGCGCGGTGATCTGCGCGGCCGGCGACGGACTGGCCCCGGCCGACAAGAAGCTCTACGCCCTGCGCGACGTCACCGGCACCGTCGAGGCGATCCCCCTGATCGCCTCCTCGATCATGTCCAAGAAGATCGCCGAGGGCACGGGCTCGCTCGTCCTGGACGTCAAGGTCGGCTCCGGCGCGTTCATGAAGAACCCGGGCGACGCCCGCGAACTGGCCTCCACCATGGTCGGGCTCGGCACCGACCACGGGGTGCGCACCGTCGCCCTGCTCACCGACATGTCCACCCCGCTCGGCCTGACCGCCGGCAACGCCCTGGAGGTCCGCGAGTCGGTCGAGGTCCTGGCCGGCGGCGGCCCGGCCGACGTCGTCGAGCTGACGCTGGCGCTGGCCCGCGAGATGCTCGCCGCCGCCGGACTGCCGGACGCCGACCCGGCCAAGGCGCTCGCCGACGGCTCGGCCATGGACCACTGGCGCCGCATGATCGCCGCCCAGGGCGGCGACCCGGACGCGCCCCTGCCCACCGCCCGCGAGCGGCACGTCCTGCGCGCCGAGACCTCCGGCGTCCTGACGAAGCTGGACGCGTACGCCGTCGGCGTCGCCGCCTGGCGCCTGGGCGCGGGCCGCGCGCGCAAGGAGGACCCGGTGCAGGCCGGTGCCGGGGTGGAGCTGCACGCCAAGCCCGGCGACCGCGTCACCGCCGGCGCCCCGCTGCTGACCCTCCACACCGACACCCCCGAGCGCTTCGACTACGCCCTCGAAGCGCTCACCGGCGACGCGATCGGAATCGCCGGGGAAGCCGAGGGCGCCTCCTTCGCCCCGACCCCTCTGATCCTCGACCGCATCGCCTGACACCCGCCCTCACGGCCGTACGCCGTGGGCGGCGCGCACACGGAGGCGCCCGTACCCCCGGGACGTGGGGTACGGGCGCCTTTCCGTCCGTCCGGCCGGGGCTCAGGCGCCCAGGTCGTAGAGGACGAACTCCTCCCAGGAACCGCCGATCTCGGCGGAACGGGCGCGCAGGGCGTACTGGAGCGAGCCGGTGTAGCCGTTCTCCATGGCGACGAACAGGCCGTTCAACGTGGACTGGAGCGCCCAGCGGTCCAGCTCCTCGTTGTAGTACACGACGAACCGCTCCCAGCCGCCCACACCGGTGGAGCGGGCGCGCAGCAGGTTCTGGGAGCTGCCGGTGAAGTTCTTCTCCACCGCCACGTAGAGGTCGTTGGCCAGCGACCTCAGGGCGTAGGTCTCGGTGGTCTCGTCCCACTCGAAGGCGAAGCCCTCCCAGGAGCCGCCGTACTCGGCGGAACGGGCCCGCAGCGCACCGGTGTTGGGAGCCGGGTAGGTCTTCTCGGTCGTCACGAACCGCTTGTTGCGGACCGACTGCATCGCGATGAGGGAGGTCTCGTCCGCTTCCGAGCCCTGCTCGGTGAGGTCCTGAGCGGTGAGGTTCCGGGCGGCGGGGCCCTGGGGGGCGGAGGAGCGCTCGCCGTCCGCCCCGCCGTTCAGGGCGGCCACCTCACCACCCCGGACCACCTCCCAGCCGGCCGGTACGGCGGTCTGCGCGGCGGCCGGACGGCCGGTCTGCCCGGCGGCCGCGGCCGCCGGGGCGGTCAGCGCGGAGGCCCCCACCAGAGCGCTCAGGGCCAGAAGAACGGAGGTCATGCGTCGCACGGGTCGTCCTCACCTTCGGTGAATCGGTGGTGATTCCGGGGTGGCGGAGAAGCGAATTCAGCGCCTTCGTGCGCCTGCGTGTGCCGGAACGCGCGGTTGTCCGCGCGGCGATTTCCCCCTGCCTCCACCGCACCCCCGGAACCGCGATCGGAACGCCCTCCCCTCGGGCACTCCCGCGGCTGCCCCGCGCTGATCGACGAGGCAGCGCCAGGCTATCGGCGGACGCCGCCCTTCAGCGGGCTCATTCCGTTCGATTTCCGAATCGGAAAGGAATTCTCTCGGTGAGACCGGTTCCGCAACTTCGGGTTAACGCGGAGGGGGGCGTTTGTTTTCCGGGTGCGGGTGCGGGTGCGGGTGCGGTGGGGGCCGGGTGTGTGCGGGGGTCGGGGCCGGTCCGGGGCGAACATTCCGGACGGCATGATTTACGGCCCTTGCCGCGCACCGTTGCCTGGACCGGCGATTGGCCGCAAATCACGCCCCTGGCCTCCGGCATGGGGAACCCCGGAGTGTCCGGAACGTCCGCCCCTCCCCGTCCCCTCCCGCCGTCGCCCGGCTGCGGGCGGACGGCGGTGCGGTCCGGACCCCGAGGGCGGTATCGGCCCGTCGCCCGGCTGCGGGCGCGGGGCGAAGACGATCGCCGCTTCCGTCGGCACCGCTTCCCGGCGGTCTCGTCTCCCGCTTCGCGCGATACGGTCAGCCCTCGGTCCATTGACCTCCCGGAAGCCCCGACCTCGACCAGGGACACCTGTGACCAGTGCGACGCAAGCGCGGCATGCCGGGGGCGCGTAACCCCGGCCGCGCCACGGCCGTCCCCTGGTTCGCCGGCGTGGCGGCCCTGGCCGTCGTCGTCCTCGTCGGCCTGTATGTGTACCGGGCCGACGAGCGCGGGCAGTCGGCGGCTCCCGAGCCTCAGCCGTGTGCCGACGAGACCGTCCGCTGCCACCTGCTCCCCACGGGGGTGTGGGCGGTGATCTACACACCCCCGGTGAGGATGGCGCGCCGACCGCTCGCACACCTGGAGAACGGGACGGACTGGTCCTCTGGGACCCGGGAAGGACCGGGCCGCGTCCGCTGGACGCCGTGGCCGCCCGATCGCTTCTTCCTTCCTGGCTGCGCCACCGGGCGGTGGCCACATTCGTCGAGCCCTGGGCTGTTCACGGGGTCGGCACCGAATGCCTCGAAATCGTCACTGGCGTGTCGAAGGGCGGCGAACTCTCGGAATGGCAGACGAAGAACTGGCCCGAAGGTTTCCGGAACTCCTGCGACATGGACCTCTACCGCCTCGACCGTGCGGAATACCACAAGTCGTTCAAGGAACTCGTCGAGAAGGAGGGGAAGATATCGGGGGTGTACGCGCAGTCGTTCGGCGCGGTCCGGGCAACGGCTGTGATGCCCGAACTGGAACGCGCCGGCGGCTGGGCGGTGATGGACGCTCCCGCGCCTCCGCCGGGCACGTTCGCGACCACGCTCATGGTCGGGCGGAGCCTCACGGTGGAGGCGGGCTTGCAGGACGTCATGGAATGCGACGAAAGCGATGCGGCCTCCGACTGCCGGCAGAAGCTTCACCGGACGCTCCGGGACATGGGCTACGACGGCACGCAGACCGGTCTCGCCGACGGCGCCGAGGAGTACGAGCGGATGACCGCTCTCTTCTCCCTCTCCCGCGACCTCGGAAAAAACGCTGAACCACTGCGCGAGATCCTGGCCAACTGGCCGGATATCGGCAAGGCGGGTAAAGGGGTCGTAGAGTCCGACAGTCGTAGCTACACCCGCCGTGACCGTGACGGCCAGGTGCTCCCGGAGTTCGTGGGGTACCTCGCCAATGTCTGCACGGCGTACCCGGGGTGGGGAGTCGGCGCGGGATCGCCGGAGAGGAATCCCCTCGGAGCCGCGCTCTCGGGCATGCACCGTCCGTGCTCGGTGATGTCTGCCGGTGCGGACTCCACATGGACGATGCCCGATGCGGAGGAAGCACCGAGACTGCTTCTCCTCGTGAACTCCCTGGACCCGGTCAATCCGCCCTATGCGGCGGAAGCACGGGCCGAGAAGTACCCCGACGCCGACCGTCTGGGTTACAGGTATCCAGGCCATACGAAGGCGCCCGAGGAACTCGACGGAGAGGTTTCCGCCTGGGTCACCGGCTCGGCCGGCTGACGGGCCGCAGCGGCGGCCGTAAGCCATGCCGTCCGGCGCACTGCGGGGTGCGGATCGACTTCCCCGCATGCCGTACCGCGTCTTCCGTGTACATGCCCCTGCCGCCGCGGCGAACGTCAGATTCTCGTACCGCGGGCGATCCGGTACAGCACGGTCGGGCGCAGTGGTCCTTCGGGTGCGGCGGGGGCGTCGAAGTCGTCGGCCGGGTCCCGGGTCATACCGATCCGGCGCATGACCGCCTGTGAACGAAGGTTGGTGGCTGTGGTCACGGCGAGGACTTCGGGAACCTCGAGCGTGTCGAAGCCGTAGGCCAGTACCGTCAGTGCGGCCTCGGTGGCGTAGCCCTGGCCCCAGGCCGACCGGGCGAGCCTCCAGCCGATCTCCACTCCGGTGAACGGCATGCCGTCATCCACTTCGTCCAGGCCCGCAAAGCCGATGAACTCGCCTGTGGCCCGCACCTCGACCGCCCACCACCCATAGCCTCGCCGGTCGAAGTCGGCCTGGAACAGCGCCACGGAGGCATCGCTCTGTTCACGGTTGAGTACATCGCCCAAGTGCTCGCGGACCTCGGGATCGGTGTTCATCGCCGCCCATGGTCCGAGGTCGGAGTCACGCCATCGACGAAGGACGAGGCGATCGGTATGCAGTTCGGCCATGCTGCCCAGCCAACGTGAGCCCTCCCTCCGGGGCAATCCCTTTTCCGGGGCGACACGGCTGCGCGGACAGGGCATCCGCGGCTCGCCTCCAAGCTGAACGAAGCGCCCTGACCCGGGCTGCGCTTCGGGACGGGACCTGATCTGCCGATGCCGCCCGCGCTCATTCCGATGGTGCATCCGGTGCCGGCCGGTCGGCGGCAGCGAGGCGATTGAGCGTCTCCGCGACGGTGAAGCTCCACCCCACAAGACGAGGATCTGACCAGTTGACCCCGAGCGGTACCGCGCGACGGACAGCCGGGAACCAGCCGCAGCCGGGCGACGGCGGGAGGGGACGGGGAGGGGCGGACGTTCCGGACACTCCGGGGTTCCCCATGCCGGAGGCCAGGGGCGTGATTTGCGGCCAATCGCCGGTCCGGGCAACGGTGCGCGGCAAGGGCCGTAAATCATGCCGTCCGGAATGTTCGCCCCGGACCGGCCCCGACCCCCCCCGCACACCCCCGGCCCCCACCGCACCTCGCCCAGGTCAGGACTTGGTGAAGCGGTCGAACTCGCCCGCCTTGATGCCGCGTATGAAGGTCCTCAGGCTCTCGGGCGTGGTGGTGAGGATGCTGCCGGGGCGATCGCTCTCGCGCAGCTTGATGGTGCCGTCGTCGCTCGCGGCCACGTAGACGCAGTTGGCGGCCTCAGCGCTGTAGGTGGACTTCTGCCAGTAGAGGTCGGGCATGCTCGCTCCTTAGGTCTCCTGGGCGATGTGGTGCATCAGGTCACGGGATTCCGCCGGCGTGAGGGCACACCGCTCCATACGATCCATGATCGTCCGGTACTTCACCAGGCGCGCTTGGGCGTCGATGAACTCGGACCCGTGATCCGTGTCCAGCTGAACGGTGTCGAGCTGCGGTACCGGGCCCCGGTAGTAGACGATGGGCTGCCCTGAACTGGGGAAGTTGCCCGCCCTGAAAGGGATCACCAGGAGGGTGATGTTCTCCCGTTCGCTCATCTCGATGAGGTGCCCGAGCTGGGCACGGGCCACGGCTGCGCCGCCGAAGCCCATGCGAAGGGCGGCTTCGTGGACGACTGCGGTCAGAGGCGTCGGGGTGTCCTTGTAGAGGATGCCCTGCCTCTTGATGCGGTGGGACACCCGGTGCTCCACCTCGTGCGGAGCGAAGGGCGGTACGGCGTCGGTCATGATCGCGCGGGCATGGTCGGTGGTCTGAAGCAGGCCGGGAACGTGGACAACCGATGCGACACGCACTGCGGTGGCATGGTGCTCGAGCTCGGCGAGGTTGAGCGCCCCGGGCGGGAGGATGTCGCGGTACTCCTCCCACCAGCCACGTGTTCGCCCACCGGTCATTCCGGCCAGGGCTTCGATCAACTCCTGGTCCGTGCACGAGTAGGCGCGAGCCATGCCTCGTACGCGGTCCGCGCTCACCGCGTACCGGCCCGCCTCGATCATGCTCATACGGGCTTGCTGTACGCCGAGCGCTGCAGGAGCGCCGGGATGCCTGGCGGCACGCCTCGAAGACCACCGTCCGCTACGGCGACCAGTCCGCGCAGCTCAAGGACATCCGCGCCTTCGACCCCGAGCGGCAGGGCCGCTGGTCGTTCTCCTCGCAGCAGGCGACCCTGCGCCGGCTGGACAAGGCGTTTGCCGCATTCTTCAAGCGGGTTAAGGCCGGGCGGACTCCCGGGTATCCACGCTTCAAGGGCACCGGGCACTTCGACACCGTCACCTTCCCCCGGGACGGCGACGGCTGCCGCTGGAACTCCACCTCGCACGATGGGCGGACCCGCCTCCGCCTCCAAGGCGTCGGGCATGTGCGCGTCCACCAGCACCGGCCCGTACAGGGACGGGTCAAGACGATCAGTGTGAAGCGCGAGGGGAAGCGCTGGTACGCCGTCCTGGTCTGCGACCAAGTGCCCGCCCAGGAGTTGCCGCCCACCGGAAGAAGCGTCGGCATCGACCTGGGCGTCACGCACTTCCTGACCACCTCCGAGGGCGAGCACGAGGCGAATCCGCGCTTCCTCGCCTCCGCGACCGAGGAGCTGGCCGCAGCACAGCGGCACCTCGCGGCGTTCCCCAGGTGCACCCGGCAGCGGACCAAGCGCCACCGCGCCGCCGCCCGCAAGGTCGCCAAGCTGCACGCCAAGATCCGGCGGCAGCGGCTCGACTTCCACCACAAGACCGCCCGCGCACTCATCACCGACCACGACGTGATCGCGCACGAGCGGCTGAACACCGCCGGGATGACCAAGAGCCCCGCGCCCAAGGCCGACCCCGGCAACGACGGCGCGTTCCTGCCGAACGGCGCCGCCGCCAAGGCCGGACTCAACCGCGGCATCCTCGACGCGGGCTGGGGGCAGTTCCTGGGAATCCTGGCGAACAAGGCTGAGAGTGCCGGTCGCCGCGTGATCCTGGTGGACCCCCGCAACACCTCAGTCACCTGCCCGCCGAGCCTCGGCGGCTGTGGGCACGTGGACAAGAGCAACCGCGTCACTCAGGCGGCGTTCCGGTGCACGGCGTGCGGTTTCGCCGCCAACGCGGATCACGTCGGCGCGGCGAACATCCTCGACAGGGCCGGGCTGGCCCTCTGCGATGTGGTCTAGCCGCGACCGCAGGAAGCCCGCGCGGTCACGCGCGGGTGGAGTCACGAGCGCACTCACCGTCGATCCAGGACCAGGGCCTGCCTGCGACTGGGACGACCTGGTCCGCCTCTGGGAGGAGACGGACTGGCCCGAGGGCTGCAGGGTGGAGATCATCGATGGGGTCATCACCGTGTCACCACCGCCCGCCGGTAACCGGAATGTCATCGCCGCCAGGCTGCAGCGGCTGCTGGACAGGGCGATTCCCGAGGATTGGTACGTCTACCGGACGCAGGGCGTCTCGATCCCCTTCCGCAGCGGTATCTACGTTCCCGACCTGCTGGTCATACCGGAGGCTGTGGTCGAGAAGGCCGAGGGCAGCTCCGTCCCGGCGGACGATGCGGAACTCGTCGTGGAGATCACCTCGTCATTGGGGCTCTCCTTTGTGGATACCCCGTCCTTTGGGGCGGGGAGGAAACGAGGCTCCTGCGGAGCAGGGCAGGGAACGCCGGTTCGCCGCCAGGGCGGACCGGTGTCCACCCGCAACCGCCCGCACTCCGCCACAAGCCGACGGGGTTAGTGTGTGAGCCGTGGAGACCGCCCACGTGAAGCGGGCGTTCAAGTACCGCTTCTATCCGACCGATGCGCAGGCAGCCGAGCTGTCGCGCACGTTCGGCTGCGTGCGGAAGGTCTACAACCTGGCCCTGGCCGCGCGCACCGAGGCGTGGACGCGGCAGGAGCGGGTGAACTGCAACCAGACGTCGGCGATGCTGACGGCCTGGAAGAGGACCGAGGAACTCGCCTACCTCAACGAGGTGTCCTCCGTCCCGCTCCAGCAGGCCCTGCGCCACCTTCAGAGGGCGTTCACGAACTTCTTCGGCAAGCGGGCGAAGTACCCGCGCCTCAAGTCGCGGAAGAGGTCGCGGAAGTCGGCTGAGTACACCACCAGCGCGTTCCGGTTCCGCGACGGGAAGCTGACCCTGGCGAAGAGGGCGGAACCGCTCGACATCGTGTGGTCCCGTCCCCTCCCCGAGGGTGCGTCGCCGTCCACGGTGACCGTCTCCCAGGACGCGGCCGGACGCTGGTTCGTGTCCCTGCTGTGCGAGGACCCCTCCGTCAAGCCGCTTCCCGCCACCAGCGCGGCCGTCGGCATCGACGTCGGCCTCGACCACCTGCTGACCCTCTCGACCGGGGAGAAGGTCGCCAACCCCCGGCATGAGCGGCGTGACCGTACCCGCCTCGCCAAGACGCAGCGGCAGCTGGCCCGCAAGGCCAGGGGTGACGGAGCGAACCGGGCCAAGGCCCGCCGGAAGGTCGCCGAGGTCTACGCCCGCATCACCGACCGCAGGCGTGACCACCCGCACAAGCTCACCACTCGGCTCGTTCGTGAGAACCAAACGATCGTGATCGAGGACCTCACCGTGCGGAGCATGGTGAGGGACCGGAGCCTGGCCCGTGCCATCAGTGACGCGGTCTGGTCGGAGTTCCGGAGCATGCTGGAGTACAAGGCCCAGTGGTACGGCCGCGAAGTGATCGCGATCGACCGCTGGTTCCCCTCCTCCAAGCTGTGCTCGACCCGCGGCACCTTGCGGGACAAGGTGCCGCTGAGCGTCCGCACCTGGACGTGCGACTGCGGGACGACCCACGACCGGGACGTGAACGCGGCGAAGAACATCCTGGCCGTCGGGCTGACGGCGTCTGTCTGTGGAGCTGGTGTAAGACCCAAACGGAGCACTCCGGGCGGGCAGCCGGTGATGAAGCGGAAAACCCCACGGCGCGAGCCGTAGGAATCCCCCTCCTTCAGGAGGGGGAGGAAGTCAACCAACGCCCGGCACGACCGGGTCAGCAAGCCCGCCGGTTACGCCCAGGCCGGGGTGCCGCTGTACCTGCTGGTCGACCGCTGGGCGCCCGGCGGCCCGACCGTGACGCTCTACGGGGAGCCGAAGGAGGACGTCTACCGGGTGCTGCACGCGGGGAAGTTCGGGGACACCATCCACCTTCCCGAGCCCTTCGGGCTCGCTGTGGACACGGGCGTCTTCCCCGCCGGTTGAGTTCCGGCGCTCGCGCCGGGGCTCAGCAGCCGCGGGCGACCGCCAGGCGGCGCTGGACCACCGCGCGGCGCGTGGCGTAGAGGGTGACGCCCGCCGCCAGGACCAGGGCGGTCAGGGAGAAGGCGACCGTCGCGCTCCAGCCCGCCGCGTGGTAGGCGATCGCGCCCAGCGTGCCGCCCAGGGAGCTGCCGACGTAGTACGCCATCTGGTAGAGCGCCGAGGCCTGGGCCCGGCCCGTCTTCGCCGTGCGGCCCACCGAGCCGGAGGCGACCGCGTGGCCCGCGAAGAAGCCGGCCGTGACCAGGACCAGGCCCAGCAGTACGGCCGCGAGGGTGTCGCCGAGGGTCAGCAGCAGGCCGGTGGCGGTGGCGCCGATGGCCAGGTAGAGGGCGCCGCGGCGGCCGAGCCGTCCGGTCAGGCGCCCGGCGGCGGCCGAGGAGACGGTGCCGACGAGGTAGATCGCGAAGACCGAGCCGGCCAGGCCCTGGGAGAGGCCGAAGGGCTCGGAGACCAGCCGGTAGCCCACCACCGTGTAGACCGCGCCGAAGACGGTCATGAACAGCAGGCCGAGCGAGTACAGCCGGACCAGCAGTCCGTCGGACAGATGGCCGCGCACGGTGTCCAGCAGCTCTGCGGGGCGCAGCGAGGCCGGGGTGAAGTTGTGCGCCCGGGGGATCAGCAGCCGGTAGGCGAGGGCGCACAGCAGGGATAGCGCGCCGACCGCCGCGAGCCCGGTGCGCCAGCCCCAGCCCTCGGCGACCCAGCCGGTGAGGACGCGGCCGGTCATTCCGCCGACGCTGTTGCCCGCCACGAACAGGCCGATCGCCCCGACCAGCGCGGCCGGCCGTACCTCCTCCGCCAGGTACGCCGTCGCCGAGGCCGGGATGCCCGCGATCGCCACGCCCTGCAGGGCGCGCAGCGCGATCAGGACCTCCATGTTGGGCGCGAAGGGCAGCGCGAGCGCGACGGCGACCGCGACCGCCAGGGAGCCCGTCATCAGGGTGCGCCGTCCGAAGCGCTCGGAGAGGGCGGACAGCGGCAGTACGGCCACCGCGAGCGCGATGGTGGCGGCCGAGACGGTCCAGCTCGCCTGCCCCGGCGTCACGCCGAAGTCGGCCGTCAGGGCGGGCAGCAGGGGCTGGGTGGAGAACAGCAGGGCGAAGGTCGCCAGGCCCACGGCGAAGAGGGCGAGGCTGATGCGCCGGGGGGAGGAGGGGAAACGCTCGGGAGAGGCACCTGTGCGGACAGGCGCCCCGGTATCGACGGAAGGCATGTCTCGAACGTACGGTCAGGGATCTGATGCGTCCAATGCACAAAGGTTCTGGTCATCATGCGCAGGCGCATAAGGCGAGCTGGGAGGGTGTCGTGTCACCGGTCGGCAACAGAAAAGACATCTCGGTTACATCCGGCACATCCGGTGACGCACCTCACATCGACCCCGGGTCCTGGGCCGCCGTACTCACCCCGCGGCTGGCGCAGTTCGTCGCCGTGGCCCGGCACGAGCACGTCACGCGGGCGGCCGGTGAGCTGGGGGTGCCGCAGTCGACGCTCAGCCGGGCGATGGCGCGGCTGGAGGACGACCTGGGGGTCGCCCTGTTCGCGCGGCGGGGGCGGACGGTCGCGCTGACGCCGGCCGGGCGTACGTTCCTGGGCTCGGTGGAGCGGGCGCTGGGCTCGGTGGAGCAGGCGGCGGAGGCGGTACGGGCGGACGCCGACCCGGCGGCGGGGAAGGTGGCGTTCGGCTTCCTGCACACGCTGGGATCGGAGACCGTGCCGGGGCTGATCCGCTCCTTCCGCGCCGACCATCCCCGGGTGCGCTTCTCGCTGGTGCAGACGTACGGCGAGGCGATGATCGAGCGGCTGCGCGCCGGGGATCTGGACCTGTGCCTGACCTCCCCGGTGCCGGACGCCCCGGATCTGGTCGCGCGGCGCCTGGACGAGCAGAGGCTGCGGCTGGTGGTGCCCGAGGAGCATCCGCTGGCGCGGCGCAGGCGGGTACGGCTGGCGGAGGCCGCGCAGGAGCCGTTCATCACCCTGGAGCCGGGCTACGGGATGCGGCGGATCTTCGACACACTGTGCGCCGAGGCGGGCTTCAAGCCGAGGATCGCGTTCGAGGGGGAGGAGGCCGAGACGCTGCGCGGGCTGGTCGCCGCCGGACTGGGGGTGGCCCTGCTGCCGCCTCCGGCCGTGCCCCGGCCGGGGGTGCGGGAGCTGGCGGTCACCCAGCCGCGGGCGGTGCGGGAGATCGGGGTGGCCTGGGTGGACGGCCGCCCGGACACCCCGCCGGTGGCGGCTTTCCGGGCGTTCCTGCTGAGCCGCCGGGGGCGGCTGCTGGCGTAGGAGCGGGCAGGGGCGCGCGGGTTGACCGTACGAGCCCGCGGCGCTCTCAGTGGCGCAGGGAGCGGCCGAAGCCGGCCGCCAGCGGCATCCGCAGGCCCAGCGGCGGCGGGGCCGCCAGTGCGTCGGCCACCGGGCGTGCGAAGCCGCGTTCGCACAGCGAGCCCAGGACGAAGTCCTCCGTCAGGGCGAGGACTTCCGAACGGTGCTGGCGCAGCGCGTGGCCGTCGGTGTGGACCTCGAAGCGGCAGACGTCCGGGTTGATCTTCTTGGCCCGCATCGCCAGCCGGTAGGAGCGGTCAGGGCCGGTGTGCTCGTCGTCCGTGCCGTGCACGATCAGCACCCGCCGGCCGGTGAGCTGCCGCACCGGCTCCTCGCGGCCGTCCTCGCAGCTCTTCGGCAGCCAGGGGGCCAGGGCCAGTACGGAGACCACCGCCGGGTGGCCCGCGGCCCGCAGTGCCGCCCGGGCGCCGATGTCCCGGCCCACCAGGCACACGGGGACGTCGCCGTAGCGGCGTACGACCTCGTCCAGAGCCCACTCGGCGTCCCGCACCGGGTGGGCGTCCGCGCCGTTCCAGCCGCGGTAGCGGTAGTGGAGGACGTGCGCGGCCACCTCGTGTCCCTCCCCCGCCCGCACCAGCCGCCGCGCCAGCGGCAGCATCGCCGCAGCGGCCCGGCGGGAGCGGCCGCGAGTGCCCCCGGCGGTCCCTCCCGGGAGCAGCAAGGCCACGCCCTGTACCGCGTGGTCGTCACCGAACGCCCGCCCCAGCCGCGCATCCCGGCGCGGCAACGCCTGCTGAGTCACGGCAAAACGATGGCAGAAGCGGGGGTGTACGGGCGGTGCCGGGCGGTCACCATTGGGTATCGAAAGCCGCGACGCCGTGTTCGGGCCGTGTGCCGGCGGGTGCGGGATCGGCCCAAGGGTGATATCTACGCGCGTAGGCGCTAGAGTGCGGCAATGACGAGCGAGACTGTCACCACCGTCCCCACCCCGGACCAGATCCGCCGCGCCCCCAAGGTGCTGCTCCACGACCACCTCGACGGCGGCCTCCGCCCGGCCACCGTCGCCGACCTCGCCCGCGAGTGCGGCTACGAGGGTCTGCCCGAGACCGACCCCGAGGCGCTGGGCACCTGGTTCCGCGAGGCGGCCGACTCCGGTTCGCTGGAGCGCTACCTGGAGACCTTCGCCCACACCTGCGCGGTGATGCAGACGCGCGAGGCGCTGGTGAGGGTCGCGGCCGAGTGCGCCGAGGACCTGGCCGCCGACGGTGTGGTCTACGCCGAGGTGCGCTACGCCCCCGAGCAGCACCTGGAGGCGGGGCTGACGCTGGAGGAGGTCGTCGAGGCCGTCAACGAGGGCTTCCGCGAGGGCGAGCGCCGGGCCCGCGAGGCCGGGCACCGCATCCGCGTCGGCGTCCTGCTCACCGCCATGCGGCACGCCGCCCGCTCGCTGGAGATCGCCGAACTGGCCAACCGGTACCGGGACGCCGGCGTCGCCGGCTTCGACATCGCGGGCGCCGAGGCGGGCCACCCGCCCACCCGCCACCTGGACGCCTTCGAGTACCTCAAGCGCGAGAACAACCACTTCACCATCCACGCCGGCGAGGCGTTCGGGCTGCCGTCCATCTGGCAGGCCCTCCAGTGGTGCGGCGCCGACCGGCTCGGCCACGGGGTGCGCATCATCGACGACATCCACGTCGCCGGCGACGGCACGGTGAAGCTGGGCCGGCTGGCGGCGTACGTGCGCGACAAGCGGATCCCGCTGGAACTGTGCCCCACCTCCAACATCCAGACAGGGGCGGCCTCCTCGTACGCCGAGCACCCCATCGGGCTGCTGCGGAGGCTGCGGTTCCGCGCCACCGTCAACACCGACAACCGGCTGATGAGCGGCACCAGCATGAGCCGCGAGTTCGGGCACCTGGTGGAGACGTTCGGCTACACGCTGGACGACATGCAGTGGTTCACCGTCAACGCCATGAAGTCCGCGTTCATCCCTTTCGATGAACGTCTGGCCATGATCAACGACGTGATCAAGCCCGGATACGCAGAGCTGAAGGCCGAGTGGCTGTTCCGGGAGGCCACCGCCAAGGGCCTGTGACCAGCGCTTCCCCCGGCCGGGGACGGCCGGGGGAAGGTGCGGGAGGCGGCCGGGCGAGGCGGCCGGACGCGGGTGTCCGGCCGTTTCGGGGTGTTTGCGGCGGGTGCGGCGCCCTGGCTACGTTCGCGAGGCCGCTCAAGCCATCCACACGAGGACGTACCAGCTGATGAAGCAGCGAACGATGAAGACGATCGGTGTCGCCGTGCTCGGCGCCGCCTTCGCCGCCACCGGTGCCGGGGCCGCCTCCGCGGCGGACACCCTGGGGCTCGGCAGGACCGCCGAGGGCGCGGTGAAGAGCCTGCCCGTGCAGGAGGTCGCCAGGACGCTGCCCGCCCCCGACGCGCCCCGGCAGGCCAGGACGCTTCCCGCGCCCGCCGAGGGCAAGCAGGGGCAGCAGCCCAACACCAAGCAGCACGACCCGGTGCGGGACCTGCTCGGCGGCCTGCCGCTGGGCAGCCCCGAGAAGCCGACGATGCTCAACCTGCCGACGGGTCAGCTCACCGGCGCCCTGCAGACCGGCAAACTGCTGGGCTGACGCACCTCCCCCTTCTCCCCTTCCCGCGCCTCCCTCCTCCCTCCACCCCGCCCACGGGAGGCGCCACGGGCCGCGCACCGGGTCGTCCCCGGCGCGCGGCCCGTTCCCCTGTGCACGGGGTGTGCGCCGGCGGACGCGTCACCAGCCGGTGCGCTGCACCTTGCGCTCGTCCGGCAGCAGGACCCACAGGGCGATGTAGAGCAGGAACTGCGGCCCCGGCAGCAGGCAGGAGACCAGGAAGATCGCGCGCATCGTGTTCGGAGTGGTGCCGAACCGGCGGGCCAGCCCGGAACACACGCCGGCGATCATCCGGTCGTCGCCGGGGCGGACGATTGCGGCCATGGCGGGACTCCTTCGCTCTGACGGAACACCGTCGTTCGACGGGGACGGATCCACCGTAGGCGAGCGTTACGGGCGAAAGCCTCCCTCTAGGGTGCGATTCCGACCCTGGGAGTCCTCGGGGACGCACCCTGATCCCGCTTCTCGGGGGACCCCGCACGCCGGGCGCCGGAGCCGTCCTGCCGCGCCGCTGCGCGCAGCCGGGCGCGCAGTGCCGGGTAGCACAGCAGATGGACCAGGGCCACACCCGTGGTGTTGAGCAGCAGCGCGTCCACGTCCGCCACCTGCCCCGGCACCGCGGGCTGCACCAACTCGACGCCGAGCGAGATCATCGCGGCGGCGAAGACCGTACGCGCCCACGAGCCCAGCCGCGACGCCGCACGGCCCGCCGCCATCGGCAGCAGCACCCCCAGCGGGGCCAGCAGCGCCAGCCCGCCGCCGATGCCCTCCAGAGCCGCCCGCGGGCCGTCCGCCAGGTCGGCGTGGATGGAGGCGAAGGGCCGCAGGTTCGCGGGGGAGACCCAGGGGACGGACAGGGGCCGCAGCGTCAGCCAGCCGACGAACAGCAGGTGGCAGCCGAGGAGTACGAGCCCCGCTGCGCGGATGCGGTGGGCGGCGGAGCCGCCGGGGTGATGACGCTGCACGGCGACACAGACGCACACGGCGCGCGCCGCGGTTCCGCCCCTTCGCCCGCTCCGGTGCGCGGCGCGGACGCCGGGCACCGGGCGCGGGTACGGCGGGCGCCCGGCGCCCTACGGAAGCGGGGCGCCCGCGGTCTTCGCCGCCTCGGGGCTGCCGCGCAGGGCGTCGGTGCAGGAGTAGCGCAGCGGAGGTTCCCCGCCGCCGTCCCGGTCCGGTCCGCCGAGCACCACCGAGCCGTCCCGGCCGACGGCGGCCGTGCCCGTGAACGTGCAGACGATCTGGGCCAGCGCGAAGGACGGCAGCCCGCCGGGATCCCGGCTCAGCCGCAGCGCCTCCCCGGGGTCGCCGTCCCCGGGCCCGCCGATCTCCAGATCTCCGGGGACGGAGCTGCCGAAGCCCGCCTCCCGCTCGGCCCGGGACGGATTCCTGCGCAACTCCCTCAGCAACTCGCGGGCCGTCTCCAGCCGGGCCTCCGGGCCGGGCTCCGCGTCCGGCCCCGAGCCGCCCGGTGCCACGGTGCGCTCCACCGCCGAGACGGTGCCGCCGCAGACCAGGAAGACGTCCGCCCGGACGCCCTCGTCGCCGGGACCGCCCTCGTCCTCGACGGCGGGGGCCGTGCACGATGCCCTCGACGGCGCCGGGCCGGCGTCCACCGGCACCGGTGTGGAGCGTATGCCGCATCCGCCGAGCGCGAGCGCGGCCAGGGCGGCGGCGCTCGCGCGGAGGCCGGGGGCCGTACGGCGTGCGGTGCTCATGGTCCGTCCTCCCGGTGTGCGCCGCCGTCCGCGCCCGGGACGGTGTCCGTGTCCCGGTCCTGCTCCGGCGCGAGGCGGCTGGCGTCGCGCGGCAGCCGCAGAGTGAAGACCGCGCCTCCCTCGGGCGCGTTCTCGGCGGTGATGGAACCGCCGTGGATGTGGGCGTTCTCCATGGCGATCGACAGCCCGAGCCCGCTGCCCTCGGAGCGGGGACGGGAGGCGCTGGCCTTGTAGAAGCGGTCGAAGACGTGCGGCAGCACCTCCTCGGGGATACCGGGGCCGCGGTCGGCGACCCGGATGACCAGCGCGTCCTCGTCCGGACCCGCGACCGGCCCGTCGACCGGCCCGTCGACCGGCCCCTCGCCCTCCGTAGCGGCCTCGCGGGTGCGCACCGACACCCGCACCGGGGAGCCGCCGTGCTTGAGCGCGTTGCCGATCAGGTTGGCCAGGATCACGTCCAGGCGGCGCGGGTCGAGACGCGCGGCGATGCCGCGGTCGGCGTCCAGCTCGACCGCGTCCAGCCAGGCCCGGGCGTCGATGCAGGCGGTCACCTGGTCCGCGACGTCGACGTCGTCGAGCACCAGGCGGGCCGTCCCCGCGTCGAAGCGGGTGACCTCCATCAGGTTCTCCACCAGGTCGTTCAGCCGCCGGGTTTCGCTGACCACCAGGGTGACCGCGGGCGCGATCATCGGGTCGAGCGAGTCGATCTCGTCCTCCAGGACCTCGGTGACGGCGGTGATCGCGGTCAGCGGCGTGCGCAGCTCGTGCGACATGTCCGCCACGAAGCGGCGGCTGGACTCCTCGCGGGCGCTCAGTTCGGCCACCCGGTGTTCCAGAGCCTCGGCGGTGCGGTTGAACGTCCTGGACAACTCGGCCAGTTCGTCCTTCCCCGACACCCTCAGCCGGGTGTCCAGCCGCCCCTCGCCCAGTCTCCGTGCCGCCTCGCCCAGCCGCTGAACGGGCCGCAGCACGGTGGTGGCCGCGGCCTGCGCCAGCAGGGCGGAGCCGACCAGGGCCAGCGCGGTGGCGATCCCCAGCGACCAGGCCAGGGAGCTGAGGTCGTCCCGCTCGGGGGCGAGCGACTTGAACATGTAGCCCGTCGGCCCGCCGCCGATCACGGTCGCACCGCCCACCAGATACGGTTCGCCGCCCACCGTGATCCGCTGCCAGTACAGGTGGTAGGGGGCCTTGTTGACGGCGTCGAGCGGACGCTTCTCGGCGACGGCCGAGCGCAGCGTCCCGGGCACGTCCTCCAGGGAGAACCCGGGATCGGACACGGCCTCGCAGCGCGAGCCGTCGGCCTGCTCCCCGATCAGCACCACCTCGTACCGCTGGGTGCTGTTGGCCATGGTGCCGGCCGTTTCCCGCAGCGCGTCGCAGGCCGGCCGGCGGGGGAGGGAGCCGGCGCTGTCGCCCAGCGACTCGCGGAAGTCGTTGAGCGCGGCGTTCTGCGCCCGGGTCAGGACGGCGTCGCGGTTGATCCAGTACGCGATGCCGGAGACGGCCACCGCGGCGGTCAGCGCGACCAGCGCGAAGACCACCACCAGCCGCAGCCGCAGACTCGTCAGCCGCAGCGACCCGGTGATCCCGCCCAGGGAGCCGCTCACGGCGCCTCCCGGCGGGTCCGGCCGCGCCGGGGCGCGGGCGCAGGGGTGGGTGCGGGTATCGGCGCCGGGCCCCCGCCGGCCTCGCGGACGCCTGTCACGCCGGGGGGTCCAGCCGGTAACCGACGCCGCGCACCGTGCGGATCAGCGTCGGCGAGGAGGGGACGTCCTCGACCTTGGCGCGCAGCCGCTGGACGCACGCGTCCACCAGCCGGGAGTCGCCGAGGTAGTCGTGCTCCCACACCAGCCGCAGCAGTTGCTGCCGCGACAGCGCCTGCCCCGGGCGGCGGCTGAGCTCCAGCAGCAGCCGCAGCTCGGTCGGGGTGAGCTGGAGGTCCCTGCCGTTCTTGGTCACCGTCATCGCCGAGCGGTCGATGACCAGCGCGCCGAAGACCGCCGAGTCGTTCGCCTCCCGCTCGCCGCGCCGCATCACCGCGCGGATGCGGGCGTCCAGCACCCGCCCCTGCACAGGCTTGACCACGTAGTCGTCCGCGCCCGACTCCAGACCGACCACGACGTCGATGTCGTCGCTGCGCGCGGTCAGCAGGATGATCGGCAACTGGTCGGTGCGCCGGATGCGGCGGCACACCTCGAAACCGTCGATGCCGGGCAGCATGACGTCCAGCACGATCAGATCGGGCCTCTGTTCGCGCAGCAGCTTGAGGCCGTCCTCGCCCGAGGCAGCGGTCACCACGCGGTGGCCCTGCCGGGTCAGCCCCATCTCCAGGGCGGTGCGGACGGCCTCGTCGTCCTCGATCAGCAACAGGAAAGGCACGCGCGCCATTCTGGCCCATCCGGTGCCCGTACTTCGACCGGCCGGTGAACGGAGCGCGAACGCGGGCGGGTCACGGCCCGCCCGGCCTCTGTGACACCCCTGTGACAGACGGCGGACCCGGCGATGAAACTGCCCCGGCAGTGTATTGGGCGTACTCGGCGTACACGGCACGGACCGAGGACATGGGCCGGTTCCACAAAGGGGGGCGCGAGATGAACACACCGCACCGCAACATCACCAGCGCGGTTATCCACACGCGTCTGCACACTCCCGTGGTTCCGGCGCAGACCGGGGGGAAGTCCGGCGCCGCGGGCGCTTCGGGGTGCGACCGGGGCGCGGTCCGCCGACGGCCCGCGCACATCGCCCCCGCACCCGAGCCGGCCGGGGGGGAGCCGGCCGGGGCGGACCGGGGGGAGGAAGCGCGCGGGGAGGCTTCGGGGGAGCGGCGCCGGGGGGGTGTGACGGAGGCGGAGTTCACCGCCTACGTCCGCGAGCGCCGCGCCTCCCTGTACGCCACCGCGTACCACCTCACGGGAGACCGCCACGAGGCCGAGGACCTGCTGCAGAGCGCGCTGTTCTCCACCTACCGTGCCTGGGACCGGATCACCGACAAGGCCGCGGTCGGCGGATACCTGCGCCGCACCATGACGAACCTGCACATCAGCGCCTGGCGCCGCCGCAAGCTCAACGAGTACCCGACCGAGGAGCTGCCCGAGTCGGCCGGCGAGAGCGACGCGATGCGAGGCACCGAACTGCGCGCGGTGCTGTGGCAGGCGCTGGCGCGGCTGCCCGAACTCCAGCGCACGATGCTGGTCCTGCGCTACTACGAGGGCCGCACCGACCCGGAGATCGCGGACATCCTGAACATCAGCGTCGGCACGGTCAAGAGCAGCATCTGGCGCTCCCTGCGCCGGCTGCGCGGCGACGAGACGCTGAGCTTCGGGCGCGACCTGGAGGAGAGCTTCGGCGAGCTGGTCGCCTGACACACAAGGACCGGGGGACGGGGAACGGGGGGAGAAGCGGGGGGACACGGGGGAGAGCACGGGGGTGCTCCGGGAGCGGGCCGGGTCGGCCGGGGGTCCGGCCGGGCCCGCTCTCATGCGTGCACGGCCCCCGGGCGCTCGCTCCCTCGCGTACGCCTCTGACGCGCGCCGAGCGCCTCGATCCGCGCCAGTGCCTCGTCCCGGCCGCAGGCGTGGGCGCCCAGGGCGACATGGCGCGCGACGATCCCGCCCTCGGCGCGCATCAGGGCCCAGCCGCGGCGCACCAGGACGGGCAGCGACTTGCGGCCCTCGCGCACATCACGCACCAGCCGTCGCCGGAAGGTGGTGGAGGGACGGCCGCGCAGGCACAACGCGTCGGCCAGCAGGCCGAGTTCGAGACAGCGTGCGGCGATCTCGGCGGCGAATATCCCCTCGGCGACGAACAGGCCCGCGCCGCGCAGGTCGAGTGCGTCCTCGCCGGTCCGGGAGCTCGTGGAGATGTCGTACACCGGCACGGCGGCCCGGCCGCCCCCGCACAGAGCCGTGATCGCGGCCACCGCCGCGTCGGCGTCCCAGGAGCCGGGGTGGTCCCAGTCCACCCGGTCGCCGCCGGAGAGCCGGGGCAGGGACGGATCGCCGGCCTCCTTGTAGAAGTCGTCCAGGCGTAGTACGGGCAGCCCGGTGCGGGCGGCGAGCGAGGACTTTCCGGAGCCCGAGGGGCCGGTCAGCAGGATCACGCGGGCGGTGTCGTGGGAGCTCACGGAAGACCATTGTCGGCCATTCACAGGGGCGCCGGTACGTGTGTGCGTGTGACGCCCGGCTCGTATACGCTGCGTCACCGGACAGTCACAGTATTCGAGTTCTCTTGGGGTAGGTGTACCGATGACCGCTCAGCGCCGCCGTCACGCACGGGAGAGGCAAGCGGGGAGCAGCGGCGTCCAGCGAGCCCTGCTGCGCGCCGGGTTGAC
This sequence comes from Streptomyces verrucosisporus, assembly GCF_017114865.1. Lineage (GTDB taxonomy): Bacteria > Actinomycetota > Actinomycetes > Streptomycetales > Streptomycetaceae > Streptomyces > Streptomyces fenghuangensis. The sequence goes on along the minus strand of NZ_JADEYH010000013.1, from coordinate 32,104 downwards.
CGTCTCCGCGGTCGGGGCCGCGGTGGCATCGGGCGCGGGGGCGGCGGCCGCGGCGCCGGGGCAGGGCGCCGGTGCGCCCGTGCAGCTCTCGGGCCTGGCGTCTGCGCTCTCGCCGGACTCGCTCGGGTCGAGCGCGCGGGGCCTGGCCGAGGGTGTGGGAGCCACCGAGCACGCGGCGGCCGGCGCGGTGCGCCCGGTCAAGGACGCGCGGATCGATCCGCTGGCGGGCACGGGCGTCGACCCGCTGGACAACACGGTCGGCACCCAGATCGCCGACTTCCGACCGGTGAGCACCGGGGCCGTCACGGGACCGGTCAGTGAAGGGGGCACGGTCCGCACCCTGCCGGTGACGGGTCCGGTGGCGGGGCTGCTGCCCGGCTGAGCGGACGCCCGGCCCGACAGACGCCCGTCCGGGAAGGCGCCCGTCCGGGGCCGCCGCCCCCTCAGAGGGAGGCGCGGCCCCGGACGGACGGCCCGTCAGACGCCGACGGGGTGCCAGACGGTCTTGGTCTCGGTGAAGGCCAGCATCCGCTTCACACCCGGGTCGGCGGACCAGTCGGAGGTCGCGTCGGCCGGGCGCAGCACCCGCTTGAGGTTGTCCGCGGCGGCCGTCTCCAGCTCCTTGGCCAGATCCGCGTCCGCGCCCGCCAGATCGATCGCGTTGACGTCGCTGTGGGCGGCGAGCGGCGCGGCGATCTCGGCCGTCCGCCCGGACAGCACGTTGACCACCCCGCCGGGCAGGTCGGAGGTGGCCAGCACCTCGGCCAGCGACAGGGCCGGCAGCGGCGCGCGCTCGCTCGCCACGACGACGGCCGTGTTGCCGCCGACGATCACCGGGGCGAGCACCGAGACCAGGCCCAGGAGCGAGGACTCCTGCGGGGCGAGCACGGCGACCACACCGGTCGGCTCCGGCGTGGAGAGGTTGAAGTACGGGCCCGCGACGGGGTTCGCCCCGCCCGCGACCTGGGTGATCTTGTCGGACCAGCCCGCGTACCACACCCAGCGGTCGATCGCGGCGTCCACCCGGGCCGCGGCCTTCGCCTTCGACAGGCCCTCGGCGGCGGCCACCTCCGCGGTGAACTGCTCGCGGCGGCCCTCCAGCATCTCGGCGATCCGGTACAGGATCTGGCCGCGGTTGTAGGCGGTCGCCCCCGACCAGGGGCCGAACGCCTTGCGGGCGGCGACCACCGCGTCGCGGGCGTCCTTGCGGGAGCCGAGAGGTGCGTTGGCCAGCCAGTTGCCGCGTGTGTCGGTCACCTCGTACACCCGTCCGCTCTCGGACCGGGGGAACTTGCCCCCGACGAACAGCTTGTAGGTCTTCGCCACGCCCAGCCGCGTGCGCGCGGCGCCGCCGGGGTTGCCGGACTGCTCAGACATCGAGGTACGCCTCCAGACCGTGACGGCCGCCCTCGCGGCCGAAGCCCGACTCCCTGTAGCCGCCGAACGGCGAGGTCGGGTCGAACTTGTTGAACGTGTTGGCCCACACCACGCCGGCCCGGAGCCTGCCCGCCATCGCCAGGATGCGCGAGCCCTTCTCCGTCCACACGCCCGCGGACAGGCCGTACTGCGAGTTGTTGGCCTTGGCCACCGCCTCGTCGGGAGTGCGGAAGCTCAGCACCGACAGCACGGGGCCGAAGATCTCCTCGCGGGCGATGCGGTGGGCCTGGGTGACGTTCGTGAAGACCGTCGGCGCGAACCAGAAGCCCCGCTCGGGCAGTTCGCACGCCGGGGACCAGCGCTCGGCGCCCTCGGCCTCGCCGCTGTCGGCGAGTTCGGTGATGCGGGCGAGCTGCTCGGCGGAGTTGATCGCGCCGACGTCGGTGTTCTTGTCCAGCGGGTCGCCCACCCGCAGGGTGGACAGCCTGCGCCGCAGCGCCTCCAGCAGCTCGTCCTGCACCGACTCCTGGACCAGCAGGCGCGAGCCCGCGCAGCACACCTGGCCCTGGTTGAAGTAGATGCCGTTCACGATGCCCTCGACGGCCTGGTCGACCGGCGCGTCGTCGAAGACGATGTTGGCGCCCTTGCCGCCCAGCTCCAGGGTGAGCTTCTTGGCGCTTCCGGCGACCGTGCGCGCGATCTGCTTGCCCACGGCCGTGGAGCCGGTGAAGGCGACCTTGTCGACGCCCTCGTGCGCCACCAGCGCCGCTCCCGTGGAGCCGTCGCCGGTGAGGATGTTGACGACCCCCTTCGGCAGCCCGGCCTGGCGGCAGACGTCCGCGAAGAACAGCGCGGACAGCGGGGTGGTCTCGGCGGGCTTGAGGACCACGGTGTTGCCGCAGGCCAGCGCCGGGGCGACCTTCCACGCCAGCATCATCAGCGGGAAGTTCCACGGGATGACCTGGGCGGCCACGCCCAGTGGCCTCGGGTCCGGCCCGTAGCCGGCGTGGGCCAGCTTGTCGGCCCAGCCCGCGTGGTAGAAGAAGTGCGCGGCGACCAGCGGCAGGTCGGCGTCGCGGGTCTCGCGGATCGGCTTGCCGTTGTCCAGGGTCTCCAGGACGGCCAGCTCTCGCGAGCGCTCCTGGATGATCCGGGCGATGCGGAACAGGTACTTGGCGCGCTCGGCGCCGGGCAGCGCCGACCAGGAGGCGAAGGCGCGGCGGGCGGCGGCCACGGCCGCGTCCACGTCCTCGGCGCCGGCGTGGGCGACCTCCGCCAGGACCTCCTCGGTGGAGGGCGAGACGGTCTTGAAGGACTTGCCGCCCGCGGCCTCGCGGAACTCGCCGTCGACGAACAGCCCGTAGGAGGGGGCGATGTCCACCACGGCGCGGGACTCGGGCGCGGGTGCGTACTCGAACATGGGGCTCATCGTGATCAGTCCACCGTCACGTAGTCGGGGCCGGAGTAGCGCCCGGTGGTCAGCTTCTGGCGCTGCATCAGCAGGTCGTTGAGGAGACTGGAGGCGCCGAAGCGGAACCAGTCGGGGTGCAGCCAGTCGTCCCCGAGGACCTCGTTCACCATCACCAGGTACTTGATCGAGTCCTTGGCCGTGCGGATGCCGCCCGCGGGCTTGACCCCGATCTGCGTCCCCGTCGCGGCGCGGAAGTCGCGTACGGCCTCCAGCATCAGCAGGGTGTTCGCCGGGGTGGCGTTGACCGCGACCTTGCCGGTGGAGGTCTTGATGACGTCGGCCCCGGCGAGCATCGCCAGCCAGGAGGCGCGGCGGATGTTGTCGTAGGTGGACAGCTCGCCGTTCTCGAAGATCACCTTCAGGTGCGCGTCCCCGCCGCCGGCGCGGGCGCAGGCCTGCTTCACGGCCCGGATCTCCTCGAAGACCTTCATGTAGCGGCCGGAGAGGAAGGCGCCCCGGTCGATCACCATGTCGATCTCATCGGCGCCGGCCGCCACCGCGTCACGGGTGTCCGCCAGCTTCACGCCCAGCTCGGCGCGGCCGGAGGGGAAGGCGGTGGCCACGGAGGCGACCTTGACGTCCTGCCCGCCGCAGGCGTCCAGGGCCTGCCGGGCGGTGGCCACCATGTCCGGGTAGACGCAGATCGCGGCGACCTTCGGCACGGTGCGGTCGGTGGGGTCGGGGTTGACGCCCTTGGCGCACAGCGCCCGGACCTTGCCCGGGGTGTCGGAGCCCTCCAGGGTGGTCAGGTCGATCATCGAGATGGCGAGGTCGATGGCGTACGCCTTCGCCGTGGTCTTGATCGAGCGGGTGCCGAGCTGGGCCGCGCGGGCTTCGAGGCCGACCGCGTCGACCCCGGGCAGGCCGTGCAGGAAACGGCGCAGCGCGGCGTCGGAGGCGGTCGCGTCCGCCAGTGCGGGTGGCGCGGCGGGAGGCGGTGCGGCGGGTGCGGTGGGAGACGAGGCAGGCATGGTCACCAGAGGAGCATATCTACGCGCGTAGCAAACTGTCATCCCCCTCCCCGTATCCCGGCCGGGCGTACGGCGGGCCCATGAGCGGACCCATGAGCGGACCCATGAGCGGCCGGTGAGCGCCCACCGGCCGGACGCCCGCGCGGTGCGGTCGTGCAGAATCGGAGGCATGAGTGAGCAGACCGGGTACGCGGACCACACCTACCGCTCGACCATGGGGATGGTGGGGGGCACGCTGCTGCTGGCGCTCGTCGTGATGCTCGCCGCCGACGGGATCGTCGGCGGCGAGGGCCGCACCCGGTGGCTCTCGCTGGCCGCGCTGGTGGCCCTCGTGCCGCTGATCTTCGCCTTCTCCCTGCGGCCAGCCGTGTACGCGGGGCGCGAGCGGCTGCGGGTGCGCAACCCCTTCCGCACGATCACGCTGCCGTGGGCGTCGGTCGAGGGCGTACGGGCCGCGTACTCCGCCGAGGTCTTCGCGGGCGACGGCAAGTACCAGATGTGGGCGATCCCGGTCTCGCTGCGCCAGCGCAAGAAGGCGCAGCGGCAGAACCAGGGGGGCGGCAACTCCTCGGTGAACCTGTCGGGTCACGGATCGGTGTTCGCCACGGAGCTGTCCGGCAACAGCGGCTACCGGGCCCAGGCGGACCAGGCGATCGACGAGATCCGCGCCCTGGCCGAGCGCCACGCCTCCGACGAGGACGCGCAGGGAGCCCCGAGCGTCCGCTGGGCCTACGAGGTCCTCGTCCCGGCGGTGGCCGGCGGGGCGGCCCTGCTGCTCCTGCTGTTCCTGGGCTGACGTCCCCCGGCCCCGGGACACCCGCCCGGAGCCGGAGAACGCCGCGGGATCAGATCCCCGCGGCGGCGGCAAGGTCCGTCCTGAGGGCGCCCAGCACCTCCCGCGCCGTGGCGCGGGCCGCGGCCAGGTCCGAGGCGTCCGCCACGGAGACGACCGCCTCCAGGTAGCACTTCAGCTTCGGCTCCGTGCCGCTGGGGCGGACGACGATCCGGGCGCCGGCCACCCGCTGCCGGGGGTCGCCCGCCAGCCGGTAGCGCAGGCCGTCGGTCGGCGGCAGGGCCTCGCCGCCCCGGCTCAGGTCCTCGGCCGAGGTCACCGTCAGACCGGCCAGCACCGCGGGCGGCGCCTGGCGCAGCCGGCGCATCGCGCCGGCGATCACGGACAGGTCCTCCACCCGGACCGAGAGCTGGTCGGTGGCGTGCAGCCCGTACTCCACCGCGATGTCGTCCAGCAGCTCCGTCAGGGAGCGCCCGCTCTCCTTCAGCTCGGCGGCCAGCTCCGCGACGAGCAGCGCGGCCGTGATGCCGTCCTTGTCGCGCACGCCCTCGGGGTCGACGCAGTAGCCCAGCGCCTCCTCGTAGGCGTAGCGCAGCCCGTCGGTGCGGGCCAGCCACTTGAAGCCGGTCAGCGTCTCGGTGTACGGCAGGCCCGCCGCCTCGGCGATGCGCGACAGCAGGGAGGAGGAGACGATCGTGGTGGCGAAGGCCCCCCGCGCCCGCTTGTGCACCAGATGGGTGGCCAGCAGCGCCCCCACCTCGTCGCCGCGCAGCATCCGCCAGCCCGCATCCGCCTCCGGGTCGGGGACGGCCACCGCGCAGCGGTCGGCGTCGGGATCGTTGGCGATCACCAGATCCGCCCGGTGCTCGCGGGCGGTGGCGAAGGCCAGGTCCATCGCCCCGGGCTCCTCCGGATTGGGGAAGGCCACGGTCGGGAAGTCCGGGTCGGGCTCGGCCTGCTCGGCCACCGGCACCGGGACGGGGAAGCCCGCGCGCCCGAAGGCGGCGGAGACCGTGGCGCCGCCCACGCCGTGCAGCGAGGTGTGGACCACCTTCACCTCCCGGGGCCCGCCGGGGGTGAGGACACGGGCCGCGCGCTCCAGATAGGCGTCCACGATCTCCTCGCCGAGCACCTCCCAGCCGGACTCGGCGCGCGGGACGTCCGCCAGGGAACCGATGGAGGCGATCTCGTCGGCGATCTCCCCGTCGGCGGGCGGCACGATCTGGGAGCCCCCGCCGAGGTAGACCTTGTAGCCGTTGTCGCGCGGCGGGTTGTGGCTGGCGGTGACGGTGACGCCCGCGACGGCGCCCAGGTGCCGGACGGCGAAGGCCAGTACGGGCGTGGGCAGCGGGCGGGGCAGCAGGGCCGCCCGCAGGCCGGCGCCGGTCATCACGGCGGCGGTGTCGCGGGCGAAGTCCTCACTTCGGTGGCGGGCGTCGTAGCCGATGACTACCAGGCCGCCGTCGTGTCCGCGGCCGCGCAGGTAGGCCGCGAGCCCGGCGGCCGCGCGGATGACGACCGCGCGGTTCATCCGCATCGGTCCGGCGCCCAGTTCCCCGCGCAGCCCGGCGGTGCCGAACCGGAGGGTGCCCGAGAAGCGGTCCTCCAGTTCCTCCAGCTCACCGGCCTCGATGAGGGCGGCCAGTTCCGCACGGGTCTGCGGGTCGGGGTCCTCGGCCAGCCAGGACCGCGCCCGCGCGGTCAGGTCCTCGTGCACGGTTGCCACGGTCTCCTCCGCCTCTCGCGTCTCGCCTGTGGGGCGGCGCCGTACGCCGCTCCCGCTTCGCTCCCGCGCCGGTGGGCGCGGCGGCTCTCGGTGTCCACCGGTACCCGGAACGCCCGCCCGGCCCGCCCCGGGATGGGCCGTCCGGGGGCAGGGACGGGAGTCCGGGAGCCAGAGGCCCGGGGCCCGTACCGCCGGGGGTCCCGGATCAGATGCGCCGCAGGACGCTGTCCAGCAGCGAGCCCATCCGGGCGGCCGAGTCGCGGCCCGCCCGGAGGACCTCCTCGTGGTTGAGCGGTTCGCCGGTCATGCCCGCGGCGAGGTTGGTGACCAGGGAGACGCCCAGCACCTCGGCGCCCGCCTCGCGGGCGGCGATCGCCTCCAGGACGGTGGACATGCCCACCAGGTCTCCGCCGATCGCCCGGACCATGCCGATCTCGGCGGGCGTCTCGTAGTGCGGGCCGGGGAACTGGACGTAGACGCCCTCCTCCAGGGTGGCGTCCACCTCCTGGCACAGCGCGCGCAGCCGCGGCGAGTACAGGTCGGTGAGGTCGACGAAGTTGGCGCCGACGATCGGCGAGACGCCGGTGAGGTTGATGTGGTCCCGGATGAGGACCGGCTGGCCGGGGCGCATCCCGGGGCGCAGCCCGCCGCAGCCGTTGGTCAGCACGACGGTCTTGCAGCCCGCGGCCACGGCCGAGCGGATCCCGTGGACGACGGAGGCGACGCCACGGCCCTCGTAGTAGTGGGTGCGGCCCAGGAAGACCAGCGCCCGCTTGTCGCCGAGGCGGTGGGAGCGGACCTTTCCGGCGTGGCCCTCGACCGCCGGCGGCGGGAAGCCGGGCAGGTCGGTGACCGGGAACTCGTGTTCCGGCTCCCCGAGCGCGTCGGCGGCCGGCACCCAGCCCGAGCCCATGACCAGGGCGACGTCGTGGGTCCCCGCGCCGGTCAGCTCGCGCAGGCGCGCCGCCGCGGTGCGGGCGGCGGCGTACGGGGCGCCGGAGTAGTCGGTGGTGGCAGAAGCGTTCACGCCGATGAGGGTAGCCGGTAATCGCCTACGCGCGTAGACGGGTGTCCGGGGAGTGGTCCCGGAAGCGGGCCAAAGCGGACCCGGGTCGGTCGGAATGTCCTGAAGATGGCGGAAGTGGCCGGAAAACGACCCAGGGCGGCCCGTCCGGCGGGAGGCCCGTCCGGCCCGGCCTCAGCAGGGGCGCTTGCGCAGTTCCGTCACATAGTCGTGGGGCGCCCCGGCCGACTCCGCCGCGTCGGCGATCTCCCCCAGGTAGCGGGCCGAGGGCAGCCCGCCCTCGTAGCCGTTGAGGACGTAGCACCAGGCCGGCTCGTCGCCGTCCAGGGTGTGCACCCGCACCCGCATACGGCGGTAGACGTCCATGCCGACGCCCTCCCAGCGGTCCATGGAGTCCTCGTCCATGGGCGCGATGTCGTACAGCGCGACGAACACGGTCGCCTTCGGAGCCTCGACGATGGTCGCCAGCGAGCCCTCCCACCCCATGTGCTCGCCGCCGAAGGTCAGGCGCCAGCCGCTGAGCCACCCGGTGCCGCGCAGCGGCGAGTGCGGGGCGCGGCGGGACATCAGCCGGGCGTCGAGGTTTCCGGCGTATGCGGCGTAGAGCGACATGTGACGAGGGTATAGGCAGCGGCCCGGGCCACCCGTGCGGACCGCCCCGTGCCCGCCGCCGTGCCCGCGGCGGGTGGTGGCGGCCGCCGCGGGGGCGCGTGCGAGACTGGGGTACGTGACTCGGATCGTGATCATCGGTGGTGGACCAGGCGGCTACGAGGCGGCGCTGGTGGCCGCGCAGCTCGGTGCGGAAGTGACCGTCGTCGACCGCGACGGTCTGGGCGGCGCCTCGGTGCTGACCGACTGCGTCCCCTCCAAGACGCTCATCGCGACCGCCGAGGTGATGACGAGCTTCGGTTCCTCCTACGAGGAGCTCGGCATCATCGTCGAGGACGGCACCCCCGACCCCGACAACCCCGCCCGGGTCGTCGGCGTGGACCTGGGGAAGGTCAACCGGCGTGTGAAGCGCCTGGCACTGGCCCAGTCGCACGACATCACCGCCGCCGTCACCCGCGCCGGCGCCCGCGTGCTGCGCGGCCGCGGCCGGCTGGAGCCGAACCAGGCGTCCGACGGCACTCGGCAGGTCGTGGTGGAGACGGCCGGGGGCGAGGAGGAGCGGCTGACGGCCGACGCCGTGCTCATCGCCACCGGCGGCAAGCCGCGCGAGCTGCCCGACGCCCGCCCCGACGGCGAGCGCATCCTGAACTGGACGCAGGTGTACGACCTGGAGGAGCAGCCCGAGGAGCTGATCGTGGTCGGCTCCGGCGTCACCGGCGCCGAGTTCGCGGGCGCCTACCAGGCGCTCGGCTCCCGGGTGACGCTGGTCTCCTCGCGCGACCGAGTGCTGCCGGGCGAGGACCCGGACGCGGCGGTCGTGCTGGAGGACGTCTTCCGCCGCCGCGGCATGAACGTGATGTCGCGCTCCCGGGCCGCCTCCGCCAAGCGCGTCGGGGACCGGGTGGAGGTCACCCTCTCCGACGGCCGGGTCATCACCGGCAGCCACTGCCTGATGGCCGTCGGCGCCGTCCCCAACACCTCGGACATCGGTCTGGAGGAGGCCGGAGTGGCGCTGAGGGACTCCGGTCACATCCGCACCGACCGGGTCTCGCGCACCTCCGTGCCCGGCGTCTACGCGGCCGGCGACTGCACGGGCGTGTTCGCGCTCGCCTCGGTCGCGGCCATGCAGGGCCGGATCGCGATGTACCACTTCCTGGGCGAGACGGTGGCCCCGCTGGACCTGAAGACGGTCTCGGCGAACGTCTTCACCGACCCGGAGATCGCCACCGTCGGCTACACCCAGGCCGACGTGGACGCCGGCCGGATCGACGCCCGCGCCGTCAAGCTGCCGCTGCTGCGCAACGCGCGGGCGAAGATGCAGGGCGTGCGGGACGGTTTCGTGAAGCTGTTCTGCCGTCCGGGCACGGGGATCGTGGTCGGCGGCGTGGTGGTCGCGCCGCGCGCCAGCGAGCTGATCCACCCGATCGCGATCGCGGTCGACAACAACCTGACGGTCGAGCAGATCGCCAACACCTTCACGGTCTACCCCTCCCTGTCGGGTTCGATCGGCGAGGTGGCGAGGCAGCTCCAGACGCGGAAGGCGGCCGAGGGCGGCTGACCGGGGCCCGGGGTCCGCCGGGCCGCCCGCATATACCACGGCAGGGTTCTGCCTACGAACAGTTTCCGTTATTCAGCGGAAACAGCTGAAACCAGACGGTCGCGCGGGTTACCGTCTGTTCTGTGTTCGCTGCAGAACGTCGTCAACTGATCCTCGAAATGGTGCGGGCCAACGGAGCGGTGTCGCTCCGCGAACTCGCACGTGTCGTCCAGACCTCCGAAGTGACCGTGCGTCGTGATGTCCGGGCGCTGGAGGCGGAAGGACTGCTGGACCGCCGGCACGGCGGCGCGGTGCTGCCCGGCGGCTTCTCACGGGAGTCCGGCTTCCCGCACAAGGCGCATCTGGCGACCGCAGAGAAGAACGCGATCGCCGACGCCGCCGCGGGCCTCGTGGAGGAGGGCGAGGCCGTCGTCGTCGGAGCCGGGACGACCACGCAGGAACTGGCCCGCCGCCTGGCGCGCGTTCCCGGTCTGACCGTGGTCACCAACTCCCTGCTGGTGGCGCAGGCGCTGGCGCACGCCAACCGCGTCGAGGTCGTGATGACCGGAGGCACGCTGCGCGGCGCCGACTACGCGCTGGTCGGCAGCGGAGCCGAGCAGTCCCTGCAGGGGCTGCGGGTCTCGCGCGCCTTCCTGTCCGGCAGCGGGCTGACGGCCGAGCGCGGCCTGTCGACCTCCAACATGCTGTCGGCGAGCGTGGACCGGGCGCTGGTGCAGGCCGCCGCGGAGGTGGTCGTCCTGGCGGACCACACCAAGCTGGGCGTCGACACCATGTTCCAGACCGTCTCCCCGGAGGCCATCACCCGTCTGGTGACGGACGAGCCCCCGCCGCACGAGGACCGGGCGGCGGCCGAACTCCAGGCGCTGGCGGACCAGGGTGTCCGGATCACGGTGGCCGGCGCGACCGGTACGCCGTCCGGAGCGGTGGGCGCGGCGCCCGTGGCCCACTCCGGTCAGGGCGCCGCGGCCGGGGCGGAGGGCGAGGGCCGGCCCGGCGGTCCTGGTGGCCGGCCGCGGCGCGAGGTGCCGCTGCCGGGTCAGCGGAGCCGGCACCACCCGCCGGGCGGCGGGAGCGGCGCCCAGCTGCGGACGGCCCCGTCGATCGCTCAGGGCGAGAGCCAGGCGATGGGCCGGGTCGCGGACCTGGCACCCCGCCGCCACTGAGACCGGCCGCACGCCGATGGAGCGTACGCGCATACGGCGTGTACGGCGGAAGGGGGCGGGACGGCCGCGGCCGTCCCGCCCCCTTCCGTGCGCCGGGGCGGTGCGGAGTCAGTCCTTGATCTCGCAGATGACGGCGCCGGCGCTGACACCGGCTCCGACGGCGGCGTTCAGGCCCTTGACGGTGCCGCCGCGGTGGGCGTTGATGGGCTGCTCCATCTTCATCGCCTCCAGCACCACGACCAGCTCGCCCTCGGCGACGGTCTGGCCCTCCTCCACGGCGACCTTGACGATGGTGCCCTGCATCGGGGAGGCCAGCGCGTCACCGGAGGCGGCCGGGCCGGACTTCTTGGCCGCGCGCCGCTTGGGGCGGGCGCCGCCGGCCGCGGCGGTGCGGGCCAGGGACATGCCCAGCGCGGCGGGCAGGGAGACCTCCAGGCGCTTGCCGCCGACCTCGACGACCACCGTCTCGCGGCCGGGCTCGTCGTCCTCCTCGTCCGCGCCGGGCGCGGCGAAGGGCTTGATGTCGTTGACGAACTCGGTCTCGATCCACCGGGTGTGGACGGTGAACGGGTCGGCGGGCCGGCCGTTCACCTCCGGGGCGAATGCCGGGTCGGCGACCACCGTGCGGTGGAAGGGGATGGCGGTGGCCATGCCCTCGACCTGGAACTCGGCCAGTGCCCGGGCGGCGCGCTGGAGGGCCTGGGCCCGGGTGGCGCCGGTGACGATCAGCTTGGCCAGCAGCGAGTCCCAGGCCGGGCCGATGACGCTGCCGGACTCCACACCGGCGTCCAGGCGCACACCCGGGCCGGTGGGCGGGTCGAACTTCGTCACGGTCCCCGGGGCGGGCAGGAAGTTCCGGCCGGGGTCCTCGCCGTTGATGCGGAACTCGAAGGAGTGGCCGCGCACCGGCGGGTCGTCGTAGCCCAGCGGTTCGCCGTCGGCGATGCGGAACATCTCGCGGACCAGGTCGATGCCGGTGACCTCCTCGGTGACCGGGTGCTCGACCTGCAGGCGGGTGTTGACCTCCAGGAAGGAGATCGTGCCGTCCTGGCCGACGAGGAACTCGCAGGTGCCGGCGCCGACGTAGCCGGCCTCCTTCAGGATGGCCTTGGAGGCCCGGTACAGCTCGGCGTTCTGCTCGTCGGTCAGGAACGGCGCGGGGGCCTCCTCGACCAGCTTCTGGTGGCGGCGCTGCAGCGAGCAGTCACGGGTGGAGACGACCACCACGTTGCCGTGCTTGTCGGCCAGGCACTGGGTCTCCACGTGCCGGGGCCGGTCCAGGTAGCGCTCCACGAAGCACTCGCCGCGGCCGAAGGCGGCCACCGCCTCGCGCACCGCGGAGTCGTACAGCTCGGGGACCTCCTGAAGCGTGCGGGCGACCTTCAGGCCGCGCCCGCCGCCGCCGAAGGCGGCCTTGATGGCGATCGGCAGGCCGTGCTCCTCGGCGAAGGCCACCACCTCGTCCGCGCCGGAGACCGGGTCGGGGGTGCCGGCCACCAGCGGGGCGCCGGCGCGCTGGGCGATGTGGCGGGCGGCGACCTTGTCGCCCAGGTCGCGGATGGCCTGCGGGGGCGGGCCGATCCAGTTCAGTCCGGCGTCGATGACGGCCTGGGCGAACTCGGCGTTCTCCGACAGGAAGCCGTAGCCCGGGTGGATCGCGTCCGCGCCGGAGTCGGCCGCGGCCTTGAGTACCTTGGAGATGTCCAGGTAGCTGGTGGCGGGGGTGTCACCACCGAGCGCGAAGGCCTCGTCCGCCACCCGCACGTGGAGTGCGTCCCGGTCCGGGTCGGCGTAGACGGCCACGCTCGCGATCCCGGCGTCCCGGCAGGCCCGGGCGACCCGGACAGCGATTTCACCGCGATTGGCGATGAGCACCTTGCGCACGATGGCTTCCTCCTTGGCGCTGGGCCGCAACAGTATGAGCGATGTGAGTTTAGGTATCGGCGACACCGCAGGCCGAGTCGCCCAGGGGGGTGAGCTTGCCCACACGGAATGTGACCCCGGGAGTCCCGGGGAGCCCAAATCCCTTGTGGGTACACGGTACGCCGCGATCTCGCGTCCGGCTGGAGATCTTCGGTGTGGTCAAGGTTACTGTCCAGCGAAGAAACGAGAGTCCCGGACTCTTTGTGGGATTCCTATAAACGCAGGGGTGATTCTTTGCCGGGGCGCGAGGCCTTTCCCGAGCCGTTACCCGTTAGTAGCATGCGCGCTGCCGAAGGGGCCGCGCACCACGCGCGCCCACGGGACGACGGGTGGGGGACGGGATGGCGCACAGAAGGGCGGTGGCCCTTACGGCGGCCGCCGTACTCGCGGCCGAAGCCGCCGGTGCCGGGTGGCTGCACTGGGTCCTGGGCCTCATGGCCGACCGTCAGAAGATGTCCCTGGCCGGGCTGGAGCCGCGTCTGATGGCCGTCTCGACATGGGCCGGCGGCGTGCTCGTAGGCGCCTGCCTGCTGCTGTGCGCCGCGCTGCTGCTGCGTACGGGGCTGACCGACCGGCCGCCCGCCCGCCCGGCCCGCGCCCTGCTGGTCGCCGCGGCCGTGGGGCACGGGGTGCTCGGCGCGCTCGGTGTCGGGCTGGTGGGCTGGGCCGCGTTCGCGGCCATGATGCTCGTGCTCGGGCTGCTGGTGCTGACCCTGGTGGCGTACGGCCCCCGCGGCCGTGCCGAGGAGGCACGGGAGCCGGGCGGGCCGGAGGAGCCGGAAGGGCCCGGGCAGGCCCCCGCGGGACCGCCCGGGCCGCCCCTCACACCCACAGCTCCGTGACGGGTACGCCCAGCTCGGCCAGGAGGCGGCGCAGCAGCGGCAGCGACAGCCCGATGACGTTGCCGTGGTCGCCCTCGATGCCGTCGACGAAGGGGGCCGAGCGGCCGTCGAGGGTGAAGGCGCCCGCGACGTGCAGCGGTTCGCCGCTGGCGACGTAGGCGGCGATCTCCTCGTCGCTCGGCTGGCCGAAGCGGACGGTGGTGGCGGCCGTCGCCGAGGCCCGGCGGCCGGTGGCCGTGTCCACCACGCAGTGCCCGGTCACCAGGACGCCCGCCCGCCCGCGCATGTCCTTCCAGCGGGCCGTGGCCTCCTCGGCGTCCGCCGGCTTGCCCAGCGGCCGCCCGTCCAGCTCCAGCACCGAGTCGCAGCCCACGACGAGCGCGCCGGCGGCCTCGGGGCGCCCGGCCACGGCGCCGGCCTTCGCCTCGGCCAGCAGCAGGGCCAGCTCGGCCGGGGTGGGGGCGTCCAGGGCGTCCTCGTCCACACCGCTGACGATCACCTCGGGCGCCATGCCCGCCTGCCGGAGCAGCCCGAGCCGGGCGGGGGACTGGGAGGCGAGGACGAGACGGCGGCGGGGCGTGGTGTTGTGGGCCATACGGCCCATCCTAGGAAGCCTCCCGGCAGCCGCGGGCCGGGGCCGCACCGAACCGGGGACGCACCGGACCGGGGCCGCCCGCTCACAGCAGCAGGAAGACCGCCACCATGGCGACGGCGAGCAGCCAGCCGGTACGGCGGAGCATCGCCTGGGTGGTGCGCAGCTCCTCGGGGGGTTCGTCGGCCGGGTCGGACCAGAGCATGCCCCGATCCTGCGCCACGGCCGGGCCGGGCGCCTGAGTACGCGTACTCAGGCGCCCGGCCGTGTGCGGTGCCTCCCGTCGGCGGGAGGGTCAGGCGGGCCAGTACGCCGTCCGCCAGGCCCGCGGGCCCGGGTGCGGCAGACGGTGGCCGGGGACGGTGCGGGCCGGGTCCGACCACTCCGAGCCGCGCTCGGCGGGCCCGTCGGTCCCGCCCGCGGCCGCCAGGGCCGCGGCCCGGGTGCGCACCACCGCCAGGGCGGCGGCCAGTTCCTCGGGGGTCGGGTTGCCGCGTACGACCTTGATCACGTCACGGTCTCCTCGCTGTCGCGGGCGGTCACAGGGTGCCCAAGGGGCGGTCAGAGCGGGATGTTGCCGTGCTTCTTCGGCGGCAGCGACTCGCGCTTGTTGCGCAGCGAGCGCAGCCCCCGCACGATGTGGCGGCGCGTCTCGGAGGGCACCACCACCGCGTCCACGTATCCGCGCTCGGCGGCCACGTACGGGTTGAGCAGGGTGTCCTCGTACTCGGCGGTCAGCTTCGCCCGCAGTTCCTCGCGCTCCTCGTCCGTCCTCGCGGCCGCCAGCGTCCTGCGGTGCAGGATGTTGACCGCGCCCTGCGCGCCCATCACCGCGATCTGGGCGGTGGGCCAGGCGAAGTTGAGGTCGGCGCCCAGGTGCTTGGAGCCCATCACGTCGTACGCGCCGCCGAACGCCTTGCGGGTGATGACGGTGATCAGCGGCACCGTCGCCTCGGCGTAGGCGTAGATCAGCTTGGCGCCGCGCCGGATGATGCCGCCGTACTCCTGGTCGGTGCCGGGCAGGAAGCCGGGCACGTCCACGAAGGTCAGCACGGGGACGTTGAAGGCGTCGCAGGTGCGCACGAAGCGCGCGGCCTTCTCGGAGGCGTCGATGTCCAGGCAGCCGGCGAACTGCATCGGCTGGTTGGCGACGATCCCGACCGGGTGGCCCTCCACCCGGCCGAAGCCGGTCAGGATGTTCGGCGCGAACAGCGGCTGGGTCTCCAGGAACTCGCCGTCGTCCAGCACGTGCTCGATCACGCCGTGCATGTCGTAGGGCTGGTTGGCCGAGTCCGGGATCAGGGTGTCCAGCTCGAGGTCGGTCTCCGAGGTCTGGAGGTCCGCCTCCTCGGGGAAGGCGGGCGGCTCGGAGAGGTTGTTGGACGGCAGGTACGACAGCAGCGCCTTGACGTACTCGACCGCGTCCTCCTCGCCGGAGGCCAGGTAGTGCGCCACGCCGGAGGTGGAGTTGTGGGTGCGGGCGCCGCCCAGCTCCTCGAAACCGACGTCCTCGCCGGTGACCGTCTTGATGACGTCGGGGCCGGTGATGAACATGTGCGAGGTCTGGTCGACCATCACCGTGAAGTCGGTGATCGCCGGGGAGTAGACCGCGCCGCCCGCGCACGGGCCCACCACCAGGGAGATCTGCGGGATCACACCGGAGGCGTGGGTGTTGCGGCGGAAGATCTCGCCGTACGCGCCCAGCGAGGCCACGCCCTCCTGGATGCGGGCGCCGCCGGAGTCGTTGATGCCGATGACCGGGCAGCCGGTCTTCAGAGCGAAGTCCATCACCTTGACGATCTTCTGGCCGTAGACCTCGCCCAGCGCGCCGCCGAAGACGGTGAAGTCCTGGGAGAAGACGGCCACCGGGCGGCCGTCGACCGTGCCGTAGCCGGTGACGACGCCGTCGCCGTAGGGGCGGTTGGCGTCCAGGCCGAAGTTGGTCGAGCGGTGGCGGGCGAACTCGTCCAGCTCCGTGAACGACCCCTCGTCCAGCAGCATTTCGATCCGCTCGCGAGCGGTCAGCTTGCCCTTGGCGTGCTGCTTCTCCACCGCGCGCGCCGAACCCGCGTGCGTGGCCTCCTCGATACGCCGCCGCAGATCCGCGATCCTGCCCGCGGTCGTGTGACGATCCTGGTCCTCGGGGGCTGGGCTCTGCTGCTCGGACACGGGCTGCGGCTCCTCGTCGTGGCGTGCGGTCGTCGTGCGTCGTGGCGTCTGGCTACCGACTCGTAGCGTATCGGCGCGGGAGTGATCCGGCGGTGCGGCGTTTGCCACACCTAATCTGTCTTGCATGACACCGAACGACCCGTCGGACGGTCCCTGGTCGGACCTGGAACGCCCCCCGCTGAACGCCGCCTCGCTGCGCCGTGCGCTGGTGCGGCCCGAATCGCTGTGGACCTCGCTGGAGGTGGTGGAATCCACCGGCTCCACCAACACCGACCTCGCCGCGCGGGCCGCCCGCGGCGAGGTGCGGGAGGGGGAGGTGCTCGTCGCCGAGCGGCAGACCGCGGGGCGCGGGCGGCTGGAGCGCACCTGGACGGCGCCCGCCCGCTCGGGGCTGTTCCTCTCCGTACTGCTGTCCCCCGGGGTGCCCGCCGAGCGGTGGAGCTGGCTGCCGCTGCTGGCCGGAGTCGCCACCGCCTCCGCCCTGTCCCGCACCGCCGGGGCGGACGTGGTGCTGAAGTGGCCCAACGACGTCCTGGTGCGCTCCGGGGGCGAGGAGCGCAAGATCGGCGGCATCCTCTCCGAGCGGGTCGAGCGTCCCGGCGGCCACGCCGCCGTGGTGCTGGGCATCGGCCTCAACGTCACACTGCGCCAGGAGGAGCTGCCGGTGCCCGGGGCCGGCTCCCTGGCCCTGGCGGGCGCGCGCGTCACCGACCGCGACACCCTGCTGCGCGCGGTGCTGCGTTCCGCGGAGGAGTGGTACGTCCGCTGGCGGGAGGCCGGCGGCGACCCGGAGGCGAGCGGAGCGCGCGAGGCGTACACCGCGAGCTGCGCCACGCTGGGCCGGCAGGTGCGCGCGGTGCTGCCCGGGGAGCGCGAGCTGCTGGGCGAGGCGGTCGCGGTGGACGACGCCGGGCGGCTGGTCCTGGCCGGCGCCGAGGGCGTGCAGCAGCCGGTGGGCGCGGGCGACATCGTGCACCTCAGGCCCGGTTCACAGGGGGCGTAGGGCGGCCGCCCGGGCAGCCGCGGGAGCGGTCGCCGGGAGAGTGAGCCAGGGCACACCTGCCGTATCGTTGAGTCGACCCAGCGCGGCGGGCGCGGCGGCAGTGAGTGGATCGGAAGGGCAGTGGACGACTCGGGCACCCCAGCCGAAGAGCCGGCGACGGACGGCGAAGCGGCCGGTGAGGCGGCCCATGACCAGGCCCGGCCGGAGGAGGACCCCCTCGCGCTCCGCATCGAGCAGCTGATCCTCGGCGCCGGCCGGCAGTACACGCCCTTCCAGGCGGCCCGGGCCGCCGACGTCTCCATGGAGCTGGCCGCCCGCTTCTGGCGCGCGATGGGGTTCGCCGACATCGGCCAGGCCAAGGCCCTGACCGAGACGGACGTGATCGCGCTGCGGCGGCTGGCCGGCCTGGTGGAGGCGGGGCTGCTGAGCGAGGCGATGGCGGTGCAGGTGGCGCGGTCCACCGGGCAGACCACCGCGCGGCTGGCCGAGTGGCAGATCGACTCCTTCCTGGAGGGCCTGACCGAGCCGCCCGAACCGGGCATGACCCGCACCGAGGTGGCCTACCCGCTGGTCGAGCTGCTGCTGCCGGAGCTCCAGGAGTTCCTGGTGTACGTCTGGCGGCGGCAGCTGGCCGCCGCCACCGGCCGGGTGGTGCAGGCGGCCGACGACGAGGAGATGGTCGACCGGCGCCTGGCGGTCGCCTTCGCCGATCTGGTCGGCTTCACCCGGCTGACGCGCCGGCTGGAGGAGGAGGAGCTGGGCGAGCTGGTCGAGGCGTTCGAGACCACCGCCGCCGACCTGGTCGCCGCGCACGGCGGCCGGCTGATCAAGACGCTCGGCGACGAGGTGCTCTACGTCGCCGACGACGCGGGCACCGCGGCCGAGATCGGGCTGCGGCTGATCGAGACCCTGGCCAACGACGCGACGATGCCGGAGCTGCGGGTGGGCATGGCCCTGGGCACGGTCACCACCCGGATGGGCGATGTCTTCGGCAACACGGTCAACCTGGCCAGCCGGCTGACCTCGATAGCGCCCAAGGACACGGTGCTGGTGGACGGCGCGCTGCGCGCGGAACTGGTGGCCGCCGGGGAGGCGCCGGAGTCGGAGAAGGAGACGGACGCCGACGCGCCGTACCGCTTCGCGCTCCGCCCCCTCTACCAGCGCCCGGTGCGCGGCCTCGGCGTCATCGAGCCCTGGCTGCTGACCCGCCGCACCCCCGGTTCCTGACCGCCTCACCCCGGTTTCCGGCCGCCGCCCCGCCGCTCGCCCCTGACCCGCCGGGCGGGGCGGATGGCATGATGCGCCCGTACACCAGTGAGCGATCGTTAACCGGAAGGGCTGCGTGGACGACGTGAGCGAGGGCGTGAGCGTGGGCGAGGGCATGGGCGAGGAGCGGTTCGGCGAGTGGGTCGCGGTGCGGCGGGAGCCGGACGGGCACGTCGCCGAGCTGGTGCTGGACCGGCCGAAGGCGATGAACGCCGTCTCCACCGAGATGGCCCGGAACATCGGGGACGCCTGCGCCGCGCTCGCCGCGGACCGGCGGGTGCGCGCCGTGGTGCTCTCCTCCACCCATGAGCGGGCGTTCTGCGTGGGCGCCGATCTGAAGGAGCGCAACTCCTTCAGCGACGCCGACCTGTCCCGGCAGCGGCCGTACGCCCGTGCCGCTTACACCGGGGTGCTGGAGCTGCCGATGCCGACGATCGCGGCCGTGCACGGGTTCGCGCTCGGCGGCGGCTTCGAGCTGGCCCTGTCCTGCGACCTGATCGTCGCCGACCCCACCGCGGTGGTCGGCCTGCCGGAGGTGTCGGTCGGGGTGATCCCCGGCGGCGGCGGCACCCAGCTCCTGCCGCGCCGGGTGGGCGCCGCCCGCGCCGCCGAGCTGATCTTCACCGCGCGCAGGGTGGAGGCCGGTCAGGCCCGCGAGCTGGGTCTGGTCGACCTCCTCGCGGCCCGTGGCGAGGACCGCGCCGAGGCGCTGGAGCTGGCCCGGCGCATCGCCGTCAACTCCCCGGTGGGGCTGCGGGCGGCGAAGCGGGCGCTGCGCACCGGATGGGGGATGGACCTGCGCGCCGGTCTGGAGGTCGAGGACGCGGCCTGGCGCTCGGTGGCGTTCTCCGGCGACCGGGCCGAGGGCGTGGCCGCCTTCAACGAGAAGCGGGCCCCGCGCTGGCCGGGGGAGTGACCCGGGGTGGAGCGGGCACGAGCCCGGTGAGCCGGAGCGGGCCGGTGCCGGCCGGTCGGCGACCCGGAGTGAAGGCCCATAACCTGGGTCGTGTGGATCGGGTACGGCATGGGTGACGACGCGCGGCTGAGGACCGTGGTGGGGCTGGCGCAGGAGATGGCCGCCGCCCCCACCCTGCGCGACGTCGCCCGCACCGCCGCCGAGGGCGCGCGGGCCGCGCTGGGCGGCTCCTTCGCGGCCCTGTCCGTCTGGGAGCGCGAGCGCGGCCTGCTGCGGGTGCTGGTCAACACCGGCGAGCGGCGCGAGGACGAGGAGGAATTCCCCGAGGACGAGACGTACCCGGTCCACGACTTCCCCGAGATCACCGGCCTGCGCCACGGCGGCGGCCCGGGGTCCGGGACGCGCGCCTGGGTGGAGACGGCCGACGGCGGGGACCGGGCCCCCCGGTACGGCCCCGGGGCGCCCCAGGAGGGCCGGTCCCCGGCGCTGCGCCGGCGGGGGCGCGGCTGCTGCGTGGTCGCCCCGGTCGTGGTGGACGGGCGGGCGTGGGGCGAGCTGTACGTGGCGCGCGGGACCGGGCAGCCGGTCTTCGACCGGGCCGACGCGGACTTCGCCGAGGCGCTGGCGTCGGTGATCGCGGCCGGGATCGCCCAGACCGAGCGGCTGGAGGAGGTGCGCCGGCTGGCCTTCACCGACCCCCTCACCGGCCTGGCGAACCGCCGGGCGGTGGACGTGCGGCTGGACGAGGCGCTGGAGCGGCACCGCGCGGACGGGACGGTGGTCAGCCTGCTGGTCTGCGACGTCAACGGGCTCAAGGGGGTCAACGACGTGCTGGGCCACGAGGCGGGCGACCGGCTGCTGGAACGTTTCGCCTCGGTGCTGTCCCTGTGCGGCGCGATGCTCCCGGACACCCTGGCCGCCCGGCTGGGCGGGGACGAGTTCTGCCTGCTGGCGGTGGGGCCGCCGGCGGACGAGGTGGTCCGGGTGGCGGACGAGGTGTGCCGCCGGGCGGCGGAGCTGGAGACGGGGCAGGGGGTGGCCTGCGGGGTCGCCTCGACGGGCGATCCGATAGGCCCGGTCCGCTCGGCCCGCCGGCTGTTCCGCCTCGCCGACGCCGCCCAGTACCGGGCCAAGGCCGCCCGTACCGACAAGCCGGTGGTGGCCGGGCGCGAGGGCGGCGGGGAGACCGGAGCGGCCGGGGAGGCGGAGGGTCCCGAGTACACCGGGGACGCCGTGGTCCGCCTGGCCGACCAGGCCGAGCAGGGGCGGATCGGGGCCAGGGGCGACCGCCGCCGGCTGCGCGGCCTGGACGTGTGAGGGCTCAGGGCGCGGGCCCGGGGGCGTACGCGTGCCGGCGCGGAGCCCGTGCCGGCCGGGCGCGGTCCCGGCAGGGTCGTGACAGAACTCGATTCACTCTTTAGTGTTCCTGAATATGGATATGCAGAACCGCGTGGTGATCGGCTCCTCCGGCACCACCGCCGAGGACGTCGTAGCCGTCGCCCGCGGCCTGGCCCGCGTCGAACTGTCCGACGAGGCGCTGGCCGCCCTCGCCGCCGCCCGCCGGGTCGTCGACGACCTGGCCGCGTCCCCCGACCCCGTCTACGGCGTCTCCACCGGCTTCGGCGCCCTTGCCGTCCGCCACATCCCCGCCGGGCTGCGCGTGCAGCTCCAGCGCAACATCGTCCGCTCGCACGCCGCCGGCATGGGACCGCGCGTGGAGCGCGAGGTGGTGCGGGCGCTGATGTTCCTGCGGCTGAAGACCCTGGCCTCGGGCCGCACCGGGGTACGGCCCGAGGTGGCCCGCGCCATGGCGGACCTGCTCAACGCGCGCATCACCCCCGTCGTCCACGAGTACGGCTCGCTCGGCTGCTCCGGCGACCTGGCGCCGCTGTCGCACTGCGCGCTGGCCCTGATGGGCGAGGGGGACGCCGAGGGCCCCGACGGGCGGGTGAGGCCGGTGGCCGAGCTGCTGGCCGAGCACGGACTGGCCCCCGTCGAGCTGCGGGAGAAGGAGGGACTGGCCCTCCTCAACGGCACCGACGGCATGCTCGGCATGCTGGTGATGGCCTGCGACGACCTCGCCCGGCTGCTGACCTGCGCCGACATCACCGCCGCCCTCACCCTGGAGGCGCTGCTGGGCACCGAGCGGGTGCTCGCGCCCGAGCTGCACGCCGTCCGCCCGCACCCCGGCCAGGCCGCCTCCGCCGCCAACATGCTCAAGGTCCTGGCCGGCTCCCGCCTCACCGGCCACCACCAGGACGACGCCCCGCGCGTCCAGGACGCCTACTCGGTGCGCTGCGCCCCCCAGGTCGCGGGCGCCGGGCGCGACACCCTGGCGCACGCCCGCACCGTCGCCGAGCGGGAACTGGCCGCGGCGGTGGACAACCCGGTGGTGCTCCCCGAGGCGGGGCGGGTGGAGTCCAACGGCAACTTCCACGGCGCTCCGGTCGCCTACGTACTGGACTTCCTCGCCATCGCCGCGGCCGATCTGGCCTCCATCGCCGAGCGCCGCACCGACCGGCTGCTGGACCGCAACCGCAGCCACGGACTGCCGCCCTTCCTGGCGGGCGACGCGGGCGTGGACTCGGGGCTGATGATCGCCCAGTACACCCAGGCCGCCCTGGTGAGCGAGATGAAGCGGCTGGCGGTCCCGGCCTCGGTGGACTCGATCCCGTCCTCGGCGATGCAGGAGGACCACGTCTCGATGGGCTGGTCGGCCGCCCGCAAGCTGCGCACCGCCGTCGACGGGCTGACCCGGGTGGTGGCCGTGGAGCTGTGCGCGGCCGCCCGCGCGGTCGAACTGCGCGCGGCGGACGGGCTGACCCCCTCGCCCGCCGCCTCGGCGGTGGTGGCCGCGGCCCGCGAGGCCGGGGTGCGGGGCCCGGGGGAAGATCGTTATCTGGCGCCGGAGTTGGCGGCGGCGGAGGCGTTCGTCCGCACGGGAGGGCTGGTGTCGGCGGCCGAGGCCGTCACCGGGCCGCTGGCGTGAGCCCCTCGCGGCCGGCCCGGACGCGGGCGTTGACCAGCAGGGCGGCGCCCGCGCCGAGGAAGCCGAGACCGCCGACGAGGTAGGGCGTGCTGTCGAAGGTGCCGGTGTCGGCGAGCACCACCTCGCCCCCGGGACCGCCCCCGGAACCGGTCCGGAGCTGGGTCTGGACCTGTGTCCGCGGGGCGGTGGTCCCGGCCGGCTCGCCGTCGCCGGTGGCGTTCGCGGACGGTACGAACCAGAGGCCGCACAGGAGGCCGCCCGCGACGGCGGCGGTCACCAGCGGTCGACGGTGTGCTCGCACGGAATAGCCCCCTCGGTGCAGCGGATCGGCGGTGCTGCGACCGATGCTAACGACGACAGGGGCGCGGCGTGAAGGGCGGCCGGCGCCCGCACTCTCCACCACCGTCCACCTCATGCGAAATCGGTCACATTGCCACATAAGCGCCGTGACAGGAGGAAAGCGCTGTGATGTGATCGGGAGTCACGGGCGGACGGGTCCGCTGATAACGATCCGGAACCGCGGGGGAATTCCCGCCCGCCGGTGCAACCCCTGGTGACTCAAGGGTGTCTTACCCCACAGTCTTACCCTGGGTGGAACGGGTCACAGTTCCCTCGCGTTCTCGTATGTGCGGCCGTGGGGTGGACGTCCCGCTTCGCCCGCACCGGACGGCGTGGGACGCGGAACGGGGAGCCGGAGGTTCGTAAGCGGATGGAGAAGCGTGTGATGAGGGACGGCAAGCGCCGCAGGAGCGTCGTGGCTGCGGCCGCGCTGCTCAGTGGAGTGCTCACACTGTCGGCGTGCGGGGGCGAGAGCGGCAGTACCGGCGGCGAGTCCGACGCCGGCTCCGCGAAGAAGCCGGAAAAGGGGCAGGCCCAGGTGGACAAGGCGGCGGCGGAGAAGTCCTCCGACGCCCGAATACTCATCACACCCAAGGACGGCGCGGACAACGCCAGCATCCACGCGGCCAAGGTGGGGGTGAAGGGCGGCAAGCTCACCTCGGTGACCATGAAGGCCGCCGCGACGGGCCAGGAGGTCGAGGGCACCCTCGCGGCCGACGGCAGCGGCTGGAAGCCCAACGGCCAGCTGGAGCGCGCCACCCGGTACACGATCTCCGCCGAGGCCGAGGACCCCGAGGGCCGCAAGGTACTGGAGAACGCCACCTTCACCACCGTCTCGCCCGACAACAGCTTCATCGGCTACTTCACGCCCGAGGACGGCTCGACCGTCGGCGTCGGCATGCCCGTCTCCCTCAACTTCGACAAGGGCATCACCGACAAGAAGGCCGTCCAGTCCGCGATCGAGGTCAACACCACCGGCGGCCAGGAGGTCGTGGGCCACTGGTTCAGCGACACCCGCCTGGACTTCCGGCCCGAGGACTACTGGAAGGCCGGCTCCAAGGTCACCGTCGACCTCAACCTCGACGGCGTCGAGGGCGCCGAGGGCGTCACCGGCATCCAGGACAAGAGCTTCAGCTTCACCGTCGGCCGCTCCCAGGTCAGCACGGTCGACGTGAAGACCAAGACCATGAAGGTCGTCCGGGACGGCAAGACCGTCAAGACCTTCAAGATCTCCGCCGGCGCGCCCGAGACCCCGACCTACAACGGCCAGATGGTGATCTCCGAGAAGTACAAGGAGACCCGGATGAACGGCGCGACCGTCGGCTTCACCGACGACGACGGCAAGGGCGAGTACGACATCCCCGACGTGCCGCACGCCATGCGCCTGTCGACCTCCGGCACCTTCATCCACGGCAACTACTGGGGCGCCGACTCGGTCTTCGGCAACGTCAACACCAGCCACGGCTGCGTCGGGCTGAACGACGTCCAGGGCGCGGACGACCCCGGCCAGGACGGCGCCTGGTTCTTCGAGAACTCCCTCCTGGGCGACGTCGTCATAGTCAAGAACTCGCCCGACAAGCAGATCACCCCGGACAACGGTCTCAACGGCTGGAACATGTCCTGGGAGGACTGGAAGGCCGGATCCGCCCTCTGACGGTCCGGCGGCCGCCGTGGCCCGGCGCCCCGCCCGTCCCCGGTTCGTCCGGCCCCGCCGGAACCCGTCCCCGCGAAGGCGGCGGACGCGGCCCACACGCCGCGCCCGCCGCCTTCGGCGCTCCCCGCGCCCGCCGCCCGCCGGCTCCGCGCGGCCGGCGGCTTCTCACGGCCCTCTCATCAGCCCCTCAGCGAAACGTCAGCGGGCGCTTCTACGTTCTCGCGCATGTTCCTCACCTACCTCCGGCGGGAGTTGCGCCGCCGCGGAAAGGCGGCGCTTGTCGTCGCCTCCGGGCTGGCGCTCGGCATCGCGCTGGTCATCGTCGTCAGCTCCGTCTCCACCGGGATGAAGCGTGCCCAGGACGAGGTCCTGGAGTCCCTCTACGGCCTGGGCACGGACATGACCGTCACCAAGGCGCAGCAACCGCCGGAGGAGGAAGAGCGCTCCCGGCGTCCCCGCTTCAGGTTCGACGCCGGACAGGGCGGGGAGGAGCAGAGCAACGAGCGCCTGGCCGTCCAGGGCTTCCAGACCCTCGGCGCGGACACGGTCGGCACGATCGCGGAGCAGGACGGCGTGGCCGCGGCGGTGGGCGGACTGAGCCTGAACTCCGTCACGGTGGACGGCGAGTTCACCCCCGGCGAGCCGCGCGGCCGGGGCGGACCCGGGGAGCCCGCCGGCGGGGTCGAGGGCGGCGGAGCCGACTTCCGGGTCGACACCTACACCCTCTACGGCACCGATGTCCGCACCCCGGGCCTGGGCCCGCTGACATCCTCCGCCATCACCGACGGACGCGGTTTCCAGGAGGACGAGACCGGCGCCGACGTAGCCGTCGTGGACAGCGCGCACGCGCGGAGCGAGGACATCGCCGTCGGAGACATCCTCGACATCACCGGAACCGGCTTCGAGGTCGTCGGCATCGCCACCGCCGACAGCGGGCAGCCCGCTGCCCAGGTCTACATCCCCCTGGAGCGCGCGCAGGAACTCGCCGACGCCGGGGACGCGATCACCACCGTCTACGTCCGGGCCACCGACTCCCAGCGGATCGAGGACGTGGAGTCGGCCGTGCTGAAGGAGGTCCCGGGCACCACCGTCACCACTTCGGCGGACCTGGCCAAGACGGTCTCCGGCTCCCTGGGCACGGCCGCGGACCTCGCCGAGGGCGTCGGCAGATGGCTCTCCTACGCCGTGCTGGCCGCCGCCTTCCTCGTCGCCGGGCTGCTCACCTCCTCGGCTGTCGGCCGCCGGGTGCGCGAGTTCGGCACCCTCAAGGCGCTGGGCTGGCGCAGCGGCCGGGTCACCCGCCAGGTGATGGGGGAGTCCCTGGCCAACGGGCTGCTCGGCGGTGGGCTGGGCATCGCCCTCGGGTGCGCGGTCGCGTACGCGGTGACCGTCGCCGGCCCGACGCTGACCGCGTCGCTGGGAGCGGCCCCCGGTACGGCGACCGCAGGTCCCGGCCCGGCGCGCGGGGCCGGGCGCCTCCTGGAGCAGGAGGGGGAACGGGCCCTGGAGATCGCGCTCACCGCCCCCGTCGACCTCCGTGTCATCGCGTCGGCGGTCGCGCTGGCCGTCGCGGGCGGCCTCGTCGCGGGAGCCTTCGGCGCCTGGCGAGCCGCCCGGCTGCGCCCCGCCGAAGCACTGCGGCGCGTCGCCTGAAGGCCACGAGACGTCGCCGGCCGGAACGGACAGCGCGAACAGCGCGAACCACCCGAGCAGCGCGAACCGCGCGGGCCCGCGCAGCCCCGCGCGGGCCGTCCAGGCCCGGTGCCGCGTCCGGTCCCCCCGGGACGCGGCACCGCCCCTTCCCCCACCACCCAGGAGAGCAGCCATGTACCGACTGACCGGCGTCACCAAGCGCTACGCGCGCGGAGAGAAGAGCGTCCACGCCCTCGACGGCGTCGACCTGACCGTGGAGGACGGCGAGCGGCTCGTCGTCCAGGGCCCCACCGGGGGCGGCAAGTCCACGTTCCTGCAGATGCTCGGCGGGCTGGACCGGCCCACCTCCGGCAGCGTCGAACTCGACGGCACGGACCTCGCCCGGCTCGGCGAGTCGAAGCTGACACGGCTGCGTGCGGAGCGCATCGGGTTCGTGTTCCAGGGCTTCAACCTCATCCCCACCCTCACCGCCCGGGAGAACGTCGAGACCGCGCTCGTCCCCCTGGGGGTCAAGGCGGCCGCACGGCGCCGGCGTGCCGCTGAGGCGCTGGAATCCGTCGGACTCGGCGAGCGGCTCGGACATCTCCCGGGCGAGATGTCCGGCGGCCAGCAGCAGCGAGTCGCCATCGCCCGCGCCCTGGTCAAGCAGCCGGACGTACTGCTCGCCGACGAACCCACCGGAAACCTCGACGAGTCGATGCGCGACGAGGTGATGGAGGTGCTCGAAGGCCGGTGGAGGACACACGGTCTGACGTTCGTTCTCGTCACCCACGACAGCGCCATCGCCCGCCGTGCGACCCGCGTGGCCACCGTCCGGAACGGGCGGCTCACCACCGAGCGCGTGGACCGCCCGGAAGGCGGGGCCGCCGGGAGGAGCGGCGGGATGGCGGGAGGAGCGGCGCGGAGGTGAACCAGCAGGGCGCCGGAAGCGTCCTTCCTCCCGCGAGAGCCGGTGAGCCCGGTGGGACGACCCCGCACAGAAGGGGTCCGACGGGCGTCACACCCAGAACACCTGTCCCATACGAGGCCGTATGGTGCGGGCGTCACGGCCTCCCGCAGACTGATCGCGCAGGGGGCCGCAGGGGTCCCCCGCGCACGGTGATGACCTCACCAGGGGGAGAATTGACACAACGGAAGAGAGCGGGCGCCGCCGCGATAGCCACCGCCGTGGCCGTCGCGCTGACGATGGGGCTGACCACCGCATCGTCCGCCGCCCCGAGGACCGGCCCGGACGCCGCACCGAAGACCGCACCGAAGACCGCACCGAGGACAGGGCCGGGAACGGGGCCGTTACAGGCCGGTCCGTCGCGGGGAACCGACCGGACCGGGCGCGGCCGGCGCTCCGTCACCCTCGTCACCGGCGACAGGGTCGTGCTGGACCGGCACGGCAGGGTCACCTCGGTGGTCCACGCCGAAGGACGTGAGGACGTACCCGTCCGGATCGTCCGCACCGGGGACCACACCTATGTGATCCCGCAGGACGTCACCCGGCTCATCGCCGAACGCAGGCTCGACAGGCGGCTGTTCGACGTCACCGAACTCAGCCGCGAGCAGTACCGGGACAGGACCGGCACCGACGTACCGGTCATCGTCACCTACCGCGGCGCGAAGCCCGCGGCCAGGGCCGAACTCCACGCCGAGGCCGACCCGACCGTGCGCGCCGCCTTCCGGTCGGTCAACGGCGAGGCGCTGGCCGTCGCCGGGGACCGCGCCGCGAAAGCCTGGAAGGCCCTGACCCGCCCGGCCGCGGCCGGGCAGCTCGCGGCGGCGCCCGGAGTCGCCACCGTCTCCCTCGACGGCGTCCGCAGGGCGGCGCTCGACACCAGCACCGCGCAGATCGGCGCCCCGGCGGCATGGAAGGCCGGCTACGACGGCGAGGGCGTCACCATCGCCGTCCTCGACACCGGCATCGACGCCGCCCACCCCGACTTCGCCGGGCGGATAGCCGCGGAGAAGAACTTCACCGCGTCCGACGACACCGGGGACCGCTACGGGCACGGCACCCACGTCGCCTCCATCGCGGCCGGCTCCGGAGCGAAGTCCGGCGGCCTCTACAAGGGCGTGGCCCCCGGCGCGAAACTGCTCAACGCCAAGGTCCTCGACGACGCCGGCTACGGCAGCGACTCCGAGATCATCGCCGGGATGGAGTGGGCCGTCGCACAGGGCGCCGAGGTGGTCAACCTCAGCCTCGGCGGCGGCGACACCCCCGAGATCGACCCGATGGAGGACGCCGTCAACCGGCTGTCGCAGGACAGCGGCGCACTCTTCGTCATCGCCGCCGGAAACGAGGGCCCCTACGCCTCCAGCATCTCCAGCCCCGGCAGCGCGGACGCCGCGCTGACCGTCGGCGCCGTGGACAAGCAGGACGCCCTGGCCGAGTTCTCCTCCGCCGGTCCGCGCACCGGGGACGGCGCGGTCAAACCCGACCTGACCGCCCCCGGCGTGGACATCGGCGCCGCGGCCGCCAAGGGCAGCATCGTCGAGCAGGAGGGCGACCCGGTCGCCGACGGCTACGTCTCCATCTCCGGCACCTCCATGGCCACCCCGCACGTCGCCGGCGCGGCCGCGCTGCTGGCCCAGCGGCACCCGGACTGGACCGGCGAGCGGATCAAGGGCGCGCTGACGGCCTCCACCAAGCCCGGCAAGGGCTACACCGCCTTCCAGCAGGGCTCCGGCCGGGCCGATGTGAACAAGGCGCTCAAGCAGACGATCGTCGCCGAGCCGGTGTCGATCGGCTTCGGCACCGCCCAGTGGCCGCACGGCGACGACAAGCCGGTCACCAGGGACATCACCTACCGCAACCTGGGCACCGAGGACGTCACCCTCTCGCTGACCGCCACGGGCACCGACCCCCGGGGCAAGGCCGCGCCCAAGGGCATGTTCACCCTGGCCGACGACGAGGTCACCGTCCCCGCGGGCGGTACGGCCGAGGTCGCCGTCACCGCCGACACCCGGCTCGGCGGCAGTGTGAACGGCGGCTACAGCGTGGCGGTCACCGCGATCGGCGGCGGCCAGATCGTCCGTACCGCGGGCGCCGTCGACCGCGAGGTGGAGTCCTACGACCTGACCGTGCGCACCGCCGGCCGCGACGGCGGGCCCGCCCCCCTGTGGAGCAGCATGCTCGTCGGCTACCGGACCGATGTCTTCAAGAGCCTGACGGGCGAGGACGGCACCACCACCGTCCGCGTCCCCAAGGGCACCTACGCCCTGTCCACCGACATCGCCCTGCCCGGCAGCACCGAGGAGGAGTACGAGGGCAGCGACTGGCTCGTGGCCCCGGCGGTCCGGCTCACCAGGGACACCACCGTCACCTTCGACGCCCGCAGGGCCAGGGAGGTGAGGATGACGGTGCACGACCGCGGGGCGGAGCAGACCGGTCTGTCCGTCGAGTACACCGGCACCCTCGGCGACGAAGGCTACGTCGGCCTCTACGGCGGCACGGCGGGCGACGGGCGGAGTATGCGCACCGCCCAGGTCGGCGGCACGGGAGACGTCGAGGTCACCTCGACCGCCGCCGCCGTGTGGACCCGCGGGAACACCGAGTACAACACCTTCCACCTCCGCGAGGACGGCTTCTACACCGGCCTGAGGACACACACCGAGAAGTCGCGGATGGCCAGGCTGAAGGTCCGGCAGGGCACCTCGGCCCCCGGCCGCACCGGCATGCTGTCCACCGTGCCCTCCGCCGTGGGCTCCTTCTTCGGGACCGAGCGCGGACTCCCGCGCACCACCACGGTCTACGTCAAGGCCGAGGGCACCCGGTGGTCGCAGTACTTCACACAGCTCGGCCCCAAGGGCGACTTCGAGGCCGACTACTACGCCGACGAACGGAGGTTCACCGCCGGCAGGACCTACCACCGCGCCTTCAACAACGCCGTCTTCGGGCCCCACCTGGGCGAGTACGGCGGCATCTTCCGCGACGGCGACGAGCTCCACGGCACGCTGAACCCGCTCGCGGACGGCGCCGGCCACCACGGCGACGTCGCCTACGACTCGGCGCGGACGACCCTGTACCGCAACGGGAAGAAGTACGCCGAGGAGAAGGAGATCCTCGACTACGCCGGCTTCACCCTCCCCAAGGGCAGGGCGGAGTACAAGCTGGTCACCACCCTCAGCCGGGCCGAGACCTCCCGGCTGAGCACCAGGGTGAGCGCCACCCACACCTTCACCTCGGCCCGCACCTCCCAGGAGACCCGCCTGCCGGCGACGGCCGTGCGTTTCGCGCCGGAGCTGGCCCTGGACGGCACGGCCGGGGCCAGGGCCGTCATGCGGGTACCGGTCACCGTCCAGGGATCGGCCGCCGGCGGGAACCTGAGGTCGCTGACCGTCCACGTCTCCTTCGACGGCGGCAGGAGCTGGAGGAAGACCTCCGTCAAGAAGGGGAATCTCGTCTTCAGGAACCCCGGCAGGAACGGCACGGTCTCCTTCAGGGCGAACGTGAAGGACACCAAGGGCAACACCCTTTCCCAGACGATCGTCGACGCCTACCGCACCAGGTGACACCCGCGGTCACACGGGCGAAACCGTGCCAATGAGCCACAGAAGCCACAGAAGTCACCGGGGCCACCGATGACCCACCGGTGACAGAGCGGCCCGCCGGAGCAACCGCTCCGGCGGGCCGCTCCGTGTACGGGGGAGGCGGACGGGGCGGACGGGACGGGAGATGCCCGCGGTGCCGCGACGCGCGACCGTTCCGCCCGGAAAGACACGTAAAGCGGCATAGGACCGCTCCCGGTGGAAACCCGTACCAAGGTACGGGGGAGTACGCAGCATGTACCGAGGACCCGAGCTGCCGAAAGGACGTGGCAGAAGTGAAGGTCGCCTTTCTCGTCGCCCCCGAGGGTGTGGAGCAGGTAGAGCTGACCGAACCGTGGCAGGCCGTGATCGACGCCGGGGGCACCCCGAGCCTGCTGTCCACCACCGGCGGGGGGATCCAGGCGTTCAACCACCTCGACAAGGCCGACACCTTCGAGGTGGACAAGCAGGTCGGCCAGGCCGCGGTCGAGGACTACGACGGGCTGGTGCTGCCCGGCGGCGTAGCCAACCCCGACTTCCTGAGGACGGACGAGGGCGCCGTCTCCTTCGTCCGGGAGTTCTTCCAGACCGGCAAGCCGGTGGCGGTCATCTGCCACGGCCCGTGGACGCTGATCGAGGCGGACGTGGTGCGCGGCAGGAAGATCACCTCCTGGCCGAGCCTGGAGACGGATCTGCGCAACGCCGGCGCCAACTGGGTCGACGAGCAGGTCTCCGTCTGCACCGAAGGCCCGAACACCCTGGTCAGCAGCCGCAAGCCGGACGACCTCAAGGCGTTCAACCAGGCGTTCCTGCGGGAGTTCCAGACCGTCTCGGCCTGACCCCGCCACACCGCTCCCCGACCGACCCACTGTGGGCCGCCCGCCGCGCGCGGGCGGCCCACACACGCGTCCCGGCGCCGGGTGCCCGGCGGTCAGGCGCCGGTGGTGTAGGCGTCCCTGGCCAGCTCGCCCAGGTACTCGCCCAGCGGCTGGTGGGTCGGGGGGAAGTGCGGCCCGCTGCCGTCCTTGGGCACGACCACCACGCGGACGAAGGGCGCCAGCGCCATGTTCCCGGTGTCGATGTGCTCCTGCGAGTCGAACCGCACCGCCCACGCCACCGGATGCTCCTGCGTCAGCCCGTCCTGCACGACGATCGTGAACTCCCCTTCGGGGAAAGCCTCGTGGAGGAACCGGCGGGCGGAGTCGATGGCCTCATCCCGTGAGAGCACTGGAAGTCTCCTTGGTGTCGCTCAGAACCTTCGGGGAACCGGCGGACCCCGGCGCTCGGACTGCGTGAACCCGCTTCCGGACGACCGCACCGCCATGACTGGGCGCAGCATAGGACGATACGACCGGCCCGCGCCCCCCGGCCCGGCCCGTAGCACGTCGGGCACTTCCCGCAGGGCGCGGGCGAAGGCCGCCCACGGGCGGGGCTGCGCACGGACCTTGGCTCGGGGAGCGGGCCGGGATCCTCGGAGGCGGGATGCATGACCGCATCATGGCGTACACCTCCGGCGTGTCGTGGAGGAAGGTGAGCCGCGAACGAACTCCG